>JAPFBS010000012.1:0-124273 GCA_035798175.1 Rhodobacteraceae bacterium KMM 6894
CTGGCGATGGAGCTGGGTCCGGTCGGCGTGCGCGTCAATGCGATCTGCCCCGGCGCTGTGGAAGGCGACCGGATGGATCGTGTAGTTGCCATGGAGGCCGCCGCCGCAGGCCGCCCCGAGGCGGACGTGCGCGAACAATACGTCGCAGGCGTCAGCATGCGCACATGGGTCACGGTCGACGATCTGGCCGACACGGTGTTGTTCCTCGCCTCGCCCGCCGCGTCCAAGATCAGCGGACAAATCATTGCCATCGACGGCCATACCGAGCGGAACGCATGATCCCGTCGCACTCCAAAAGGACCACAACATGACCAAAACAGCATCCATCATCGGCGGCGGCGTTATCGGCGGCGGCTGGGCCGCGCGCTTTGCGCTGAACGGCTGGAATGTGCGGGTGTTCGACCCCGATCCGCAGGCCGAGCGCAAGATTGGCGAGGTGATGACCAACGCCCGCCGCGCCCTGCCGATGCTTTACGATTGCGCTATGCCTGACGAGGGCACGATCACCTTCCACGCCTCACTGGCCGAGGCCGTGACCGGTTCCGATTGGGTGCAGGAAAGCGTCAGCGAACGGCTGGACCTGAAGCATAAGGTTTATGCGCAAATTCAGGCGGCTAATCCGGGCGTCACCATTGGCTCATCCACCAGCGGATTCAAACCAAGCGAATTGCAACAGGGCGCGTCCGATCCCACGCGGATCATGGTCACGCACCCGTTCAACCCGGTCTACCTGATGCCCCTGATCGAGGTGGTTCCGTCAGATGTGACCGACCCCGCCGCCGCCGATGGCGCCGCCGAGATGTTGACCTCGCTGGGTATGTATCCGCTGCGTGTGCGCAAGGAAATCGACGCCCATATCGCGGATCGATTCCTTGAGGCCGTCTGGCGCGAGGCGCTGTGGCTGATCAAGGACGGCATCGCCACGACCGAGGAAATCGACAACGCGATCCGCTATGGATTTGGCATTCGTTGGGCACAGATGGGCCTGTTTGAGACCTACCGTGTTGCCGGTGGCGAGGCGGGCATGAAACATTTCATCGACCAATTTGGCCCCTGTCTGAAATGGCCCTGGACCAAGCTGATGGATGTGCCAGAGCTGACGGATGAGTTGGCGCAGGAAATCGCGGACCAATCCGACGCACAATCCGGCCACCTGACCATCCGCGAGCTGGAGCGCAAGCGCGACAAGAACCTGATCGCGATGATGCGCGCCCTGAAACAACAGGGCACCGCGTCAGGCCGTTTGATCAACACGCACCAGAAGGCCATGCGCCCGGTGCTGGACGATTCCACGCCGCTGATCACGCAACGCCGTATGATCCCCGTTGATTGGACCGATCTCAACGGGCACATGAACGAGGGGCGCTATGGTCAGATATTCTCGGATGCGGCCGACGCGGTGATGACCCATGTTGGCGCGGATGAGGATTATATTGCCGGCGGGCTTAGCTATTTCACGGTCGAGACGACCACCAAATTTCTGGTGGAAACCCATGCCGGCGAAATGGTCGAGGTCCACACGACCATCACCGAAGGTCAGGGCAAGAAACTGCGCTGCATGCACCGGATGATCCGCGCCAGCGACGATGAAGTTTTGGCCACTTGCGATCAATTCATGCTGCACGTCAGCCTTGAAACACGTCGCACCTGCGACCCGTCAAACAACGTTAAAGCCAAAGTCGAGGCGCTTGCCGCCCTGCATGCCAAGGAGGCCTAAGATGAATTTCGGATTGACCGACGAACAGGAGATGATCGTCTCGACCGTGCGCAGCTTTGTCGAGAACGAGATCTACCCGCATGAGGCCGAGGTCGACCGCACCGGTGAAGTCCCGGCAGAGGTGGCGCAGGCGATCAAGCAGAAAACCATCGACCTGGGCTTCTACGCCTGCAACTTCCCCGAAGAGGTCGGCGGCGCGGGCCTGTCCCATGTCGAATTTGCGCTGGTCGAACGCGAATTGGGACGTGGTTCGATGGCATTGAATCACTTCTTTGGCCGTCCGCAGAACATCCTGATGGCCTGCGAAGGCGATCAGCGCGAACGCTATCTGCTGCCCGCCGTGCGCGGCGAACGGATGGACGCCCTGGCTATGACCGAACCGGGGGCCGGATCAGATGTGCGCGGCATGAAATGTAGCGCCAAACGTGACGGCGGCGATTGGGTGCTGAATGGCACCAAACACTTCATTTCGGGGGCCGATCACGCCGACTTCATCATTGTGTTCGTCGCCACCGGCGAAGACGACACCCCGCGCGGACCCAAGAAACGCATCACCACGTTTTTGGTCGATCGCGGAACACCCGGCTTCACCATCCGCGATGGCTATAAATCGGTCAGCCACCGGGGCTACAAGAACATGATCCTGGAATTCGATAACTGTCGCCTGCCCGATGCGCAGGTGTTGGGCGAGGTGGATGGCGGGTTTGCCGTGATGAACGAATGGCTGTATGCTACCCGCATCACCGTCGCCACGATGAGTGTGGGCCGCGCGCGCCGCTGTTTCGATATGGCGCTGAACTATGCCGCCGAGCGTGAGCAATTCGGGCAGCCTATCGGCAAGAACCAAGGCGTCAGTTTTCAGATAGCCGATATGATCACCGAAATCGACGCTGCCGATTGGCTGACTTTGGCCTCGGCCTGGCGTTTGGATCAGGACCTGCCAGCGAACCGTGAAATCGCCTCGGCGAAACTCTACGCCAGTGAAATGCTGGCGCGCGTTACGGATGCCACGCTGCAAATCTATGGCGGCATGGGCCTGATGGACGACTTCCCGATCGAGCGTTTCTGGCGCGACGCAAGGGTCGAACGCATCTGGGACGGCACCTCGGAAATACAGCGCCACATCATCAGCCGCGATTTGTTACGCCCGTTGGGCGCGTGATGTTGATGGTTGACTAAAAAACTCAAATGCCTCCGGCGGGGATATTTAAGGCCAGAAGATGCAGGGGAGTGGTCGCCCGACTCC
Source organism: Rhodobacteraceae bacterium KMM 6894 (assembly GCA_035798175.1). Taxonomy (GTDB): domain Bacteria; phylum Pseudomonadota; class Alphaproteobacteria; order Rhodobacterales; family Rhodobacteraceae; genus Roseovarius. Next base: position 2,964 of record JAPFBS010000012.1, read on the forward strand.
CCTGCGTAGAGACACAAAATGACTTGCATCTACTGGCGCGGTCATCGGCGTCCCCGCCTGTACCGCTTCTGCACAATGGAGCAATTTGGTTAACAAGCTGTTGTATCTTCTGGCTGAAAACATCCTCGCCGAAGGCATTCTTTCTCTTTCGGAGCACCATCTAATATGACTCGCGATCTTTCCCGCCTGATCCGCCCCAAATCCATCGCCGTCGTCGGTGGCGGCACTTGGTGCGCTTCGGTGATCCAGCAATGCCAGCGCATGGGCTTTGACGGACCGATCTGGCCCGTCCATCCCAAACGTTCTGAAATGGCCGGTTTGGCGACGGTCGCCACCGTCGATGACTTGCCCGCGCCGCCAGATGCCACGTTTATCGGTGTCAATCGTGACCTGACCATTGACACCGTTGCGCGCCTTTCGGCCATGGGCGCGGGCGGTGCGGTTTGTTTCGCCAGTGGCTTTCGCGAGGCGCAGGCAGAAACGGGTGATGGAGACGCCTTGCAAGCACGTTTGCTGGATGCGGCGGGGCCTATGCCGATCATCGGGCCGAATTGCTATGGCTTTATCAATTACCTTGATGGCGCATTGCTGTGGCCAGATCAGCATGGCGGGCTGCGGTGTGATCGCGGTGTCGCGCTGATTACGCAAAGCTCGAACATCGCGATCAACCTGACCATGCAGGCGCGCGGCTTGCCATTGGCTTATGTCGCCACAGCGGGCAATCAGGCGCAGGTGGGCTTGGCCGAAATCGGCGCGGCGCTGTTGGAGGACCCCCGCGTGACCGCGCTGGGCCTTCATATCGAGGGCATCGGAGATTTGCGAGGTTTCGAAGCCTTGGCTGCCCAGACGCAAGCGTTAGGCAAGCCGATTATCGCGTTGAAGGCGGGCAAGTCCGAGCGGGCACGCGTGGCCGCGGTCTCGCATACCGCGTCGCTGGCGGGCAGTGACGCGGGCGCGCGGGCGTTGCTGAAACGCTTGAATATCGCGCAGGTCGACAGCCTTCCGGTTATGCTGGAAACGCTAAAGCTGTTGCATCTGGCAGGCACTTTACCTTCGGATCGGATCGTGTCGATATCCTGTTCGGGCGGCGAGGCCAGCCTGATGGCGGATTCCGCCGAGGGGCGAAATGTGGCCTTTCCGCCGCTAGACATCTCTCAAAAGGCGGCGCTTAGGGATGCGTTGGGCCCGATGGTCGCGCTGGCCAATCCGTTGGATTATCACACGTTCATCTGGGATAATGTCCCGGCGATGACGGCGGCGTTTACGGCGGCGTTGACGGCGGATGTGGCCTTGGGACTGTTGGTCGCGGATTTCCCGCGCACGGATCGGTGCAGCGATGCGGCGTGGGACTGTATCATCACCGCCGGGGCTGCAGCCCGCAAGGCAAGTGGCACACCGTTGGCCATATTGGCCACCTTGCCCGAGAACCTCAGCGAGGCTGTGGCCAAACGGGTAACAGACGCCGGGCTGATCCCCTTGTTGGGCATTGACGAGGCGCTGAGCGCGATCGAGTGTGCCGTCTGGCTGCATGGGTCGAATGCCGCGTGCGCGCCTGTTCTGATGCCTGGCCCTGATAACGCTGCTCATCTCGTGCTGAGCGAGGCGGACAGTAAGGCCGCGCTGGCCGCGCATGGCCTGACGATCCCGCATGCCGAGCGTGTCGAGGCCGGCGATCTGGGCGCGGCATTGGCCCGTGCCCCGCTGCCCATGGTGCTGAAAGGCGAAGGGTTCGCGCACAAGACCGAGGCGGGCGCCGTGGCTGTGAACCTGATCAGTGTCGCACAGGCGCAAGAGGCGGCCAGTCGCATGAACGCCCCTGCCTATCTGGTCGAGGAAATGGTCAGCGGCGGCGTGGCCGAATTGTTGGTTGGTGTGCTGCGCGACCCGGCGCATGGCTTTGTCCTGACTCTGGCGGCAGGGGGCACGTTGACGGAAATCATGCAGGACAGCGCGTGTTTGATTCTGCCCGTCACGCGCGATGATATCTTTGGGATGTTGAAAACCCTGCGCATTGCCCCGATGCTGGCAGGATATCGCGGTGCGCTGCCCGCTAACATGGATGCGATTGCAGATGCGGTGCTGGCCGTGCAGGACTATGTCAGCGCCAACGCAGCCACCCTTCAGGAGGTGGAAATCAACCCCCTGATTTGCACCCCGACCCGTGCGATTGCCGTCGATGCCCTTATCAAAACCGGAGACACCTATGACTGACAGCCCTATCAAGACCGAGATTCGTGGCCATGTATTAGAGGTCACGCTGGACCGCCCCAAGGCCAACGCCATCGATCTGGCCACCAGCCGCATCATGGGCGAGGTGTTTCGCGCCTTTCGCGACGATGACACCCTACGTGTCGCGATCATCACCGGCGCTGGTCCGAAATTCTTCTGCCCGGGTTGGGATCTGAAGGCGGCAGCGGAAGGCGATGAGGTTGACGGCAACTATGGTGTCGGCGGGTTTGGCGGCATTCAGGAATTGCGTGATCTGAACAAGCCGATCATCGCTGCTGTCAACGGCATCTGCTGTGGTGGCGGGCTGGAATTGGCGCTGGGGGCGGATATTATCCTGGCGGCGGATCATGCGCAGTTTGCCCTGCCCGAAATCCGCTCGGGGACAGTTGCGGACGCAGCCAGCATCAAGCTGCCCAAACGGATCCCGTATCATATCGCGATGGAGATGCTGCTGACGGGCCGCTGGATCGACGCGGAAGAGGCTGCGCGCTGGGGTATGATCAACCGCATTTACCCTGCCGAAAGCCTGATGGACGAGGCGCGCGCGCTGGCGGACCATCTGGCCGGTGGGCCACCGCTGGTCTACGCCGCCATCAAGGAAATCGTGCGCGATGCCGAGGGCAAGGATTTTCAGACTGCGATGAACAGGATCGCGCGTCGACAGTATCCATCGGTCGATGTGTTGTATGGGTCCGAAGACCAGAAAGAGGGCGCGCGCGCCTTTGCGGAAAAGCGTGATCCGGTCTGGAGGGGCAAGTAAACGGCGCGGTCATTCCCGCATTTGCACAAGCAGGGCTTGCAAACCGGGGCAATCGAGTCCATATGCACTGGGCAGACGTTTTTCTATATTCGACCACTGTCTCCCTAACACGGCGCTCAGTCAATTCGATACAGACCGACTACGCCAAAGCTGTCGCACTTCGCGGGCAGCATCCACTTAGGAGACTACGAATATGGCTACTGGTACAGTAAAATGGTTCAACACCACTAAAGGTTTTGGTTTCATCGCACCCGATGGCGGCGGCAAGGACATTTTTGTCCACATCAGCGCTGTTGAGCGTGCTGGCCTGACTTCGCTGGCAGACGACCAAAAAGTGACTTTCGACGTCGAATCCGGCCGTGACGGCCGCGAGAGCGCCGCGAACCTGCAGCTGGCATAAGCTGTAAAGTTACCGAAACGGGCGGCTTGGGAATGTCCCTTGCCGCCCGTTTTGCGTTTGGCGATCCGTATATGCCATGACGCAACGACAGGCTGGCCAATTTTACGTTGGCATTTGGGTCAGTATCGTTATCTTGCCTTGATAAGATCAATAAATGATCAACTCAGGGAGATAATTGATGAAGCACTATCTGAAATTAAGCGTCGTCGCGGCAATTGCGTCGACCTTTGCCGGTCAGGCGCTGGCGACCGAATGGAACGTTTCGCTTTGGGGAAAACGCCGCGCGTTTACCGAACATGTCGAAAAACTGGCCGAACTGGTCAGCGAAAAAACCAACGGCGATTTCACCCTGAATATCAGCTACGGTGGCCTCAGCAAGAACAAGGAAAACCTTGACGGGATTTCCATCGGGGCGTTCGAGATGGCCCAATTCTGTGCCGGTTATCACCGCGACAAGAACCCCTCGATCACCGTTCTGGAACTGCCTTTCCTAGGGGTCGAGACGCTGGAGCAAGAGCGCGAGTTGTCGATGGCGCTGTATGAGCAAGACGCGGTCAAGGCCGATCTGGCCCGCTGGAACGCGACGCTGCTGATGCCCTCGCCGATGCCGCAATACAACCTTGTGGGTCTGGGCGATGCGCCCTCGGCACTGGCCGATTTCGAAGGCCTCACTGTGCGCGCCACCGGCGGTATCGGTCAAGCGATGGAAGCTGTCGGCGCTGTCCCCACCTCGATGAGCGCGACAGAAGTGCGTCAGTCGATGGATAGCGGCGTGATCAAGGCTGCTGCCTTTGCTCCGCATGCGCACATGTCTTTCGGCACGATCGAAAATGCCCAGTGGTGGACGACGAACCTGAACCCCGGCACGGTCAATTGCCCGGTCGTGGCCAACACCGATGCGCTGAACGATCTTAGCGATGAAAATCGCGAGGCGCTGCTGGGGTCTATTGACGAGGCGCTGGATTACTATGTCGCCAACTATACCGACAACACGATGGCCAAATGGGGTCCGGCGCTGGACGAGCGCGGGATTGAACGCGTGACCTTCTCGGACGAAGGGCTGGCCGCGTTCAAGGACGCCGTCGCAGGCCCTGCCGCCACGGCGTGGATTGAGGACATGACAGCCCGCGGTTTGCCCGCGCAAGAGTTGTATGACTTTGCCACCGCCAAGCTGGCCGAGTTGAAGGGTATGTAAGCGCGCTGGGTCAGGTGGCATACTTGCCATTTGACCCGCCTGCTCCGGGATTGATCCGGAATTCCCCTACGTCAGACTGTTTTTCAAAAAGGAACCGCCCATGGCCGGAGCCGCCGCTGTCCTGACTGACGACACCGCCCTTAGCCGAATTGATCGGCGCTTCTACACGCTGGAACGGGGGCTGGCGTTGGTCAGCGGCCTAGCGGTGTTTTCACTGATGGTGATGGCCGTGATCTCGGTCACAGGGCGCAATCTTTTTAATCAACCACTGCCCGGCTATGTCGACTGGATCGAACAGGCGATGCCGCTGATCGCCTTTATGGGCGTGTCCTATGCAATGCGCGACGGGGGGCATATCCGCATGGATATCGTCGTTGGCGCGCTAAAGGGCAGGGTTTTATGGCTGGTCGAGCTGATTACAACGCTGGCGGTTCTGGGGTTGGTCATTCTGCTAATCTGGGGGACATGGGCGCATTTCAGCCGCAGCTTTGATTTTGGCTCACCCTTGTGGAGCCGCGATAGCAGCATGGATATTGCCCTGCCTTTGTGGCCAGCCAAGCTGTTGGCCCCGGTGGCGTTTTCGGTTCTGGCGCTGCGTCTGTGCCTACAGGTTTGGGGGTATGGTCGCGCGCTGATCACTGGCACCGACGCGCCCGTGGCCGTGCCGCTGGTTATTGACGCCGCAACGCAAGCGCGCATGGAGGCCGAACAACTCAGCGGCCGCGACATATAGGGAGCGGCACAGATGGAACCCATCGACATTGGATTGATTGTCAGCGGTATTATGCTGGTTATGGTGGTGCTTGGCATGCGGGTGGCCTTTGCTGCCGCGTTGGCAGGCATGATCGGTTTGATCTGGATTTTCTGGTCCAAAAAGGGCTTTGCGGCGGACGAATTCGGCTGGGCTTTGACTGTCGCGGTGAAAACCGCCGGGCAGGTGCCTCATTCCAAAGTCTCCAGTCAGGCACTATCGCTGATCCCGACCTTCATTCTGATCGGGTACCTCGCCTATTACGCAGGGCTGACACGCGCCCTGTTCGAGGCGGCGAAACGCTGGATCGCCTGGGTGCCCGGCGGGCTGGCAGTATCGACCATTTTCGCGACCGCAGGCTTTGCCGCTGTGTCGGGGGCATCGGTCGCGACGGCGGCGGTATTCGCGCGGATTGCCATCCCCGAAATGCTGAAAATTGGCTATGACAAACGCTTTGCCGCCGGGGTTGTCGCGGCGGGCGGCACGTTGGCCTCACTCATCCCGCCCTCGGCGATTCTGGTGATCTATGCGATCATCGTCGAACAAGACGTGGGCAAGTTGTTGTTGGCGGGCTTTATCCCCGGCGTGTTTTCGGCGTTCATCTATGCCTTGCTGATCATCGGAATGGCAGTCAGCATCAAGGGCTTCGGCCCGCCGGTTACCGGATTCACATGGCGTCAGCGATTTGAATCCCTGCCCCCGGCGTTGCCCATCCTGTTCGTCGTCGCGACCATCGTCTTGTTCGTCTACAACCCCTTTGGCGGCGACGCCTGGGGAACCCCGACCGAGGGCGGGGCCATCGGGGCCTTCGTCGTGTTCCTGATGGCGCTCTATCGCGGCATGCGCTGGGGCGAGTTGAAATCAGCCCTGCTGGAAACCGCCAAGCTTAGCGTGATGATTTTTACCATCATCTGGGGTGTGTTGATCTATGTGCGCTTTCTAGGCTTTGCCGATCTGCCCGGCGCATTTTCGGACTGGATCACATCGCTGACGATGTCGCCCATGCTGATCTTGGTGTGTATCCTGCTGGCCTATGCTGTGTTGGGCATGTTCATGGACGCCATCGGCATGCTGCTGTTGACGTTGCCGGTGGTCTATCCGGCGGTCATGGCGTTGAATGGGGGCGAATATGTGTCGGCGGCTGACAGCGCCTTTGGTATGTCAGGTCCGATGTGCGCCATCTGGTTCGGGATTCTGGTGGTGAAAATGGCCGAGTTTTGCCTGATCACGCCGCCTATCGGTCTGAACTGTTTCGTGGTGGCAGGCGTGCGCCCGGACCTGACCGTGCAGGACGTGTTCAAGGGCGTCACGCCGTTCTTCATCGCGGACGGGATTACGATTGGTCTACTGGTTGCCTTCCCGGCGATTGTGCTGTGGTTGCCGTCACTGGCCTAACGGCTGGGCGCGGCTAACCGTCCTAGGTCACCAGTGCGCGCTGATCCTCGCGGCCCATCGAGATCAACAACGGAGCGGCCTCTTGCCGCTTTTGAAACGCTGCCTTGTCGTTCATTCCCAGCCAATTTCCCGCCACAAGGGATTGCGCCACCGCGCCGCCCAAAGTGCCTCCCGGACCGGTCACGATAAACAGATCTGGCGCGAATTCGCGCGCTGCGATCTGAATGGCGTGGGTGAAATCGTAGGTCTCAACCACCTGATGATCCAAGGTATAGCGCCACAGCGCACCCGGATCGCTGGCCCCCGGCCACCAGATTGCACCGCGCCCGTCAATCATTGGCAAGTTTGGCTGGGTGAACATATCGGCGGGTAAGGCTGCGCGTCCGGCCTTTGCCACTGGGGCCTGCAACGCGGTATGAAACGCCGCGTGATGGGGCAGGCGCATCGGAAAGCGATCCTCCAGCCGGGGCACGGCGGTCTCGAACGCTTTCAATCCAGCCTCGTCCCCGGCCAACACCAGCATCCCGCCCAGATCAATCGACAGGCGCAGGACGCCCTGTGTCCCGTCGATCCCGGCAACGATTGCCAACAGGTCGTCCCGGCGCGCCATGTCCGGCACCCAATCGGCCCCGACGCAAGGATAAACCAACTGCCCGCCAATAGACGCCTCCTGCATCAGCCGACCCATGGTGTTGACCACCGTAAATCCATTCTCGGCAGACAAAGCGCCCCCGGCGGCCAGCGCGATATACCAGCCCATGGAGTTCCCGGTGACGGCCACAACCTCGATATCGTCGGCCAACGCCTGCGCATCCAGATAGGAGGCCGCGTAGATCAGCGGTGATGCTGCATCCCCTACCGTATGGATGGCATTAGAAAACCGCGCGGCGCTGTCCAGATCAGTCACAGGCGTTTGGTCTGCATCCCGGCGCAGCGCGTCAAATCTGGCCAGCAGGGGATGCCCGCCATGATGGCGGCCAAGATAACCCAACTCGGGCTTGTTATAGGTGCCCCGACCGGGACAGATCAGTACGGCGCGGCGGGTCATTGAACGGCCTCCTTGGCGGCGGCGACGATACTGTCGCAGGATGGCATGGTGGCGGCGTAGGCCGGGCCGGTGGCGATGAAACTGTCCTCGGCTGTCAGGCGCGATACGGGTAGATCGGTGCGCTCAACGAACAGTGACATCAACCCCTCGGCCTGCCCGCCTGACCGGCGACACTCGTCCACCACAAGGACGGACTTGCAGCCCTGAACCGCGTCGATCAACGCCTGCTCCGGCACCGGCGCGACCCAGCGCATGTCGATCACGCGGGCGTTTATCCCCTGCTCCGCCAGCTTCGCCTGCGCTTGACGCGACAGGTAATGCCCGTTGCCATAGCTGACGATGGCCAGATCCGTGCCGTCGCCATGCACGCCCACTTGATCCAGGCCGATCCGTTGGTCAGGCGCGGGATATATGCCCATCCAGCCGGCATCGCCCGCCTCGTGCAAGTCGCGCATCGGATACAGCGCGATGGGTTCGACAAACACCACCACGCGCTGTTCCTCGCGCGCCAGACGCACACATTCGCGCAGCATCATGGCGGCGTCGGGGCCGCTGGACGGGCAGGCCACGATCAGACCGGGAATGTCGCGCAAAACGGCCAACGAATTGTCGTTGTGGAAATGACCGCCGAACCCTTTTTGATAACCCAGACCGGCGATGCGCAGCACCATCGGATTGGTAAACTGACCTTTGGAAAAGAACGACAGCGTCGCCGCCTCACCGCGCAACTGGTCCTCGGCATTGTGCAGGTAGGCTAGGAACTGGATCTCGGGCATCGGCAGAAACCCATTATGGGCAAGGCCAATTGCAAGGCCCAGAATACTTTGCTCGTCCAGCAGAGTGTCGATCAGGCGATCCGTGCCAAACCGCTGATGCAACCCCTTGGTGACGCCATAAACGCCGCCCTTACGGCCTACATCCTCGCCCATCAACGTGATCTCGCCATGCTCCAACATCAGATCGGTCAGGGCCCAGTTGATCAGACGGCTCATCGGCTGGGGTGCATCCATCTGCTTCATGTCGCTGCCGAAAGCGGCGGTGCGGGCCTCGGTCGAGGGGCCGTTGGTGGGTGCACAGACACGTTTGGGCGGGATGATGCTGGCCATCACGTCCGCGGCGGTTTTCAGGCGCGGGCGTTGCACGGCCTCGTCCGCGACGCGCGCGACACGGTCGCAGGTTTCGTCGTAGATGTTCAATGCATCGGCGCGGGTTAACGCGCCCGACGCCTCCAGCAATCTGACGGAATGAAGCAGCGGATCACTGGCCTCATCGGCCTCGACATGTGATAGGGGTAGGTAGGTGGTGGGCAGGTCGGCCCCCGCGTGGCCATACAAACGCACCATCGTTAGATGTAGAAACGCAGGCTTGCGGTGGCGACGGGTATAGTCCGCAGCCTCGGCCGCGACGCGGGCGGTATCGTAGATATCCAGCCCATCGGCGTGAAAATATTTCATCCCGGGACGGTGCTGCATGCTGGCCGCGATCCAACCCTTTGGCGTCTGGGTGGAAATGCCGATGCCGTTATCCTCACACACCCACAGCAGGGGCAGTGGCACGGATTGAACGCTGGCCCATCCGGCGGCGTTGATCGCCCCTTGGGCGGTGGAATGGTTGGCCGAGGCATCCCCGAAACTGGCCATCGCGATACCGTTGGCAGGGAGGGCGCGATGCTCGGGCGGGCGGCGTCGTGCAAGGCCGATCCCATAGGCGGCGCCCATCGCCTTGGGCATGTGCGAAGCGATGGTCGATGTCTGCGGCGGAATCATCAATGCCTTTGATCCCAATACCTTGTGGCGCCCGCCGGAAATGGGATCCTCGCTGGAACAGGCAAAACTTAGCAACATATCCCAAGTGATGTTCTGTCCCGGAACCTGCCCCGCGCGGGCGATTTGGAACGCGGCGTCGCGGTAGTGCAGGAATGCAATATCATCCGGGCGCAGCGCATGGGCAACTGCCGCCATCCCTTCGTGACCGGATGACCCAATGGTGTAAAACCCTTGCCCGGCCTTCTGCATGGCGCGGCTGCTGCGATCCAATGCGCGGCTGAGACATTGCGCGCGAAACAGGGTGACTGCCTCGCTTGACGACAGCGCATTGGTGGGCGCGCGCCCTTGGGGCAGGTCACCCGAGGAAACGCGGGACTGGAAGTTTTGGTGAACGATTTCTGCGCGGTCCATAAGGGCCCCTCTGCGTCTTGCCGGTCTGGCGTCACCTTGCCCGCCGTCATGGGGAGGTGCAAGCGACCTTTGGTGCGTATCCTAGATTCGGACAGAGAGGGGGGCGCTTGACAGTTTGGTGTTTGATTGGGCAAGGTCCGGCAATTCACCGGAAAAGGCGGCAATGTGTATGAAAGATGATCTGGACCGCAGGATTGTGCGCGAATTACAGCGCAACGCACGGGAAAGCACCTCGACCATTGCGGCACGATTGGGCGTCGCACGCTCAACCGTACATGAACGTATGGCTAGGATGGAGCGCGACGGCACGATCACTGGCTATTCCGTGGTCCTGTCCAAAAACCCATCAGAGGAGCGGATCGAAATCCTGATGCTGCTGGAAATACGTCAGCAGGAAACCCGCAAAGTCCTGAAAAGGCTGGAAGCATACACCGAAGTGCGCCTGTGTCTGTCCATCAATGGCGAGTATGATCTGTTCGTCAGCGCCGAGGCCCCGCGGCTGGAAGATTTGGATGTATTTGTTGACGAAGTGGCCGAGATTCCGGGTATCATCCGCACCAACACTTTTGTTGTTTTCGGGCGCAAGCTGGATCGCCGCTACAACGAGGCAGCGCAGGCGATAACGCGGCATCTTTTGGGGGATGGGCTTCAATCTGACTGATGTTACCGTCCTTGCGTCCGATAGTGGCGCAATTTCCGACAATATGACATCTTCCTGTCGATCTGTATGCGGCGCATGTGTGGGGAAACGCAAAGGAGCGCCGCAATGACCCAATGGAATGTGACAGTGATCGGGGCCGGAAAGATCGGTCAAATGATTGCGACCCTGCTGCATGGATCCAACAACTACACGGTGACGGTCGCGGATCGGGACTTGGCCGGGCTGGCCCGGTTGCAAAAGGCTGGCATCCAGGTTGAACAAATCGATGTGACGGATGCTGCCGCGCTGACTGCGCATCTCAAGGACAGCGATGCCGTGATCAGCGCCGCGCCGTTTTTCCTGACGCCGCAGATCGCCGCAGCCGCCAAAGCCGCTGGCGCGCATTATTTTGACCTGACCGAGGATGTTGCCGCAACCGAGGCCGTGCGCAAACTGGCCGAGGGTGCGCAAACCGCGTTTATGCCGCAATGTGGCCTTGCCCCGGGTTTTGTCGGCATCGCGGGTGCAGATTTGGCCGCGCAGTTCGACAAATTGGACACGCTGTCGCTGCGCGTTGGCGCGCTTCCACAGTTTCCGACGAATGCGTTGAAGTACAATCTGACATGGTCCACCGACGGGCTGATCAACGAATATTGCAACCCTTGTGCGGCGCTGGTGGATGGCAAGCCGGTCAACCTGGCCCCGCTGGAAGATCTTGAAATTCTGGGCCATGACGGCGTGGAATACGAGTGTTTCAACACCTCGGGTGGCCTTGGCACGCTTGCCGAAAGTCTGGCAGGGACCGCGCGCCGGGTGTCCTATCGCACCATCCGTTATCCCGGCCATCGCGATATTCTGAAGATGTTGCTGCACGATCTAGGTCTGGAACGCCGCCGCGATCTGATGAAAGAGATCTTTGAATCCGCCCTACCGCGCACGGATCAGGACGTGGTTTTGGTTTATTGCACCGCCACCGGCTGGCAGGACGGCGCGCTGCGCGAACGCACGTTCATCAACAAGACTGTCGCCCGTCAGATCAATGATCAGACTTGGTCGGCCATTCAGATCACGACTGCTGCTGGCATTCTGAGCGTTGTTGATCTGATGCGCCAAGGCCATCTGCCGCAGCAGGGTTTTGTCGGGCAAGAACAAGTCAAATTGGCCGATTTTCTGGCCACCGATTTCGGCGCACTCTACGCGCCGGGCACCGTCACCGAATTGGAGCAAGCCGCATGAATAAAGCAATGAAAACCCCTGATATCTCGCTGGACGCAGTTCTGGGTAATCTTGACCTGACGTCAGATAAACTGTCTGGCGGCACGCTGGCGGTACATTCGCCGGTTGACGGGCGCAAGATGGCCGATCTGTCCGAGCACACTGCCGCTGACATGGCCGGCATCATCAAGACCGCGAACACCGCCTTCAAAGCGTGGCGCAAGGTGCCCGCGCCGCAACGCGGCGAATTGGTGCGTCTGTTGGGTGAAGAGTTGCGCGCGGCCAAGGACGATTTGGGCGCTCTGGTTAGTTGGGAGGCGGGCAAGATCCTGTCCGAAGGCCTGGGCGAAGTGCAGGAAATGATCGACATCTGCGATTTCGCCGTGGGTCTGTCGCGCCAATTGTATGGCCTGACCATTGCATCGGAACGTCCGGGCCACCGCATGATGGAAACATGGCACCCAATGGGACCGGCGGGCGTCATCACCGCGTTCAACTTTCCCGTGGCGCCATGGGCGTGGAACTCGGCTCTTGCACTGGTGTGCGGTGATCCGGTGATCTGGAAGCCGTCCGAGAAAACACCGCTGACGGCGCTGGCCTCGGCCAATATTTTCGCGCGTGCCGTGGCGCGGTTTGGCGACGCCCCCGAGGGCCTGTTGCAGGTTGTCGTCGGTCGCGCCGATCTGGGCGAGGCGCTGGCCGCGTCGCGTGATGTGGCGATCATTTCCGCCACCGGATCGACCCGCATGGGCAGCGCTGTGGGGCCGAAAGTGGCCGGGCGTTTCGGCCGCTGTATTCTGGAACTGGGCGGGAACAACGCGATGATCGTGGCCCCTTCGGCTGATCTGGATATGGCTGTGCGCGCCATCACGTTTTCGGCCGTTGGCACTGCGGGTCAGCGATGCACGACGTTGCGCCGCTTGATCGTTCATACTTCGATCAAGGACGATCTGGTCGATCGTTTGAAGGCTGCTTATGCTGGTCTGCCCATCGGCAACCCGTTGGACGGTAGCACGCTGGTCGGGCCGCTGATCGACAAAGCGGCGGGGCAGGGCATGACCAAGGCGCTGGCCTCGGCCAAGGCGCAGGGCGGCACCATCATCGGCGGGGTTGCCGCGGATGGAGCGCCCGAGGGTGGCGTCTATATGCGCCCCGCGATTGCGGTGATGCCGGGACAGACCGACATCGTGCGTCAGGAAACCTTCGCACCGATCTTGTATGTCATGGAATATGATACGCTGGACCAGGCGATTGAGATGCAAAACGATGTTCCTCAAGGGCTTAGCAGTTGTATCTTTACCCTGAACGTGCGCGAGGCCGAAACATTCATGTCCGACGTGGGCAGTGATTGTGGCATCGCAAACGTTAATATCGGGCCTTCCGGTGCCGAGATCGGCGGCGCGTTCGGCGGTGAAAAGGAAACCGGCGGCGGGCGTGAAAGCGGGTCGGACGCGTGGAAGGGCTATATGCGTCGTCAGACGAACACCGTGAACTATTCGGCGGAACTGCCGCTGGCCCAAGGCGTCAAATTCGATATCTGACGTCGGCTGAGCGATTGAAAATACAGAGCGCCCGCCCGTCAAACGGCGGGCGTTCCTGCGATGGACCTAAACGGGCTTGCGTGGCTGTTTAACTTAATCGGAAGGGGTGTTGAGCAGGGCTGTCTGTCGAAACGCCCGGATCAGGTGGGCCTCTTGCCGCTCGGTCAGCCAGGCCAGAAAATACTGGGTCTGCACCTGTGCGTCGCGGATCGGAACAGCGCGCAGATTGGGGTGGGGCACGAACTCAAAATCTGAGACATAACCGATGCCCAAGCCCTGCTCGACCGCCTTCCAGATGCCTTCGCGACTGCCTAGATCCAGCACCACATCCACCTGAACGCCGTGGTCCTGCAACGCCGCCTCCATCGCTGCGCGGGTTTGTGACCCCCGCTCGCGCTGGATCACCTTCTGGCCTTGGAGTTCGCGCAAGGACAGGCTGTCGCGGTCGAAAAACGGATGTCCGCGTGCGACGAATATCACCACCTCATGCGTGCTATAGGGCAGGGTTGCGATGCGCGGATCATCCGAGGCCTGCGCGACCAGCCCGATATCGGCCTCGAACGCCAGCAGACGGTCCAGACTGCGCCGGGTGTTGGCAAACTCGACACTGATGTCGATGCCGGGATAGCGCGCCTTGAACGCCACGATCATGTCGGTCGCATGAAACGGCCCGACGGCGGCCAAACGTAATGCCCCGGCCTGCAACCCGGCGAAAGATTTCAGTAAATCCTCGGCCTCGACCTCGTGTTGATGCAGGCGGGTGGTGATTTCATACAGGCGCGCGCCTTCGGAGGTCAGATGGACGCGCCGCCCCTTACGGACGAACAGCGCCGTATCATAGCGCATTTCCAGTGCCTTAACCTGTGTGGACAGAGTGGGTTGACTGATGTTCAGCGCGCGCGCGGCGGCGGAAAATCCACCATGCAGCGCGACGGCGTGAAACGATCTGAGGGCCGTATCATTCATACTCCCACTCTATAGATGCAATCCAAACAATCAATTTGTTATATAGATTAATTGCGCGCAATCTGTCCCTGAAACGGCCACTCAATCTGGCCCGACAATGACAAGGCCTTCGCCCTTGGGCGATGTCCAAAAGGATAGCTTATGACCGTGCAACAGCCCATCATCGCCAATAATCGAACCTACGCCGTGCCGCGCACCTGTGCGATCGCCATCTGTCTGGACGGGTGCGAACCGGCCTATCTGGACGAGGCGATTGCCGCCGGTTTGATGCCCAATCTGATGCGCATCATGGCCACTGGCACCGTGCGAGATGCGCATTCGGTGATTCCGTCCTTTACCAACCCCAACAACCTAAGCATCGCAACGGGGCAACCGCCTGCGGTGCATGGGATTTGCGGAAACTACTTGTATGACCGCGAAACCGATACCGAAGTGATGATGAACGACGTACGGTTCCTGCGTGCGCCGACTGTGTTTCAGACATTTTACGACGCAGGTGCGCGGGTTGCCGTCGTCACCGCCAAGGATAAGCTGCGCGCGTTGCTGGGGGCGAACCTGGGCTTTGATCAGGACCGCGCCCTGTGTTTCTCGGCTGAAAAATCTGACGTAACGACCGTGGCCGAACATGGCATCGACAACGCGTCAAAATGGTTGGGCCTGCCTGTGCCCGAGGTTTATTCCGCCGACCTCAGCGAGTTTGTCTTTGCTGCGGGCGTCAAGCTGCTGGAGACGTGGAAGCCGGATGTGATGTATCTGACGACCACCGATTACGTGCAGCACAAACACGCCCCCGGCACCGAACAGGCCAATGCGTTCTACGCGATGTTCGATGGCTATCTGGGGCAGTTGGACGCGCTGGGCGCGGCGATTGTGATTACCGGCGATCACGGGATGAAGCCCAAGCACCTCAGCGACGGCGCGCCGAACGTAACCTATGTGCAGGACATTCTGGACGACTGGCTGGGCAAGGGCGCGGCGCGTTTGATCCTGCCCATCACCGACCCCTACGTAGTGCATCACGGCGCGCTGGGCAGCTTTGCCACCGCCTATTTACCCGAGGGCGCGGACCGCGCCGATATAATCAAACGCCTGTTGGCGCTGGACGGGATCGAGGTGGTTCTGTCGCGCGAAGACGCCTGTGCACGGTTCGATCTGCCGCCCGACCGGATCGGTGACATTGTCCTGACCTCGGGTGAGACGATGACAATTGGCACCTCGGCAGACCGCCACGATCTGGCGGCCTTGAACGAACCGCTGCGCAGCCACGGCGGCCTGCACGAACAGCGCGTGCCGTTCATCGTCAATCGCCGGATTGAGCTGGGCGATGCGCCCGAGCTGCGCAATTTCGACGCGTTTTTTTATGCCACAGCCGCTGCGGCCCAATGACTGGAGAGTGACATGGACGATATGATGAACAATCTGGAAACATCCCCTCCCATCGCCCTGCGCCACGAGGCAATGCGCATTGCGGGTCGCAAGGTAGATTGTGAAAAACGTATCGAGGTGCGCTATCCCTATACCGGCGAGGTGATCGGCACCGTTCCCGCCGGTACTGCCGAACATGCCCGCGAAGCGTTTGAAATCGGCGCGGCCTACAAGCCAACGTTGACCCGCTATGAACGTCAGAAGATCCTGCTGGAGACTGCGCGCATTATTGACGCGCGCAAGGAGGAATTGGCCCCGATCATCACCGCCGAGTTGGGCATTTCCATCGCGGACGCGCTGTATGAATGTGGGCGGGCCTATGATGTCTACACGTTGGCAGGACAGATGTGCATCCATGACGACGGGCAGATTTTTTCCTGCGATCTGACGCCGCACGGTAAGGCGCGCAAGATCTTTACCACGCGCGAACCCCTGCGTGTGATCTCGGCGATCACGCCGTTCAACCACCCGCTGAACATGATCAGCCACAAGATCGCGCCCGCCATTGCGACCAACAACTGTATCGTGGTCAAGCCGACTGAACTGACCCCGCTGACCGCGATCTGGCTGGCAGATGCACTGTACGAGGCCGGGTTGCCGCCCGAAATGCTGTCGGTTGTGACCGGCCTGCCGGGCGATATCGGGGACGAGATGATCACCAACCCGCTGATTGATCTGGTGACGTTTACCGGCGGCGTGCCGGTGGGCAAGATGATCGCGGCCAAGGCGGTTTACAAACGGCAGGTGCTGGAACTGGGCGGGAACGATCCGTTGATCATCTGCAATGACCTGTCCGACGATGATCTGGCGTTGGCCGCCGATCTGGCCGTCGCCGGTGCGACCAAAAATTCGGGCCAGCGCTGCACCGCCGTGAAACGCATCCTGTGTCAGGAATCTGTCGCGGATCGCTTTGCCGAACTGGTACTGGAGCGCGCACGCGCCATTCGCTACGGCGATCCGATGGACCCAGCCACGCAACTGGGCTGTGTTGTGTCCGCCAAGGCGGCCGAGACGTTCGAGGATCGCGTTCTGGACGCCGCCGCGCAGGGGGCAAAGGTGCTGTATCATCCACCACGACAGGGGGCGTTACTGCCCCCCATCGTGGTCGATCATGTGCCCCACGCCTGCGCGTTGGTGATGGAGGAAACATTCGGCCCGATCATCCCGATCATCCGCGTGCCCGATGACGACACTGCCACACGCGCTATTTCCAACGGCACGGCCTTTGGATTGTCGGCGGGGGTTTGCACCAATGATTTCAACCGGATGCAGGCCTATATCGCTGGGTTGGACGTGGGCACGGTCAACATCTGGGAGGTGCCGGGTTACCGTATCGAAATGTCCCCCTTTGGCGGCATCAAGGACAGCGGAAATGGCTATAAGGAGGGTGTGATCGAGGCGATGAAATCCTTCACCAACATCAAGACATTCTCGCTGCCTTGGGTGCATTGAACGAAAACCGTCCGGTCTTGCCCCTTTGAATGCGGCACTCTTGCTGGGCCTCGCAGGAGAGGTGATGGCCCGAATGGCCCTTTCTGTCTGCGCTTCCGCAAAACCGGTCGCTGGTCCAAAGACTTGAGGCTGGACATCCCCTGTGCAAATCGAGCCCCCGGTGACGGATTGAAACAAGAGCGTGCGTTTCTCATCCGCCGCGCTTGGCAGGCGTCCACTATGTCGTTGAATTCGCTAGAGTGGTGCGGGATAGTTGTCTGGGTGCACGGGGCGTGATCGCCCGGCCCAAGGCCGCACCAACAGACATGGAAGGACATCGGATGCGTATCGTTGCCGCTCGGCTCAATCATGAAACCAATACGTTTTCGCCGGTTCCCACAACGCTTGCCTCTTTTGATCCGCAATATGACGAGGATGCGCGCGCGTTTGGCACGGGGTCCAGCACCGCTTTTGGCGCGTTTGTCGATTATGCTGCAAAAAACAGCGCTAATTTGATCACGCCACTGGCGGCGACGGCCGATCCCAGCGGTCCCTGCGCCGATGACGTTTTCGAGGCCCTGATTGCGCCGATCCTAAAGGCCGTTCAGGACGGCGCGGACATGATCCTGCTGGATCTGCATGGCGCGATGGTCAGTCAGGGACACGAGGATTGTGAGGCCGAATTGCTGGCCCGCATCCGCGCGCTGGCCCCGGATGTGCCGTTGGGCGTTGCGCTGGATCTGCATGGCAATATCAGCGCGAAATTGGTTGAAAACTGCGATTGCATCGTCGGTTTCAAAACCTATCCGCATATCGACATGTACGACACCGGCGCGCATTTGACCCGCATCATGGACGCGATGGTGACAGGCGGTGTGCGCCCGCGCATGGCACTGACGCACCCGCCGCTTCTGGCGCATACGCTGCGGATGAACACCGAAACCGATTGCGCAATGACCGACCTGATCGCACTGGCGCGCGAGGCGGAAACGCGGGACGGTGTGCTGGCTGTCACCGTCTTTGGCGGGTTCAGCCTGTCTGATATTGCCGACGCGGGCCTGTCGATCGTCACCGTCGCCACCGAAGCTGAAACCGCAGCGGATCTGGCTGATAGCTTGGCGCAAACGGCGTGGGAGCGCCGCCGCGAGTTCGTTTACCTTGAACAGGCCCTGTCCCAATCCCTGCAAGAGGCGCGCACGGCTGCTGAATCCCCCGGCAACGGGCCTGTGCTGTTGCTGGATCATGGCGATAACTGCATGTCGGGCGGTAGTTGCGACAACATGGACGTTCTGAGCGCGGCCTTGGCCGACGGTATGCAGGGGATTATTGCCGGCCCGTTCTGCGATCCGGACGTGGTTGCGCAATTGACCGATGCCGGACCGGGTGCGACCGTCGACGTTCATCTGGGAAACAAGGCGATTGCGCAGGATTTCGTCGCGCCGCCCCCACCGTTGAGCATCAAAGGCACAGTGTTGGGATGCAGTGACGGGCGCTATGTCGTGACCGGCCCAATCTATAACGGGCAAACCTGCGAGATGGGCCGCGCGGTGGTTCTGGAAACGCCGCAGGCGACGATTCTGATCACCGAACGCCCGCACGAGCCGTGGGATCTGGCCGTGTTCACCTCGGCAGGGATCGACCCGCTGAAGGCGCGGTTCCTGATCCTGAAGTCGCGGATGTATTGCCGTCCGGTGTTTTCACCGCTGTCACGCGCGGTGATCGAATGTGCCAGCGCGGGCATCACAAGCTCTAACAATGACCTGTTTTCCTTTGCGCGGCTGAAACGGCCAATCTTTCCGCTTGATGATATCCAGACGTGGCAGCCTTAAACGTCACGCCGCCAGACGTACGGCGCGGCAAGGGCTGCGCCGGATTGTATCCGTGTTTCAGGATTCTGGAGGATGGGTCAGCAGGCTGCGCCCGGATTTCAAAACGCCATCCAGAATGTCGTTTGTAATGGCCTCCCGCAGGGCGTCCGCATCGCGGGCCGTCAGCGCCGCCAAAATCTCTTTATGGCGGTCAATCTGGTAATATTCGGTCAGCCGCGTGATCACTTGCCGCTGAAACGGTCCCAGTTGTAACCAGATGCTTTCGACCACAGGCATCGCGGCTTGCGCGGGGTTGACCGTGTATAATGTGCGGTGAAACGCCTGATTCCACAGGGTCAGATCGTCCAGCTGCCTGTCCAGCGCGGCGCGGTCCATCAGGTCATCCATTTCGGTCAGCTTTTCGATGACGATATCGGACATGTAGGGCAGCGCCCGCATGGCCGTGTGCCCTTCGACCGCGACGCGCAGGGCGACCAATTCTTCAAAACGCTCGGGCGTCATCAGGGGCACTGTCATGCGCCGGTTGTCCATGACCTGTATCGCATTTTCCGAGCTTAGCCGCCGCACCGCTTCGCGGATGGGGGTCGGGCTGAGGTTCAGCCGCTCGGCAAGGCCGCGCATCGTCAGCGAAGTGCCGGGTTGGATAGCCCCCAACATGATCGCGTTTCGCAGGCGCAAATAGACATGGTCCTGCGTCGTCGCCGCGGACGTTTCGGGGATCTCGGGGATGTTGAGTTCGCCGGTGGGTATCATAGGCTGTGCCTCGGTCAGGTTGCGCCATATGATCCATTTTAATTGACTCAAACCGATATTGATATTACATTTTTGCAAACGGTATCACAAAAATTAAAAAGCTATCAAAGGGTGGTTTATGTCCGACAACAAGGCCGAGGCGTGGCTGGCAGAGCACCCCGAGATTGATTCAATCTTTGCCTGCGTCTGCGATCTGAACGGCACGATGCGCGGCAAGCGTGTGCCGGTCGAGCAGGTCTCGAAGGTTGTTCAGGGCGGATTGCGGATGCCGCTGTCCATCGTGGGCATGGATGTCTGGGGCGAAGACGTTCAAAACAGTGAACTGGTATTCGAGACCGGCGATTCCGACGGTCTGTGCGATTTCACCGGCCGCCCCCTGATGCCGATCACCTGGACCAGCCGCCCCACGGCGTTGGCGATGCTGTGGATGCGTCAGGAGGACGGCGCGCCATTTCCGGGCGATCCCCGCCGCGCGCTGGCGCATATCGCGGACCAATACAAGGAACGCGGGCTGACGCCGGTGGTCGCGACCGAGCTGGAATTTTATCTGGTCGATCCGTCCGAGGAACACCCCAAGGCGCCCTGTTCGCCTGTCACGGGCAAGCGGCTGGATTCTGACGGGGCACTGTCGCTGGATGATTTGCAGCATTTCGACGAATTCCTGAACGACGTCTATGACGCCTGCGAATTGCAGGGCATCCCCGCCGATGCCGCGATTTCGGAGAACGGCGCGGGCCAGTTTGAAATCAACATGCGCCACGTGGCGGACCCGCTGCGCGCTGCCGATGATGCCGTGCTGTTCAAGCGGCTGGTGCGCGGCATCGCCCGCAAACACGGATTTGCCGCCACCTTTATGGCCAAACCCTATGGCCACCTGTCCGGCAGCGGCTTTCACGCGCATTTCTCGTTGATTGATGAAAACGGAGTGAACGTGTTCGACAATGGCGGCGAAGAAGGCTCGTCCCTGATGCTGAACGCGGTCGCCGGATTGCTGGCGACGATGCAGCAAAATACGCTGACGTTTGCGCCGCACGAAAACTCGTACCGACGGCTTCTGCCCGGTGCGCACGCGCCTACGAATGTCGCCTGGGGCTATGAAAACCGCACCGCCGCGATCCGGATTCCCGGCGGCTCGCCCAAGGCGCGGCGGATTGAACACCGCGTGGCCGGGGCGGATGCAAACCCCTATCTGGTGCTGGCCAGTATTCTGGGCGGCGCGTTGTTGGGGATCGAGCGCGACATGCAGCCTGCGGCCCCGATCACCGGCGATGCCTATTCGATGAAGCTGGACAACTTGCCACTGGACTGGGCAACCGCGATTGACGCCTTTCGCAAGGGGCCGGATGTGCCGCACGTCTTTTCCAAGCGTCTGCAAACGATGCTGGTGGAATGCAAGATGCAAGAGTTGCGCACCTTCGCGCGTCATGTGACGAACTTTGAATACGATACCTATCTTGAGGTCGTCTGACGCATGCGGTGCGTGAACGCCTTACTGCTCGGTAAGGATGAACGGTGGCAGGGTCGCGGTGAAAATGCCACTGATCTGCATCGTTCGGCTGGTGTCGATCTCACCGCTTGCTAAGGGCGCGCGATAGTTCGCATCCGTCTCGAAACGGCCCTCGACCAGAACACCCGCATCGCTTTTTTCCAGCGTCGTCAGCGCAAAGTCGATCCTTTCCGCCTCGTCCGTCAGCCACCCGGATTGCCAGCCGTTCTCGAGATACATCAGCGACATGTTCAGCGGAATCGTCTGGTCGCCCACCGACATCACATCGAAACTCAGCAGCAGCGTATCTGCTGTTGTCTGAACGCTGTCGGCGCTGGGTTGGCCCCACAGGCTGAAGGATTGCAAGTTTGCCACGGCCATGCTGAGGCCGAAAGATTGGCTTTCGCCGTCTTGTGAGGTCAAGAACCAGGTGCGTTCGACCCCATCAAGGCTGGCGGTCATGGTTCCGAATACCTCCTGAGCGAACGATGCATAGGGTGCCAATGAAAGCGCGGCGGTCAGCGCTGTTGTGCGCCAGATTGCAAGTGACATAAGAACTCCAATACCAACATTTGCGTCAGGGTCGGGACGTTTACCCATTGGGCAGACTGTACATCGTATCCCGGATCATTCAGCTTAGGATCGTAACTTTGCTTGCGTCAATGCGCGGCAGGTTGCGCCCTCGGCCAATTCCTGCCCACCTTGGGGAGTAACCCCAAATCACGCCTTCGGTTCTTGTTTGGTGATGCAGTGAATATCGCCGCCACCGATCGCGATGGACGGAATTTCAACCTGCACCACACGGCGGCCCGGCAGATGCTGTTCCGGCACCTCGCAAAGGTGGCGCCCCTTCGGGGGGCATGCGAAAGCCGGCCTGTTTGGGGGGGGCTGCGACATTGTGATCTCCTCTTGTTAAAGGGAGTGTATCCATTAGGCGTAGTGATGAAAAAACGCGTAATTTTGATGAGATCGATTAGATCCCTCCTGAGTAACGCCTATTGCCTACCGCCGCCGCTGTCCTTCATAGGGCGCGCGAGATCGAGATAGGCCATTGTCCGGCGACGAACGCTTTTTCTGCGGCGCTGGCCGGTTTGGCACTGGTGCGCAATTCAGTGCCGTGGCGGGGTGTCCTATGGCGTTGTATTGTCCTGCCCTGTTAAAGACAGTTGAACGCGCTCCGCAGTGGCGCTGTTCATGCCGCAAACTACACTGACCGAAAGGCGAGACATCCTGTGCTGACGACGGTGCCCTTTACGCGTGATCTGGTGTTGGTAGGTGGCGGGCATGCCCATGCGCTGGTGTTGAAGGCGTGGGGTATGAACCCTCTGCCCGGCGCGCGGTTGACAGTGATCAATCCGGGTCCAACCGCACCCTATACCGGTATGCTGCCCGGCCATGTGGCGGGTCATTATGGGCGCGATGATCTGGAGATTGATCTGGTCCGTCTATGTCGTCACGCAGGTGCGCGCCTGATTTTGGACAAGGCCGTGGGCCTTGATCGCGTTCGGCGCGAGGTAACGCTGAAAGGGCGCGGGCCGATCGCCTATGATGTGGCGTCGATTGATGTGGGCATCACCGCCGAAATGGACCTGCCGGGCTTTGCCGCTTATGCCATCGGGGCCAAGCCGCTGGATAAATACGCCGCGCGCTGGCGTGCATTTTTGGAGCAGGCCGCAGAAGGGCAGGTCGCGCCCGATGTGGCCGTGATCGGCGGCGGCGTGGCAGGGTGCGAACTGGCGATGGCGATGGCCTTTGCCCTACGTGCGGCCGGAGTGGAGCCGCATGTGACCGTGATCGAGGCCGGTCCGCAGGTTTCCGGCGTTGGTGACAGGGCGCGTCGGCGCATTCTGGCGGCGATGGACGATCTGGGAATCAAGGTCAGAACCGATGCGCGGGTGGGTCAGGTTCAGGCCGATCAGGTGGTATTGGACGGCCAAGCCCCCGTTGCAGCCGCGCTGTGTGTCGGGGCGGCGGGTGCGTTTGCGCATGACTGGATCGCGCAAACGGATTTGCCCCAGCGCGACGGGTTCATCAAAATCGGCCCCGATCTGGGAGTGCTAGGCGACGCCGCGTTGTTTGCCGTTGGTGATTGCGCGGTGATGCCGCATGCGCCGCGCCCCAAGGCGGGCGTGTTCGCTGTGCGCGCTGCGCCGACGTTACAGCACAACCTGCGCGCGGCGCTGAGCGGGGGCGCGCGCAAGACATGGCACCCGCAGAAAAACTATCTCAAGCTGATCTCACTAGGTGAAAAGTCCGCCATGGCCGAAAACTTTGGCCTGACCCTGACGGGGCCGTTGATGTGGCGCTGGAAAGACCGGATTGATCGCGCGTTCATGGACCGTCTAGGCGATCTGAAGGCTATGACGGTGCCGGTGCCGAAGGGGGAGGTGGCCAGCGGCGTTGCCGACCTGTTGACGGCCAAGCCATTGTGCGGCGGATGCGGCGCCAAGGTGGGGCGCGGTGTGCTGTCCGGCGCGTTGCAGGGGCTGGCCGCGCCCGATGGAGATGTGGTGACGGGGGCGGGCGATGATGCGGCGGTGATCCGTCAGCCCGGTGGCGGCTTTCAAGTGATCAGCACGGATCATTTGCGCGCGCTGGTGCTGGACCCCGCATTGATGACACGGATCGCGGCGGTGCATGCGCTGGGCGATATCTGGGCGATGGGCGCGCGGCCGCAGGTTGCGTTGGCCTCGCTGATCGTGCCTCAGATGTCTGCGGAATTGCAGGCGCGCACCCTGTCCGAGATCATGGCCGTCGCGACCGAGGTTCTGGGCGCGGCGGACGCGCAACTGGTCGGTGGGCACACCACCATGGGGGCCGAACTGACCATCGGATTCACCGTGACGGGCACGCGCGACACAATGCCCCTTACGGTTTCGGGCGCGCGCGCGGGCGATGTGTTGATCCTGACGCGACCTATCGGGTCCGGTGTCATTCTGGCGGCGGATATGGCGGGGCAGGCCGACGGGCGCGATGTGGCGGCGGCCCTTGCCACCATGGGACAGACGCAGGGGGGCGAGGCCGCAGTTTTGGCCCCGCGTGCCCATGCGATGACAGACGTCACCGGCTTTGGGCTGGCAGGGCATGTGCAGGCAATCTGCGCGGCGTCGGGTCTGGACGCCGAGATGTGGCAGGCGGCGATTCCGATCTATGCGGGCGCGCGTGCATTGTCAGATGCAGGCGTGTCGTCCTCGTTGCTGGCTGCGAACAGTGCAGATGCGCCGGTCGAGGGTATACAGGATGCGCTAATGCATGATCCGCAGACGGCAGGCGGGCTGTTGGCCGCTGTGCCTGAGGATCAAAGCGCAGGTGCGATTGAGGCATTAAGGGCTATGGGATGCGCGGGTCATATTATAGGCCGCCTGACCAAAGGCGCAGGCCGCCTGACTCTCAAATGATCCGAGCGCGCAGGGTTTCGGCGGCGCGTTCCAGAGTATCCGTATCAAGGTCGCTCAGGTCGATCTCGTGCACCGCGTCTCGCCTTTGTGCTGCAGTTTTGGCATATCGCGGATCGTAGTGATCCGCGATCAGCCCGGCGGCCAGCGCCTGCCAGTCGCCGGTTTCGGCCTGCGTTTGCCATTCGTTGATCCGATCGCGCGGATGGTAAGGGCGCAGTTTGTCCAGCAGGTGCGACAGCGCGGTTTTGTCTTGCGTCAGGTCGGCGTAAGCACGGCATAGGAAGCGGCTGCGCGCCTCCAGTGGCGCGGTGATGTGGACGCGGGGGGCGTCCATCATCAACGACCATAACGAGGGTGGGATAATCCGCTGCCCGATCTTGCTGCTTTCGGCCTCGACAAAGGTGATCCGGTCCGGGTCCAGCGCGCTTAGCGCGACGGCAATCCGTGTCTCGAACAGTTTTTGCGCGGGCTGCGCCGTACCGATCATTCCGAACAACGATCCGCGATGGGCAGCAATACCTTCAAGGTCCAGCACCTGCGCGCCCTGCGCGGCAAGCTGATGTAACAGCGCGGTTTTGGCCGTGCCAGTGCCACCGTCAATCAGGGTCAGGCGGTGGGGCAGAGGGGATTTGTACAGCGTGTTGACCACCTCGCGGCGGTAACTTTGATAGCCGCCCTTCAGCAGATGCACACGCCAGCCGACCTGATCAAGAATCGTCGCAAACGCGCCTGACCGCTGCCCCCCACGCCAGCAATAAACCAGCGGCTGCCACCCGCCGTCCTTGTCCGCCAGCGGACCTTGCAGATGCGCAGCGGTGTTCTGTGCGACCAGTGCGCCACCGATCTTGCGGGCCTTGAAGGGGCTGACGCGGGTGTAGATCGTTCCGACCTCGGCGCGTTGGGCATCATCCAGCACGGGCAGGTTGATCGCGCCGGGCAGGTGATCCTCGGCGTATTCAGCCGGGGCGCGCACGTCGATGATGGTATCAACGCGCGCTGCGTGCAGATCTGCCAGAGATGTCAGGACAAGCGGGGTCATGGATTGCCTTTACCCGTGCTGCGCCCTGTGTGCCAGCACCTAAAGCGCGCTGGGCTGCGGTAAGAGCGCCGTCGCATTTCGCCCAACCAGAGTGGCCCAGTCGCCCGAATGCCGCATCCCCGGCACGATCCGCACGCGATCCGTGGGCAGGGTTGCAAGGGTCCGCGGCAGCATGGCGGGGGGGACAACTGTATCGCGCGCTCCGAACAAATAGAGGGTGGGAATGCGCAACGTCGCCAGATCGCGCAGCATCTTCGCCGAGGGGCGCGGCCCGGCCAAGGGTGGCACGCCGTGGTGGCGCGTCCACGCCTCAAGGTCCAGCGGCGCGGCCAATGTGATCAGCCCGGCGGCATCCCGACGCGTCAGGGCCAGCTCAGCGGTCAGAACGCCACCGCCGGAAAACCCGGTCAAAATAACGGGCAACCCTTTGGCGTGCTGCGTGATCAGGGCCTGATAGGCGGCGATCACCGGCCCAGAAAACCGCCCGTCTGTCCAATAACGGGGTGCGCAGGTCGCCAATGCGCCGGGGGGCAGGAATTGACAGGGGCGCGCCAGCCATAGCCGCGCGTCGTCCTTTGGCAGGGCCTCTAGCACGGCTGGGCCGACCGGCCTGCGCGGCGTTGGGTCTGTTGGTGGCTGACCGCGATGCCACGCGGCACCATCGCCCTCGATCACCACCCAAATCCGGCGGGGCGGGTGTCCTGTCTGTGGCGGGTGATACCGGCCACGGATCGCAAGGCCGCGGGCGTCATACGAAACCGGTTGACCGACCGACACCTCGGACGGTGTGACCGCTGGCGGTGCATTGGTGCAACTGCTTAACACTGCGCCGCCCAGCCCGATCAGCAGGGACCGGCGCGACAGTGCCAGCGGCCCGGCGCAGGGCCGAGGGGCGTCCGTCATGCCAGACGGCGCTGCGGTCCAACACGACAGGCCGTCCGGCCCCGGCTTAGAAGGCAATCCGCAAGCTCAGGTTGGCGCTGGTATCGTCCTTGCCGTCCCGTCCGAACGCATGGGTGATCGACAGGCCCCCTGACACGTCCTGATTATCGCCTTTGCCATAGATATGGCTGCCAAGGGTCAGGCGGAACTCGTCCCGATCATTCGGGGCACCGGGCACGGTCGAGCGATCGTAGTCCAGATCATAGACGTATTCGGCGGCGACATAGGGCAGCATCGGTTCGGCCCAGAACCCCAGCGTGCCTCCCACGCGGGCCTGCAACAGCTCGCTGGTGTCCGACGCGTTCACCGTGCCATCGCTTTCGACGAACGAACTGCGGTCGGTCGAACTGCCGCTCAGCCCGATCACCCCGGACATCAGGACCGGGCCATTCCATTTGGATGCGGTCAGGTTGGCCGCGCCAAACAGGCTTTGACTGTCATAGCTGCCCGAGATCGGCGCGCCGAAGGGACTGCGCATTTGCGAACTGTCCGTATAGCCGTAGCCAACCGAGACATCCGCGGTAAGCCAGTCGTTCAGTTTGAAATTCGCATAAGGCGCGATGTACATCGAGTCGGCGTTCTTGGTGCCGGTGCCAAAGGCCGTGTCGCCATCTTCGCGGCTGAAGGTCAGCGATACACCCAGCGTTGTCATGGCGCTGATCGCACGGTCGGCCCCCATCGACAGCGTCCAAATGTCCGAGCTTTGCTCTTCGGGGGCGAAATTGTTCTCGGTGTGTCGCCCGACGACACTGCTCCAGATTGACCAACCATCGGGCAGGGCGGCATCACCGCCAGCAAGGCCCTGTGCGGTGCCGGATCCGGGCGCACCGGGGATGGAAAACGCGTTGGTCACAGGCGAAAAACGCTGCGACAAAATGGACGTCACAAAGACTGACGAGCGTGCCTGCGCCGCATCGGATGCGGCCAGTTGATCCGATGGACTGCCGTGACCAGGCTCGCCGGGGGCGACTTGCGCCATGGCACCAGTCGACAGGCCAAGCGCCAAGGCGGAAGCCAAGCAGGGCAGAGTTGGCATATTTGTAAAACGCATCAGCGTGGACTCCTGAAGGACTGTGAAAATATCTGGCTGCATGGACATATTACAGAACCTGAATGGGTCGTAACTTAACCTAGATCAAAATCAGCAGGTTCTGCTGCTGTATAATTACCCCTGAGACAAAGGAGCCGCACCTGTTGCGATAGGTGCCGGGCGCGGGGTCGTAATCGGCTGGTGACGGGCCAAATCCCGCCTCGCCTTGAAAGGGTCTTTGGCGCAGGACATCGGGTACCGTTCGGACCGGGCCGCAGGATAGACAGATTGGGAGATCGGATGATTTGCATTAAAAACGGCTCGCGCAAGGGGGCACTCTTGGCGGGCTCGGCGCTTTGGGTGTTGATGACGGCCTCGATGACACTGGCGCAGCACGATTTCATGCCGCCCCCCAGCGCGCCTACCACGGTCATGCCGCCCCCGGTTTACAGTCCTCCGGCCCCGCCTGCCGTCGCCCGGCCCAAGGCACCAGCGCCCAAGCCCGCGACATCCGTGCAGACGACGCGCCCGACGGTGTCAAAGCCAAAAATACAGGCGGCGCAGCCTGCGGTGCCCCGACCGGAAAGCCCCGAACGCATCAGCCTGCGGGGCCTGCAAGAGGCACTGACACAGGCGGGGTTCGATCCCGGCCCGGTGGATGGTCTGATCGGCAGCCGCACACGGGGTGCCGTCAGCGACTGGATCGATAGTATTGAGAACGCGGACCACGCCAACCAAGCGCGCGAAGCGATGGAGGCGGATGACTACATCGCCCTCGCGGCTATGGTTGGCGGAGAGGGGTTTAGCCCGGTGATCGCAGCTCAGCCGCAACTCGCGGCCGCCACGGCCAGCAGCGGTGCGAGCACAGCACCGGCAGGAAGCGGCGTGAACGGTGGTGGCGCGCCGGAAGACGAAAGCGACCGGGTGTCCAAACGCTTCCCCCCACAACTGGAGCCTGATGCAGAAGTATTACGAATTTTGGCAGAGATAGACGCGCCGGGCGACGAGTTCTCTATCGAGGGCATGACTGCGGAACTCACGCAGGAAGAGATCACGCCCGACGACGCGGATATCGAGGCAGTTTTTCTGGCGGAAAGGCGCGCCATTTCCATGCAGGGCGTTGACGATTCCAACAGTTTTATGAAACGCAAAGAAGAGCTTATTCGGCAACGCGACTTCATGACTTGGAAGCTATCTATCCGTGATCCGCTATACCTACTGCAAGTACAGCGTGAGAACTATGAGACCGCTCTGGCGAATGAACAGGTATTGGTTAACAACAGCTATTCCGTGGCAAACGCGGCGATTAATAAGTCCGTAAGATACCAAGAAGAAACGATAGTTACAGCCACTGACGAGTGGATTCCTTATGCATTGGGGCGGCTAACTTACGTTGTTTCCAATGGATTTAGCGAAAGTACAATCAATTACTGGCGCAACCGTGTTGAATCAAATTACGCGATGATCGAGCGCATCAGGAAAGACACGATTCCGCATTTGCTGTCGCAGGAAGTTTTCAACAACCAGCTGTATATGGCGACTATCGACAGTCGGAATGCATCTATGATCTATGCCGGAACGTCATATTCTTTTGGCCGATCACCGACATTTACCCGAGAGGGCGTATTGATTGGCCGTGACAGCAATAATTTGAAGCAGAGTATCGCGAACCTTTACCTCAAACTGAAAAATCAAAGAGCGATGGTCGATGATTGGAAGCAGGCGGTACAAGCGCTGCAAATGGACATCGCCGATTTCCGCCAGCAGATGCCAGTTTCCGATAAGGTTGACGAGGAACTGTCTGATCTTAAGGACGATTTGGCTGATGTCCTCCCAGACCCAATTCCCGATCTTGATCCAGAGCCGATTCCCGATCCTAGCCCAGATGCAGACCCTGAGCCCGATGCTGGCCCCAGTCCCGGTCCAGACCCCGAGCCCAGCCCAGATCCAAATCCCAGTCCCGATCCGGACGCCGAACCTGATCCCGACGCAGACACAGGCGGGGGAGACCCTGATCCGGAACCTGAAATTGACGCGGATGATTATTTTTCGGAGGCTACAGACCCCGACGTTGACAATTCAGAGGCCGTCGCGCGCAAACAGCAGGAGATTGATCAGCACCTACAGGGCGCGGACAGAG
Source organism: Rhodobacteraceae bacterium KMM 6894 (assembly GCA_035798175.1). GTDB lineage: Bacteria > Pseudomonadota > Alphaproteobacteria > Rhodobacterales > Rhodobacteraceae > Roseovarius. The sequence goes on from JAPFBS010000012.1 coordinate 32,754, forward strand.
CGCGCGCCGAGTTGGAATCGATTCGCAACCGAGATGACGTCTCTGCAGAGCAAAAGCAGAGCATCGTCGCTGATCTGAACGCACGTATTCGGGCGCTTGAAACATTTGCACGCAACGAACAGGCAACGCTGGAATCGCTGGGCGGAACCTATGACGGGACGGTGCGCGAAGACCTGTCGAATTTCGACCCCTATGCGCTGAATGACACCGACCGGGAACTTGCCAGAATTGCGGAAAAGCAAAAGGCGACTGACCGTTACTATGAGGAAATCAAACGGGCGCGGGAGGCAATTCGAGAGACCACCGACGGACTCGATGCTGTCAATCTGCACAAGCATGTCACAGACCTTTCAGAGCGGATCACCGACAATGCCGATGAGATCAATAAGTTGGCTGAGGATTTGCACAACTACAGAACAAACATTGTTGTCACCCGTAAACAGGGCGATCTTGAATACATGGCGGCGATGGCAGAAAGCGCGATGCGAGATGCCGAAGGAAATGTAGACCTATTGCAGGACGTTATCGACTCATCGAAAAACGCCAACATGTTGCTGCTTCTGGGGGCGTCGGGCGGCGCGGCGCTTGGCATTGGCGGTATTACAGTCGCCGAGGCGGCCGCTGCGCAAGCCGTGATGGCCGGGTTTGAGGGTGCCACGGGTGCTATTGAAGGGTTTAATGACAAGGGCGTTCTCTTTGGGCTGGCCAAAGGCACGACAGATGCCGCCAAATACTATGCGCCAATCAACACGCTTATGGCGGCTGCGGACGATAAAAGCACCAAAACGGACGTCGCGCTGGGGGTTCTGTCTGACGCGGCAATGCTGTTCGGTATCAACAAGACGGTGCAGGCCAATCTGGACAAGGCTACAGCCGCGCAGGCAGCGATCACGCGTCAGGCCCTGACCCCCGCCGAACAGGCGATTTCCAAGGCAGCCAAACAGGCCGCCGACAAGGCAGACGATCTGATCGTCGGCTATCAAAAGGCCAAGTGGACCGCTCAACAGGCGCGCGCCACCGGCATGGTGGATGACGTGGCCGAAACCACTCTGCAACGCGCGATCAAGGCGATTGACCGCAGTGACGAGGCCAAGCTGGCGTTGAAGGCCCGCGATCCCAAGCTGCAATATCAATTCGTGCAGGATCAGGCCGCAGCCATCAAGGCACCGGTCAAGGCCGCGTTTGAGCAGAACATGCGCGCCAAGGGATGGTCCGCCGACGCGGTGGAAATGGCGCAGGCCCAAAGCGCGCCCTCGGCCGGACCGGTCAGCGCCGCCGATAAGGCTAAGTTTCAACAGGCGTTCACGCGTGAGGGCAAACCCGGCACGCTGCCCCAGTGGGAGGCGGACGCGCGCGCTGCGATGGATCAGGCCTATATGGATAAGCTGGGTTACTCGGCGTTTGAATCGCGCGTTGCCGTGACCAATCCGGTGACGCCCGAGGCGGGTGTTGATGCCGTCGGGCTGATGGGGGCCATTGGCAACGTCACATGGGCCGATCAGACGGACGCGGGGCGTCAGATCCAGATCGGCGAGGCCGCAAAGGCAGCCACGGCGATGGGGCTGGGCGGCGGTGGCACCAACACTCTGTCGGGCGACGCGTTGGAGAGGGCGGTGACCCAGACCAAGGCCGCGTCGCGCGAACTGATGGCGGATCTGGCGACAAAGGCGCAAGGCGCGCCAACCGACGTGACACTGCCCGAGACTGTGCAAAAGCAGCTGCGTATTCTGGACGGCCTGTCGCGCGGCATCCACGACCCGGCGGTCGCCAACCGTCTGCTGCTGGAGCAGACCGGGACCAGCCTGGCCCAGACGCTTGAAACGCTGGGCCCTCAGGTGGAGGGACTGTTAAGCCCGAACTAGGCGCGGGGTGGTTTTTGACGGGTGTGCCCCACGTGCGGTCGGCCTGTGCCTACCCGTTTGGTGCGCTGAAATCGATCACTCGGCTCGCCGTTATAAGGTGAAGCTGCCCAATGACGCGTGACAGGTCTGCCTTGAACGACTGGACTGGTCTTTGCGCCTGTTTTGGGGCTAATGGGGCGGTGTAAGGGTCTCATGATTGGGGCCTGTCCCGTCCCCAATGCCGAGACCCGACCATGCCCCAACCCGACGACACCCCGGCGATCCAGAATGTCATTGCCGCGTTCCCGTTGCCGACGCTGGCCATCGGCGCGTCGGAAAAGGTCGAGTATCTTAACGCCGCGGCCGAGATCCTGTTGGGCACGTCCATGGTTGGACGGCATTTCACCACTGTTCTGCGGCACCCCAAACTGGTTGACGCGGTCGAGCGTAGCCTGCGGGATCAGGTGGTGCGCACGGTATCCTATCAGGTGCTCGAAAACGGTCGCGATGCCTATTATGATGTACATCTGCAAATGATTGCCCAGACCGACCTGCTGTTGGTCAGCGTTCAAAACGCGACAGTTCTGGCGCAGGCCGAACAGATGCGGCGCGATTTTGTCGCCAATGTCAGCCATGAATTGCGCACGCCTTTGACCGCCGTGATGGGCTTTATCGAAACTCTGCGGGGGCCGGCGCGTGATGATGTTGGCGCGCGCGACCGGTTTCTGGGCATCATGGCGGGCGAGGCCGAGCGCATGAACCGTCTGGTGGGCGGGCTGTTGTCGCTTAGCCGCGTCGAGGCCGAGCAGCGCGTGCGCCCGACACAGCAACAGGACCTGTCCAAAGTGCTGCAAACGGCGGTCTGCACGCTGGAACCACTGGCGGCGGACAGCAATGTGACCGTGCATCTGGACCCTGCGCAGGACCCGCTGCATGTTATTGGCGACGCCGACCAGTTGTTGCAGGTCTTTACCAACTTGCTGGAGAACGCGATCAAATATGGCGGTGCGGATCAATCGGTGGAAGTTGAGATCGCGCACAGTGCCCATGACCCGGTTTTGCGTGGCCCCGCGATTGAAATCACGGTCGTCGATCACGGCCCCGGCATGGAGTCCATCCACCTGCCGCGACTGACCGAACGGTTCTATCGCGCCGACACCCATCGCAGCCGCGACCTTGGCGGGACGGGTTTGGGATTGGCCATCGTCAAACACATCCTGAACCGTCACAGAGGCCGGTTGAAGGTCACCAGCACGCCGGGGCAGGGATCGCGTTTTACGGTGGTGTTGCCGCCTGCCGAGGCTGTGCCGTGACATGCTGCGGCGCCCCTTGATCAACCGTCAAAGTGTCATAAATCCTTAACCTCACTGTCTCAAAAGCGCAGTGTGAAGCGCTGATAAACGTATCGACCCCACCTAACGGTATGTGGCCTTCTCAGGGATGAGACATCATGCGGCGCTTTTCCACCTTGGCTCGAAGATGGAAGTTGGCGATACCGGACAGGACTTTGCCGCAGCCGACGACGCGAGGACCGAACGCAACATGACTGACAGGATTGGATGACCCATGCAGAAAAGTAACCACATCTCGTCAGCCTTCGACACCGAATTGGAAGTCGTTCAGGCTCAGATCATGAAAATGGGCGGGCTGGTCGAAGATGCCATCCGCCTTGGGATGAAATCGCTTGAAACTCGCGACGAAGATCTGGCGCAGGAGGTCCGCCGCAATGACGCGGCAATTGACGGGCTGGAAGAAACCATAAACGAAGGTGCGGCCCGCATTATCGCGCTGCGCGCACCAACGGCGATTGATCTGCGTCTGGTTCTGAGTGTGATCAAGATCAGTGGCAATCTGGAACGGATCGGCGACTATGCCAAAAACATGGCCAAGCGCACCGAAGCACTGGCGCAGGTTGCGCCGATTGCCGAAAGCACCGGCACGCTGCGCCGCATGACCCGCGCGGTCGAGGGCATGCTGAAGGATGTGCTGGACGCCTATATTCAGCGCGACGCGGCATTGGCCGCCGATGTGATCGCGCGCGATGTCGATGTGGACCAGATGTATAACGCGCTGTTTCGCGAACTTCTGACCTTCATGATGGAGGATCCGGGCAATATCACCCCCTGCCTGCACCTTCATTTCATCGCCAAGAACACCGAGCGGATGGGCGATCATGTGACCTCGATTGCCGAACAGGTCATCTATCTGTCGACCGGCAAACAACCCGATGAGATGCGCCCGAAGGCGGATGTAACCTCTACCACAACCGAGGCGTAAGATGCGAAAAATACCGGCACAAATCCTGATCGTCGAAGACGAACCGGCCCAACGCGAGATCCTGACTTATAACCTTGAATCCGAAGGGTTCGTGGTGCGTTGCGCGGAAAACGGCGAAGAGGCCATGCTGCTGATTAACGAGGCGCTGCCAGATCTGGTGATCCTTGATTGGATGATGCCACGGGTCAGCGGCATCGAGGTCTGTCGCCAGATCAAAACCCGCGACGACACACGTCATATCCCGGTCATCATGCTGACGGCGCGGTCCGAGGAAACCGATACCGTGCGCGGTTTGGAAACCGGCGCGGACGATTATGTCAGCAAGCCCTATCAGGTCAAGGAACTGATGGCGCGGGTACGCACACAACTGCGCCGGATCCGACCGGCGGCGGCCGGAATGGTCATGACCTTTGAAGATATCACCCTTGATCCCGTCAGCCATCGGGTGAACCGCGCGGATCGGGAACTGGCCTTGGGGCCGACGGAATTCCGGCTTCTGGCCACGTTGATGGAGCGTCAGGGCCGGGTTCTCAGCCGCGAACAATTGCTGGATATGGTCTGGGGACGGGATATTTTCGTGGATGCGCGCACGGTCGACGTACACATCGCGCGCCTGCGCAAGGTGTTGGCGCAATCCGGCGGGCTAAATCCGATCCGTACTGTGCGCGGTACGGGATATGCGCTGGGCTGATCGTGTTGGAAAACATCTGAAATGGCTGGATGGCAGGCTGTCGGCCCACAGGTTGGAAAGGGTTGCGTTGGCCGATGGGATGCAGGAAGCTGTCGCAGGATTTTAGCGAATTCTATTTGATTTGGTGCCGTAAATCGTTTGTAGAATGATGACGGCGCCCTGCCTTGCAGAAAGAGACCACGACATGATGATCTATGGACTGAGCACCTGCCCGATTTGCCAACGTGCCCTCAAAACGTTGACCGAGGCGGGACGAGAGTTCAGTTTTCGCGACGTTCGCGCAGAGCCCCTGACCGAGTCCGAGTTGGACGGCCTTGTGATCGAATTCGGGGACCGGTTGGTGGATCGCAAATCCAGCGACTACCGTGCGCTCAGCGATTGGTTGAAAGCCTCGGAACCCGAGGCCCAGATCGCGGCCAAGCCCAAGGTGATGGCCCGCCCGGTGATCCATTATGAAGACACATGGTATCTGGGGTGGGACCGTGGCGTGCAGAACGCGCTGCTGCCCAAGTAGGCACAACCGGCACCGGTGGATTTCGCGGGGATCAGGATCGCTTACTTTTGGGCCGACTTGGTATTCTGACCATCGCGGGCTTGCCTCAGGGTGAGGGCCACGCCTGACACAAGGATGACGGCGATTCCGGCAATCGCTATTGCATTTGTCGGTAGACCCCACAGCAGGAACGCCCAAAGGCTGGCAAAGATCAGGAACGTATATTCAAACACGGCCACATAGGACGGCGGGCCGATGCGATAGGCCTCGGCGATGCAACTGACGGCGATCACCGCGCCGATCGCTTGAAAGGCAGTCAGCCAGAAGAACCGCGGCGTCGGGGCCACCCATCCCCCGGTCAGAAAGGTCGGTTCGGCCGCGGGAAAAACCGTGAGATACGTCAGCAAGGCAAGGCTGATCGTGCCCATGGTCAGAAAAATTCCCATCGCCAGCGCGCCGGGGGTGTCGTCCCCGCACAGATAGGGTGTCAGCAACATACCCAGCCCATAAAACACTCCGGCAACCAGCGGCATCAGCGACAGAAGGCTTAGCGCGGCAAGGTCGGGTTGCAGCAACATCAGAACCCCGGCAAAGCCCGCAAGGATCGCCGCGACCTGAAACCACGTGATGCGGGCCGAAAACAGCAGGGCCGAGAACAGCAGCACCCAGATTGGGGCGCTGAACAGGCCCGCCCCCGCCTGCGCGACAGGCAGCACGCCAAGGGCCGCGAAATAGATCAGCAGGCCGGTTGATACGGCGATGCTGCGCAGGGCGGTTTTGCGAACACTGACCGGACGCAATCGGTGTCCGGTGACGCGTGCGAAGATCAGTAAGATCGGGATGACGATCACTGTGCGCACGACCTGAAACTGCCAGATCGACGCCTCTTCTGCGACCGGGGCGACGAAATTGTCGATGAAGCTAAGCACCGCCGAGGCGAACAGGGCTAAAAGTGCCGCGCGCGTCTGTCTGTTGACCATTGACGGGTCCTTTTCTGTCCGCTCATGACCCTGTGGCAGGGCCGCACGGCCCGCAAGTTCAGACAGGACTTATCGCGGCGCGCGCGGGATATCTATGCCTGAACAGGGGGCGGTTTTCAGGCGCTTTCGCCCTTTGTAAATGTCACGCAAACCCGCAGGCCCGGCGCGTTGTCGATCAACTGAACGGTCGCGCCGTGCAGGGTGCAGATTGCCTTGACCAACGGCAGGCCCAGACCGTGCCCTTCGGTGGTGCGACTTTGCTCGATGCGATAAAAGCGGCGAAACACCTTGTCGCGCTCTGCCGCCGGGATGCCGGGGCCGTCGTCGGACACGCACAACACCGGACCCTGCGGACCCGACTCCAGCGTGACCTGCAACGTCGCCCCCTCCGGGCAATGGCGGATCGCATTCTCGATCAGGTTCGACAGAAGCTGCCCCAGCAGGGCAGGATCGCCGCTTATCTGCACCGGACCTGTCGGTAGCGCGGCGGTCAGGGATTGCTGTTCATCCTCGGCCACGGGTTGATAAATCTCGACCACATCGCGCGCGATACTGGCCAGATCCACGGGCACGAAATGCTGGTGCTGCACGCCCGATTCAATCTGCGCGATCCGCAGCAGCGCCTTGAAGGTCTCGATCAGGGTTTCCGTTTCGCCCAGGGCGGCGTGTAGATCGGGCTGATCGTCGCCGCTGTTGATCATCCGCTCCAACCGCTGACGCAGACGTTGCAGGGGGGTGCGCAGGTCATGCGCGATATCGGTGGCAATCTGTTTCTGGCTTTCCAGCAGGGTCTGCACCTGCGCCAGAGTGGCGTTGATGGCCGAGGATACGCGCGACAGGTCGTCCCGGTCGCCCTCGGGCGTGGCGATGCGCCGGGCCAGCGCGCCGCGCGACACATCTTCAAGCGTTTCAAGGATGCGCCCGATCCGCCGTTCGGTGCGCGCGCCGACGAATTGCCCGATGAACAACCCCGCCGAAATCACCAGGATATAGCCCCCGACCAGCGCGATGGTCAGTGCCTCCATCACCTCGGCGATGACATTGTCACCGGTGCCCTGCACCAACGTAAAGGGGCCGATCGGGTCGACACGAATCCAGTACCCCGACACTTCGGGGTCGGTGGGCACAGCAAGATCAAGCGCCGCAACCGGCAGAAAACTGCGTGCTTTTAACTGAGACGTGTCGATCACGGTCCCTGTCAGATGCGCGCCCAGCGCGTCGCGCAACTGATAGATCCGTTCGTTTTCAAAGCTGAATTCGCTAAGCAGCGCCACCCGTTCGCGCAACGCGTCGGCACCCCGCGTGTCCAGCACCTGTTGCAGGTTGCCCACGTCGTATTTCATCCGGTCCTCGATCCAATCGCGAACCTCGAAATCGGTCATCCAATAGGCCCCGACAAACATCACAGCGGACAGAATGGCGTAAAGAAACGCAAATTGCAGCGACAGGCGCACAGAGGTGCGGTTCAGGCCAAAACGGCTTGGCCTAGACATGCAGGCTGTATCCCGCGCCGCGCACCGTGTGGATCAGGCTGGCGTCGAACGGCTTGTCGATCTTGTTGCGCAGGCGGCTGATATGGGTTTCGACCACGTTGGTTTGAGGGTCGAAATGAAAATCCCAAACCGCCTCTAGCAGCATGGTGCGCGTCAGCACCTTGCCGGTGTTGCGCATCAGGTAGATCAGCAGGCGATATTCGCGCGGTTGAAGGGTGATCGGCTGACCCGCGCGCTGAACCGAGTGGCGTACCAGATCCAGTTCCAGATCGCCCACCTTCATCACTGTTTCTTCGGATTGCATCGGGGGACGGCGCATCAGCGCCGAGATCCGCGCGTGCAATTCGGAAAAGGCAAAGGGTTTGACCAGATAATCATCTGCCCCGGCCTCTAACCCCTCGACCCGGTCGTTCAGCCCGCCCATCGCGCTGAGGATGATGATCGGGGTCGGCACGTCCGCAATGCGGATGGATTTGACCAGCGACAGACCATCCAGCCGGGGCAACATGCGGTCGATGACCATCACATCGAAATCATTGTCCAGCGCTTGCATATACCCGTCCTTGCCATCGGCGGCATGCAAGGCGACATGCCCCTGCGCGCCAAGGCTGGAACAGATGTAATCGGCTGTCTCGATATCGTCTTCGACCACCAGAATCCGCATGATCGCCCCGTCTGAAAAAAGGATTGTGGCCCTGTTCTAACGCAGTTTCCGTGCGGTGACGCCAGCGAAAACCCGATTATTGCCAAATCGTATAGTTTCGGCGCGGCCCGGATCACATCGCGTTAGATTGCCGATTGGTATAGTACCGACCACCTCCCCGGAACCTTTGCCCCCCTAAGGGTAGCGAAAACAACCGGTGGAAGTGATCGACCCATGGCAAGAAATGACACCCGCGCGCGTGACAACGCTGGCGCCGAGCGAAGCCTTTTTCACGTTCAGCAGGTCCTGAACCGGGCGCGGACCCTGTGGGCAGCGCGCCCGGCGATGCCGGGTCTGGCGCTGGTTGTGCTGGCCAATCTGTGGTTGTTGGCGGCCTACAGCAATTCTTTCTGGCAGCGCGCCTATGAACTGTTTGGCGCACAGCCCGTCTTGCTGGGTCTTTTCATCGTCGCGATCTGGGCGTTCACGATGGTCTATGCGTTGATGTTCACGAACCGTTGGTTGCTGAAACCGTTCCTGATCGCCAATATCCTGATTGCGGCCGGGGCGGCCTATTATCATGAAACCATGGGGATCATCATCGACCGCGAAATGGTTCAGAACATTCTGAGCACGACGGCGAATGAATCCAAGAACCTGATGACTGCCGCCTACATCCGCCACATGCTGATCTTTGCGGTCCTGCCGTCGCTGGTTCTTCTGACTGTTCGGGTCACGCATCCGCCGTTCCTTAAATCGGCGCTGCATCATGTCGCGCTGCTGCTTGCCTGTGTCGGTATTTTTGCCGGGGCGGCCTACAGCAACTATCAAGTGTTTTCCTTCGGGGTGAAGCAGTCTCCCGGGATGCGCCAGATCCTGCACCCTCAATCCACTGTTCAAAGCATCCTGAAATACGCCGAAATGCAGATGCGGGCCCGCACGTTAGAGTTTCAGCAGGTGGCGCTGGACGCGCACAAGGGGCCGATCGCCCAGCGGCTGGAACGCCCGACATTGACGGTTCTGGTGATCGGAGAAACCCTGCGGGATCAAAACTGGGGCCTGAGCGGATACAAGCGCGACACCACCCCTGAACTGGCCAAACGTGACGTGTTGGCGTTTGGCGGGGTGGAAACCTGTGGCACCTCAACCTCGGTGTCGATTCCTTGCATGTTTTCGCGGATGACCCGTCAGGATTTTTCCTTTGAAAAGGCTGGTGCCGAGGAAAACCTGTTGGATATTCTGGTGCGCACGGGGTTCGACGTGGAATGGATGGATGCAAATACAGGGGACATGGGCGTGGCCAAACGCGTGCCCTATGCCAACTACAATCGCGCCGACGACCCTGCGTTTTGCACTGGCGGCGAATGCAATGACGGTATTTTGCTAAAGCAGCTTCAGAAAAGGGCCCAATCCATCACACGCGATACGGTCATCGTCCTGCACCAGATCGGCAACCACGGTCCGGCGTATTTTGAGCGCTATCCTGAATCTTTCGCCAAATTCCTGCCCGATTGCCGGGATGCGGATCTGGCCAACTGTGCGCCCGAGCATGTGCTGAATGCCTATGACAATGCGGTCGCCTATACCGACGAACAGTTGGCGAAAACCATTGACTTTCTGGCCGGTTTGGACGACCTCAACACCTCACTGATCTATATCTCGGATCATGGAGAGTCATTGGGCGAAAAAGGGCTGTATCTGCACGCTGCCCCCTACTGGATCGCCCCCGAACAGCAAACGCGCGTGCCGATGGTGGTCTGGATGTCCGATACGTTCAAACAGGGACTGGATCTGGATTATACCTGCGTCGGCGCGCCCGGCGACGCCGCATTGTCGCAGGACTATTTCTTTCACTCGGTTCTTGGGATGCTGGACGTGCAGACGACCGCGCATGATGCAGATCTTGATATCTTTGCATCGTGCCGTACGGCCCGCCAGATTGCCCTTCAATGAAGATCGACGATCCATCACTGCGGCCCAAACCGGCACGGATAACGGGTATTCGCCACGTTTTTGCCGCCGCTGGTTATTCCATCGGGGGCATTCGGCGTCTGTGGAAAGAGGCCGCATTTCGCCATATCGTTCTGGCGTTCGCCGTGGTGCTGGCCGTTTTGGTCGCCATTGGGGCCAGTTGGACACAGATCAGCATTTTCCTGCTGCTGTTCCTTGCGTTGGTCGCGGTCGAGGCGTTGAATACGGCGATCGAATGTATCGTCGATCACCTCGCGCCCAACTGGCAGGAGTTCGCACGCGACGCCAAGGATCTTGGATCGCTGGCGACTATGTGCATACTGTTTGCGAACGGTCTGTTCTTGGGGACGGTCCTTCTTCAACACTTCGCCATCATTTGAAAGTACGCGCATGAACATGGTCAAGATCGTCGCCGTCCCTATGCACAGGGAGGGGCGGAAATTCGTGGCAATCTTTGCTGCCATCGCCATCGCCCTTTGGTTTGTGTGGGAACCGCTGTTTTGGCTGGGTCTTGGCGCGACAGTGTGGTGCTATTACTTTTTTCGCGATCCGGTCCGCGTTATTCCACAGCAAGAAGGACTGGTTTTGTCGCCTGCCGATGGGATCGTGTCGCTAATTGAGGATGTCGTGCCGTCGCCCGATCTGGGGCTGGGCGATACGCCTGTGACGCGCGTGTCGGTGTTCATGAACGTCTTTAACTGTCATGTGAACCGCGCGCCCATCGCTGGCACCGTGCGCAAGGTGTCTTACCACAAGGGTCAGTTCCTGAACGCGTCCCTCGACAAGGCAAGCGCGCTGAACGAGCGGAACTCGGTGATGATCGAAACCAGCGCGGGCGCGCGTATTGGTGTGGTCCAGATCGCGGGCCTTGTTGCGCGGCGCATCGTCTGTTTCGTGGCCGAGGGGGATCATATCGATATCGGCCACCGCTTTGGCCTGATCCGGTTCGGCAGTCGTCTGGATGTCTATCTGCCCGAAGGGGTGTCACCGCTGGTCAGCGTCGGACAAACCGCCGTCGGTGGCGAGACTATTCTGGCCGATCTTGCCACCCCCAACGCATCGCGTCCCGGAGTTGCGGAATGAACGGCACGCAGCGCGTCAAACTGCGCCATCTGGTGCCCAGCATCGTTACCGTCTTTGCGATTTGCGCGGGCATGACATCCGTTCGGATGAGCCTTGAGGGCCATCTGGAAACTGCGCTTTATTTTATCCTGCTGGCGGTGTTTCTGGACGCCGCTGATGGCAAATTGGCGCGCTTTCTGGACACGGCCAGCCCCTTTGGCGCCGAGTTGGATAGCCTTGCCGATTTTTTCAACTTTGGGATCGCGCCGGGGTTGTTGTTGTATAACACGCTTTATATCGGGACGGCCTATTCCAGTCTGGGATGGCTGGCATCGCTGGTGTTGGCGGTGTGTTGCGCGCTGCGTCTGGCGCGGTTCAACCTGTCTATCAATCGCGCCGATGTGACGTTGAAAACCGACGGTTTCTTTGTCGGAGTGCCTGCGCCTGCGCTGGCCTGTCTGTCGCTGATGCCGGTGTTTTTGCATCTGCATGGTTGGCAAAGCAGCGATTTTCCGGTTGCGCGCGCGTTCTACATCATCGGCGTCGGGTTGCTGGCTGTCAGCACGATCCCGACCTATTCGATCAAGCACGCCTCGATCAAACGCGCGCATCTGCCTTTTGCGGTTGTCGGCGCGGTCGTGCTGGTGGTGTGTCTGGTGGTCTATCCCTGGCCCACGCTGATCGTGGCCAACATTCTGTATCTGGCCACGTTTCCCCTGTCCTATCTGTCGTTTCGCAAGCTGGGCTGACGGGCGCGCGAATGCGTTGCGAGGCCTTGTCTTTCGCGCCCTGTCCAAGGCATTGTCCGGGTCGATAGAAAAGGGCGCGATATGACCAAGCAGGACGGCAGTTGGATTAACCAGTTCACGGGGCTTGCGCGCCTGCCCGAGGATCTGCGCGCGGCGCTGGTCGCGGGCAGCAAGATCGTCGAGGTCCCCGAGGGCACACCGGTCTTCGCCCCGGGGCAATCCGCCGACAACCTGCTGCTACTGCTTAGCGGTACGGTGCGCGTTCAGCAGAAATCCGACACCGGGCGCGAGGTGTTTCTGTATCGCGTTCACGCCGGGGAAAGCTGCGTTTTGACCACCGCCTGCATGCTGGCATTCGAGGATTACGCTGCCGATGGTGTCGCAGAAACCGACGTGCGTGCCGTGGCGATTCCTCGCGCGACATTTGACGACCTGGCAGGCCGCTCGCCGGTGTTTCGGGAATTCGTGTTCAAGGCTTACTCGCGCCGCATTACCGACCTGTTCACCCTGATTGACGATATCGTGTTTCAGCGCATGGATGTGCGTCTGGCCGCGCGCCTGCTGGAGCTGGCCGAAAACGGCGTGGTGCATGCGACTCATCAGGTTTTGGGCACCGAATTGGGTACTGCGCGCGAGGTGGTGTCGCGCACCCTGTCGGAATTCCAGCGCCGCGGCTGGATCGAGCAGCGCCGGGGCGAAATCCAATTGATCGAACGCGACGCGCTGGAACGTCTGGCCCGCTCTGGCGGGGAACGGTGACGAAGTCACCAAACCACCGCGCATCACGGTGTATATAACGCGCAACATCGACATATTTGCAGGAGTTTGATCATGACTCAGTATCCCGTTCACATGGACGTCACGCCTGTCGTTCACAGCTTTTTCGACGACGACACCAATACGATTTCCCATATCGTCAAAGATCCGGCGACGGATGCCTGCGCGGTCATCGATTCGGTGATGGATATCGATTACGCCGCCGGGCGGATCACCTACAAACATGCCGACAACATGATCGCCTTTATCACCAAAAAGGGCTGGACGCTGGAGTGGATCATCGAAACCCACGTCCACGCCGACCACCTCTCGGCCGCTCCTTATATTCAGCAGAAACTGGGCGGCAAGATCGGCATCGGGTACGGCATCATGGTGGTGCAGGATACGTTCGGAAAAGTCTTTAACGAGGGCACCGAGTTTCAGCGCGACGGTAGCCAGTTCGACCAATTGTTCAACGATGGCGACACCTACAAGATCGGCCAGATGGACGCGGTGGCGATCTTTACCCCCGGCCATACGCCAGCCTGCATGACGCATGTGATCGGCGATGCGGCCTTTGTTGGCGATACGTTGTTCATGCCGGATGGCGGCTCGGCGCGCGCGGATTTTCCGGGTGGCGATGCGGGCACGCTGTATGACAGCATCCAAAAGGTTCTGGCGCTGCCGGACGCGATGCGTCTGTTCATGTGTCATGACTACGGACCCAATGGGCGCGACATTGCGTGGGAAACGACCGTGGCCGAGGAAAAGGCCTACAACATCCACGTGGGCGGCGGCAAGACCAAGGCCGAGTTCGTCAAATACCGGACCGAGCGCGATGCGACACTGGGGATGCCGCGGCTGATCCTTCCGTCTCTTCAGGTGAACATGCGCGCAGGCGCGATCCCGAAGGACTCCGATGGCAACCCGATGCTGAAAGTGCCAATCGGCAAGCTGTGAACCGACCTGCGCTATGTCCGGTCCCGGCCCAGTGACAGGCCGGTAATCAACTGGCGCAGGCCCAACGCAGCCCCCGCAAAAATCGAGGCGAAAACGATTGGCGCGTTCAGCGTCAGCAATGAAAACGCCGAGATCCCTTGGCCAATGGTACATCCCATCGCCAGTGCCGCGCCGAACCCCATCAGGATCGCGCCCAGCACCTGACGCGTCAATTCGCGCGGGTCTTCGCAGGCTTCCCAGCGGAAATGGCCCTTGATCAGGCTGCCGGTGAACGCGCCGACCAGAACGCCTGCGACGGACCCGACCCCAAAGGTCAATCCGCCGCCGCTGGAGGTCATAAGAAACAACAGCGTCTCGCCCAGTGGCGAGGTGAAAGTGTGGCTATTGACCGGAAACACGTCAAAGCCGACGCGGGCTATCCATTGCGTTCCAGCCCAGCCGCTGACGATGGCTAGACCCACCAGCGCGCCCCAGATCACGGCATGACGATTGTGCAGAAAATCCCGCGACCACAGTACCCACGCGGTGCCTGCGGCACTAATCAACAGGCCCCACGTCACGGCGGACAGGCCGGTTACAGCGCTTAGTGCGTCAGGATAACTGCGGATCTCTGTCGGCATGTCTGTCAGCGCCAGACCGGTCAGGCGCAGATTTGCCAGCGGGCCGGACAGCGCGAAATACGTGCTGATCCCCATCACCAGAACGATCACGAACGAGCGCAGATCACCACCGCCGAACCGCGCCAGCGCGCCAAACCCGCAGTTGCCTGCCAGCGCCATGCCATAGCCAAACATCAGTCCGCCCAGCACGCCAAACGCGGGTGACCACGGGGCCAGATGATAGATCGTTTGCGCCGGATCAAGCGCGCCCAGCCCGATCAGCGCAAATGTGCCCAGCCCGGCCACCCCAATGGCCAGCCCCCACATGCGCAGCCGCGTGGCATCGCCCTGATAGAGATAATCCTCGACCGCGCCCAAGGTGCAGAACCGCCCCAATCGGGCGGCGAGGCCCAGAATGATACCGCCGCCAAGGCCGATCAAGGCCAGAAGGGTGGCGTCGGATAGGGTTGGCATTAATTTGGTCTCCCGCGGATATACTGGTTAAACGCGCTTGTTTTGGGCGCGTACATCTTGGCTGTGACCGCTTGGGCAGATCAGGTGACGGGGATGTCAGCCAGTCTTGCAGAACAGGTCATAGACCACATCCAGTATCTGAACCGCGCGCGGATCCGTCAAACGATAATAAATCGCTTTGCCGTCACGGCGCGGTGCGACCAGGCCTTCGGTGCGCAGGCGCGACAATTGTTGCGACACGGCGGCCTGACGGCTGGACAGCAACCTTTCCAACTCGGTCACGGATTTCTCGCCGGTTGCCAGATGGCACAGGATCATTAGGCGGCCTTCGTGGCTGATCGCCTTCAGGAAATTGGCCGCATTGCAGGCGCTGTCCATCATCCGATCAATTTCGGCGTCTGACATGTCGTTGGTTAAAACGGGCAGTGACATCAAGCTGGCAGTCCAATTTTCTTGCTTTGAAATACCGTGTGGAACCTCACATGGCAATTCATACATATCTTTTTACATAGGTTTTTGTCGTTTCGTCCGTTGTATGACACCTTATTGCGCATCCGTTTCGGTTGCGGCTGCGATGCCATTTTCGTCCAGCATCCGGTCCAGAAGAAACCAGAAAAACTCATCCCCTGCGTAGCCTTCCATCCGGGCCAGTTCCTGACCGTCTTCGACCAGAACGAAGGTGGGTGTGAATACCGGGCGCGAGACAAAGTTGATGTCGTCCGGCAGATCGCGCAGATCGACGCGGCGCAGCGGGGCGCGCTTTCCTTCGTCCGTATTGGGGTAGATGTGTGAAATCTCGGCATTCCACTGTTCGCACCAGTGACAGCCCGCCTGCTCGACCATCACGAGATCGGCAGCGAGGGCGTGAAAGGGGATGCATCCGATAACAAGGGCAAGGGCGAAGCGTTTCATCGCGGTTCCGATTGACGTTGCGGCAAAATATAGAATAACTTGAATGTGTATTCAGCACAAGCGGCGGAGCAAGTGGCCATGTTTGATGTTTCCCTAATGGGGGCCTTTCTGGGCGGCCTGATCGTGTTCTTTTCGCCCTGCGTTCTGCCGATCGTGCCATTCTACCTCAGCTATATGGCGGGCGCGTCGATGTCCGAAATCAGTGCCGAGGGCCAATTGGCACCGGGTGTGCGCAAGCGCGCGTTTTTTGCGTCGGTCATGTTCTCGCTGGGGATTATCACGGTGTTCGTTTTGCTGGGGGCCGCCGCCTATGGGCTGAGCCAGACGTTCCGCAGCATGCAGACCGAATTCCGGCTGTTCGCCGCCTTGGTCGTGTTGATCATGGGGCTACATTTTCTGGGCGTGTTCCGCATCGGTTTCTTGAACCGGGCCTTTCAGATGGACGCCGGCAATACGAAAAATATGTCGGTCATGGGGGCCTATGTGGTCGGATTTGCCTTTGCCGCCGGGTGGACGCCCTGTGTCGGCGGGGTGCTGACGGCCGTGGTGTTTACTGCCAGTACCGAATCCACCGCGCTGGAGGGACTGGTCCTGTTGTTGGTCTTTGGCGTGGCCATGACTGCGCCATTTGTGGTTGCGTCACTGTTTATCGGGCCGTTTCTGAAATTTGCGTCCAAGTTCCGTCGCCACCTGCCCAAGGTCGAAAAGGCCATGGGCCTGTTGATGATCCTGTTTGCCGCGCTGATCGCCACCGATAGCGTCAACTATATTGCGCAATGGATGCTGGAAACGTTCCCGGCCTTTCAGAATATCTAAAGGGTTTGGTGTTCATGCTTTGAACCGGATAATCTGAATGGCGCATGTCATATCGAATTTCTCAAAGGGAGACTGTAATATGAAACGTCTGATTGCCGCCCTGATGCTGTGCCTTATGCCCGTTATTGGCCTCGCTTCCGAAGTGGGCGATGACGGATTGCACGAAGAGCCGTGGATTCGTGATACCTTCAAGGACCTCAGAGAAGACCTGGCCGAGGCGAATGCCGAGGGTAAAAGACTGGTCGTAATGGTCGAACAGCGCGGCTGTATCTATTGCGCCCAGATGCACAAAGAGGTGTTCTCGCGCGCCGAAGTGGCTGACTATATCTCGGACAATTTCTTTGTCGTTCAGGTCAACCTGCATGGAGATACCGAGCTAACCGATTTTGATGGCGAGGCGCTAAGCGAAAAGCAGGCCGCGCGCAAATGGGGCTTGCTGTTCACCCCGTCGATTCTGTTCCTTCCCGAAGAGGTCGATGAAAACGCAACAGCCCAGAGCGCCAGCGTCGCGTTGATGCCGGGGGCGTTTGCAGCGGGCACCACCTTGGATATGTTCACTTGGGTCAATGAAAAGCGATACGAGCTTGATTCAGATGAAGATTTTCAACGCTACCACGCGCGTCGCATCCAAGAACGGAACGACGGATCTCACGACTGAGTTTCGATTAGCAGCAGTTTTTTGAAACTCCGCTTGATTGGGGGCGATTTGGTGTCCTATAGTATGCTAAATCTTGAATGTGTTTGGGAGGACGCATGGAACGCAAATTTCTCGTGATCTTGGCATTTGCCGCATCGACCAGTGCTGTGAGCGCCGCTGAGATAGCGCCCTCGTCAGTCGTCTTTGTTGATGGTGCCGTCGAAACCTCGTTGACCGGTACGCCGGGCAATGCCGAAAACGGTCGCAAGATCGTTGGCAACAAAGGGTTGGGCAACTGTGTAGCCTGCCATCAGGCCACCGATCTGGCCGAAGTGCCATTTCAAGGCAATATCGGCCCCATGTTGGATGGTGCCGGGGATCGCTGGAGCGAGGCTGAATTGCGGGGCATCGTGGCGAACGCCAAGATGATGTTCGACGAAAGCCTGATGCCGTCCTTCTATCGCGTTGATGGCTTTATTCGTCCTGGCAATGGATACACTGGCAAAGCGGCGGACGACTCGTTCGGCCCGCTTCTGGATGCACAGCAAATCGAAGATGTGGTCGCCTATCTGATCACACTGAAAGAATAACGACCCAATCGGGGTCAACCGGAGGTTCACACATGCAACTAACACGACGCGACGCAATCTTGATGGGGGCCGGTGCTGCCCTGACTTTTGCGCTGCCCCTGCGTGCCTTCGCCGCCACGAGCGACGAAGCCATTGCAGCCTTCACCGGCGGGGCCGATGTGGCCGAGGGCGACATCAAGTTGACCGCGCCCGAGATTGCCGAAAATGGCAACACCGTGCCGATCGAAGTTTCCTCGGACGCGGCTGTTGAAATCCTCGTGCTGGCTACGGGCAACCCGACGCCCGGTGTCGCGACGTTCAAGTTTGGCCCGCTGGCCGGATCCCGTGCGGCATCAACCCGTATCCGGCTTGCCGGGACGCAAGACGTCGTTGCGATCGCAAAGCTTGAGGATGGCACCTTTGCCAAGGCCTCTTCGACGGTCAAGGTAACAATCGGCGGCTGTGGCGGCTGACGACATTCGGGAAAACGCGCCGGGTCCGACGTTGTGTCGGGCCGGTCGTTCCAAAGTATGACATGCGCTTAGATGTCACGTTCGATGAATGTGTGACGCTCAGCGAAAAAATCAGGAGTTGAAAAGATGGCCTCAGGCGTAAAACCACGCGTCAAAGTCCCGAAATCGGCCGCCGCTGGCGAAACGATCACAATCAAGACGCTGATCAGCCACAAAATGGAATCCGGGCAGCGCAAGGACGATGCAGGCAACGCGATCCCGCGTTCGATCATCAATCGCTTTACCTGTGATTTCAATGGCCAGAACGTGATCGACGTCACACTGGAACCTGCAATTTCGACCAACCCCTATCTGGAATTCGAGGCGATGGTCCCCGAAGCCGGTGAGTTCAAGTTCACTTGGTACGACGATGACGGTTCGGTCTACGAAGACAGCAAAAAAATCGCCGTCGAGTGAACGTAATGTCTTGGGAGGGACAGGGATGAAGAAATTTACAGCGTTTTTCGCGGCCGGTCTGATGACCGCGACGCTGGCGTCCGCGGATCCGGTGGACGACACGTTGATCGTTAATGGTGACCTTGAAATCGTCACGCGTACCGCAGCCTCCGACGCCGTTTCGGACGCACTGGACGAAGTGATTTCTGGTTGGCACTTTCGCGGTGTCGAAACTCGTGCCATGCAAATGGACGATTTTGATAACCCCGGAATGATCTTTGTGGAACAGGCCGAAGATACTTGGAATGCCGCCGACGGTAGCGAGGGTAAATCCTGCGCTGATTGCCACGGCGCGTCCGAGGACATGGCCGGGGTGCGCCCCGTCTATCCCAAGTGGAATGAGGAAGCGGGCGAAGTGCGCACGCTGGAAATGCAGATCAACGACTGTCGCGAAAACCGCATGGGTGCGGAAAAGTGGAAGTACACTGGCGGCGATATGGTTAACATGACCGCGCTGTTGGCATCTGTTTCGCGCGGTCTGCCGGTAAACGTGGCGATCGACGGCCCTGCCCAATCGACATGGGAAGCGGGCAAGGAACTGTATTACACACGGTTCGGTCAACTGGAACTGGCCTGCGCATCCTGCCACGAACAAAATTATGGCAACATGATCCGCGCAGACCACCTCAGCCAGGGTCAGACCAACGGCTTTCCTGTTTATCGTTTGAAAAATACCAAGTTGAACGCGGTCCACAGTCGTTTCAAAGGCTGCATCCGCGATACCCGCGCCGAAACCTTTGGGCCTGGTAGCCCGGAATTCATCGCGCTGGAACTGTATGTCGCGTCGCGCGGCAATGGCTTGGGCGTCGAAGGGCCGTCTGTCCGTAATTGATCCAAAGGGCCCTGCATGGTTTCCATGCGGGGCCTTTTTCTATCCTTAAACATTCAGGAATTCGCATATGATATCCCGTCGTGATTTTCTCCAGACCAGCATGGCGGCCAGTGCCATCCTCGGTGCGTCCGGATTCGGGCAATGGGGGCGCATTTCAGCGCAGCAGGCTCTGACGCAGGACCAGTTGTTGAATTTTGACACGTTCGGGAACGTGTCGCTGATTCACATCACCGACATTCATGCGCAGTTGAAACCGATCTATTTCCGCGAACCTTCGCTGAACCTGGGTGTAGGCAAAAACAAGGGTGAGGTCCCGCACATCACCGGTGCTGACTTCCGCAAGATGTATGGGATCGAGGACGGATCCTATGCGCATTACGCCCTGTCCTCGGGTGATTTTAGTGCGCTCGCGCAGGCATATGGCCGCGTTGGCGGGTTGGACCGTGTGGCGACCGTGATCAATCAAATCCGCTCGGACCGGCCGGATGCGTTGCTGCTGGATGGCGGTGACACATGGCACGGCAGCTATACCTGCTATCAAACCGAAGGCCAGGATATGGTCGACGTCATGAACGTGTTGAAACCCGACGCGATGACCTTCCACTGGGAATTCACGCTAGGGTCCGAACGCGTACAGGAAATCGTCGAGGGCCTGCCATTTGCCGCTCTTGGTCAAAATATTTTCGATGCCGAGTGGGACGAGCCCTCGGAATTGTTCCCTCCCTACAAGTTCTTCGAGCGTGGTGGCGTCAAGATTGCGGTCATCGGGCAGGCCTTTCCCTATATGCCCATCGCGAACCCCGGTTGGATGTTCCCCGAATACTCGTTCGGTATCCGCGACGAGAACATGCAACAGATGGTAGACGAAGTGCGCGCCCAAGGGGCCGAACTGGTCGTTTGCCTTAGCCACAATGGTTTTGACGTGGACAAGAAGATGGCCGGAATCGTCAAGGGTATCGACGTGATCCTGTCGGGCCACACCCATGACGCCCTGCCCGAACCGGTGCTGGTGGGCGAGACGATCATCGTCGCCTCTGGGTCTAACGGAAAATTTGTCAGCCGCGTTGATCTGGACGTGCGTGACGGGCGCATGATGGGCTTCCGTCACAAGCTGATCCCGATCCTGTCGGACGTGATTGCGCCCGATGCCGAAGTGACCGCCGTCATCGACAAGGTTCGCGCCCCATATGAGGACGCGATGGCCGAGGTGATTGGCCAGACGGACAGCCTGCTGTATCGCCGTGGCAATTTTAACGGCACGTGGGATGACGTGATCTGTGATGCCCTGCTGTCCGAGCGTGAGGCCGACATCGCGCTTAGCCCCGGTGTGCGCTGGGGCCCATCGATCCTGCCCGGTCAGGACATTACCCGCGAGGACCTGTGGAACGTGACGTCGATGACATATGGCGAGGCTTATCGTAATGAAATGACCGGCGAATTCCTGCATGTTGTGCTGGAAGACGTGGCCGACAACATCTTTAACCCCGATCCCTATTACCAGCAGGGCGGTGACATGGTGCGCACCGGCGGTCTGGGCTATCGGATCGATATTTCCAAGCCGCAGGGCGAGCGGATCACCGACATGACCCTGTTGAAAACCGGTGAAAAGATTGACGCCTCCAAGACTTATCAGGTCGCGGGCTGGGCATCGGTCAACGAGGGCACGGAAGGCCCGATGATCTGGGACGTGGTCGAGGCACATCTGCGCAAGCACGGAACGGTCAGCGCGTCTGGGAACGACAGCGTCGAAGTCGTCGGAATATGAACAAGCAATTGAGATCAAAGACGGAGGAACAGATGTCCAACGGACCCTCACGCCGGACTTTCCTGCGCGGCGCTGCCGCCGGGACCGCGCTTTTGGCGGGCACAACCGCCCGCGCCGCCACGCCTGACCCCCTGATCACCGAGGTCCAGCCGTGGGCCAGCGGGTTTGGGGATCCAGTTGATGAATCGCCCTACGGCCTGCCGATCCGGTTCGAGGATGATGTGATCCGCCGCAATGTCGAATGGCTGACAGCGGACACGATCAGCTCGATCAACTTTACGCCGATTCACGCGCTGGACGGTACGATCACGCCGCAGGGAGCCGCGTTTGAACGCCACCACTCGGGTGCGATCGAATTGAGCAAGCCGGATTATCGCCTGATGATCAACGGGTTGGTAGATCGCCCATTGGTGTTCAATTACGCAGATCTTGAGCGGTTCCCGCGTGAGAATCATACCTACTTTTGCGAATGTGCCGCCAACAGCGGGATGGAGTGGGCAGGCGCACAGTTGAATGGGGCGCAATTCACCCACGGCATGATCCACAACATGGAATACACCGGCGTGCCCCTGCGCACCCTGTTGGAAGAGGCCGGGTTGGACGCCGCGGGCGATTTGGCGGACAAGTGGGTTTATGTCGAAGGCGCGGATGCGTCCTCGAACGGGCGCTCGATCCCGATGGAAAAGGCGCTGGACGACGTTCTGGTCGCGTTCAAGGCCAACGGCGAGGCGCTGCGCAAAGAGCATGGGTATCCCGTCCGCTTGGTTGTGCCCGGTTGGGAAGGCAACATGTGGATCAAATGGATCCGCCGGATCGAGGTCATGGACGGCCCCGTCGAGAGCCGCGAAGAGACCAGCAAATATACCGATACGCTGGAGGATGGCACCTCGCGTAAATGGACATGGGCGATGGACGCGAAATCGGTCGTCACCTCGCCCAGCCCGCAATCGCCTATCACGCATGGCAAGGGGCCTCTGGTGATCAGTGGTCTGGCATGGTCCGGGCGCGGTGCGATCACCCGTGTGGATGTGTCCAAGGACGGTGGCAAGACATGGGAAACCGCCCGTCTGGCCAAGCCGGGTGAAAAGATGGCGCTGACCCGTTTCTATCTGGATACGGATTGGGATGGCGAGGAAATGCTGCTGCAAAGCCGTGCGATGGACGACACTGGATATGTCCAGCCGACCAAAAATGAGCTGCGCAAAGTGCGTGGGCTGAACTCGGTTTATCATAACAATGGCATTCAAACATGGTGGGTGCGCCCGACCGGGGAGGCGGAAAATGTCGAAGTTTCTTAAAATCGCCGTAGCACTGAGTGTGCTGGGAACCGCCGCGCAGGCAGAACCACTTGGTCTTGGCCGTGAGGCCCTGCCCGAAGAAATCGCCGCGTGGGACATCGCGGTGCGCCCTGATGGTCGGGGATTGCCCCCCGGATCGGGCAACGTGTTGGACGGCGAAGAAATCTTTGCCGACAAATGCGCCGCCTGCCATGGCGATTTCGCGGAAGGCATTGATAATTGGCCCAAACTGGCCGGCGGATGGGACACTTTGGACCGCGAAGATCCGGTGAAAACCGTAGGCAGCTATTGGCCCTATCTGTCGACCACTTGGGATTACATCAACCGATCGATGCCATTTGGCGCCGCCCAGACGCTGACCCCGGATGAGGTCTATGCGATTACCGCCTATATCCTTTATTCCAACGATCTGGTGGATGACGATTTCGAACTGTCCGACCAGAATCTGGCCGATTTTGAGATGCCCAACGCCGATGGGTTTATCATCGATGATCGGGCCGAGACGGAATATGGCCAATTCTCGACCGAACCCTGCATGAGCGACTGCAAGGATGAGGTCAAAGTCACGATGCGCGCCATGGTGCTGGACGTCACGCCAGATGTGGAAGGTGCCGAGGGCGAAACCGAGGCCGTAATGGAAGAAGCCGCAGCAATCCCCGAAGCCCCAGCCGTGGAAGAAGTCGCCGCGATCGACCCTGAATTGGTTAAGGCCGGTGAAAAGGTATTCCGCAAATGCAAGGCTTGCCATCAGGTGGGTGAAGGCGCGAAAAACCGCGTTGGGCCTGTGTTGACCGGCATCGTTGGGCATCCAGCGGGGCAGGTGGACGGGTTCAAATACTCGAAAGCACTTAAAGGCATGGCCGATGACGGTCTGGTCTGGGATCCTGAGGCGCTGCATGCGTTTCTGGCCAATCCCAAAGGCTTCATGAAGGGCACAAAGATGAGCTTTGCCGGCCTGAAGAAAGAAGAAGATCTGGCCGCGATCACAGCCTATCTGTCCAGCTTTAACGAGTGACAATGCGCGCGCGCCCCTTCCATGCAACGTTGGCCGCCTGTGTCGCGGCCAACGTTCTTTGGGGCGGTACAGCGTGGTGTCAGACGGGGGACGCCAAGGAGGGTGCGAAAATATTTTCGCAATGCTCGGGGTGCCATGAAATTGGGCAGGGCGCGCGCGACCGTATTGGGCCGCATCTGAACGGTATATTCGGACGCCCGGCGGCTGCACATGACGGCTTCGACTATTCCAAATCTATGGCGCGAGCGGGCAGTGACGGGTTGACCTGGACCGTCGAGACGCTGGATGCCTATATCGAAAATCCCCGCGCGCTGGTCAGCAAGACGCGGATGAGCTTTCGCGGACTGGACGATCCCCAGGACCGCGTCAACCTGATGGCGTATCTGCGCAACTACTCGGACGACCCCTCGAATATCCCCGAGGCCGAGCCGACAGCGCGCGGCACGGATCATGACCTTGCCCCGGAAATTCTGGCACTGGTCGGGGACGCCGAGTATGGTGAATACCTGTCCAGCGAGTGTTTGTCCTGCCATATGGCCGACGGTAGTGCGCAAGGCATCCCGTCCATCACGCGCTGGCCGACGGAGGATTTCGTCGTGGCGATGCATGCCTACAAGGCCGGGTTGCGCCCGCATCCCGTCATGCAGATGATGGCGGGTCGTCTAAGCGACGAAGAGATTGCAGCGCTGGCCGCTTATTTCAAGGATCTCGACTGACGGGGTCCGTTTTCTGGGAGGAAAAGATCGATGACCTTGAACAGACGCCTGTTTCTAAGCACCGGAGCCGCAGCAGCAGCATCCTTGGCGGCCCCTGCCGTTCTAGCGCAGGGCGCGGGCAAGCCCCGTGTCGTTGTGATTGGTGGTGGCCCCGGCGGCGCGACCGCAGCGCGCTATATTGCCAAGGACAGCAAGGGCGGTATCGCCGTAACCCTGGTCGAGCCGTCGCGCACCTATTTCACCTGCTTCTTCTCAAACCTCTATCTGGGGGGCTTCAAAGAGATGGAGGATCTGGGCCATACCTATGGCACGCTTGCTGCGAAATATCGCATCAACGTCGTGCACGACTGGGCCATCGAGGTCGACCGCGACACCAAAACCGTGCGTCTGGCCAGCGGTGAAACGCTGCCCTATGACAAGCTGATCCTCAGTCCCGGTATCGACTTTGTCGATGGCGCGGTCGAAGGCTGGTCGCTGGCCACACAAAACGCCATGCCACACGCCTATAAGGCCGGGTCGCAGACCGAATTGTTGAAGGCCCAGATCGCGGCGATGCCCGAAGGCGGCATCTTTGCTATGGTTGCCCCGCCCAATCCGTTCCGCTGCCCTCCGGGGCCGTATGAACGGATCTCGATGGTGGCGCACACCCTGCGGGAAACAAACCCGACCGCCAAGATCATCATCGCAGATCCCAAATCGAAATTCTCGAAAATGGGCTTGTTTCAGGAAGGGTGGGCTGACCTTTATCCCGGCATGATCGACTGGATTGGTCAGGACTTTGGTGGCGGCAATGTGTCGGTCGATGCCGACGCCATGACGCTGACCATCGACGGCGAAACGACC
This sequence comes from Rhodobacteraceae bacterium KMM 6894, assembly GCA_035798175.1. Classification (GTDB taxonomy): domain Bacteria; phylum Pseudomonadota; class Alphaproteobacteria; order Rhodobacterales; family Rhodobacteraceae; genus Roseovarius. Next base: position 58,114 of record JAPFBS010000012.1, read on the forward strand.
AAGGTGGACGTCTGCAACGTCATTCCCGCGATGAAGGCGGGGCATATCGCCGAAATGGCAGGCGTGGCCGACGGCAATTGGGTCCCGATCAACCCCGCCGACATGAGCAGTAAGGCCGATCCCGATATCTATGTTCTGGGCGACTCGGCGGACCAGGGCGACATGCCCAAATCGGGCTTTGCTGCCAACAGTCAGGCCAAGGTCTGTGCCAACGCGGTGCGCGGTGCGCTGACGGGTTCCAAAGTGTTCCCGGCGAAGTTTTCAAACACCTGCTGGTCGCTGATCGATACCGACAACGGCGTCAAGGTGGGTGCGACCTATGAGGCGACGGACGAAAAAATTGCCAAGGTGGACGGGTTCATTTCCGAAACCGGAGAAAACTCGGCCTTGCGCAAGGCAACCTATGAAGAGTCCGAGGGTTGGTACGCGGGGATCGTTGCGGATATGTTCAGCTAAAGAATCTGCCCCGGCACTGATCGACGTCAATGTCGGGGCAGATCAAACAGGATTAACTGACCCTGACAATAGGAAGGACAGACCATGAAAAACGTTATTCTTGCAGGTGTGCTGGCCGTGATGGCAACGCCCGGACTGGCCGGTGATCAGGCGGTGACATACCCCTATGATGGAACCTTCGGGGATGCCGCCTTTGCCGTGGAAAACGCCATCATCGGGCGGGGCTTGGTGATCGATTATGTTAGCCACACCGGCGAAATGCTGAACCGGACCGGCGCGGATGTGGGCAGCACAAAGGAGTTGTTCGTCGAGGCGGATGTTTTTCTGTTCTGCTCGGCGCAGATGTCACGGCAGGTGATGGAAGTTGATCCGATGAATATCGCTCATTGCCCGTATGGCATCTTCGTGGCGGATCAGGCCGGGCAGGTGGTGATCGGTTATCGCACCTATCCCGAAGGCGAAATGCAGGCGGTTCAGGTGATGCTGGACGACATCGTAAAAGAGGCGATGGAGTAACAGCCGCTTCGCGGATCCTGCTGACCAGAATTTCATACGGCCAACCGGATTGTTCCGGTTGGCCGTAAGTCGTTTATCTATTCGGCCGGCTGCATGGCGGGCGCGCGACCCAAGGCGCGGTCGGCGATCAGCGCACCTGCCGCGATGGACAACAGCGCCACGATGGCGGCAATGCTGAGCATCGAAACACCCGACAGGCCCGCGCCCACGGTGCATCCGCCCGCCAACACTCCGCCAAAGCCCATCAGCGCGCCACCTGCCGTGTAACGCAGGGTTTGGGGCGCATCCGTGAAGCTGGCGAATGCCAGTTCACCCCGGATCAGGGCCGACAGGAATGCGCCGCCCAGGACGCCGCCGACCATGCCCACACCGAACCCGGCGGGGATCGCACTGGACGCGATAGTCCAGAACAGCGTATCGGCCCAAGGCGAGGTAAAGGCCATCGTCTGCACCGGCAGCGGGTCAAACTCATCCATCAACAGCAGCCCGGTCGCGATCCAGCCCAGTGCAACGGTCAGACCGACGACCACGGCCAACGCCACATGCAACGGGCGCGGTTTCAATATGGCCACCGCAGCGATCAGGCCCGCCACCAGCAGCGCGGCCCATGTCAATAATCCGCCGGGTAGCTCCGCAAGCGAGCCGATGCCGATATCCGTCGTCACCGATCCCAGCGCGACCCGCACGGGTGCAAAGACACCCTTCAGCGTGGCATGCGCGACCAGTGCAAAGATCACGATCACCGTCAACGCGCGCAGGTTGCCCGTCCCACCCAGCACGGTCAGACGGCTGATGCAGCCGCGCGTCAGCACCATGCCCACGCCAAACGCCAGACCGCCGATAACGACCGCCAATAAGGGCAGGTCGCTGGCAAGCAGGCGGTGATCCGACAGGTCGATCCATCCGGCCCATATGGCAATGGTCGTGGCGGTGATGGCGGTGGCCAATGCGGCGGCCCATGTGCCCAAGGCGGGCGCCCGGTCGGGGCCAGCGACCAATCCGCGACGCAGGCAGAACCGGCTGATCTGCGCGGCAATGCCGAAAATCAGGCCCATGGCCACGCCCAACAAAAGATGCGCGCCCTGTACATCGAAGGGCAGATCGTAGAGTTCAAACAACATGACGGACTCTCCCTTGGAGAAAACAAAATTTATCTGTCTTAAGTCGAGATTCTCGTCCAAAGGTCAAGCGGTGCAGTTGGTGTGTTTGTTCCGCTTTTTTCATTCAGAGCAGAATTATATTCCATGTTGCACCAACGTCCTGAACGATACGATGAACGCGGTTCCTCAGCCGCGATAGTGATCCTAATTCCCTGATTTGCCTGAATCTGTCCCCCCTGCAAACACGCGCCGAGTTTGCGCTGGATCACATCGCGGGCGTGTATTCTGTGCCAGTGTTTTGTGCGATACTGTTCTGACCCTTTTGCGACAGGTGTATGGCATGCTCGAAACCCTGATTGACCGTTATGGCGACGGCGCCGTTCTGGCGCTGGCTGGTGCGATTGTTGGTGTGTTGTTCGGTGCCATGGCGCAACATTCGCGATTCTGCCTGCGGGCGGCCTCGGTTGAGGTCTCCGAGGGGTTGTTCGGGCCGCGTCTGTATATCTGGCTGATCGCGTTCAGCGCGGCTGTCGCATCGGTGCAGGGGATGATCGTTCTGGGCTGGCTGGATGTCACGGCCTCGCGCCAGTTGTCGACGCCGGGCAGCATGTCGGGGGCCATCATTGGCGGGCTGATGTTTGGCTGTGGCATGATCCTGGCGCGCGGCTGTGCCAGCCGGTTGCTGGTTTTGTCGGCCACGGGCAACCTGCGCGCGATCGTGACGGGGCTGATCCTGACCTTGGTGGCGCAGGCATCATTGCGCGGCTTTCTGACCCCCCTGCGCGAGGCGTTGGCGGCGCTGTGGGTGATCCCCGGCGGCGCGGCGCGGGACATGCTGGCGCAACTGGGATTGTCGTCGGGCGTGGCGGCGGTTCTGGCCACTGTGGCGTTGATCGCGTCGCTGATGCTAGCGGGGCGTCACCACGTCGGACCAACGCGCGCGGCGGCAGCAGCGGGGGTGGGATTTGCCGTCGGCCTTGGCTGGATGATGACCTATCTGATCGCGCAAACCTCGTTCGAGGTTGTCGAGATTTCGTCGGTCACCTTTACCGGTCCGTCGACCGATACGTTGATGGGGTTGGTCAACAGCACCGAACTACCGTGGAGCTTTGGTTTGGGATTGGTGCCGGGGGTTTTCTTTGGGGCAGGCGTGATGGCCCTGTCCGCGCGTGAATTCAAGATCGAGCGGTTCGGACCAGATTCCCCGATGGAGCGTTACCTGATCGGCGCGGTCCTGATGGGGTTCGGCAGTATGCTGGCCGGGGGCTGCGCGGTGGGCGCGGGCATGTCGGGCGGATCGGTCTTTGCCGTCACCGCATGGCTGGCGGTGTTCTGTATGTGGATCGGCGCGATGGTGACGCACCGGATCTTGATGCTGGAGCGGCGGGTAAAGGCGGCCTGATCGGGCCGCCTTACGCCTTATTCAAACTCCATCTGTTCAAACACGCGCCCGGCGTTCTTGGTCGCCAGCTCCTCGTAGGTATCGAGGTTCTTGTAGGGCGTCTGATCCACATAATATGCCTCGGCCAATCCGCCGCCGGCGTCCAGATGCGCACCGATTTTCGCACGCAGATAGACAAGGTAATCTTTCGTATACCGACGCACCTGATCCATGTTGGTCGGGTGGCCGTGGCCGGGGATCACATAGGTCGCGCCAAGTGGTTCGAATTCGTTATCCCATGTTTCCAGCCAGTCGGCGGTATAGGTGTTAGCGAAGATCGGCAGCATGCGTTCGTGAAACGCCACATCGCCCGAAATCACCAGACTTTGCTCGGGCAGCCAAACCACGATATCGCCGGGCGAGTGGGCGGGGCCCAAATAGCGCGCCTCGATGTGAAAATCGCCCATATCGACGATATATTCATCCTCGAACGTCTCGGTCGGAAGCTGAATTTCCGTACCTTCGGCGCGGTCCTTATTGTAGCCCTGCATGCCTTCCAGAATCGAGCCGCCGTATTCCTCGACCTCGGCGGCGGCTTCGACATGGGCGACGATGGGCACGCCTTGTTCTGCCCAGTAATTGTTGCCCAGAACCGCGTGCCCCTGACCGTTTTCGTTAAAGACCAGCTTGACCTCTTGGTCGGTGACAGCCTTGATTTCGTCGTGCAGCGCCTTGGCCAGACCGTAGGAGGCACCGCTGTTCATTACGACCACGCCATCGCCCGTGACGATGAAGGACAGGTTGTTGTTGTGACCCGCGTTTTCATAGGTCGGCGGAGCTGTGGCCCCGATGGCCGAAAACACGCCGGGTATCACCTCGTACGGTTTGTCATAGAGCAGCGAGGCGGGATATTTGTCCGCAATATCCTCGCTGGCATGGGCGGTGGTGGCCGCGATCAAGGCAAGGGGGTAAATCCAACGCATCATGTGTCCTCCGAATTGAAGCGATAGGTGTTGCCCATCCGCTCGACCCGGCCCAACCCGCCATTTGGCAGGTGGAATCCCAGCAGCGGAATGTTGTCTGTGGCCAGTTGATCCAGCAGGCGCATGCGGGTTTGCGCCCCAAGATCCTGATCGTGATCCGCCGCGTTGGGCCACTCGGGGCGCACGAACGCGATATGGTGATTGGCGATAGCATCGCCACCGACAATCACCGCATCTGTGCCTTCGCGGATTTCAAACGACATGTGGCCGGGCGTGTGGCCGGGCGTGGCATGGGCCATGATACCGGGCAGGATTTCTTCGCCGCCATTGAACAGCGTCATTTGATCTTCGATCGCGGCCAGACGACGCGCGGCCCCGACCGCAAACGAGGCGCGCTGTTCGCCGATGGTGTCGACGGTGTTCGGATCGCTCCAGAACTCCCACTCGGCCTGACCCATCATCAATTGGGCCTGCGGAAACACGGGATCGTCAAAATCGTCCAGAATACCCCACAGGTGATCCGGGTGGCCGTGGGTGAACACGACATGGGTGATGTCGTCGGGCGTCAGGCCCTGCGCATCCAGATTGTCCAGCAATTCACCCGCACTGGGCATGAAGCCCGACCCGGACCCGGCGTCAAACAGGACGATACGGTCGGGCTGACGCAGAAGGGTCAGGTTGCAGGGCGGCGTGACCTGATCGCGTGACACATCGAATTTGGTCAGGATCGGTTGCAATTCATCCTGCGGCAGCGCGTCAAAGTAAAACGATCCCGGCAGCACCAGATTGCCGTCGCTGACGCCGATGATCTGCCCAGTTCCGAAGTCCATCATGGTGCGCGCGAAGCTGGTGCCGGGCGCGGCGCAAATCGCAGCGCCGCCCAAACCCGCCAGAAGCTGGCGTCTGTTCATCTGCATATGATCCCCCTCCCAAAGGAACAAATTCCAATCCGTGAATATCACAACATTGGCGCTTGAAACGCAAGGGCGGCGTCGGTGCAGGATCGGTGGCCCGGCAATGCGTTGCCGGGCCGAGCGAGATCAAATGATACGCACCTGAGTGCCGACCGGGCATAGGGCGAACAGCTCTGCTATCTTGGCGTTATAGAGGCCAATGCAGCCGTCAGACGACTGTCGTCCGATCTTGCGCGTGTCATGCGTGCCGTGGATCAAATACGCGGGCCAGCTGAGATACATCGCATGGGTGCCCAACGGGTTGTCAGGACCGGGGGGCATGTATTTGTAATGCGGAAATCGTTCAACCATCGACGCGGTAGGGGTCCAGTCGGGGCCCTCTTTCTTGCGCACGATCTTGGTATAGCCGCGTTTGGTCAGGTCCTCGCTGATGGGCACCGACGTGGGATAGACCCGGTAATCGGTGCCATCGGCGTTCCAGAAACTAAGCGCGCGCGATTGGGTATCGGCTACGATTGTCGCGACGCCCAATGTGTCAAAGTGATCCTGCCAGTTTTGCGTGACAAAGCTGGAGGTGTTGCGCCGTGCGCCGTCTTGCGCGCGCAGAACCGTGGGCATCGCCAGACTGCCTGCCATGGCAAGGCCCGAGAGCAACGCCGTTCGGCGGGGTATCGAGGTGGTCATGCCTGTTCCTTTCTTCTCAAATTGCGCGACCCGTGCAGCACGATCCGCGATAGGCCCCCTGATATGACCGCTGTCACAGGCAGGCGCGTACCTTGCCGGGTGGGGTGCGGTTCGGGGAATGTTTTTGGGGCGGTCAGATCCATGCCACCCCAGACCCTCAAGCGCAGCCCGAAGGTCGAAATATATCTGGGGCCAAGGCGCGGGGACTTCAAGCAATTCTGGCGCAGATCGGCCGGGATGACGAAAAGTTGAGCGGCACCGCGCCGGCGCGGCAACTGACGTTGAGTGATTGAATGAGTATTTGTGCGCTTTTGGATATGCGTGTCGATAACGAGGCCCTGACCGGGTCCGACGTGGGGTCTGCCGACATTCAGGGTGCGGATCTATGGTCGCGCGTGGCTGGGGCATAAGGGGCGGGGGCAGGGTATTTTAGGAAAGGCTTGATATTGCCAAATGGCATTGTATATTTAATGTAATGCCAAAAAGTAGATTTTGATATGTCCCTGCAACCGCTCAGAACCCACGCGCCCGATTTCACCCCTGCGCCCATCACAGATGATGAGGGCGGTGCCATGCTGCGCGCCGCTTTCAATCTGTTCGGGAAATGGCAGATCACCGATGATGAGGCCGCTGTGCTGCTGGATCTGCCGCTGCGCACCTATCGGCGCTGGAAGACGGGGCAGGTCGGGCGGCTGGACCGGGACACCAAGGCGCGGCTTTCCAACATTCTGGGCATTCACAAGGCCCTGCGTATCCTGTTCAGCGACCCCGCCCGCGCCTATGGCTGGATCAAGGCGCCCAACGGCGCGTTTGGTGGACAGACCGCGCTGGAGATCATGCTGAACGGTGAATTGACCGACCTGATGCGCGTGCGCCGCTATCTGGACGCCGAGCGCGGCGGCTGGTGAGCGGCCTTGGCATAAATCATGTGCAGTGGGACGCCGGAATTCGCATCATTCGCAGTGTACATCCCCCGATTGACCTGTTCGAGGATATCGCCGCCCCCGAGGATTGGCCCCTGCTGATCTCGGCCGAGCAAAAGACCAATCCGCGCTTGATGGAAACCATCGGCGCGCTGGACCTGATTCCGCCCGGCCGGCGCGTCGGCGGGCCGGGGGCCAGCTATCTTATGGCGCCCTTCACCCATACCAGTCCGGACCGGCCCAGCCGGTTCAGCAACGGGACTTTGGGTGTTCTGTATATCGCCAGCGACTTTGAAACGGCGGTGCAGGAAACCGTGCACCATCATGCGCGCTTCATGTCCCAGACGGCGCAGCCTGCGGGATGGACCGCGCAATTTCGCGAATTGGTCATCGGGGTGGATGCGCGCCTGCACGATATTCGCGGTCTGGGGGAAACACCTCTGTTGGACCCCGACAGCTACGCTGCCTCGCAGGCATTTGCGGCGCAAATCCGTGCGCAGGATGCGCAGGGCATCGCCTATCCCAGCGTGCGGGGCGCGGGCGATTGCGTGGGGCTGTTTTTCCCGGACCTTGCGTACGCCCCCCGTCAGGGCCGGCATCTGGACTATCACTGGAACGGCACCACCATAGACCTGATCCGGGATGCGGGCAGCGGGCAGGTGTTTCGTCTGATCTGATCGCGGATCGGACCGGCGACGGCTGTCAGGACGGGCTGTCGGCCTCGGGCGCGGCATTGGCCTGAAGCACGTTCAGCGGCACGATATCGAGCGCGCGCAGATGGGTCGCTTGCAACCGTACCTTGGGCGCGCAATCCTCTTGGTAGGCTTGCAGAAAGCGCGCGGCGCACAGGCACCACTGATCGCCGGGGCGTAACCCGGCAAAGCCGAACTCGGGGCGCGGGGTGCTTAGGTCATTGCCGAGGTATTTGGAAAAGGCCAGAAACTCGGCGGTCATCAGCGCGCACACGGTGTGGCTGCCCTGATCCTCGGGGCAGGTGTTGCAGTGGCCATCACGGAAAAAACCGGTGACCGGATCGCGGTCCGAGCAGGGGGTCAGGGGGCCGCCCAGAACATTTACGGGATCGTCTTTGCGCATCATTGGTGTGACCTCTTTGGTTAAAACATAGAGCACACCCGCCAGCGCGCAAGCGACGCGTTAGCGAGTTTTGCTTTTTGCCTGAGCCAGGGACATTGCACACGCCCACCGTTCTGGGACGTATACTTTGCGTCAGACCTGTGCCTCGGATTTAGCGCAAACCGCTCTAGCGAAACTTGTCCGCCAATTTCTGCAAGGCGCTGCGGGCATCGGGCAGCGTGGGGTCGGGCGCCGAATCGGGCTTTTTGCGCGCAGCAGGATTTGTCGCCTTTTGCGCAACGGGTTTGGCCGTGGTGGAACTGCGTGGCGGGGCCGTGCGCAGGGCAACAGCGTTTTGAAATCGACTGGTGTCGCCATCGGCGAGATAGGGCGCGCCATCCGAAATACCGCGCAGCATATCGTCCAGCCAATCCTGATCTGCCTTGGCAAAATCATGCAGCACATAGCCCGGCACGGCCTCTTTGCGGCCGGGATGGCCCACGCCCATCCGCACGCGATGATACTCCGGGCCGATATGCTGATGGATCGAGCGCAGGCCGTTATGCCCGGCATGCCCGCCGCCCAACTTGACGCGCAGCTTGGCCGGGGCAAGGTCGATTTCGTCATGAAAAATGGTGATGTCGGCGGGGGTGAGTTTGTAGAACCGCATCGCCTCGCCCACCGACTGGCCGGAGAGGTTCATGAATGTCTCGGGCTTGAGCAAAAGCACCTTTTCGCCGCCCAGCTGCCCCTCGCAGGTCTGACCCTGAAACCGGGCTTTCCATGGGCCGAACCGGTGATCGGCGGCGATACGGTCCAGCGCCATGAAGCCAATATTGTGTCGATGCCCGGCATATTTTGCGCCGGGATTCCCCAGCCCTGCAAAGATCAGCATTGCCTTGCCTCCTGCGCGGTTGTTGCCCGGACGGGTCTACGCGGGCCGGGGGCTGGTTGCAACGGGACGGCGCGGCAGGACTGCGCAACGCATAAAAAAAACGCGGCCCCGCATGGCAGGACCGCGTTTCAATGTCCACGTCAGGCGCGCTCTTATGCGTCGCCGTCTGCTTCTTCGCCAGCGACGGGTACGTCTGCGGCGTCCACTTCGTCCTCGTCATCCGAGTCGGATTTCAGGGCCGACGGGGCCGAAACGTTGCAGATCATGAAGTCACGATCGCTGATAACCAGCTTCGCGCCCTCGGGCAGTTCGATGTCCGAAATGGTCACCGTGTCACCGACGTTCTCGACCTTGCTCAGATCGACTATCAGCGCCTCGGGGATGTCACCCGCGGTCACAAGCAACTCAACTTCGTTCCGGATCGTGGTCACGACACCGCCCTTGCGGATGGCCGGGCACTCGTCTTCGTTGATGAAGTTGATCGGGATGAACAGGTTGATCTTGGTCGTGCGGCGCAGGCGCATGAAATCGACATGCGTCGGCAGATCCTTGACCACGTCACGCTGCACGTCGCGGCAGATCACGCGTACGTCGTCCTGACCTTCAACCTTCAGGTTGAACAGGGTCGATTTGAAGCGGCCTTGCTTCAAGCGCTTGAGCAGGACGTTGAACGGGATGTTGATCGGCAGCGGATCAACGTCACCACCAAAAACGATACCAGGAACCATGCCTTCGCGGCGTGCTGAACGAGCGGCGCCCTTGCCTGTCCCCGTGCGTTCCTGGGCGTGAAGATCAGGAATTTCTCCAGCCATGATAAGTCTCCATAGATTAGGGCGGGACTCCTCCAAGGCTGTAGTCCCGCGTGAAGCCGTGGCATTAGGGGATTTGGGCATGAAAGGGAAGAGGCAATGTGATCCGCGCACAGTGGTTGCCGAGCAACGTGGCTGTTTTCCGGTCAGAGACTAGATCGGAAAACGGCAGTTTTTCCTTCGGTCACGCGGCCCAAGGGCTGACGTGACGCGATGACCGATCGGTTGAACGCCATGTTCAAACAGGTCATCGCGTCACTGATCCAGCGCCTATTGCCACCGATCCGAGAAATCGCGCGGGATCATCAGGATCTCGCGGTCCACGCCGCGCACGTCGCGGTGCCCGCAGAACGCCATCGATACGTCCAGTTCTTTGTGGATGATTTGCAGCGCCTTGGTGACACCCGCCTCGCCCATCGCGCCCAGACCATAGATATAGGCGCGCCCGATGTAGGTGCCCTTGGCCCCCAGCGCCAGCGCCTTCAGCACGTCTTGGCCGGAGCGGATGCCGCTGTCGAGATGCACCTCGATCTTGTCGCCGACCGCATCCATGATCGCGGGCAGGGCGCGGATCGCGGACAGCGCGCCATCCAACTGACGCCCGCCATGGTTGGAGACGATGATAGCATCCGCGCCCACGTTCAGCGCCTGAACCGCGTCGCGCGGATCAATGATGCCTTTGATGATCATTGGTCCATCCCACATCTTGCGGAACTGGCGGATGCGGTCCCAATCCAGCGATTGATCGAAGGCCTCATTGGTCCATGATGTCAGATCGCTGGGGTTGGTCACGTCCTTGACGTGGCCGACAATGTTGCCAAACGTGCGCCGCTTTGTGCGCAGCATCTCAAGGCCCCATGGCACCTTGGTGGCCAGATTGGCGATGCTGCGCGCCGTCAGTTTGGGCGGGGCGGAAAGACCGTTCTTGATGTCCTTGTGGCGTTGGCCCAGCATTTGCAGATCGACGGTGATCACAACAGCCGAGCATTTGGCCGCCTTGGCGCGATCAAACAGGCGCTGCGTAAAGTCGTCGTCCTTCATGGTGTAAACCTGCATCCAGAAGGGTTTGGTCGTGTTCTCGGCCACGTCTTCGATCGAGCAGATAGACATTGTCGACAGGGTAAATGGCACGCCGAATTTTTCGGCGGCGCGCGCGGCCTTGATCTCGCCATCCGCAGATTGCATGCCGGTCAACCCGACGGGGGCCAATGCCACCGGCATTGCCACGTCCTGTCCGATCATCTGACTGGCGGTCGAGCGGTTCGCCATATCCACCGCCACGCGCTGACGCAGAAGGATGTCTGCGAAGTCAGTGGTATTGGCGCGAAAGGTCTGTTCCGTCCAACTGCCCGATTCGGCGTAATCGTAGAACATGCGCGGCACGCGGCGCTGATGGATGCGGCGCAGATCCTCGATATTGGTAATGGCGGACATTTCGTGGCTCCCTGCAAGTGTGCCTTTGTTCTAGCCAATTGCCGGGGCGGGCTGCAATGGCCTGCTTTAACCGCCCGCGCCGATCAGTGCCCGGATCATCGCGCGCGCGCTGTCGCTGGTCCAATGCGCGTCGCCTTGCATGCGGGCTATTTCCTGACCTTCGGGGGTGATGAGTACCGTGATCGGCAGGCCCAAAACACCCATTTGGCGCGCGAGCGCCTGTTTCGGATCGCGGTGCATCGGCAGGTTGGTCACACCGATTTCGTCAAAGAACCCTTTGATCGCGGGGGGCGGGTTGCGCCCGGTGGCCAGTGTGACGACCTGAAAATCTTCGCCGCCGAATTCGTCCTGAAGCGCGGCCAGCATCGGCATTTCCTTGCGGCACGGCGCGCACCATGTGGCCCAGAAGTTCAGCAGCATGTATTTTCCGCGATACTCCGCCAGGGTCATGTCGCCGCTCTCGGTGATGAAGGGCGCCGTTCCCACAGCTTTTGGCGCGCTGTGAAAGCGCAGCTTTTGCATGTCGCCCTCCAGCATGTCCTGATAGGCGCTGTAATCCGTGGCGGCATTGGCGGGGCTGCTGGCTGTGCGCAGACCAAAGGCAAGGCCGCCTGCAATTGCACAGCAGGCAAGGGCGATATAAAGAAAGCTGGAACGAGACAGACGCATTTTTACTCCGGACGGGTTAGGCATGGCAGACAAATCCTCGAACCAGATGTGGGGCGGCCGCTTTGCCGCTGGACCAGACGCGATCATGGAGGCAATCAACGCCTCGATCGGATTCGATCAACGGTTGGCGGCGCAAGACATCGCCGGATCAAGGGCCCATGCGGCCATGCTGGCAGCTACAGGTATCCTGAGTGATAAGGACGCCGACGCGATAGGGGAAGGCCTGCTCACGGTCTTGTCAGAAATCGAGGGCGGCACGTTTCAGTTTTCCACAGCGCTGGAAGACATCCACATGAACGTCGAAGCACGCCTGAAAGAGGTGATTGGCGACCCCGCAGGCCGTTTGCACACGGGCCGTTCGCGCAATGATCAGGTGGCGACCGATTTCAAACTGTGGGTGCGTGATCAGTTCGACGCGGCCGAGGGGGCGTTGTTGGCGCTGATCCGCGCGCTTTTGACACAGGCCGAGGCAGGGGCCGATTGGGTCATGCCCGGTTTCACCCATCTGCAAGTGGCGCAGCCGGTCACGTGGGGGCATCACATGATGGCCTATGTGGAAATGTTCGCCCGCGACCTTAGCCGGATGCGCGATGCGCGCGCGCGGATGAACGAATGCCCGTTGGGCGCAGCGGCGCTGGCCGGGACAAGTTTCCCGATTGACCGGGACATGACGGCGCAGGCGTTGGGATTTGATCGGCCCTCGGCAAACTCTCTGGATGCGGTCAGCGATCGGGATTTTGCGTTGGATTATCTGGGGGCGGCCAGCATTTGCGCCATGCACCTCAGCCGTCTGGCCGAAGAGTTGGTCATCTGGTCGTCGGCGCAGTTCCGGTTTGTGACTTTGTCGGATCGGTTCTCGACCGGCTCATCCATTATGCCTCAAAAAAAGAACCCCGATGCGGCCGAATTGATCCGCGCCAAGATCGGGCGGATCTTCGGGGCCAACGTGGCGCTGACCATGGTGATGAAGGGCCTGCCGTTGGCCTATTCCAAGGACATGCAGGAAGACAAGGAGCAGGTGTTCGACGCCGCCGACAACCTGATGCTGGCCCTTGCTGCGATGGAGGGCATGGTGCGCGACATGAGCGCGAATGTTTCCGTGCTGGAAGCCGCCGCCGCGACAGGTTTTTCCACGGCGACGGACCTTGCCGACTGGCTGGTGCGGGTGCTGGACATGCCGTTCCGCGACGCACATCATGTCACAGGTGCGCTGGTGGCGATGGCCGAGGCGCGGGGATGTGATTTGCCCGACCTCAGCCTTGAAGACATGCAATCGGTGCATGGCGCGATCCGCGCCGATGTATTCGATGTGCTGGGTGTGCATAACTCAGTCGCCAGCCGGGTCAGTTACGGTGGCACCGCGCCTGCGCAGGTTCGCGCGCAAGTGGCCCGTTGGAAGGAGATCGTTGCGTGAAGGTGATTTTTGTTTTGACGGCTGTTTTGGGACTGACCGCCTGCGGCGTCGATGGCCCGCCAGTGCGCCCTGCGGCAAAAACCTCTGTCGGTAGCGGATCCAAGGACGGCAGTGCCAGCGTCACCAACGATTGGATCAGCGGCAACGTAAGCGTGCATGTGGGCGCCGCGGTTTGAGGTACGTGTATCTGGCGCTGGCGGTCTGGGGCATCATCCACCCGATGAGCTATTTTCTGGTCTGGTTTGCCGAAAACGGGCCGGACCTGTGGGGTATGGTGGATGCCTGGCATGTAAACGCCGCCACCAGCGGTTTGGTCTGGGATCTGACGATTGCCGCCGTGGCGCTGACGATCTGGGTTGTCCATGAGGCTTGGCAACAGCGGGATTGGATGCGCCTGATGGCGATTCCGGCGACGTTTTGTATCGGGGTCAGTTGCGGTCTGCCGCTGTATCTTTATCTGCGGATGCGCGCGCGGTAGGCGGCGCTTTTTGAGTATTTTTGGAACGATGAAAGCGGGAAGGCTGCGCGTTGGATCATTTTCTGTATAAAGACGGCGTTTTGCATGGCGAGGACGTTCCGGTGGCCGAGATTGCGGCAGCGGTCGGTACGCCGTTTTACCTATATTCCACGGCCACGCTGGAGCGGCATTATCGGCTGTTCGATGAGGCGCTGGAGGGGATGGACCATCTGGTCTGTTATGCGATGAAGGCGGCCAGCAATCAGGCGATCCTGCGCACGCTTGCGCGGTTGGGGGCTGGCATGGATGTGGTGTCGGGCGGCGAGTATCTGCGCGCCAAAGCTGCCGGTGTGCCGGGCGACCGGATCGTGTTTTCTGGCGTAGGTAAGACGGCGGACGAGATGCGTCTGGCGCTGACCGGCGGGATCCGCCAGTTCAACGTCGAGAGCGAGCCCGAGATGGATCTGTTAAGCGCGGTGGCGGTCGATCTGGGCGTTGTTGCGCCGATCACTGTGCGCGTGAACCCGGATGTGGACGCGAAAACCCACGCCAAGATCGCGACGGGCAAGTCCGAGAACAAATTCGGTATTCCAATTGCGCGGGCCCGCGTCGTCTATGCCCATGCCGCAACCCTTCCGGGGATCGAGGTGATCGGGATTGACGTGCACATCGGCAGCCAACTGACCGATCTTGAGCCGTTTCGTCTGGCCTATCGCAAGGTGGCCGAACTGACCGAGGCACTGCGCGCCGATGGCCATGTGATCCGGCGGCTGGATCTGGGCGGGGGGCTGGGCATTCCCTATGCGCAGACCAACGAGGCCCCGCCACTGCCCAGCACCTATGGCGCGATGATTCGCGAAGAGTTGGGCCACTTGGGTTGCGAGATCGAGATCGAGCCGGGGCGCCTGATTGCCGGGAATGCCGGGATCATGGTCAGTAAGGTGTTATATGTGAAATCCGGCGAGGGGCGGGATTTTCTGATCCTGGATTCCGCGATGAACGATTTGATCCGTCCGGCGATGTATGACGCATGGCACGACATCATTCCGTTGGATCAACCTGCGCCGGGCACGCCGCAACAGCCCTACGATATCGTCGGCCCAGTCTGTGAAAGTGGCGATACTTTTGCCAAGCAGCGCATGATGCCGCCCTTGCAAGCGGGCGATCTGGTGGCGTTTCGCAGTGCCGGGGCCTACGGCGCGGTGATGGCCAGCGAATACAACACCCGGCCGTTGATCCCCGAGGTTCTGGTGAATGGGCATGAATTTGCCGTCATTCGGGCGCGACCTACCTTTGACGAAATGATAAATCGAGATACCATCCCTAATTGGCTGTGACGCGCTGCACGCGCGGGGCGGCTCAACGGAGAGGTGAATGGCCCAAAACAGCGACCTGACCCCGAAATTGCCCGGCCCTTTGCGGGCGCGGGTGCGCGTCGCGTTAACCCTGACTTGGGCGGGGCTGCTGGCCGAGCGTTTGGTTCAGGCTTTCTGGCCGTTGTGGACTTTGATTGCGGCGGTCACGGCGGCTTTGATGCTGGGCTGGCACGAGTCGGCGATGGTTGAATTGGTCGGCGGGGCATTGATCGCCTCGGCCTTGGGGGGCGTCGCGTTACTGATCCTTGGCGCGCGGCGGTTCAGATGGCCGCACCGGGCCGAAGCACTGGCGCGGGTGGATGCCGCCCTGCCGGGGCGTCCCTTGCAGGCGTTGGGCGATGCGCAGGCGATCGGGCGGGGTGATGCCGCGTCCGAGGCGCTGTGGCAGGCGCATTTGCGTCGTATGCGGGATGCCGCCAAGGGGGCGCACGCCGTACAGCCGGATCTGCGTCTGTCGCGCCGCGATCCCTATGGCTTGCGTTATATTGCCCTGCTGGGGTTGCTGGTGGCAATGTTATTTGGCTCAGTCTGGCGGGTGGGCAGTGTGGCGCAGATTGGCCCCGGTGGCGGGGCGGTGGCGACGGGCCCGACCTGGGAAGGCTGGGTCGAGCCGCCCGCCTATACCGGCTTGCCAAGTTTGTATTTAAGCGATCTGGGCCGGGCATTTACCGTGCCGGTCGGCAGCCGCGTGACCTTGCGGTTTTACGGTGAGGTCGGCGCGCTGGCCTTGGCCGAGACGGTTTCAGGGCGCACTGATGGGTTGGGCGCGGCGACGGATAGCGAACACAGCTTTGATGTGATGCGGGCGGGTAAGCTAAGCATCGATGGCCCCGGTGGGCGCAGTTGGACGGTGGGTGTCACGCCCGACACCCCGCCTGATATCGCGCTGCTGGAAGATGGCAAGCGTACCACGTTCGATGGCCAGATGAGCCTGCCGTTTCGGGCGCGCGACGACTATGGCGTCGTCGGCGGTACGGCAACGTTTGCGTTGAACCTTGGTGCGGTGGATCGCCGGTTCGGGTTGGCAGTGGCGCCTGAGCCGCGCACGTCGATCACGCTGGATCTGCCGATGCCGATCACCGGAAATCGGGCCGATTTTACCGAAGCGATGGTTGAAAACCTATCGGAACATCCTTGGGCGCATTTGCCGGTGACCCTGACGTTAACCGCCGAGGATGCCAAGGGGCAGACCGGTGTGAGCGCGCCGAAGGACATGTTGTTGCCCGCGCGGCGGTTCTTTGATCCGCTGGCGGCGTCGGTGATCGAGCAGCGCCGCGATCTGCTGTGGTCGCGCGACAATGCCACGCGAGTCTCGCAGGTGCTGCGGGCGGTGTCCTATGCGCCCGAGGACGGGCTGTTTCGCGACGAAGGCAGCTATTTGCGCCTGCGGGTTATCCTGCGGCGGTTAGAGGCCTTAATGGAGGCCGATGAACTGACGCCCGAAGCGCGTGATGAACTGGCCGCGGCGCTGTGGGATCTGGCGCTGCAACTGGAAGAGGGCGACATCGGGGATGCTCTGGAACGGATGCGCGAGGCGCAGGAACGCCTGAGCGAGGCGATGCGCAACGATGCCAGCGACGATGAAATCGCGCGTCTGATGCAGGAATTGCGCGACGCGACCGATGATTATCTGCGCCAGAAAACACAACAGGCCCAGCGCGAAGGGGGGGCGGATCAGCCGGATCAATCGAATGATAACGCCATGCAACTGTCCCAGCAGGACCTTCAGGATATGATGGACCGCATTCAGGACCTGATGGAGCAGGGCCGCATGGCCGAGGCCGAACAGGCGCTGCGCGAGTTTCAGGAGATGATGGAAAACCTGCGCGTCACCGAGGGACAGGGCCAGCAGGGTCAAAGCCCGGGTGAGCAAGCGATGGAAGGGTTGGCCGAGACGCTGCGCGAACAGCAGGGCCTGTCGGATCAGGCCTTTCGCGATTTGCAGGAACAGTTCAATCCCGGCGCGCAGGCGGGGGAAAGTCAGGGCAACGAGGGGCGCAACGGCGGCGAGGGTCGCGGTCAAAGCCACGAAGGCCAGAATGGCAGCGGCACAGGCGACGGCGCGCAGCAGGGCCAATCCGGTCAGCAGGGCGATGACGGCACAGACCCCGGCACACTGGCCGAGCGACAAGAAGCGCTGCGTCAAGAGGTGGAGCGCCAGCGCGGCGCAATGCCCGGCAGCGGTGAGGCGGGCGACGCGGCCCGCGAGGCGCTGGACCGGGCCGGAGATGCCATGGAAGGCGCAGAAGAGGCGCTGCGCCAGAACGATCTGGCCGAGGCGATCGACCGGCAATCCGAAGCGATGGACGCCCTGCGCGACGGCATGCGCAATCTGGGCGAGGCGATGGCGCAGGAAAACGCCAACCCTCAGGGCGGGCAGGGTCAGGCGCGCGGCAGCGACGGTGGCCAGCAGTCCGATCCGTTGGGCCGTGTGCCCGGTCAGGGTGACCGCGTGGGCACCGAAGACAGCCTGTTGCAGGGCGAAGATGTGTATCGCCGGGCGCGCGAACTGCTGGACGAGATCCGACGCCGCTCGAGCGAGGGTGACCGCCCCGAGGTTGAACGTAATTATCTGGAACGTTTGCTGGACCGGTTCTGAAGCGGTGTCAGCTTGGGGCGGGTTTGCGCAGGGCCGTGACCGCCTCGATCAGCGCGGCGGATATGATGAACAGCCCGCCTGACAGTTGCATCAGGCCAAATGGTTCGTCTAGAAACAACGCGCCCGATCCGACGCCGGATACGATCTCCAGCGTGAACAGGAAGCTGAGCAACGCGGGGGCAAGGTGCTGTGCGCTCCATGCCGTCAGGCCCAGAATGGGCAGCAGATAGACCACACCCAGCACCAGCGCCGCACCCATGGCGGGGCCTGTCTCGGGGTGGGGCAGCGATTCACCTGTCATTACCGCAAAGGCCAGCGACAGCGCCCCGGCCCAGATCACCGTCGCCAGTGTCAGTGCCGAGGCGGTCGAACGCGCGCCGGTGAACACCAGTGCCGCCCCCACCGCCCATGACACGCCGGATATCAGCGCCAGAACATCGCCCAGCCCAAGTGACGAAATGCTCACATCGCCGCCCAGAACCAGATACGCCCCGATCAGGGACAGGCCCAATGTCAGGGTCGAGGCATGGCGCCACCGTTGCCCCATGAAGGCCCATTCGATGATCTTGCCCCACGCCGGGGCCAGATAGAACAGCAGGATCACCCGGACAACATCGGACAGGGTCAGCGCGACGGAGTAAGATGAAAACGCCAGCCCGATCAATGCCGCGCCCAACACGGTGCGCGGGCTAAGACGCAGGGGCACACGCGCCACGATCATATAGGCCGCGATGGCCAGCGCCGCGCCCAGATTACAGATAATTCCTGCCTGTGCCCCGCTGAGGCCCATGCCCTCGATCCAGCGGATCGGCACCCACCACAGCCCCCAGAGGATTGCGGTGAAAAATGTGGCAAACACAGGTGTGAGTGTTGCTGGGGCCAACGGTCCGCCGCCCGTTGGGGCGGCAGAAGATAGGGCATCCATTGGCCTTGTCATGGTTGCAACGGTCCAGGCATCAAAGGGTCAGTTACCGGTCTGTGGCAGGTCGGGTGCCGGATCGGCAGCGGGGGGCGCATCCGCGCCGCTGGCCATTGTGTCCATCCACGCCATCAGCGCCGCAATCTGGCCATCCAGCCAGACGCGCAATCCATCGACCCATACAACGTAATCATGCAGTATATCCCGCAATGCAGGCATTTTAAGCGCCAGTTCCGCAGCAAACATGTAGATCAGCAAAGCAATCACTGCGATCAGAACGATCAGCAAAAAACCCCGGCGGAACCCACCGCGCGCGCCTGCGGGCGCTTCGGGGTAGGGATCGTGATCCTCCATATCGGCGCGCTGATCCGTGTCAGATGCCAGAGACGAGTTGATCTCTTCGATATCGGGGAACAGGCTGCGGCGCGACGTTGGGTCGATCTGATCCTGCGTGTCGTCCTCTGCTTTAATATACGCCTCGGTCTTGGGCCCGGCCTTGGGGTCGTCGTCGCCGCGCAGGCGGGCCATGCGCGCGCGGGATTCGCGGCTGCGGCGCTCGTCGTCGCTGACGTCTTCCAGACCCAGATCCGGTTGGGTTTCCAGGCTTCCTGATCCTTGGGCTTGGGCCGCGCGGGCACGCTTTTCGCGCTCGGCCTCTTCGCGCAGCACTTCGGCCACTTCAGGATCAATCTGGCGCCGTTCGAGCGCGGGAGGATCGGATTTCGGTGCCGGTTGCGGATCGTCATAAGGTTTTGCCGGGGGCGTGACCGACGTGTCGGTCTCGGATTGCTTGTCGGCGTCTTCCTCGGCTTCAAGGTAGGACGCGGGATTTTTGGGCGTCGTTTTATCGACCGGCGGAACATCTTCCCACGTGCTCGAATCCGTATTGTTCAGATCGCTGTCGTCCTCACCGCCCGGTTGTGGGTGGTCGGGATGGGCCTGAAACCACGTGTCGCCGCAGTTCGAGCATTGAACGTCACGACCGGAGTCCGGGATCACATCATCCGGAACCTCGTATTGCGCGCCGCAATTCGGGCAAGTCAGCCTCATCAAAACACCTGTCGTCTGCCCGGTTTTTCCGGCGCTTCCGTTCATCACTGTCACCATAGGGTTAAAAGCATTGGCGGAAAAGATCAAAGGATTTGCGCCCCGTGATTGCAACAGAGCGCGCGCTGGGGCATTTAGGGACCAATTGGACAAAGTGTTCGAGAAAACTCAGTGATACTCTTTTTCTCAAAACGCCGAAAAAACAAGAATATGGTGTGCGTTTCGCATATTCTTCGTGTCTCAAATAATATCCGAACCGCTTTAGGGGTGCAGGCGTGATCGATCTGGAAAATGTGGCCTATTCCTATGGCGGTGCCGAGCTGTTGAGTGACATATCCCTTAAGCTGCAACCGGGATCGTTTCACTTTTTGACTGGCCCATCTGGTGCGGGCAAAACGACGTTGTTGAAGCTGTGCTACGGGGCGTTGGTCCCCACGGCGGGCTATGCGAAGTTGTTTGGGCGTGATGTGCGCGAATTTAGCCGCGACGATATCGCCATGGCGCGCCGCCGGATTGGCGTGGTCCATCAGGATTGCCAGTTTTTGAACCACCTCAGTGTGTCCGACAACATCGCCTTGCCGCTGACCGTGTCGGGGCGCGATACATTGGACGAGTCCGCCAATCTGCATGAGTTGACCAACTGGGTCGGGCTGACCCAACGCGCGGGCGCGCTGCCGCCGGAACTGTCGGGCGGGGAACGTCAACGCGCGGCGCTGGCGCGGGCGGTGATCATGTCGCCCGACGTGGTGCTGGCGGATGAGCCCACGGGCAACGTCGATTGGGAAATGTCCCAGCGCCTGATGCGCCTACTGATCGAACTGAACCGCATGGGAAAGACGATCATGATCGCCACCCATGATCTGGCCCTGATCCGCGCCGCAAAAACGCATGTGCAGGCGCGCGTGTTGCGGATATCGAACCGGCGCTTGCAATTGGCGGGGGCGGATCTATGAGCGCTTTTCTGGACACAGTGCGCGGCCTTCTGGCCGGGGATGCGCAGGCGGATCGTGTGGTGCCGCCCACCGGATTTACAGCCTGGCTGACGCTGTTCAGCGCGGGTGCGATGGCGTTTCTGGCGGTGTTTGCGCTGGCGCTATCGCTGGCCACGTCGCGGCTGGCGGATCGGTGGGGGGATGCACTGGCGCGCAGCTCGACCTTGCGGATATCCGCGCGCGAAGGGCAGGTGCTGGCGCAGACGGATGCGGCGTTGCAGGTGCTGGCCACGACGCCCGGAGTTGCCTCGGCCCGCGCTTTGGATGCCGACGAACAGCGCGCGCTGCTGGAGCCATGGTTTGGCCCTGACCTGCCGATCGAGACATTGCCGATCCCCCAGTTGATCGAAGTGGTCGAGACCGCCGAGGGCTATGACGCTGTCGGTCTGCGCCTGCGTCTGGCGGCCGAGGTGCCCGGTGCGGTGCTGGACGATCACACCCGCTGGCGGCGGCCCCTTGTCCGCGCCGCGTCGCGCCTGCGTCTATTGGGGTGGGTGTCGCTGGTGCTGATCGGTGGCACGGTGGCGGCGATGATCACACTGGCCGCCAATGCGGCGCTGTCGGCGAATGCGCAGGTCATCGGCGTACTGCGCCTTGTTGGCGCGCAAGATGGCTATATCGCGCAGGCCTTTGTGCGCCGCTTTACCCTGCGCGCGCTGATGGGCGCGGCGGTGGGGATGGTTGCGGGATGTCTGGCGGTGCTGTTGCTGCCAAGCACCGAGGTGGGGGGCGGTTTTCTGACCGGGCTTGGATTTCAGGGCTGGCATTGGCTGTGGCCGCTGATGATCCCGTTGCTGGCGGCGCTGGTGGCGTTTCTGGCCACGCGCGCGGCGGCGCAGCGCACCTTGAGGAACATGTCATGAGCCACGCGATTCAATGGGTGCGGTCCCTGCTGTTCGTTTGTCAGATGTATCTGATGATGGCCGTGATTGGCCTGCTGTATTTTCCATGGGCGTTGATCAGCCCGAAGGGCGCGCGCGCGGCGTGCAAGGCGTATTGCGCTTGGGTGCGCTGGACCGCCGCATGGATGGTCGGCCTGAAGACCGAGGTGCGCGGCACGCCGCCTAAAGGCGAGGTTCTGATCGCCGCCAAGCACCAGTCGTTTCTGGATATCATCCTGATCTTCGGCGCGGTGCCTGCGGGCAAGTTCATCATGAAGCGTGAGCTGATGTATGCGCCGGTGATCGGCCAATACGCCCTGCGAATCGGTTGTGTACCGGTGAATCGGGGCAAGCGCAGTGCGGCGGTCAAGAAGATGGTCCGGGATGTCGCCAAGGGTGCGCAGTTGCCCGGTCAGCTGATCATCTACCCGCAGGGCACCCGTATCGCGCCGGGGGTGGTCGCGCCCTACAAGGTTGGGTCGGGCGCACTGTACGGCGAATTGCAGCAGGACTGTATCCCGGTGGCGACAAACGTGGGTGTATTTTGGCCGCGCAGGGGCATCATGCGCCAGCCGGGGCTGGCGGTGGTGGAATTCCTGCCCCCGATCAAGGCGGGTCTGGATAGGGCCGCGTTCATGTCGCGGTTGGCGCATGACGTGGAAACGGCCTCGAATGCACTGATGAAAGAA
The DNA here is from genome assembly GCA_035798175.1 of Rhodobacteraceae bacterium KMM 6894. Taxonomy (GTDB): domain Bacteria; phylum Pseudomonadota; class Alphaproteobacteria; order Rhodobacterales; family Rhodobacteraceae; genus Roseovarius. The sequence continues at coordinate 80,326 of JAPFBS010000012.1, forward strand.
GCGGGATTTGACACGGACGCGGTGCGCTAGGTCCGAGACCGGCGCCCCCGCCACATGATGAAGATCCCCGACAATACTATCAATCCCGATCCGATCCCCATCGCCAAGGTTACCTGTTCGCCAAACCACAGAACCCCCAACGCCAGCCCGAACAACAATCGCGTGTAGCGGAATGGCGTAACGGCCGACACCTCGCCGGTGCGCATCGCCAGCATCAGGCAACTGTAGGATGCGGTGCCGACCAGCACCGCCGCCAACAAGCAGAGAACCGCCACTGTACCCGGCACAACAAACGCCGCACCCTGCCAGACCGAAAACAGCCCCCCCGCGACAATCATGGCACCAAAGCCGTAAACCCCCAGGATTGCGGTGCTCAGCGACCGGGGCGCAGCACGACTGGCCAGATCGCGCCCGGCAAAGCCCAGCATTCCCAGAACCGCCAGGATCGACAGGATCGAAAAACTGTCGCTGCCGGGTTGAACGATCACCAGCACCCCGGCCAGCCCCACGGCAATCGCCGTCCACCTGCGCCAGCCCACACTTTCGCCGAATACCACCGCCGCGCCTGCGACCACCACCAGCGGTGTCGCTTGCAATATCACGGTGGCGGCTGACAGAGGGGTCAGGGCAATCGCCAGCGTATAGAACAGACGGCCCGTGATCTCGAATAGGACGCGGATGCGCATCGGTTTGGATAAAACCGCGCGCGGAAACAGGTGTTGGCCGTTGCTCAATGCGATTGTGGCAAACACGCAAACGCCGCCAAGGCCGAACAGGATCAGGATCTGACCCACGGGCACGGTGTTGGCCACCATTTTGAGGAACGAATCCTCAATGGCAAAGCCTGCCATGGCAGTGATCATCCACAGACTGCCCAGCAGGTTCGCCCTGCGTCCGCTCAATGTGTCGGTGGTCATGTCATGTCCAGTTGTTCAGTTGCGCCCATGCGGGATCTGTTTGATCCCGTCATGCGGGCAACTGGCGGTGTTTGCAAGGCACCGTAACTGTGCAAGGCGGCGACAACCGCCTTGCACTTTCATTGGGTCGGGGTTCAGATCACTCAGGCGTGGATCGCGCCGTCGCCACAGGCCAAGGCCGCTTCGCGCACTGCCTCGCTATAGGTCGGGTGGGCGTGACAGGTCAGGGCCAGATCCTGCGCCGAGGCGCCGAATTCCATCGCGACGCAGATCTCGTGGATCAATTCGCCCGCGCTGGGGCCGATGATGTGGCAGCCCAGAATACGGTCGGTTTCCTTGTCAGCCAGAATTTTGACAAACCCGTCCCCGGCGAAATTCGCCTTGGCGCGGCCGTTGCCCATGAACGAGAATTTGCCGACTTTGTAGGCCGTGCCCGCCTCTTTCAACTGTTCCTCAGTCGCGCCGACGTTGGCCACCTCGGGGTGTGTGTAGATCACGCCGGGAATGATGCCATAATTGACGTGGCCATGCTTGCCGGCCAGCACCTCGGCGCAGGCCATGCCTTCGTCCTCGGCCTTGTGGGCCAGCATGGGGCCGTCGATGGCGTCGCCGATGGCGTAGATACCTTTGATGTTTGTCTGCCAGTGGTCGTCGGTCTGGATCTGGCCACGTTTGGAAATCTCGACACCCAGCGCCTCTAGCCCCAGACCGTCGGTATAGGGTTTGCGCCCGGTGGCCAGCAGCACAACATCGGCGTCCAGCACATGTTCGCTGTCATCCTTGCGCAGTTTGTAATGCACTTTGGCCTTGTTCTTGGCGGTCTCGGTTTTCTGTACCGCTGCGCCCATGATGAAATTCAGCCCCTGCTTTTTCAGCGTACGCTGGAAGGTTTTCTGCACCTCGGCGTCCATGCCCGGCGTGATTGCGTCCAGGAATTCGACCACCGTCACCTCGGCCCCGAGGCGGGAATAGACGCTGCCCATTTCCAGCCCGATCACGCCCGCGCCGATCACGACCATTTTCTTCGGGATCTTGCCCAGTTCCAGCGCACCGGTGGAGGTGACGACGATCTTTTCGTCTACCTCGACACCCGGCAGGCTGGCCGCTTCGGAACCCGTGGCGACGATGATATTCTTGGCGTCGTGGATTTCATCGCCCACTTTGACCTTGCCGACCTCAGGGATGGAGCCCCAGCCCTTCAGCCAGTCGATCTTGTTCTTTTTGAACAGGAATTCGATGCCTTTGGTGTTCTGCGCGATCACATCGTCCTTATAGGCCAACATTTGTGGCCAATCGACCGAGGGGCTTTTGCCCTTCAGGCCCATCTTGGCAAAGTTATGTTCGGCTTCGTGCAGCATGTGTGACGCGTGCAGCAATGCCTTGGACGGGATGCAGCCCACGTTCAGGCAGGTGCCGCCCAGTGTCTCGCGTCCTTCGACGCAGGCGGTTTTCAGGCCCAGTTGGGCACAGCGGATGGCGGCGACGTAGCCACCGGGGCCAGAGCCGATCACGATGACGTCATATTGGGCCATGGAAGGTTCCTTTGGGTCTGATACATTCGCGCGCAAACAGATAGGGAATTGGCGTGGGCGTCAACTGTGACTGCGCGACACAAGCTGTGCAATCGCAGGTGGTGGCGCTAACCAGCGCGCAAAGTCGTCAAATGGACAACTGACGCGCGATCCCGGCCATAAAGTCCAGACCCTGCTGCAACTCGTCCAGCGTGATGTATTCGTCTGGCGCATGCGCGCGATCGATCGTGCCCGGACCGCAGACAACGGTGGAAAACCCTGCATCGCTGAAATAGCCCGCATCGGTGCCAAACGACACCACGTTGCAGCTGTTGCGCCCTGTGACCTCAGAGACGAAGGCGGCGGCGGTTTCGGCGTTGCGGTCGTCCAGTCCGGGCACAGCGACCTCGGTGATTATGTCGATCCGGGCCTCGGGGTTGATGGCCTGCATCGGGGGCAACAGGACAGTGGCCGCGAATTCCTCGATCTCGGCGATGATGGCGCGACTGTTTTCGCCGGGCAGGGGGCGGTATTCCCAATCAAAGTTGCACCACCCCGCCGTGGCATTGCGCGCGGCGCCGCCTTCGATGGTGCCCACGTTGAACGTGCCGTAGGGCGGATAATAAGGGCAATCGGGAACCGGTTCGCCAGCCAGACGTCCGCGAATTTCCTCGATTTTCGATACCAGCCGCATCGCGACTGATATGGCGTTGACGCCGCGTGTCGGATCGCAGGAATGAACGGCATGGCCGATGATCTCGGTGCGCATTTCGGTGCCGCCCTTGTGGCCGGTGACGATATCCATGCCGGTCGGTTCGCCCACGATCACCACCTCGGGGCGCAGCGGATAGCCCGCCATCTGTCCCAGCAGAACCGGCATGCCATGCCCGCCGGTTTCCTCGTCGTAGGTGAATGCGATATGGACGGGGCGGCGCAACCCGGCGGCCTGAAACATCGGGACCGAGGCCAGAACGCAGGCCAGAAACCCCTTCATGTCGACCGATCCGCGCCCGAACAGGCGGTCGCCCTGTTGCGTCAGGATAAACGGCGCGGTGGCCCAATCCTGCCCATCCACGGGCACCACATCGGTATGCCCGTTCAGCACCACTCCGCCGTCCACCTGCGGGCCGATGGTGGCAAACACGTTGGCGCGTTCGCCCGCCACGTCATAGGACAGGGTCGCCTCGACACCGTAGGCCCGCAAATAGTCGGTGATATAGGCATTGATGCCATGGGTCGGGCGGCCTGACAGACTGTCGAAGGATACAAGATGCCCCAGAATGGCGGCGGCCGTGTCCACTGTCGGGCATGAATCGAAGGCCAATGGGATGTCCGTCATGATGGAGCTCCTGCTGGGGTATGCCCCGTGTATCCCCTGAGCGGTGCCGGGGCTGCTGTTCTGAAAACGACCGATAGGGGTGAAAATCTTCGTCTTGATCCGTGTGAAATGGGTCATCTTCAGGGCGCTGACGTTGTCTGGCAAAAGGGGCGACTGCGTCAAAGGGTTGCAAAGTATTTCAACATCGCGCAAGTTTGCAGGGTGGATAGTTTAGCGTTAAACTATTCTGAATGACCGGCCAACCGAAAGGGAGCCCGCACCAATGGCTGCGAAAAAAACCACATCGAAATCAAACGCTTCGGCGGAAGAGCTGAAATCCTTTTACCACGATATGCTGCTGATCCGGCGATTCGAGGAAAAGGCCGGTCAGTTGTATGGGATGGGCCTGATCGGCGGGTTTTGTCACCTCTATATCGGGCAGGAAGCCGTCGTTGTTGGTCTTGAGGCCGCTGCGAAAGAAGGTGACAAACGTATCACCACCTACCGCGATCACGGTCACATGCTGGCCTGTGGGATGGACCCGAACGGTGTGATGGCCGAATTGACGGGCCGCGAAGGCGGGTACAGTCGCGGCAAGGGTGGGTCGATGCATATGTTCTCGACCGAAAAGCATTTTTACGGCGGTCACGGGATCGTTGGGGCCAACGTGCCGTTGGGCGCGGGGCTGGCGTTTTCGGACAAATACAAGGGCAACGATAACGTTACCTTTACTTATTTTGGCGACGGCGCAGCCAATCAGGGCCAGGTCTACGAGACGTTCAACATGGCGGCCCTGTGGGATCTGCCGGTGATTTTCGTCATTGAAAACAACCAATATGCGATGGGCACCTCGCAGCAACGCTCGACCTCGTCCCCTGACATTTATCACCGTGGGGAGGCATTCGGCATCCCCGGCGAGATGGTGGATGGCATGGACGTTTTGGCCGTGCGCGATGCGGGCCAAAAGGCGGTGGCGCATTGCCGGTCCGGCAAGGGCCCGTATATTCTTGAGATCAAGACGTATCGCTATCGCGGCCACTCGATGTCTGATCCGGCGAAGTACCGCACCCGCGAAGAGGTGCAGAAGATGCGCGACGAAAAGGACGCAATCGAGCATGTGCGCGATTTGCTGCTGACCGGTAAACACGCGACCGAAGACGATCTGAAGGCGATCGATAAAGAGATCAAGAAGATCGTCAACGCCAGTGCCGAGTTCGCCAAGGAAAGCCCCGAGCCGGATCCAAAAGAGCTTTGGACCGACATCTACACCGACATTGCGCCGCAGAACGCCTGAGGAGACGCACACATGGCTATTGAAATTCTCATGCCCGCCCTCAGCCCGACGATGGAAGAGGGAACGCTGGCGAAATGGCTGGTCAAGGAGGGCGACACAGTTGCCTCCGGTGACATCCTGGCCGAAATCGAAACCGACAAGGCCACGATGGAGTTCGAGGCCGTTGACGAAGGCACAATCGGCAAGATCCTGATTGAGGCCGGAACCGAAGGCGTCAAGGTGAACACCGCGATTGCCGTGCTGCTGGAAGAGGGCGAAAGCGCGGATGATATCGGCGACGCGGGCGCAAAGCCTGCCGAGGCGGCCCCTGTCGCCGACGCGGCTCCTGCCAAGGCACCGGCTAAGGCCGCTGCACCTGCCGCACCGCAACCCGACCGTTCGCCCGATTGGCCCGAAGGCACCGAGACGCAGAAACAGACCGTGCGCGAGGCCCTGAACGCCGCCATGGCCGAGGAAATGCGCCGCGACGAAAACGTGTTCATCATGGGCGAAGAGGTGGCCGAATACCAAGGCGCCTACAAGATCACCCAGAACCTGTTGCAGGAATTCAGCGCCAAACGCGTGATCGACACGCCGATCACCGAGCACGGCTTTGCCGGGATTGGTGTGGGCGCGGCGCTGGGCGGTTTGCGTCCGATTGTCGAATTCATGACGTGGAACTTCGCCATGCAGGCGATTGACCAGATCATCAATTCGGCTGCCAAGACGCTGTATATGTCGGGCGGTCAGATGGGCTGTCCCATCGTGTTCCGTGGTCCCAACGGGGCCGCGGCCCGCGTCGGCGCGCAGCACTCGCAGGATTATGCCGCATGGTATGCGCAAGTTCCCGGCCTGAAAGTGGTCGCTCCCTATTCGGCATCGGACGCCAAGGGGTTGCTGAAATCCGCCATTCGCGATCCCAATCCGGTGGTCTTTCTTGAGAATGAAATGATGTATGGCAAGTCGTTCGACGTGCCGGTCATGGACGATTTCACCGTACCATTTGGCAAGGCCCGCATCTGGCGGACTGGCACGGATGTGACCATCGTCAGCTTTGGCATCGGCATGAGCTATGCGTTGGAAGCTGCCGATAAGCTGGCCGAGGATGGCATTTCCGCCGAGGTCATCGACCTGCGCACGCTGCGCCCGCTGGACTATGACACGGTGATCGCGTCGGTGATGAAAACCAACCGCTGCGTGACTGTCGAAGAAGGCTGGCCGGTGGCCAGTATCGGCAACCACATAAGCGCTACCTTGATGGAGCGCGCGTTCGATTATCTGGACGCGCCGGTCATCAACTGCACCGGCAAGGACGTGCCGATGCCCTATGCCGCGAACCTTGAAAAACTGGCCCTGACCTCGACCGCGGAAGTGATCGATGCCGTGCGCCAGGTCACCTATCGCTGAGGAGCCTGAGACATGCCAATTGAAATTCTCATGCCCGCCCTTAGCCCCACGATGGAAGAGGGGACATTGGCCAAATGGCTGGTCAAGGAGGGCGATGTTGTGTCCTCGGGTGATCTGCTGGCCGAAATCGAAACCGACAAGGCGACGATGGAATTCGAAGCCGTGGACGAAGGTACGATCGGCAAGATCCTGATTGCGGAGGGCACCGAAGGGGTGAAGGTGAACACCGCCATTGCCGTGCTTTTGGAAGAGGGCGAAAGCGCCGATGATATTGGGGATGCAGCACCTGCGCCCCCCGAAAAGGCAACGCCAGCAGCCGATGAGGCCCCGGCGCAATCCAGCAAGGATGCCCCTGCTGCGGCACCCGCCGCGCCGACGAAAGACGGTGAGCGCATTTTTGCCTCGCCTCTGGCGCGTCGGATTGCGGCGCAAAAGGGTCTGGATCTGAGCGCGGTGAAGGGCAGCGGCCCGCATGGCCGGATCGTGAAATCCGACGTGGAGGCGACCCAGCCCGGCGCGGCCAAGCCTGCCAAGGCCGACACACCTGCGGCAGCGGCCCCGGCGGCGGCCCCCGCTGGCCCATCCTCTGACGCGATTGCCAAGATCTACGAGGGCCGCGAATACACCGAGGTCAAGTTGGACGGCATGCGCAAGACCATCGCCGCCCGCCTGACCGAGGCCAAGCAGACCGTGCCGCACTTCTATCTGCGTCGCGATATTCAACTGGATGCGTTGCTGAAGTTCCGTGGCCAGTTGAACAAGCAGCTGGAAGGGCGCGGCGTCAAACTCAGCGTCAACGACTTCATAATCAAGGCCTGCGCGCTGGCGCTGCAAGCGGTGCCCGAGGCCAACGCTGTTTGGGCGGGTGACAAGGTGCTGCAATTGAAGCCCTCGGATGTGGCCGTCGCGGTCGCCATTGAGGGCGGGTTGTTCACGCCGGTTTTGAAAGATGCCGAGATGAAATCCCTGTCGGCCCTGTCGGCGGAAATGAAGGATTTGGCGGGCCGCGCACGCGACCGCAAGCTGGCGCCGCATGAGTATCAGGGCGGCAGCTTTGCCATCTCCAACCTCGGCATGTTCGGCATCGACAATTTTGATGCCGTGATCAATCCGCCGCACGGCGCGATCCTGGCCGTCGGCGCGGGCGTCAAGAAACCCGTTGTTGGCGCTGATGGCGAATTGGCCGTGGCCACCGTCATGTCCGTCACGCTGAGTGTCGACCACCGGGTGATCGACGGCGCGCTGGGGGCGCATTTGCTGAACGCGATCAAGGATAACCTTGAGAATCCGATGGTGATGTTGGCCTGATGCTTATTCAGTAATATTGCGAAAAGCGCCCCGCCTGTTCTCAGGACGGGGCGTTTTTATGTGTTCAAGACCGATAGAAACGGAAAGATTTGGTATCCATTGATCTGTCGCAAACTCATCCCGGTACAAAGCGTTTAGATGAAGAAACCATTTTGCACAGGAGATGATGATGGACTGGAAAGCCGAACTTGAAAACACGAACAAGAATATCGACGCGCTTCGCGCGGTTCATCCGGGCGCAACAAAGGGGTTCACCGGGCTGCATCACGGCACGATGAAAGCGGGCGTATTGTCGGTGAAGGATAAGGAATTGCAGGCGCTGGCCATCGGCATCGCCAAGCAATGCGTCGATTGCATCGGCTTTCACGTCAAGGGCGCGATTGCCGCTGGGGCCACACGCGAAGAAGTAGCCGAAACGGTGGGCGTCTGCGTCACGATGGGCGGTGGCCCGGCCCTGATGTATGGCGCAAAGGCGATGGATGCCTTCGATCAACTGTCGTGATTATTGCGGCTGACCCTGTCACATAGTCCCGGGTGACAGGGTCAGCCCAAAAAGCGTTAGCGCACGCCCAGCAATTGGTCCATCGCGACCGAGGGCTGATCACAGCCCGCTTCGCCCACGATTCGCGCGGGCACGCCTGCCACGGTCTTGCAGGGTGGCACCTCGGCCAGCACGACCGATCCGGCGGCGATGCGGCTGCAATGGCCGACCTTGATGTTGCCCAGAACCTTGGCTCCGGCCCCGATCAACACGCCATCGCCGATCTTGGGGTGGCGGTCTTCTTCTTCCTTGCCGGTCCCGCCCAGCGTGACGGAATGCAGCATCGACACGTTGTCGCCGACTACCGCCGTTTCGCCAATCACGATGGAATGGGCGTGGTCGATCATGATCCCCTTGCCGATCTTTGCGGCGGGGTGGATATCAACGCCGAACGCCTCGCTTGAGCGCATTTGAAAGAACCGCGCCATGTCCTTGCGCCCCTCGCGCCACAAGAGGTGTGACACACGATAGGCTTGAATGGCTTGGAATCCCTTGAAGAACAGCATCGGCAGGATGAAGCGGTCGCAGGCCGGATCGCGATCATAGACGGCAACGATATCGGCGCGGGCCGAGCGAGAAATTCCGGGATCCGTGCTGTAGGCCCAGTCACAGATTTCACGCAGAATTTGCTCGGGCATCTCGCTGGAGGCCAGCTTCAGCGAGGTCCGATAGGCCAGCGCGGTCTCAAACGACCGGTGGTGCAGAATGCTGGAATGCACCAAGCCACCCAAAAGCGGCTCGTCCTTGACAGCGGCCTCGGCCTCTCGGGTAATCTGATGCCAGACCGGATCGCATTCGGTCAGGTGGGGGCGCGGATCAGCCATTGGAATACTCCTTATCGAGGGGTGCAGTATATCACATGGGCTCGATTGGCAAAACGTAAAGCGGTGATCGAAAGGATCATGAAAATGAATGAGGTATCGTCTGCCACGTTTCGTACCCGCATCGCACGGGATCTGGCGGCGCTGGACGCGGGCGATGATCTGGGGGCGGATGGACAGGCGATTGTGACGCTGGATCAACAGGCGGTCGGGCGGCTTAGCCGGATGGATGCGCTGCAGGATCAGGCGATGGCCAAGGCCCAGGCCAACCGCCGCGCGGTTCAGCGCAAGCGGTTGGAGGCGGCGTTGGCGCGCATTGAGGACGGTGAGTTCGGTTATTGCGAAGACTGTGGCGATGACATAGCACCCGCGCGACTGGAGCTTGATCCAGCCGCGCAACTGTGCATTTCCTGCGCCCGGCGTTAACCGGCCACGTCGATCCGTGAAAAGATGCCCGCGCCGTATTTTGCCGACACCTGCGCCACTTCCAAGGCGAAAGCGCCGCTGATGCCATCGGCCGATTTCTGCGAGGCCGAATAAGTGAAGGTCGCAGCGCTCAACACCTCTTCGCGCCGGATCGCATCGCCCTCCAGAACGCGCAGCACATACTGTTCGCTCTCTTCGCCCAAGGGCACGTCGGGCGTGTCCCATCGATCACCATCGACGCGTGTGCGCCGGATCCAAGACGCGCGCGTCTGCCCGCTGGTATCGGTCACGGCGCGCATGTGCGCCGGGCTGTAGGGTCGCAGGCCGACACCCTCGAACGCGATGATCGCGTGTTGAAAACTGGGGTCATCCACCGCCCGCCCGGCAGGGCCAATTCGATAATGCCGCGCGCGCCCACGTTGCCCATCGGCCATCTCGATCTGCCCCGGTGTGCCGTCCAGCATCACCAGAAAACTGCCCTCGGGCCAAGGCGCCTTTTGCGCGGCCTCAGTTCCCAATTGCCCCCGCAGGCGGTGCCCCAGCAGATAGGTGTTCGCGGCAACCAAAGGGGCATCGCGGAACTGTATCAACTCCCACCCGTCGGGCGTGCCATCGCCAATCGCGGCCAGGTTGGCTCCACCCAACAGCCCCGCATCATCGATGCTTTCCAATTGCCCCGACAGCATGCGCACCAGAATACCATCACCGCGGTCAATCCGGCCCGAACAGGCCGGGGGCAGGGCGGTTTCCAGAACGCCCACGCGCGCCCGCGCCTCGATCAGTTGATTCAACTGATAGTTGGCGTCACTGGCCGACGCGTACAGCGCGACCGATCCCGGCCACGGCTGCGCGGTCACCGCCAGATGCGGCGCGTGCGGCACCTCGTCGCCGTTCATCAAAGGCAGGTCCAGAAACAGCGGCAACACCGGCACCGGCGGTACGAAGGGACGCACAACTGGCGGTTCATCAGCAATGTCGACCGGACGATAGCTTTCGGGTTCGATCCGCACACCTTCGATTTTCTGCGCATTGCCCATCTGCTCGACCCGGTCAATGCGGAACAGGCCCTTGCCCCCCGCCTCTGCCAGGCTCAGGACATCGCCTGCCCCCAGCGCCAACCGCGAGGGGGGCAGGGTCAGGCGCACTGTGTCGCGCGTCACGCGTGCCTCGGACAGCCAGCGTTCGGTCACGGCGCGCCCTTCGGCCCGCGTCATCGCCAGCGGCATTTCCGAGGTGGACACCGCATGCGTGGCGTCATCGGGGATGATCGCCTCTTCGGCAATCGCCTCGAAATCACCATCGGCCTCGATAAAACGTAGCCGTACGCGGCCCGCAATCTCGGCGGCGCCTGCGCGGGTTTCTTCCAGTGACGTGTTGCTTTCCGCGTCACGCACCAGCAGTCCTTCGGCGATATGCGCGTCGGCCAATCCGTCGCGCATGCGAAACTGCAACCGTCCCTCACGTTCGACCGCATCAAACCCATAGCGCAGCATCAAAGGCTGCAACGCCGCTCGCGCCTCGCTGACCTGCTCGACGGAATAGCCCCGCACATAGCCGTGCAGTTGCGATGTATCGACAGTGCCCAGCCCACTGCGCGCCGCGATTTCCTGCACTACAGAGGCCAGAGTGCGCGCCGCCGTGCGCCCGGCGATCCAGTGACCGCGCGCATAGTTACCGCCATCCTGCCACAGCCCCTGATTGTTGGGGAAAAACGGAAAGGGGCGGGCGTCCCAGGCCCAGACATGGGCGCGGTCCATGTCGATCATCGCGCCGTTGTATTCATTCGACACCGGGTTGTGCGCGGGATCGGTCCAATAGTCGCGCAATGCGCGCAGATACTGCAACTGAATCAGATCATCTCGCCGTCCCGTGGAAAAATGCGGCATTGAGGATTCAGACGATTTCGCATCCAAAAACTTGTTCGGCTCATTCGTCCCCTTGTCGACCGCAGGGCACCCTATTTCGGTAAAGCGGATGGGCTTGGATTGAGGAATCCACGCCGAAGGCGCGTTGACACGCTCGCCCCCCACCCGGTCATGGTGCGAGTTCAGCCACCAGTTACGGATGTCCTTGTAGCGATAGACCCAAGGCTCGCCATATGCCCCATCCGTGATCGGCGTGCGCCGTTGCGAGCCCCGCGCCTCGGGCGAATGATAGAACCAGTCATAGCCTTCACCGCCCTCAATATTGGCCTTGAGGTAGTCGAGGTTATGGATCGCGCCCCAATCGGCATCGGCATGGTCCTGCCCCTCGCGCCAATCGGACAACGGCATGTAGTTGTCGATCCCGACAAAGTCGATGTTGCTATCGGCCCACAGCGCATCAAGATGGAAATAGCTGTCACTACTGCCATCCTGCGGCTGATATCCGAAGTATTCGGACCAATCGGCGGCATAGCCGATCTTTACATTCGGCCCCACCAGCGCCCGCACCTCGGCGGCCAGATCGACCAGCGCAGCAACCGCAGGAAAGCTGTTGCCCGCCCCCCGGATCTGCGTCAGCCCGCGCATTTCTGATCCGATACAAATGCTTTCTACGCCACCCGCAACCTTGCACAGCGCGGCCATATGCAGAATGAACCGTCGGTACCCCCACTCATCCGGGCCAGCATAGGTCACGGGGCTGGACGTGGTCGTGACATTACTAAAGGTTAGCAGATCGAAATAGTCATTTTCGCGCGTTCCGGAACCGCCGAAATACCCTTGGTCGCCGATGCCTTCGGCGTCGCCCGGCTCCGCATCGCCCGCAAAAATGAAATCGCTGGCAGATGCCGTGCCAAAGAACGCCGCCACCTGTGCTTCGGCGCTGACGGTGCCATCCGGGCTGCCCGCCCGACCGGGGGCCTCGCTCAGCGTGATGCGCCCGCGCCATGGCAGGGGGGGCTGAGTATCCTCGTCGCTATAGGGATCGGGCAAGGCGTTCCCAACCATTTGATCCATCAGGATAAACGGATAAACCATCACATCCTGCCCGGCATCTTTCAACGCCGCAATCGCCTCCAGTACGGATGCGTCCGTGGGGGTCCCGCCATAGATCGGCTTGCCCTCGCCGTCCTGCGGCACCTGAAGGGCTGTGGCTCGGGTCAGACCTGCCACGGACCACGGCATATTCGCCGCGTCAAAATCCTTTTGCTCAACCTTGGGGCGCAAGCTACAGGTACCACAGCGCAGGTCATCGCCAAACCAGCTGACAACCAATGAGGTACTGCCGCACTCTGGCAACTCGCCCTGCAATGTCTCCAAGGATGTCGCGAAATCGGATTTTCCCGAGGGCGTGTTCACATTCGCAAGACCTGTCGACCCGGGCCCGAAATTCATCGTTACCGGCGTCGTCGCCAGCACGTATTCGCCGCTTCCGGGCAGCAGGGCTACCGCCTTGACCCCGCGCACAAGGTCCAAAGCGGCGCCGTCCTGATCCGGTTGGGCAGGGCGTGACACCTCGAAGGTGAATTGCGGCACGCGGTTGCCATACGCGCCCAGCGCCAGATCCTCGATTACCACATAGGCTATCCCGCGATAGGCGGGCACGGTGCCCGCGCCCTCGACCGCCTCCATCTTGGGGTCGGGCAGTTGGTCGGGTGTGCCGCGATAAACCCGCATCATCAGATCGTCGCGGGCAATCTCATTGCCATCGGCCCAAACGCGGCCGACATGGCTGATCTCACCCTCGCACAGTGCAATCGCTACGCTGACCGAGTAACTGAACTGTCGCGTCGTGGGGCGTGACGGCCCGCCTTTGCCGCCACCGCCGCTGGTCGACACCTCCTCGCGAAATTCGGTGACCCAGATGATCTGACCGGCCACGCGCATCCGCCCGTAAACCTGCGCAATCGCGTCGCCCTCGCCGGACCCGGTCAGGCGCAGCCGACTGGCGCGCCCGCTTTCCACCACATCTGCGCCTTGCCCCAGCAGACGCTGGTCAATGGATCGCCCGATAAGGCCGCCTGCAAACCGGCCCGCCGCTGCCATCGACAGGCCTAGAACCGTGCCCCCGACCGAGCCGCCAATTGCCGCGCCCGCTGCACTCAATAGAATTGTCGCCATTATTTGCGCTCCTCAGGAAAGGTGAACCGCGCAACAATGCGCCGCCGCCAAGGCGTGCTCAGCGGGCTTTCGACCACCGCATGGCCCGAATAGGCGTGAATGAATGTGGCTTGCGCGCCGATATGCCCGGCAATCCCCAGATGCTTGGCCACAGCGCCATCGCGCATGCGAAACAGGATGACATCACCGGGGGCCTCGTCGCTCAACGCCTTGGGCACCAAATGCCGCTGCGCCGCTGCCCACAGCGCCTCGATGCGTGCAGGTTCGGACCAATCCATGGAATAGGCCGGGGGAACTTCGGGTTCGGCCCCCAACACTTCGCGCCAGACCCCGCGCAACAAACCCAGACAGTCCGTGCCCGCCCCTTTGACCGACGCCTGATGAAGATAGGGCGTGCCAATCCAGCCGCGTGCGGCACTGACGATACGCACGCTCATGACCGACGGCTCCCGCCATCCAGCGCGCCGCTTTTGGCAGGATCGGAAATTGACCAGTCATCACCGGGAATATCCGGGAACCCTTGATAATTGATGAAATTCTCGAACTTCAACCGGCAGGTCACAGCGCGCTTATCGCACCCGGCCTCCAGACGCAGCAGATCGCCGGCCCGCACATCGGCGCGCAGCGGTTGCCACAGCTCGATCACACGTTGCCCATCCTGCACCGTGTCGCGCTTGATCACCCCGCTCAACCCGTTGGCCGCGCCGCCAAGCGCAATCAAGCGCCCATGCTGAAACCATCCCTGATCGAAGCCACCGAAGGCCTCAAACATAAACTTCTGCCGGTCAATGATCTGGACCGAGGCCGTCTCATGCGCATACCCTAGCGTATCCATATCGAACCCGCAGGCTCGATCCCCCAAGACAGCCGAGCATGGCTTTTGGAAGATCCGTCCGATCGGTCGATTCAATGCCTCGGTCAACCCGCGCAATTCGGCCTCGAACGCCCCGCCCGAGCGACGCAATTCCCCGATCAAACCGCGAAATTGCAACTGTCGTTGGCTGACGTCGCGCCAGTTCACCAACCACGCGCGGATTTCGGCGCCGTCATAGCGCCCCGCGTCGATGTCGTCTTCGCGAATAGCCGCATCGCTCAGCGCGCCGACCGCTTCGGTATTGTCCACCGACAGGCCCGTGCTTTGCTGCAATGCCAGCGCGCTCAGCCCAGTATCGGCGCGAAACTCGACGCCGCCGAAGGCCAGCCCGCAGTCATGATCGGTAAATCCCAGGATCACGCCATCCCTACGCTCCAACTCCCAACAGCGACAGGTCGTGGTGATCCCGCTGGCCAGATGCGCTGCCAGCCCCGGCTCCAGCCCGCTCATACCCGGATCTCCACCACGGGTACGCTGGGCGCATCACCCGCCTGAAAGCTGGCGACGCTGGTCTGAATCCGGTCGGTGTCAAACCGCACAGGCACGTCAAACTCATACCCGGCGGTGATCTTTTCTGCGGCATTTGGCGGGTGCGCAAAGGTGACGATCCCGGTGGTCGCATCCACTTCGTAATGCACACCTATCTCTTGCTCGTCCCCGCCGATGCCGATCCGCACCGATCCGGCCACGGGCTTGGCAATGGGCCGCGCATAGCTATGCGCGCCCGAGCGATAGATTTTCACCAAGGGAAATACGGCTGTCACATCATCCCCAATCGCGATCACCTGATCGTCATAGGCCGGTTCCCGCTGTGCTCCGCCCGATTTGTAATCGGCCCAGTCCTTCCAGCGAAAGCCGTGCAACTGTCCCCGACGTGCCTCGAAAAACGCAATCAGCGCCTGGATATCGTCCAACCCACGCATTGCGACCCCTGCATCATAGCGCCGTCGCGAATGTGCCCAAGGCGTGTTACGCTCTTCAAAACCGTTGGCCAACGTGACCACATCCGCAATCCGCTGAGGCCCACCGACCGAGCCAAAGCTCAGATTGGCGGGAAAACGCACTTCATGAAAACCCATCTTACTGCTCCCCTATCCGTTAACGATTACGTTGACCGCGCCCAATGGCCCGACCCAGCTGAGCCGCGATCTGCCCCTGCGAACGTTGAAAACTGCCCGCATCCGGCGTAGAGATATTCATGACCACGTTTACCGCGCCCCCGTTGCCGCCCGCGCGCACACCCAGCTTGCCATCGGCCCCGCGCGCCAGCGGCATGATCGCCTCTGGCCCTGCCTCACCCATCAATCCCGTGCCACCGCGCATCGGAAAGGTGACTGGCCCACTCACGACCCCGCCATTGGCAAACGGTTGCACGCGGCCTTGGGCAAAACTGGCCCCATTCGCAAAGGGCAACAGCCCACCGACCAGCGCGCCAACCCCATTGGCCAGCAACCCGCCCACATGATCCGTGACCGGCTTCACAGCGGCATTGAACGCGGTGTTGATCATTGAGTTCGCTAGTGAATCCAACGCGGTCGACAGGCTGTCCCCGTCCACCACCGCGCCCTTGATCGCGCGGCGCAGGCCCCGGCTTATCCCGCGGTCCAGCGTCTGCACGTCATAGCCGGTCTGCTCGAACGTGCCCTTCACGCGGCTCAATTCGGCATTGAACGCCGCCGCCATGTCGGTCGCGGCGGCCAGCGAGCCATCCAGCGCCTCAACCTGCGCATCCAACGCGTCCAGGTTTCCGATTTCATCCATCACTCTCTCCTCGCTTGTCGGGATAGGCAGCCATCAGGGCCTCTAGCCCGTCACGGGCCAGCGGCGCGGCCCCCTTTGCCTCGCCTAGCATCAGGCGGAGCTCGGCGGGGGTCAGCGCCCAGAACTCAACCGGGCGCAGGCCCAGCCCCTTCAGCCCCGCCTGCATCAACGCGGGCCAGTCAAAGCTGCTCATGCGCCCTCCGGCAACATGAAGGCCCGCGCCAACAATTCCGCCGCCGCGCGCGCCGCTGCCAGCGGGCCACCCGCGATATCGGCGGCAATCAAGTCGGCGGCCGACCCGGTCCAGCCGCCCCCGCGCAAGCCTGCAACAATCAACGCCAGAACGTCGCGCGTGGAAAAACCACCCGCCTCGAACCGCTCGACCAGATCCACCAGAGATCCGGTTTGCAGCCCGGCCTCCAACTCGGCCAAGGCACCCAGCGTTAGCTTCAGCACCCGGTGTTCACCGTCGATCACGACGGCCACCTCACCTGCCCAAGGGTTCGCCATGACCTCAGACCGCCGTAAAGATCAGCTGTCCGGCACTGGCCAGTGACAGCTCATAGGTTGCTTCGCCGTCGTGCGTCCCGGCATAGTCGATGGACGTCACCTGAAACGCGCCTTGCACCGTGCCAAAATCGGGTATGACGACCTGAAAATCCGGCGTTTCCCCGTCAAAGAAGATCTGCCGCGTCCGCTCGTCCGAACCTTCATCGCGGAAAATGCCCGATCCGCTGATCGCCGCCGATTTCACACCGGCGCCAGACAGCAACTCGCGCCAACCGCCCGCACTTTCCAGACTGGTCACATCCACGCTTTCTGCGTTGAAACTGATCCGCGTTGCGCGCAGGCCCGCCACCGATTGAAAGTTGCCGTCACCCGTCAGATCGACCTTGATCAGAAGGTCCTTGCCGTTTTGAACTGCCATTATCGTGTCTCCAAGTTTGAAAGGTTAAGCCGCGTCATCGATGCGCGCGCGAAAGGTCAGATCGATGCGCCGCAACTGCCCGCCGCTTTCGCGCCGCGCCCGTGCCTTGTCGAAATTCAGTGCCACCAGATGTCCCGTGCTTAGTGTCAGGTCCGCGCCCACCAGCGCGCCGCTTACCGCCGCCGCCGCCAGTTTGGCGCTGGAAAACCCGGCGGCCTCGCTGATCACCGACACGGTAAACTTGTGCCACGCGCCGCCCGCCGTCGCGTCCGAACGGTCGCGTACATCTTCGGGGCCCAGTGTCACATACAGCGGCGGTACCGTGCCCGACGGCAGCGCGTCGTAAATCGCTATGCCCACAAGGGCGGCCAGACCCGCGTCGGCGCTCAATTGTTGGTAAATGGCGGCTTGCAGCGCCTCGGATGCAGCATAGCTCATACCGCCACCTCCTCGGTTGCATAGCAGGTCAGGTAGCGTCCGGTGGGATCGCGGTCCGCGACCGCCTCGATACGAAACACCCGCGCCCCATCGCGAAACCGCTGCTCAGGCTTGGGACGCGACGGTGCTCCATAAGCGGCGGCGCGCACCATGATCCGGTAGGAGGTGCTGGACATCTGCACAGACCCCTCCATCACCTCACGCCCCGTGCGTGCCGAAATATCGGCCCACAGCGTTCCCAGAACGGCCCAACCCTGATCGAAACCGCCCGCGCCATCCGCCACCCGCGTTGGCGCTTCCAGCACCAGCTGTCGGTTCAAATTCACGCGCCCCATCACATCACCCCCCCGCCCAACAGGCGGATCGTGCGATAACGCTCGATCAGGCTGGTAACACCGAACGGCATACAGCCCTGACCTTGCGCCGTATCACTGCGAAACTCATAGAAATGCGCGGCCAACAGCAAAACTGCCTGGCCAAGATCGGCGGGCAGATCGCCCCAGGCACCGCCAAACCCGGCCTCGAACCGTATGATCGCCGTGCCCGCTGTCGGGATGCCGGGCAATAAGGTGCCGATCGGTTTCAAATGGGGCCGGTGCAGGTCCGGCTCTAGCCGGTACAATCCCGGATCAACCGTCACCTCAGCCCCGGCCATGTCGCGCAGCACGATGTTGACGATGGAACTGATCGGCGCGACCGGCAGGGCCTGCGCATGGGCCGTGCGCCACGCCGCCACCTCCCATGAGAAAACGCGCTCGATCAATATCTTGCCGGTGCGCGCCTCGATCGAGGCAATGGCTGCGCGCAGAAAACTTTCCAACACCGGGTCTTGTACGTCATCGTCCGAAAATCCGGTTCCCAGCCGCAGATGCGCCTTGAATTCGGTCACCGGCAAGGCGGCCAGCGGAACGGCGGTTTCTTCAATCAACATCATGGAATATCTCCGAAAGTCCCCGGACCCCTCCGGTGGTTATGGCGCGCGTCGCCAGCGTTGCTCGGACGGAGGGGAGCAGCTGGACAACGCCTTGGGTAAACGGCGACACGCGCCCCGAACGGGGGTAAAGAACCCCCGCCCGCATCACGCATCCCTTACGAGACGGCGAATTTCAGCAGCTTGATCGCGGCAAAATCGCTGACGTCACCGCCCACGCGCTTGGTGGCGTAGAACAAAACGTGGGGCTTGGCGCTGAACGGGTCGCGCAGCACGCGCAGGTCCGGGCGCTCGGCCACCGTGTAACCTGCGTTGAAGTCACCAAAGGCAATCGCCATCGCGCCGCTGGCGATATCCGGCATATCCTCGGCAATCAGCACCGCGTAGCCCAGCAGGCGCGCAGGTTCGCCTGCGGCCAATCCGTCCGACCACAGGAAACGGCCATCGGCGTCTTTCATCTTGCGCACGGCGCCAGCGGTTTTCGAATTCATCACGAAGGTCGCGTTCGCGCGGTATTCCGCCCCCAGCGCATAGACCAGATCAATGATCTCGTCAGCGCTGTCGAAATCGCCGTTCACGCCCGTCGGCACATAGCCCAGGTTGCCCCAGGTCCAGACATCGTTATCGACGCTGGTCTTGGTCAGGAAACCCGTCGGCTTGTCCACGCCATCGCCATTGACGAACGCCGCCGCCTCGGCACGGGCAAACTTGTCAGCGATGCGCCCCGCCAGCCAGCCCTCAATGTCGAACGCTGAATCGTCCAACAGGCGCTGCGATGCCTTGGGCAACGCGCTCAACTCGTGCAGCGGAATGGTGATGCGATCAATCGTCGGCGTGCCTGTCTCGGTCACAGAGCTCGCCTCGGTCGCCCAGCCATGGCCCACGTCGCTGTGATCTACCAGCACATCAAAACTGGTCGCCTCGACGCCAACGACATTGGCAATCGCCCGGATTGACGCCGTTGCGCTTAGCGTGGATTTGATCGTCTCGGATGTCTGCGGATCGACCAGATAGCCACCGTCGCCAGCCACCGACGTGCCCAACGCCTTGCCTTCCAGTTCCAGACCGCGCAGACCGTCATCGTCGCCGCTGCGAAGATAGGCATTGAACGCCTTCTGATGGGGCGCCTCGCCACCTGCGCTGGTGGCCAAAGCCGGACGTGCCGGCACGAAAGATTTGCGTTCAAACATGGTCAGTTTCTCTTCTTGTTGTTGCAGTCGGTCTTGGATGTCGGACTGAAAGCCCTTCAAATCACTCATGAAACCCGCCACGGCAGACTTCACCTCGGCCGCCGGCGATGGATCTGCACACAGATCTTCCCCGGCCCGAGAAATACCCTCGGTTTTGCTCATCTTTTGGTCCTGTTCGGTTAAAGGTGGGTCAGACGCTACATGCGCGCCATCTCGCGGCGGGCATGCCTAAAGGCCGCCGCCATTTCCCGCAAATCGGCACTGTCCAGGGTTTCACCCTTGGCCCCGATCCGCGCACTGGGAAGCATCGGGAAGGTCACCAGCGACACCTCCCACAGCTCCAGTTCCTGCAAAAGCCTGCGGCCCTTGTCATTTTTCACAGCCCGCACCGTGCGATAACCGATGCTCAGCCCGTCAATCGCGCCTGCACAGATCAACGCAGCAGCCTCGCGGCCCTTGCCGACAGCCTCTAGCAGGCGGCCCTTGACGTATAGGCCGCGCGCGTCCTCGCGCACCACGTCCCAGACGCCGATGGGTTGTGCCGGGTCATGCTGCCACAGCATCTTGACCTGCCGGTTGTCGGCCTTGATCCGCGCCAACGACGCGGCATACGCCCCGGAGACCACCACATCGCCCCCCTGATCGGTGTCTCCGAAATAGCTGGCATATCCCTCGATCTGCGTGCCGTCCTTGACGGTCAAATCCGTGTCGAAGCGCGCAAATTTGTGTTCCAAACCGTTCTCATTCGTCATCTGCGTATCCCTTTCCCAAAGGTGTGACCAACCCGGTCAACCTTCGTAAAACGTCGTTATCGTCACCCACAAAGGATGGCATCGGTGATAGGCAAAGGCCCGGCTTCCGCCCAATGCGTGCAACCCCTGCACCAACCACGGACCGGCATATTGATCCCCCACGGGGCGGCTTTTCGGCGCATCCTCGGCGTCGGGCGCGAAATCCACCACCAGGCGCACAGGCCCCTCGTACCAAACCAGGCCCAGAAATTCGCACTGCCGAAGTTTGCGGAAATTCACGAAAAAGCTGGTCCCGATCCGGCTGTTTTCGACATTTGCGATCGACGTGTTCCGCGACACCGGAAACAGGCGGCTTTCGATCCACGGACCGGCCCCGAAAACAACCGGCGTCAGGGCCAGCCCGAACGCCAACGTCAATGGCACACGGCTTAACGCTTTCAGCTTACCCATTCACGATACTTCCCTGCATTACAAAGGACATGAACCCGCCCAAAATCGCCGCGATGATCAGCCACACAAGCCGCGAAATATGCCCGTCGATTTTATCCAGCCGCCCGTCGATCCCGTTGAAACGCGCCTGCATGAATTTGCGCTTTTCCTCGCTTACGGCGCGCTCGGTCTCGATCACGGTCAAGGTCGCCTCGACCGCGCTTAGCCGGTTTTCAAGGTGGCGAAACATGCCCTTTGTGCTTTCGAACGGCACGTAGGACGTGCGATCCATTAGCAATGGGTCGTTCTCGCTCACGCATCGTCCCCCACCGCCGGCAGGCCCAGCAGCTTGCGTTTTTCGCCGTCACTCAGGAAATCGGCATCCGCCACCCGCGCCCATTGCGCATCGCGCTCTGCCGCCAGCGCCGGCACCTGATCCAGATCCGGTTTGAGCTCTAAAACAGCGTCTTGAAACCCGCCCAGCCAATCCGCCAGTGCCGCCGCGACCCGTGTTGCCAACGGCAACACCGTCAATCGGAAAAACGCACGATTGGCCTCCTGATAGTTCGCATAGGCCGCATCGCCGGGCACGCCCAGCAGCATCGGTGGCACTCCAAAGGCCAGGGCGATCTCACGCGCGGCACTCTCTTTGGTTTTCTGAAATTCCATATCCGAGGGCGAAAAACCCATCGGCTTCCAGTCCAGCCCGCCTTCCAACAGCATGGGTCGCCCCGCATTGCGCGCGCCTTGGTGATGGCTTTCCATCTCGTCCACCAAGCGCGTGTATTGATCCGACGTCAGGCTGCCCTGGCCATCCGCCCCGCGATACACAATCGCCCCGCTGGGCCGCGCCGCATTGTCCAACAGTGCCTTGGACCAGCGTGACGCCGAGTTATGGACATCCACCGCCTGCGCCGCCGCCTGCATCGGGGACAAACCATAGTGATCGTCCTGCGGATGAAAGCTTTTGATATGGCACACCGGCGCGGCCCCGCCCCGCGCATCAAACCGATGCTTGCGTCCACTCACCGCATATTCGTAGGCAATGGGCCAGCCATCCGCGCCGGGAACCACACTCATCCGGTCCGAGCGCAGCACATGCAGCTCGATCGGCGCGCCCGTATCATCGCCCACCGCCTCGACATAGGCGTTCCCGGTCAGCAACAACTGCCCGTACAGCGCCTCCAACAACTCTGCCCGCCCCTGCGCTGGGTTTGGGCTGCGCATCAGGCCCAGGATGGGATGCGTCTCGAACCGTTGCTCGCTATCTTGCAGCACCAAAGGCAACGCCGCTGCCGCCTCGGCAATCATCTTCACGCAGCGAAAGCCGACCGGGTTCGCCGCAAATCCCGTCCGCGTCAGCGACCCGGTATCGCGCGCACTCCACGCCACCCGATTGCTACCATGCCACGCCGCCACGCGGCCCGCCGCGCTGGCCTTCACTTCGGGCGTCTTGATGTCTTGCGTCTCGGCCGCGCTATGCCGAAAGAAGTCCATGATCATCTGGCTTACTCCTTGCTGTGTCGTCCCGAACCGACCGCCGTGGTGGTCTTGATCCGCTGTTGAAGGCATCATCACGCTAAAGGTTTAAGAAAACTAAATCAGACCGCGCGCACCCTTGGGCACCGCCATTTCGCCGCCGGTTCGATCATCAATTCGTGCAAGGCCCAGACCAACGCATCCACCCGATCCGGGCTGCCCTTGCCCTCGAATCCCCGGGTGGTCATTGCGCACATCTGATCCTCCAACGCTCCCAGACCCCGCAGATGATGCACCCGCCCCTGTTCATACAAGGCCGCCACAGGCTCGGCCCGCGCGACCTTGCCGCGCGTGGCATGGACTGTTTTGATCGGCACCAGCGGGTCGACCTGCCGGATTACCTCGGCCACCATCTCGCCGCCCTGATTGACCTCGGCCACGAGCCGCTCGGCCCCCCAGGCCTCCATCGCCCGCACCGCCGCGCTGGCCCAGGCCATAGGGCTGGCCGCACCCACCGACGCATCGGCCAACACATAGGCCCGCCAATCCTGCACCGGCCCGAGCGTGCAGGCCCCGACCACGACGATCCCACACTCATCGGAATTTTTGCCACCCGTCACAGGCGGATCCACCGCCACGACGATCCGGTCCAACGCGGGAGGCACGTCCACCCGCAACGCCTCCAATCCCTCGGATGTCCACAGCGCCCCATCGGCATCCGCCAGCAGGACACCGTCTAACTCTTGCCGCCCCAGGCGCGTCCCGGCATAGCGCGCCCGCACCTCCTCCAAAAAGCTGTCGGCCAGAAACGCCCGGTTTGCCTCGGTCGGCGCGCTTGTGACCACCGTCGTCGGTGCGGCCAGAACATCCTTCAATACCCCCACATTGCGTGGCGTCGTGGTAATACAAACGCGCGGCTGGTTCCCCAATCTCAGCGCAAACTGCAACATATCCCAGGTTTCGCGCGCCTTCTTCCACTTGGCCAACTCATCGACCCAGGCCCCGTCAAACTGCGGCCCGCGTAGCCCCTCTGGCTCATGCGCGGAAAACACCTGTGCCACTGCGCCATTTGGCCAGACCAGCCGCGCCTTGCTTGCTTGCCATTCAGGGCGGCGATCCGGCGGCGAGCAGGCCAAGATCCCGCTTTCGCCAAACACCATCACATCGCGCACCTGCGCCACCGTTTCGCCAACCAGCGCCAACCGCCGACATGCGCCCGGATCAAGGGGCCGCGACCCCTCGACTTGCGCGCGCACCCACTCGGCCCCGGCGCGGGTTTTGCCCGCGCCTCGTCCGCCCATGATCACCCAGGCCCGCCAATCCCCTTCGGGCGGCAATTGATGCTCCATCGCCCAAAATTCGAACAGATAGGGCAGGGCCAACACCTCGCCCTCGTCCAGACTGTCCAAAAACTCACGCCCCACCTCGGGCGGCTCTGAGGCGATCCAGTCGGCCCCCGATCGAGTCCCGCGCGGCGTCCATATCAAGGGCGTATCCGTTGACGATGCCCTGTTCTTTCTTTTTGCGTTGCTCAAGTTGGTTCTCCGCTTCGATGACTAATTTCAACCATTGCCGAATGTCCCCCAGAATTCGGCTCTGCGCCTTTGCATCGTCAAAATCCTCGGCCCTCACCTTGTCCGAGAGTGTTTCAAGGTCTTCGCACATGCCACGCAGCTGCCGTTCCAGCACCGTGACCGTCGCGCTCAGGCCGCCGGGATCGTCTTCGGGTGTTATCAAACTCATTCGTGCCCATTGCCTCATACCATTGCGTTCATTGCCCCATGGTCCGAGCCAAAACGAAAAAACGGCCGCCGGGGTCACCCCCAGGGCCGCTTGGTCATTTCGTCCAGCATGTCACAACCTATACGTTAGTGCGTGCGCAAAGTCAAGTCTGTTGACTGTGTCGCGTCCCCCTAACCGTCCGGTTTATTTAGATAATATTATGGTTTGCACCTGTCGCGTCACACCAGCGCCGCGATCAACATCACCACCGTCGCCCCAAATCCGGCGAACCAGATGACCGAGCGCCACGGCACCCAGCCAAAATAATACGCCGGAACATACAGCACCCGCGCGACCAGATAGACCACAGCACAAACCGCCGTCACACTTGTCGACTGCCCCGAGACACTGATCACCACGCAGGCAATCGCGAACAGGATCAGACCCTCGAAATGGTTGTTAAACGCCCGAAACAACCGCGCCGTCCCGACCGAGACCTGATCCTCCAACGCGCCCCCCAACCGCGCCCTGTCACGCGGCGACATCGTCTTGCCGGGGCCAAGCTCAAGGTTGGCTGTGATCGAGAGCAACAGGAATTGCACCACTTGGAGCAGGGCGGCGACAGTCAGGGCGGTTAGTTCTGGGGTCATGTGATGTCTTTAGAAAGGTAATTCGTCATCGGGTATTTCACGAAGGTCTTGGATCTGGAGGCGTCTACTTGTGTCCTCGATCAATGCCTGCTCGTTTTCTTCTTCTACTTTGTCAGCACCGATAAGTGCAGAGATCGTTCCGATCGCAGACGGTAAGTCAGCAAGCAAAGATGTTGACCCAACTGCAAACGCTCCAATTGCGACCAACAGACAACCAACGCGCGCAATATCGGTTCTAGGAGAAATAATTAGAATTTGAAGCTTTTCTAAATTTGCCTTTGCCTTTGCCTTTTCTGACGCGGAAAGTTCAGAGAGACTTATTTTTTCGCGCAGACCTTCAATCTCAAGTAGGATTTTCTTCCTTGTTGGACGCGCGAGTGCAACAGATTGCGCAGTGTTGGGCCTACTTGATCGCAAGCTGAGGCGAGTTGCCAGCGCCGCGACACTGGCGCGAAATACATCAAAGTTATCTCGGATGGCACCGGGAGGTATTTCTTCTAAATCGCCAATTTCTAACTCGTTTGCGGCGGCAGACAAAACAACTACATACTCGAGTAGATCTGAGGTTTCATAGCCGCCATTGCTCATATCACAGCGGTTGTCCAACCGGCTTTCAATCAGGTCACGAAGTTGCAGCCAGCGTGCTACAGGTTCATCTGGTAAGCTTTCAAAGTCGCTGGCTGCAATGAGCGGCATAGGTGTTACAAATCCATCAACAACCGCCGTGGATCCTCCAGCGCCTCTTTCACCCGCACCAGGAACGTCACCGCGCCCTTGCCGTCGACGATCCGGTGGTCATAGCTCAGCGCTAGATACATCATCGGGCGGATCACCACCTCGCCATTGATCGCCATCGGCCGGTCCTGAATCTTGTGCATCCCCAGAATACCCGACTGCGGCGGGTTCAGGATGGGCGAGGACATCAGCGAGCCATAGACCCCCCCGTTCGAGATTGTGAACGTCCCGCCTTGCATTTCGGCCATGCTCAGCTTGCCGTCACGGGCGCGCGCGCCCTTTTCGGCAATCGCTTTTTCGATTCCGGCAAAGCTCATGTTGTCCACGTCACGAATGACCGGCACGACCAGACCCGTGGGCGTGCCCGCAGCAATGCCCATATGCACAAAGTTCTTGTAGACGATGTCGGTGCCATCAATCTCGGCATTGACCTCAGGGACCTCTTTCAGCGCGTGACAGCAGGCTTTGGTAAAGAACGACATGAAGCCCAGCTTGACCCCGTGCTTCTTGGCAAACAGCTCTTTGTACTCGTTGCGCAGCGCCATCACCTCGGTCATGTCGACCTCGTTATAGGTGGTCAGCATCGCGGCGGTGTTCTGGCTGTCCTTCAGGCGGCGCGCGATGGTCTGACGCAGGCGGGTCATCTTGACCCGCTCTTCGCGGCTAGCATCATCGGCGCTGACAGGCGCACGCGGCGCGGCAGCCGGGGCAGGGGCCGCGGATGCAGCCTTGCCGCCCGCCGCAATCGCCTTGGCGACATCGTCTTTCATGATGCGCCCGTCGCGGCCTGTGCCCGTCACCTGATCAGCACTCAAACCGGCTTCGGCCATTGCCTTTTTGGCCGACGGTGCGTCCTCGACATCTTTGCCACCGGTCCCGCCAGAGGCTTGCGCAGGCGCTGCCGCAGTGGCCGCTGGTGCAGCAGTCCCCGCACCTGCCTCTGATGACAGCACGGCCAGCTTGCCATTCGCTTGTACCGTGTCGCCCTCATTCGCCAGGATCTCGGTAATTGTACCCGCGCTGGGTGATGGCACCTCGACCGACACCTTGTCGGTTTCCAACTCGCACAGCATTTCGTCAGCGGCCACAACGTCGCCGACCTTCTTAAACCAGGTCGAAACGGTCGCCTCGGATACGCTCTCGCCCAATGTCGGCACCATCACGTCCACGCTGGCGCCGTCTTCACGTGGTTTGACCTCTTCTGGTCCGGCGTCTACCGCCTTGGGCGCCTCGTCCGAGGATTTGGCACCTTCGCCTGCGTCGATCATCGCCAGAAGGGCGTTTACGCCCACTGTTTCGCCCTCGGCGACGATGATGTCGCCCATCTTACCGGCAACCGGGCTGGGCACTTCGACGGTGACTTTGTCAGTCTCCAACTCGCACAGCATTTCGTCGGCCTGCACTGCGTCACCGGGTTTCTTGAACCATGTGGCAACGGTGGCCTCGGTCACGGATTCGCCCAATGTGGGCACGCGCACTTCAGTTGACATGGCTTATTTTCCTCTCATGGTCAGCGCGGCATCCACCAGCGCCTCTTGTTGTGCTTTGTGTTGGCTGGCCAGACCCGTCGCGGGCGAGGCCGAAGCGGCACGGCCAACGTAATCTGGCCGCTTGTGTTTGGCCTCGATCCGGCCCAGCACCCACTCAATATTCGGCTCGATGAAGCTCCAAGCGCCTTGGTTCTTGGGTTCTTCCTGACACCAGACCATTTCGGCGCCCTTAAAGCGCTCCAATTCCTTCACTGCGGATTGCGCCGGGAAGGGATAGAACTGTTCGAACCGCATCAGATAAACATCGTCGATCCCGCGCTTGTCGCGCTCTTCCAGCAGATCGTAATAGACCTTGCCCGAGCACATGACGACGCGCTTGATCTTGTCATCCGCCACCAGTTTCGTATCCGAATTACCGTATTGCGCATCGTCCCACAAAACGCGGTGGAAGCTGGAGCCGATGGTAAACTCCTCGGCCTTGGACACCGCCATCTTGTGACGCAACAACGATTTCGGCGTCATCAGGATCAGTGGCTTGCGATAGGTGCGGTGCAACTGGCGGCGCAGGATGTGGAAATAGTTGGCCGGGGTCGTGCAATTTGCAACAATCCAGTTGTCCTGCCCACACATCGTCAAAAACCGTTCCAGACGCGCGGACGAGTGTTCCGGCCCTTGCCCCTCATAGCCATGCGGCAACAGGCAAACCAAACCGGACATACGCAGCCACTTGGATTCGCCGGATGAAATGAACTGATCGAACATGATTTGCGCGCCATTGGCGAAATCACCAAACTGCGCTTCCCACAGGGTCAGCGCGTTAGGTTCGGCCAAGGTATAGCCATACTCGAACCCCAGTACCGCATATTCGGACAGCATCGAATCGATGACCTCATAGCGGGCCTGCCCGGATCGCACGTTGTTCAGCGGATAATAGCGATCCTCGGTATCCTGATTGATCAGGGCCGAATGGCGCTGACTGAACGTGCCGCGCGCGGAATCCTGCCCCGACAGTCGCACCGGAAACCCTTCAGTCAGAAGCGACCCAAACGCCAATGCCTCACCTGTGGCCCAATCGATGCCGGTCCCGGATTTGAACATCTCTGCCTTGGCGTCCAACAGACGCGTTACCGTCTTGTGCAACGGAAATCCCTTGGGCGGGGTGCTTAGCGCGCGACCCACGTCGGCAAAGGTCTCTTCCTTGATGGCGGTCTGTCCGCGCTGGTATTTCTTGTTTTGCTTGTCCAGATGGGACCACTTCCCGTCCAGCCAATCGGCCTTGTTCGGCTTATAGTTGGTTCCAGCCTCGAACTCGTCCGCCAGATAGGCCTGAAACGCGGCCTTCATATCCTCGATCTCGCCCTCGGGGATCAGGCCGTCCTTCACCAGACGCTCGGTGTACAGGCTCAGCGTGGTTTTCTGCTGCTTGATCTTTTTGTACATGATCGGGTTGGTGAACATAGGCTCGTCGCCCTCGTTGTGACCAAACCGACGATAGCAGATGATGTCGATCACCACGTCCTTGTGGAACTTCTGGCGGAATTCAATTGCTACCTTGGCAGCATGCACCACCGCTTCGGGATCGTCACCATTAACGTGGAAAATCGGCGCTTCCACCATCAGCGCGATATCGGTGGGATAGGGGCTGGAGCGGCTGAAATGCGGCGCAGTGGTAAACCCGATCTGGTTGTTGACCACGATATGCATCGTGCCGCCCGTCTTGTGACCGCGCAAACCGCTAAGGCCAAAACATTCGGCCACAACGCCCTGACCGGCAAAGGCCGCGTCACCGTGCAGCAGGAGCGGCAGAACCTGCATTCGCTCGGTATCGCCGAACTGATCCTGCTTGGCCCGCACCTTGCCCAGAACCACGGGGTTCACAGCCTCAAGGTGGCTGGGGTTCGCCGTCAGGCTGAGGTGAACCTTATTGCCATCGAATTCACGGTCGCTGGAGGCGCCCAGATGGTATTTCACATCGCCCGATCCATCGACATCTTCGGGCTTGAAACTGCCGCCCTGAAATTCGTTGAAAATGGCGCGATAGGGCTTGCCCATCACATTGGCCAGAACACTCAAACGGCCCCGGTGCGGCATGCCCACCACGATGTCACGCACGCCCAACTGGCCACCGCGCTTGATGATCTGCTCCATCGCGGGGATCAGGGATTCACCGCCGTCCAGACCGAACCGCTTGGTGCCCATATACTTAACGTGCAGGTATTTTTCCAGGCCCTCGGCCTCGACCATCTTGTTCAGGATCGCTTTGCGCCCTTCACGGGTAAAGCTGATTTCCTTGCCATATCCCTCGATCCGTTCCTTCAGCCAATTGGCCTCTTCCGGGTCGGAAATATGCATGTATTGCAGCGCGAAAGTGCCACAATAGGTGCGGCGCACGATCGACAGGATCTCGCGAATCGAGGCGATTTGCAGGCCCAAGACGTTGTCGATGAAAATCGGGCGGTCCATGTCCTCAGAGGAGAAGCCGTAGGATTTCGGATCCAGCTCGGGGCGGAACGGCTGTTCGCGCAGACCCAGCGGGTCAAGATCGGCGATCAAATGGCCCCGGATGCGATAGGCGCGGATCATCATCAACGCGCGCACCGAATCCAGCACCGCGCGTTTGATCGCGTCCTCACTGACATCGGCGCCTTTTTCGCTGGCCTTGGCCGCGATCTTTTGCCCGGCGGCCTTGGCGTCCGGTTCGCCGGGCCATTCGCCGGTCAGGGCGGCGGTCAGATCGTCGTTGGGCATCGGCGGCCAGTCGCTGCGCGCCCAGCTTGGCCCCTCGGCCTCGCGTTTCACGCTGATCTCATCGTCGCCCATTGCGGCGAAAAACGCTTGCCATGCCTCGTCCACGGCATTGGGATCGTTGGCATAACGGGCATACAACTGTTCCAGATACTCGGCGTTGTGGCCTTGCATAAAACTGGAGGCGTGAAACTGGTCGTTGGCGGGATGGTCGGTCATTCTGGCACCTTTCTATTGGGCGCTTTTGAAATCAAGGGCGTTGGGGCCGTGTTTGGTTTTGCCCTGTCTGATCCGGTGGGCGGGGCGCGGAAAATCTGGGGTTATTCTGTTGCTGCTTGCTCGACACGTTCCAGACGATAGCCGTCTGGTGTGGCAAACTCGGGATAGGCTTGATGGCGGCTGAACACGCTGAACAGCTCATAGTTGCGTTCAGGGTTCATGACAAAAGCGGATTCATCAAAGCGGATGATGGTCAGCCCCTGTTCTGGTTCGGTTTCCGGCGTGCCATACCGTGCCATCACCTCCAGCGTGTCGGGGTCTTCGGGTCCGGCGAAATAGCATGCCAGATGCTCGCCCCCGGTTTCTGTCTGCTGGATCGAGATCGCCAGATAGGCCGCGTCCCTGGTCCAGAGCGAAATCGCGCCATCGTCGATCATCCGGGTGAAATTGCCCGCCAACTGTGGAATGGCGGCATAGCGACTATTCCAGTCCTCCATCCCGGCGGTGAAGCTGGCGATATGCGCGTTGGCAATCGCCGTGACCGCCGACAGGCTTGACTTGTCCTGACGGATCCAACCTTCGGCTTCGAACAGGGTCAATTTCTGTGGCCCGGTGGTCATCGGGTCGCTGCACAGCTCAGCGACCCGTTTCATGGATTGGGCAGACAGGGGCGCGGCGCAGGTCACCGCGATCGCGATCAATGCTGTGAGGACTCCGCCGCGCATGTCTTATCCGATCGCCTGCATCACGGCCTGACCAAGTTCGGCAGGGCTGTCGGCCACGATGATGCCAGCGGCGCGCATCGCGTCGATCTTGTCCTCGGCGCCGCCCTTGCCACCGGCGACAATCGCCCCGGCATGGCCCATGCGACGGCCCGGAGGGGCGGTGCGGCCTGCGATAAAGCCCGCAGTCGGTTTCCAACGGCCGCGCTTTTTCTCGTCGATCAGGAATTGCGCGGCTTCTTCTTCCGCCGAGCCACCGATTTCACCGATCATGATGATCGACTTCGTTTCGTCATCCGCGAGGAACCATTCCAGCACGTCGATATGTTCGGTTCCCTTGATGGGATCGCCGCCGATACCCACGGCTGTCGATTGCCCCAGACCCAGATCGGTGGTCTGCTTGACCGCCTCATAGGTCAGCGTGCCTGAACGGCTGAGAACGCCACAGCTTCCGCGCATGTGGATGTGGCCGGGCATGATGCCGATCTTGCAGGCGCCAGGTGTGATCACGCCGGGGCAGTTGGGCCCGATCAGACGGCTTTTGGAGCCTTCCAGCGCGCGTTTAACGCGCATCATGTCCAGTACCGGGATACCCTCGGTGATGCAGATAATCACCTCCATCTCGGCGTCAATCGCCTCGAGGATCGAATCCGCGGCAAAGGGCGGCGGGACGTAGATCACGCTCGCATTAGCCTCGGTCACGTGTTTGGCCTCGTGGACCGAATTGAACACCGGCAGGTCCAGATGCGTCTGGCCTCCTTTGCCGGGGGTTACGCCACCGACCATCTTGGTGCCATAGGCAATCGCCTGTTCGGTGTGAAATGTCCCCTGCGAGCCGGTAAGGCCCTGACAGATCACTTTGGTGTTTTCGTCGATTAGGACGGCCATGTTGTGGCTCCTTGCGATTGTAATTTATCAAAAACCCGCGCGGATACGCGCGAGCCAAAGGATGCTGATGGTGTCATTTTCAACCGGCAGAGCGCGATCATTCGCTATCTTCCTCTAAAACCGGCTGACTTGCGTGTGACGTCTTGGCCGCATCAGTAACCACATAAGTGACATGCGGTTCGGATTGCGGCCCGTCGCGCACCGGCAAATCTGTGCGAAACCAGCCACAACCGGACACTGACCCGATCAACCCGGCGCATAGCAGCGCTTTGACTGGGATCGCAGCCACCCCTTAACCCTTGACCGCTTTCACGATCTTTTCGGCGCCGTCTTTCAGGTCGTCCGCGGCGATCACGTTCAGGCCGGAATTCTGGATGATCTCCTTGCCCTTCTCGACGTTGGTGCCTTCCAAGCGCACGACCAGCGGCACCTTCAGGCCCACTTCTTTGACAGCGGCCACAACGCCCTCGGCGATCACATCACAGCGCATGATCCCGCCAAAGATGTTGACCAGAATACCCTTCACCTGGGGATCGGAGGTGATGATCTTGAACGCCTCGGTCACTTTTTCCTTGGTGGCGCCACCGCCGACGTCCAAAAAGTTGGCCGGTTCCGAGCCATATAGCTTGATGATGTCCATCGTCGCCATGGCCAGACCCGCACCGTTGACCATGCAGCCAATTTCGCCGTCCAGCGCGATATAGTTCAGGTCGTATTTGGAGGCTTCCAGTTCCTTGGGATCTTCCTCGGTCGTGTCGCGCAATTCCGCGATGTCGGCGTGGCGGTAAACCGCGTTGCCGTCGAAACCCATCTTGGCGTCAAGGCATTTCAGATCACCCGCGTCGGTCACGATCAGCGGGTTGATCTCCAGCATCTCCATGTCTTTTTCCAGGAACAGCTTGTACAGCGTGCCCATCAGCGCGACGCACTGCTTGATCTGTTTGCCGGTCAGGCCCAGTTCAAACGCGATGCGACGACCGTGGAATGCCTGATAGCCGGTGGCCGGATCAACGGAAAAGCTAAGGATCTTTTCGGGCGTGTTTTCCGCAACTTCCTCGATGTCCATCCCGCCTTCGGTCGAACAGACAAAGCTGACGCGGCTGGTCTGACGGTCTACCAGAAGGGCCAGATACAGTTCCGATTCGATGCCCGCGCCATCCTCGATATAGATGCGGTTCACCTGTTTGCCCGCAGGGCCGGTCTGCTTGGTCACCAAGGTGCGGCCCAGCATGCGCTTGGCCTCGTCTGCGGCTTCCTCGACGGATTTGGCCAGACGCACACCGCCGCCTTCACCTGCGCCGGCCTCTTTAAAGGTGCCTTTGCCGCGCCCGCCTGCGTGGATCTGCGCCTTGACGACCCAGAGGGGGCCGTCCAGCTCGCCTGCGGCGGTCTTGGCTTCTTCGGCGCGCAAGACGACCCGGCCGTCCGACACCGGCGCCCCGTATGAGCGCAGCAGCGCCTTGGCCTGATATTCGTGGATGTTCATGAAACTGTCCCGTTTTGATTTGGCTCGTCGTATATATCATCAACGCTTACGCTTGTTTAAACGCTTTACCACCTGTTAGCGACAATAGGAGGCAAAATATCTACATTTGTGATCACACGTTTTTACCCTGTGATCACAAAAATGATTCACCTGGCCCCTTGGCAGAGAATCACCGGACCTTTACCCATGATTTAGGCCCTCCGCCGATATAAGGAAAACCCGCCATGCAGCCCGCCACTTGGGGAATCGTGATGACTGTCCATGAGCCCGCGCAGCTGGTTTTGGCCAATGTCGGCTGGCATCTGGGCACGGGCGCGTCCGAAATACACGTTTATCTCGACGATCCCGAAGATCCGGTCGCAGAGCCACTTGAGGCGCTGGGTCGGGTGCGCATCGTCCGGTGCGGTGACGCGCATTGGCACCGTACCGCGCCCTCGGGTCGTCGCCCCCCGACGCATCGTCGTCGTCAGGGGTTGAACGCCAATCATGCGCTGGCCCGCTGCGAAGTGGATTGGCTAATCCATATGGATGCCGACGAATTTCTGGTGCAACACCGCCCTGTCGGGGAAGAAATGGCCGCCGTGCGCGCGCTGGAGTGCGAGCTGTATTTTGCCGTGGCCGAGCGGATGTATCTGCCGGGGCCGCAACATTCGATCTTTGACGGGGTTTTTCGGACCTGCACCCGCGCGCAGCTGCGACGCAGTGACGGGGTGGATACCGCCCGATTGATCTATGGCGATCATGTTGATTGTCTGGACTTTGGCGTTTTGGGCCATTCCGCCGGAAAATGCGCCGTCCCGCGTGGCGAGGATTATCGTCTGGGCATCCACTGGTCGTTCCGGGGCGACAGCCGCAAACGGTCCGAGCGGTTTCGCAGCACTTCGGCCCAGCTTTATCATTTCGACGGGCTGACCCGGCTGCAATGGCTGACCAAGCTGCGCCGCTATACAGAATACGACCCCGAAGACTTCAATATCGCCGATCACCGGCAGGCCCAGATCGACCTGACCGCCAGCGTTGCCACTGCGCCCGGCGGGTATGAAGTGCTGCATGACGAGTTGAAGGTGCTGGCCCCCCAGTTGCAGGACCGCCTGCGCGCCCTTGGACTGCTGATTGAGACGCCCTTTGATCCGGTGCCGGTGCTGCGCGAGGTACTGGGCGATTTGCCCGATTTCAGCGTTGCGGCGTTCGATGCCGAATTGCGCCGCCGCCTGCCGGAGCGCACGGCTGGCCTACCATAAGCCCGGCGTTGGGCGTAAAAAAGGCCCCGACATTGCTGTCGGGGCCTTTCAATCATCTCAAATCGTGGCTTATGCCAGCGTGCTGTCGATGCCTTTGCACGCCTCGACCAGACCTTTGACGGCGCTGACCGATTTGTCGAACATCGCCTGTTCGTCCTTGTTCATGTTGATCTCGATGACGCGCTCGATGCCGCCCGCGCCGATCACCGTGGGAACACCCACGTAGAAGCCTTTCAGGCCATAGGCCCCGTCCACATGCGCTGCGCAAGGCAGTACGCGTTTCTGGTCTTTCAGATAGGCTTCGGCCATTTCGATTGCCGATGTGGCGGGTGCATAGAACGCAGAACCGGTTTTCAGCAGGCCAACGATTTCGGCGCCGCCATCACGGGTGCGCTGAACGATCGCGTCCATCTTTTCCTGCGTGGTCCAGCCCATGTCGATCAGGTCGGGCAGGGGGATGCCGCCGACGGTCGAATAGCGCACCAGCGGCACCATCGTGTCGCCATGACCACCCAGCACAAAGGCGTTAACGTCGCGCATCGACACGCCGAATTCCAGGCTCAGGAAGTGGCGGAAGCGCGCGCTGTCCAGCACGCCGGCCATGCCACAGACCTTTTCATGGGGCAGGCCTGAAAATTCGCGCAGCGCCCAAACCATCGCGTCCAGCGGGTTGGTGATGCAGATCACGAATGCGTTCGGCGCATGATCGCGGATGCCCTCGCCAACGGATTTCATCACTTTCAGGTTGATGCCCAGCAGGTCATCGCGGCTCATCCCCGGCTTGCGTGGAACGCCAGCTGTGACGATGCACACATCTGCGCCCGCGATATCGGCGTAGGATTGCGTGCCCTTCAGCGTGGCGTCAAAGCCTTCGGATGGGCCGGATTCGGCGATATCCAAGGCCTTGCCCTCGGGCGTGCCTTCGGAAATGTCGAAAAGGACGATGTCGCCCAGTTCCTTGAGGGCCGCAAGATGGGCAAGTGTGCCACCAATCTGTCCTGCGCCGATCAGCGCAATTTTAGGTCTGGCCATGAGAATTGTCTCCGGGTTCGGTTATGGTTGCGCTCCTGCTATCCAATCCCGGCCCCCAGTGCAAGATTCGACCCGTTGACGCCCGATGTCACCGCCTGTGACAAATTCCCGTCGCTTGGCCGCCGCACACGGAAAAAGGGCCACCCGGTCAGGGGCGGCCCAATGTTTCAAGCGGATTCACTCGCTGGTCGGTGCGGTTCGCCTTACCCTTCGAATTCGGGCAGTGCTTCCAGCTGTTCTTCGCTCATGTCGACATAGACGCGCAGGTCGCCACCGTCGGCATTTTGCAGCACTTGCAATTGCTCAAAGGACAGGCTGACAGGTTTTTCGCCCATTCCCAAGAAACCGCCAACGTCGATGACCGCGTCCGTCAGCGTGTCGCCGTCGACCAGAAGATGCGAGATTTCGCCGATGTGGTTTTCGTTCACATCATAGACGGGCGCGCCTTCCAGACCTTCCAACGAGGTGGCCGAGACCATTTCGACAGTGGCATAGCCTTCACGCTCCATGTTGGGGCGCATGGCGTTGTCCATCGTGGCGTTGTCCATCGTCGCGGCGGCGTCGGTGTCATTTGTCATGTCGGTCGACCCGTCCATCGCGTTTTCACCCATTGAATGGCGTTCATAGGCGGGGACTGTTTCCAGATCCGATTTGCTGGCTGAAACAACCAGAAAACGGTCGTCGGGGTCGTCTTGGTCGGTCAGGATACGGATTGCATCCATCTTGATCGCGACATCCCGTTCGCCGATGCCCAGAAAACCACCGATGCCCAGAATAACGGATTGAACATTGCCGTCTGCAGTGATCACCAGATCATTGATCTCGCCGATATCGTCCCACTCGGTCTCGGTGCCATCTGCGATGGTGTCGCCGGTGGTATAATCCTGCTCGGCACGATAGATGCGCATGCCGATCAAATCCGAGCCATAAAACTGGTCTGCGCCATGCTCTACGGGGGCGGTCCAGTCATATGTGCCGGACTGTGCGATTGCGGCTGTACCCAATGTCAGGGCAAAGGCGGTCGTTGTCAGAAAACGTTTCATCGTATCCTCCAGAGTTAAATCTTATCATGCGCTTACGTTGATCGTTGCGCTGTGATGAGAGAACACTGGAGGCTTGGAATGGTTCCAACTGAGTCTGATAATTTTTCGACGGCTGGCGGTTCTTCGCGTCGAACCAACGGGCTGGTCCGGTCAGGACGTCAGGCGTCCTTGCCGGGAACACGGCGGGCGTCGGCCAGCGTCTCGAACGCCTGACCGCTGGCCACCAGACAGGTCATTCCTGTGGCCGATGTCACGGTGATCGTCCAGCTGCCAGAACTGGGCGAGGCGAACACCTCGACCACAGCGTTGTTGTCACCCAGCCCGATGGAGTGACGTGTTTCGCCGTATTTAGTGGCCAGCCGTTCAACCACGATGGCACGCGGTGCGCACGCGGGTGGGCGGAGGTCCGCAGTGGCGGGTTGCACGCCCATCAACAGGGCGGCTGTGCCCAGCCCGAGGATCATCTGTTGTATCATGGTTTCACCTTTGCAGTGAAGGATCGCTGTCGCCTGATCGGCCCTCAGCATGGGCATGAACCCTCTAAGCGGTGGTTAATGACCCGCGCGCAGCGTCCGCGCGGGCCTTTGCCAAAAACGTACATTTCTGCACTGCGGCGATAAAACGCTTGATGCAATCGCGCGAAAAATGGCATGAATTGGCGCAAATTGCGCCACACCGGCCGACAAAGGAGACCGCCCATGGATGCCGTCACACACCCGTTTCGCTCGGTGCTGTATATTCCCGGCTCGAAAGAGCGCGCTTTGGACAAGGCGCGCAGTCTGCCGACGGATGCTATTATTTTCGACCTCGAAGACGCCGTTGCGCCCGATGCGAAGGCCGAAGCGCGCGAGACGCTGAAAAGCGCCCTTGATGATGGCGGATTTGGCAGTCGGGTCAAGATCGTGCGCATCAACGCGCTGACCACGCCCTGGGGGTTGGAGGATGTGCGCGTATTGGGGGCTGCGGGTGCCGATGCGATTCTGCTGCCCAAGGTAAACACCCGCTCGGATGTAGACAATTTGGCCGATCTGTTGCCCACGACCATGCCGATCTGGACCATGATGGAAACGCCCGTCAGCGTGTTCAACGCGCGCGATATTGCGGCGCATGGTCGTGTAAGCGGGTTGGTTACAGGGACAAACGATCTTACCAAGGACCTGGGCTGTCGCACCCGGCCCGACCGCCTGCCATTGATGAACGCGCTTCAGATGATCGTCATGGCGGCCCGCGCCGCGCGCATTGTCGCCATTGATGGCGTCTACAACCAGTTTCGCGATGACGAAGGGCTGCGGGCCGAATGTGAGCAGGGCCGCGATCTTGGCTTTGACGGCAAAACCTTGATCCATCCGGCGCAGATCGACGGCGCGAATACAGCCTTTGCGCCCACTGAGGCGGAAATTGATCTGGCCCAGCGTCAGATCGCTGCCTTCGAGGCCAGTCATGCCTCGGGGCAGGGAATTGCCGTGGTCGACGGGGCGATTGTGGAAAACCTGCATGTCGTCGCAGCGCACCGCGTTCTGGCCAAGGCCCGCGCAATTACCGAAATGGGAGCGAAATAATGGGCCTGCTGATACTGATCCTCGGTGTCGCGCTATGGAGCGGCGCGCATCTGTTCAAACGTCTGGCACCTGACGTCCGCGCCAACATGGGTGACAAGGGGCGCGGCCCCATCGCACTGGTCATTCTGGCCGGGATCATTCTGATGGTCATCGGCTATCGCATGGCCGATGGCGCGGTATTCTGGGGGCGCAGCCCGGCGATGGTGGGCATCAACAACCTGCTAATGCTGCTGTCGGTCTATATGTTCGCGGCTTCGGGTGCAAAAACCGCGCTGGCGCGAAAAATGCGCCACCCGATGCTGGGCGCGGTCAAGGTCTGGGCCTTGGCGCACCTGTTGGTCAACGGCGACGTGCCGTCCTTTGTTTTGTTCGGCGGCCTATTGGCTTGGGCGGTCGTGGAAATGATCCTGATCAACCGCGCCAATCGTGACTGGACCCCGCCACCGGTTGCGCCGATGCGCAAAGAAATTACCACCGTCGTGGCGACTGTTGTCGTCTACGCCCTCATTGTCGCGGCGCATTACGCGCTGGGCTATCCAACCTTTGGGTGAACCATGCAGCTTTACCGACTACTGACCGCCGATGACACATCCGCCTTCTGTCACAAGGTGACCGAGGCATTGAACAAGGGCTGGGTGCTGTATGGCAGCCCGACCTACGCTTACGACCACGCGAACGGCGTCATGCGCTGCGGTCAGGCCGTGACCAAGGATGCGCCGGGCGAGTATGCGCCCGATATCAAGCTGGGGGCGCAGTAAATGGCGACCAAGACCAACCCGGGCCGGTTTTTCGAGGATTACACCGTCGGCGAGGTGATCCACCACGCCGTACCACGCACCGTGTCGGGGGGCGAACGCGCGCTGTATCATGCGCTGTATCCGGCGCGCCACGCGCTGTATTCGTCGGATGAATTCGCACGGGCCTGCGGCCTGCCCGCATCGCCGCTGGACGATATCGCTGCTTTTCACGTGGTCTTTGGCAAGACAGTGCCGGATATCTCGCTGAACGCACTGGCCAATCTGGGCTACGCCGAAGGCCGCTGGCTGTTGCCGGTCTATCCGGGTGACACGATCCGCTCGACCTCCCAAGTGACCGGGCTCAAGCAGAATTCAAACGGCAAATCCGGCGTGGTTTGGGTGCGCACCAAAGGCTTCAACCAGCGCGACGAGGTCGTGTTGGATTACACACGCTGGGTGATGGTGCGCAAAGGCAACGTCGACGCGCCCGCCCCAGAAACGGTGATCCCCGATTTGCAAACCGCGCTGGCGGCGTCCGATCTGGTGGTGCCAGAGGGTCTGAATTTCACCGATTACGATTTCACCCTAGCCGGAGAGCCGCATCGCTGGGGCGATTATTCCGTAGGAGAAGTGATCGACCACGTGGACGGTGTCACGGTGGAAGAGGCCGAGCACATGCTGGCCACCCGCCTGTGGCAAAACACTGCCAAGGTGCATTTCGATGCTGGTGCGCGCCCCGATGGTCGCCGTCTGATCTATGGCGGACACGTCATTTCCATGGCGCGCACGCTTAGCTTCAATGGGCTGGCCAATGCGCAGATGGTGGTGGGCCTGAACGGTGGCGCTCATGCTAACCCCTGCTATGCGGGAGATACGATCACCGCCTGGTCCGAGGTGCTGGATACTGCCGAAACCAGTGCGCCGGGTGTCGGAGCGCTACGTCTGCGTCTGGTCGCGACCAAAGGCGGCACGGCGGGCCAGTTGCGCGACGAGGGCGGCAAATACCTGCCTGAGGTCATGTTGGATCTGGATTACTGGGCACTGATTCCTATGTGACGCGTGCAGCGTGACAGCCCCTTGCAATGGAGCGCTGGCAGACACGTGGTGCAGTGGATATTTGAACCAAGAAAAAGACGGAGGCGTGGCGCGCCCTTGTAAATCTCAGTGATTTGGTGGGAAATTATCGCGTGAGTCTTTAGCGGTACGGGTGAGTCGCCAGACGTGCGCCGGAGGTGGTCAATTTGTGATCACAAGGCAAAAAACAGTGATCACAAATGCAGTTTCTGCGTCAATATGCCGGAAATTGGTCTTACTATGGGCTGTGCTTTCGCGCGCAGAAGATTAAAACAAGGCAAAGCTTGGGCTGGGCGCATTGATGCGCGGGTCCGGGCGTGGATTTGGGAAAGGACCGAATGCATGGCTGATGTAAACCGGGGTAATCGCCCTCTGTCACCGCACCTATCTATCTATCGCCCGCAGATGACCTCGATCTCTTCGATCCTGACGCGGATCACTGGGAATGCCTTGATCGTGGCGGTGTTTTTGATTGTGTGGTGGTTGTTGGCCGCTGCGACGAGCCCCGCGTATTTCGCGACGGCGAACGCTGTCGTCACTTCGTGGTTTGGGGATATTGTTCTCACTCTGTCGCTGTGGGCGATCTGGTATCATTATCTGGCCGGGCTGCGGCATTTTCTGTGGGATGCCGGTCACGGGTTGGAGATCAAGACCGCTGAGATGCTGGGCTGGGTCTGCGTTATTGGATCGGTCGTTCTGACCATCCTTACAATCATTATCATCTGAGGGAGGCGAACCATGCGTTATCTGACCCCCCGCAAGCGCGCCACCGGCAAGGGTTCGGCCCGTAGCGGAACCGAGCATCACTGGCACATGACCGTCAGTGGTGTAGGCCTCGCGTTGATCGTTCCGGCTTTTCTGTATGTTTTCGGCAGCGCCTTGGGCGGCACGCGCGATGAGGTTCTTGCAACCTTCGCGCATCCTTTCGTGGCGATCCTGACCGGGTTGATCCTGTTTGTCGGGTTGGAACATTTCCGCAAGGGTTCCCAGGCGATGATTGAGGATTATTCCCACGGTACCACCCGCAAGGCGCTGATCATTGGCGTGACGGTGCTGTGTTATGGGCTGACGGCGACCGGCCTGTTCGCCCTTGCCAAAATCGCGATTTGAGGACCTGACCTGATGGCTGCTTACGAATATGAGACGCATGATTACGATGTGGTTGTGGTTGGCGCTGGTGGCGCAGGCCTACGTGCCACGCTGGGCATGGCGGAACAGGGCTTGCGCACAGCCTGCGTGACCAAAGTATTTCCGACCCGTTCACACACTGTTGCTGCGCAGGGCGGGATTGCCGCATCGCTGTCCAACATGGGCCCTGACCATTGGCAGTGGCATATGTATGACACCGTCAAAGGATCTGATTGGTTGGGTGATACCGACGCGATGGAATATCTGGCGCGCGAGGCCCCCAAAGCGGTCTATGAGCTGGAGCATTACGGCGTGCCGTTTTCGCGCACCGAAGAGGGCAAGATTTATCAGCGCCCCTTTGGCGGCCACACCACTGAATTTGGCGAAGGTCCCCCCGTGCAGCGTACCTGCGCCGCCGCTGACCGGACCGGCCATGCGATCCTGCACACGCTGTATGGTCAGTCGCTAAAGAACAACGCCGAATTCTATATCGAGTATTTCGCCATCGACCTGCTGATGTCCGATGACGGTGTCTGCACCGGCGTCGTCTGTTGGAAGCTGGACGATGGCACGATGCATGTGTTCAACGCCAAGACGGTCGTTCTGGCGACCGGTGGCTACGGACGTGCCTATTTCAGCGCGACATCCGCCCACACCTGCACTGGTGAC
Source organism: Rhodobacteraceae bacterium KMM 6894 (assembly GCA_035798175.1). GTDB lineage: Bacteria > Pseudomonadota > Alphaproteobacteria > Rhodobacterales > Rhodobacteraceae > Roseovarius. Next base: position 121,813 of record JAPFBS010000012.1, read on the forward strand.
GGCGGCGGCATGGTGGCGCGCGCGGGCCTGCCTTTGCAGGACATGGAGTTCGTGCAGTTTCACCCGACCGGCATCTACGGCGCGGGGTGTCTGATCACCGAAGGCGCACGTGGCGAAGGCGGCTATCTGACCAACTCCGAGGGCGAGCGGTTCATGGAGCGCTATGCGCCCAACTACAAGGATCTGGCCCCGCGCGACTATGTCAGCCGCTCGATGACGATGGAAATCCGCGAAGGGCGTGGTGTGGGGGCCAAGGGCGATCACATTCACCTGAACCTGTCCCACCTGCCGCAAGAGGCGCTGCATGTGCGCCTGCCCGGTATCTCTGAATCGGCCAAGATTTTCGCAGGCGTCGACGTGACCAAGGAACCGATCCCGGTTCTGCCTACGGTACACTACAACATGGGCGGCATCCCGACCAACTATTGGGGTGAGGTGCTGAACCCGACGGCGGATGACCCCAAAGCGATCGTTCCGGGCCTGATGGCCGTGGGCGAGGCGGGCTGTGCCTCGGTTCATGGGGCAAACCGTCTTGGGTCGAACTCGTTGATCGACCTCGTGGTGTTCGGCCGCGCCGCCGCCATTCGCGCGGGCAAGGTTGTCGATCCCGAGGCGGCTGTGCCCGCCACCAATACTGCCCAGGTCGACAAGGCATTTGCGCGCTTCGATACCATCCGATACGCCGACGGTGGCACCCCCACCGCCGAGTTGCGTCTGGACATGCAGCGCACCATGCAGGAAGACGCGGCTGTGTTCCGCACATCCAAGACGCTTAAGGAGGGTGTAGAAAAGATGGACGCGATCGCCGCCCGGATGAGCGATCTTCATGTCACCGACCGGACGCTCGTCTGGAACACCGATCTGATGGAAACGCTGGAACTGACCAACCTGATGCCCAACGCACTGGCCACCATCACCGGCGCCGAAGCCCGTCAGGAAAGCCGCGGCGCCCATGCGCACGAGGATTTCACAAAGCGTGACGATGAAAAATGGCGGGTCCATACCATCGCCCGGGTCGACGGTAAAAATGTAACGCTCAGCTATCGCCCCATCGTCGAAACGCCTCTGTCCACCGAGGCCGAGGGTGGCATCAGTCTTGAGCGGATCGCACCCCGCGAACGGACGTTCTGATGCGCGCGGCTGTGATCACTTTGATCGCCCTGACCACTCTGGGGGCATGTTCGGCGGCCAATGACGCCGCCGACACCATCGCCCGCGATCGTGCCAAATCCGTCGTGAACAGCGTCGTGGCCGACAAAATGCCGGGCCTGAATGCTGCGCCGGTCACCGATTGCATCATTGATGCGGCGTCGGCGGGCGAAATCGTTTCTATTGCCGGGGCTTCGGTTACCGGCGTTACCTCATCCACGGTTCAGGACGTGCTGACAATTGCGCAGCGCCCCGAGGCCGTTCAATGTATCGCCCAAAACAGCATGACATTGCTGAATGGCTGAGCAGGAGTAGACCATGGTTCAACTCACCCTCCCCAAGAACTCGCGGATGACCACGGGTAAAACGTGGCCAAAGCCCGCGAGCGCCAAGAACCTGCGCAAATTCAGCATCTATCGCTGGACGCCGGATGATGGGAAAAACCCGCGTGTCGATACCTATTTTGTCGATATGGACACTTGTGGCCCGATGGTTCTCGACGCGCTGATCAAGATCAAGACCGAGATTGACCCTACGCTGGCTTTCCGCCGCTCTTGCCGCGAAGGCATCTGTGGTTCCTGCGCGATGAACATCGACGGGATCAACACGCTGGCCTGCATCTATGGCATGGATGAAATCAAGGGCGACGTGAAGATCTATCCGCTGCCCCATACCCCGGTGGTGCGCGATCTGATCCCCGATCTGACCCATTTCTACGCCCAGCATGCCAGCATCATGCCTTGGCTTGAAACCAAGACCAACGCCCCCGCCAAGGAGTGGAAGCAATCCATCGAGGATCGCGAAAAACTGGACGGTCTGTATGAGTGCGTGATGTGCGCCTGCTGTTCTACCTCTTGCCCGTCCTACTGGTGGAACGGCGATAAATACCTCGGCCCCGCAGCACTTCTGCACGCCTATCGCTGGATTATCGATTCGCGCGACGAGGCTACGGGCGAGCGTCTGGATGATCTGGAAGATCCGTTCAAACTTTATCGCTGCCACACGATCATGAATTGCACGAAGACCTGCCCAAAGGGGTTGAACCCTGCCAAGGCCATTGCGAATATCAAGAAAATGATGGTCGAACGCGTCGTTTGATGTGTCGGACACTCGGGTTAAAGCGGGCTGCATTTTGCAGCCCGTTTTTTTGTGTGCGGTCTATTTTCCGGGCGCTTTTTCTCTTTTATCTGTGTTGACTGGTGGGAAAATAAGTTAAACAATAGGAATATAACTGGAGGAGCGTCTGATGGGTTCGGAGCAGGGCAGCGGAGTTTGGAAGTCTGGTCGCGGTAAGGGCCGTGTGACGCCGAAG
>JAPFBS010000013.1:0-118547 GCA_035798175.1 Rhodobacteraceae bacterium KMM 6894
CTCAGTGGCTACGATGAGCCAAGAACACTCTCTTATCAAATAACGCTAATTGGACCCATAGGCGCTGACGTCAGACATTGTGCGTGATTTAGCACTCCGCCGACCCGTTTCAGGGATTACTACGTTTAGGTGCTTTGTCGGGGCTCTATGAGCCGCTCATGAGGAAGCTAGATTCAACCGCAGCGGCTCGAGTAATAGTTCCTTACCGGCCCATACTTGCCTGCGGCGTTCTACACGGAAACTGAATTTGTGTAGAACAGTGGATCAAACGTTCATTCCATTAAACTGCCCAGCAGCATTTCATCAGTGCCACCTCACCCCAAACGAGCTCAAGTAGAAGTAGGTCCTGAAGTAAGAATGTGATACAAAATTGCGCCCAATCGGGCATGCCTGATTGAATTTTTTATTTATTTTCATGAAGTTAAAGCATACCTCACGTGTAAATATGGTGCCCAGGGGCGGAATCGAACCACCGACACGAGGATTTTCAATCCACTGCTCTACCCCTGAGCTACCCGGGCACGGGGAACGCATCAGCGTTCGGGTCTGGGCGTTCTAGGATAGCGGTGACGGGGTGTCCAGAGGGTTTTAGAATTATTTCAATGAGGCTTGCGCAGCGGGTCCTCGGAACTCCCATTCAACGCTTCTTCCGCCGCCTGTTCTGCCGCCTCGGCATCGTCGGGATCAGTTGATGGAACTGCGTAGGAGCCATCGAACCACTTGGCCAGATCAATGTCCGCACAACGTCCCGAACAGAACGGGCGAAAGGCCGCAGCGGAGGGTTTGTGGCAGATCGGGCAGCTCACTTCAGATCTCCGGCCAACTCTCTGGCCAAGTCCCCCGCCAGCGGCGCACGGTCGCGTTTGCGTTGCAATTCATAATGGCCCAGTGGGGTCCAGCCAACCAACGCGGTTTCGGTCGTATCGCTGCGGAAGGCAGAGCGCAGGGCGTCTTCAAACGGACGGCGGTCCTTTTTAGCCATCGGAGCCAGGTCCAACGTGATCTGGCCACCCAGACCACGCAAGCGCAGCTGACGGGGCAATTCGCGCGCGCAGGCGAGGTTGGCCTTGTGCCCCGCCGCAGGGGTCGAATCGCCGCCGGTGTTCACGTCCACAGCAATCAGCGCACGGGTTGGCTCGATATACATGCTGGCACCGCCGGAGAGGGACACGTAGGGGTCCAACAGCGCCTCTACCTGATCCAGCACGCCCAATGTCTCGAACCCGCCCGCAGCGGTCTCGATGTCCGCAGGGGCGCTCCATTCGCGCCAGGCGAATCGATGGGGGCTGTCACCCTCGACCAGCACCTCAGCGTCGCCCTCGGCATCGGCCATCACGGCCTCGGCCAGATCGGCCATGGCGCGGATATCCTCGGCAATCTCGTCGGCGTCAGCCTCGGCGCAGGACGAGCGCAGGATAAGCCCCATCGCGCTGCCCTCCATCGCCTCATGCGCAATTTCCAACAGCTCATCGCGTCGCGCCTCATCGCGGATACTACGCGAGATGTTCAGGCCGGGCGCCTCGGGCGTGATGATCGCGTAGCGGCTTTTGAACAGCACCTTCTGCGTTACCGGCAAGGCCTTGCCCGGCTCGGCGTGGCCCGTCACCTGCACCAGCAATGCCTGACCGGGTGCCAATCCGCGGACCTGCCGCAAAAAGGCCGCCCCATCGGGTGTGCGCAGGAACATCCCGCCCTGCCCCTTCACAGGACGATCCGCAATGGCGCGATAGATCGTACCGGGACCGGGCGTTTCGCTGTCGATCAGGATATCTTCCAGTCGCCCGCCGACCAACCTCGCGGCAGCCTCGCGTGTGCCGATATGATCCAGAACAATCGTGTCGCGCATCATGTCGCCCCTTTCCAGCCAGCGGCCGTAAGTAAATTTGCGGTTTCCGCCAATGGCAGGCCAACGACCGCCGTGAATGAGCCTGAAATCCACGGAATCAGCGCCCCGGCCGGGCCCTGAATACCATATCCGCCCGCCTTGCCACGCCAATCGCCTGTGGCCAGATAGGCTGCAATTTCACTCTCCGACAGCGATTTCATCCTGACCTTGGTCAACACATCCCGCTGCCACATGCGCGCGCCGCGTCGCACCGCAACAGCCGTGATCACATTATGACGCCGCCCCGACAGCGCGCGCAAGAACGCCTCGGCCTCAGCCTCACTTTCGGGTTTGCCCAGAATACGGCGCCCCAGCGCCACGGTAGTATCGGCCGACAGCACGATATCATCTGCATCGGCGCGCACGGCCAGCGCCTTTTGATGCGCCATGCGGATACAATAGGGACGCGGCAACTCGCCCCGCGCAGGGGTTTCATCAATGTCGGGCGGGCGCACGTCATGCGGGACGACACCGATTTGCGCCAACAATTCCAGCCGGCGCGGACTGCCCGAGCCGAGGATCAATTTGACAGAAGCGTCCGGGGAAAGCGTCATATCAGCACCCAGTTTTCAGACGGGGTGCGGACGCATTTCGCCAATGGCCAAATGCCCTCCCGCACTGCACGAAACGGCGTCTCGCGTTATTTGAAACGATAGTTGATCCGACCCTTGGTCAGATCATAGGGGGTCATTTCGACCTGCACCTTGTCGCCTGCCAGAACACGAATGCGGTTCTTGCGCATTTTCCCTGCCGTATGTGCGATGATCTCATGGCCGTTTTCCAGCTCGACCCTGAATGTCGCATTCGGCAGGAGTTCCTTGACGACACCGGGAAATTCGAGCGTATCTTCCTTGGCCATGGGGTCTCCTATAGCAGCTTCTCCGCGCATATGCGGATTTGCGCCTTAAATGGCCCCAATCGCGCGGTAATTCAAGAGGCTAAAAGCGCGCATACGTCACATGCAGGCGCCCGAAGCACCTGAAACGGCCCGTAAAGCGTACACTCACCCTGTATCAGGTCAATCGTACGGCTTCTGGTGCCGCATCGCGGCCCGCTTGATCCGCCCAATGGCTTCGGTTCAGCACCCCACCATCGGCCCGTACATGCGCGACCTGCGCCAGATCCACCTCGCCATAGGTCCAACCGGCGCGGTTCAGCACCCCTTCGGCCATCACACCCGTCGCGGGAAATCCAATGTCAGGCGGACCAAAGATACCGCCCATACCCACACCTGCATCCACACCGGGGGACCATTCTGCCTGCCCCACAACCGATGACATCACGCTGACGCATTGGTTTTCCAGTGCACGTGCCATCGCGCCGATGCGCACACGGCTATATCCCGCCAACGCCTCGGTGCAGGAAGGCACCAACAACAGATCGGCCTCGGCCACGGCCCGGCCCAACAAGGGAAACTCACTGTCGTAACAGATCAAAATGCCGATCCGGCCCAGCGCGGTATCAAACAGGCGCAGCGGTCCACCGGGGGCAATGTCCCACGGATCCCGCTCGAATCGGGTCATAATTTGCTTGTCCTGCACTCCCACGGACCCGCCGGGCGTGAACAATCGTGCCCGGTTAACGGGGCGCGGTGCAATCGCGTCGTCCATCACAGGCGCAGATGCGGCCAGAATATGCACGCCATACCGTGCCGCCAGATCAGAATGCAGCGCATCAACATCCCCGATCAAATCGGACACCGCATGCAGACACCTCTCCAGATCGGCGGCCACCTCGGGTCCGGCCAACATGGACAGTTCCATCGCGCCATATTCAGGAAACACCAACAATTCAGCGCCCTGCCCGGCGGCATCCGCCACCCAAGAGGTCAGCTTGTCGGAAAATTCGGACCAACTTTTCAGCGGGTCCAGCGGATAAGCGGCTGTTGCTATTTTCATAGACCTCAGTTTAGCACTGCCCCCGAAAAGGTCCAGCACCCTCCCCTTTCATCGTTCCTAAAATACTCACTTCGACATCACGCTAAAAACCGCGTTCCAAGACGGCAGCCCCACCTCGCAACACGCGCCCACCGGGCCCAAGTGGGTCCGGTGCCAAGCCACACAGCGCGCCGTCAGGCGCTCAATTGCGTTAGGCCACGCCGCCATCGGTGAATTGCAGCCGCGCCAGACGCGCATACAACCCATCCTCGGCGACCAAGCTGTCATGCGTCCCCTCGGCGACGATTCGTCCCGCCTCCAGCACAATGATCCGATCCGCTTTTTTCACCGTGGCCAGACGGTGGGCAACGATAATCATCGTGCGCCCCTCGGACAGGGTGTCGATCGCGCCCTGCACCGCGCGTTCGCTTTCCGCGTCCAGCGCGCTGGTCGCTTCGTCCAGCAACAGGACCGGCGCGTCACGCAAAATGGCACGGGCGATGGCGATCCGCTGTTTCTGACCGCCCGACAACATCACGCCGCGCTCGCCCAGCTGACTGTCATAGCCCTCGGGCAAGCCTTCAATGAACTCATGCGCAAAGGCGGCGCGGGCGGCGGTTTCGACCTCGGCGTCGCTGGCACCCTGTCGACCAAAGCGGATATTCTCGCGCGCGGTGGTGGCAAAGATCACAGGATCCTGCGGCACCAGCGCTAAATGCTGGCGAAACGCATCGCGCCGCATCTGTGTCAGGGGCACGCCATCCAACGTGACCGTCCCCGAATCAGGATCATAGAAACGCTGAATCAACTGAATGACTGTTGTTTTTCCCGCGCCTGACGGGCCGACAAGCGCGATGGTTTCGCCCGGCTGGATCGTCAGATTGAAATCATTGAGCGCCGGAATGTCCTGTCGCGCCGGATAGGTAAAATTCACAGCGTGAAAGCCGATTTCCCCGCGCACCGGCTGGGCCAAGGCCACCGGATTCGCCGGATCCTCGACCGCATCCTCCGTGCCCAGCAACTCGACCAGACGCTCGGTCGCGCCTGCGGCGCGCTGCAACTCGCCCCAGATTTCGGAAAGTGCACCCACGGCGCTGGCCACGAGGATCGAATAGATCACGAATTGCACCAGCGTGCCCGCACTCATCGTGTCGGCGCGCACTGCACGCGCGCCCATCCACAGCACGCAAACCACGCCCGCAAAGACCAGAAAGATCACGATCACCGTCATCAGCGCCCGGATCCAGATCCGTTGACGCGCGGCGTTATAGCTGGCCTCGGTCACATCGGCGAAACTGCCACGCGTCGCGCCCTCGTGGGTGAAGGCCTGCACCGTCTGCACGCTCAGCAGCGCCTCGGATGCGGTGCCGGAACTCTGCGCGATCCAGTCCTGGTTTTCACGGCTCAACTTGCGCAGTTTGCGCCCCAGCACCAGAATAGGCACGATGATCAGCGGCACGATCAACAGCACCATGCCCGTCAGCTTGGCCGAGGTGGCCAGCATCAGAACCAAGCCGCCGACAAAGATCAAAAGGTTGCGCAGCGCGATTGAAATGGACGACCCGATCACACTCAGGATCAGCGTGGTGTCGGTGGTGATCCGGCTCAGAACCTCGCCGGTCATCACACGCTCGAAAAACGCGGGGCTCATCCCGATAACGCGGTCAAACACCGCCTTGCGGATATCGGCCACCACCCGTTCGCCCAACCGCGTGACCAGCGCATAGCGCAGGCCGGTGCCCACCGCCAGCAACGCGGTAATACCCAAGGCGGCGCCGAAATACTGGTCAAGGATATGCGCATCATCGGCATTGAAACTGTCGATCACCCGGCGCACCGCCAGCGGCATCAACAGCGACACGCCCGCCGTCAGGGTCAGCGCCAGCAAGGCGGCGGTCACCAACAGCTTGTAGGGGGCCAGAAAGGGCATCAGCGCCCTCAGCGCACCCAGTTTGCGCGAACGTTCGCGATCCAGCGTATCCGCACCATTCTCGGCTTTGCGCACCACGATACTGTCCTTCCGTCCGGGGGTTTGGCGGGTGTCTTGGCCCCGCTGGGCCATGGGGTCAAGGGGGCGCGGTGCCACATCGGGGCGCGGCGGTCTGATCCGCCACGCCCGTCGCGTCACTGCGGTCTAGTCGGCCTGCCCGCGTTCGGCCTCGATCTGACGCCATTTGGCGACGTTGGCGTTGTGTTCCTCCAACGTTTCGGCAAAGGCGTGGCCGCCGGTGCCGTCGGCCACGAAGAAGACATAGGGTGTTTGATCGGGGTTCACCGCGGCCTCGATGCTGGCGCGTCCCGGATTGGCGATGGGCGTGGGCGGCAGGCCCGGAATCACATAGGTATTCCACGGTGTCGCGCCGCGCAGCTCGCTCTGGCGCAAGCCCCGGCCCAGCACGCCCTTGCCTTCGGTAATGCCATAGATCACGGTCGGATCGGTTTGCAGGCGCATGCCCCGGTTCAGACGGTTGATAAACACCGAAGCCACCTGCCGGCGTTCTTCGGCCACGCCGGTTTCCTTTTCGATGATCGACGCCAGAATCAGCATCTCCTGCGCATCCGCAAGCGGCAGGTCAGCGCTGCGGCCCGCCCAAGCTGCGGCAACCAGCACCTCCTGTGCCGTTTGCATCCGCTCGATCACGCTGGCACGGGTATCGCCCTTGCGCACTTCATAGCTGTCGGGCGCCAACGTGCCCTCGGCGGGCACAGTCGCGACATCGCCCTCCAGCACCGCCATGGCCTTTAGCCCCTCGACGATCTGCCAACTGGTCGCGCCCTCGGCCACGGCCACGCGGAACCGCGTGTCGGGCTTGACGCTGACCTGAGTGTAGACCTCGGGCGCCTCATCGGTGCCGGGCACGAAGGCCGCCTTTTCGACATAGCGGCTGGTGGCTGGATCCAACTCGCGCACCTGCACTTCGTTGCTGGTGACGCCGATACGATAGACCACTTCAGTGCCACAGGTGCTGGCCCCGCCGCGGGTGACCAGATCGATGATCTCGGACATGCTGGCATGTTCGGGTACCAACCAGCTGCCGGCCTTCAAATCCGTCGCCCTGTCAGTGTAATCCGCCCCGATGCGAAAGATCGCAGCACTGGTCACGGCCTGTTCATCCGCCAGTTGCGTCGACACGCTGCGCATGTTTGCACCGCGTTCAACACGCAGGCAAATAGGCTCGGCCAGCGGCCCCTCGGCGTGAAATGTGCTTTGCCCCCACAGGATCAGACCACCCAGAAGGAAGGTGATCACCACCAGAAAAGTCAGCGCGTTGGACGCAATATTACGCCACATTATCGCGGCTTGCCCAGACACAGGCTGGCGTTGGTCCCGCCAAAGCCGAAGCTGTTGGACATCACGATATCCACCTTACGCTCACGTTTCTTGTTCGGTGCCAAGTCCAGCGGGGTTTCGACCGCCGGATTGTCCAGATTGATCGTCGGCGGTGCAACCTGATCGCGGAGCGCGAGAATGGCGAAGATCGCCTCGATCGCACCCGCCGCGCCCAACAGGTGGCCGGTAGCGGATTTGGTCGAACTCATCGTGGCCTTGGCAGCCGCGTTGCCCAGCAGACGCTCGACCGCCTTCAATTCGATCGTGTCGGCCATGGTCGAGGTGCCATGCGCGTTGATGTAATCCACGTCACCCGGATCGACGCCCGCATGTTTCAGCGCCATTTTCATTGCGCGGAACCCGCCATCGCCATCCTCGGAAGGGGCGGTGATGTGATAGGCGTCGCCCGACAGGCCATAGCCCAGAACCTCGGCATAGATTTTCGCGCCACGCGCCTTGGCGTGTTCGTATTCTTCCAGCACGACCATGCCCGAGCCCTCGCCCATGACAAACCCGTCACGGTCCGCGTCATAGGGGCGGCTGGCGGCCTTTGGATCGTCCGCGCGCTTAGTGCTCAGCGCCTTGCAAGCGTTGAACCCGGCAATGCCGATTTCGCAAATCGCGGCTTCGGCCCCGCCTGCGACCATAACGTCAGCGTCATCAAACATGATCAGACGGGCCGCATCGCCAATCGCATGCGCGCCTGACGAACAGGCCGTGACAACCGCGTGGTTCGGTCCTTTAAATCCATAACGGATGCTGACCTGCCCCGAAATCAGGTTGATCAGCGCGCCGGGGATGAAAAACGGCGACACGCGCCGCGCCCCCTTGTCGCGGATCAATAGCGTGGTTTCTTCAATGGACCGCAACCCACCGATGCCCGAGCCGATCATGACGCCGGTGCGCTCGCGCGACTCTTCGTCCTGTGGCATCCAGCCGGAATCCTCGACCGCCTGCTGGGCCGCAGCAACACCGAACAGGATGAAATGGTCCACCTTGCGGCGTTCCTTTGGCTCCATGTAGGTGTCGGGATTGAACGTGCCGTCGCTACCGTCGCCGTAAGGGACTTCGCAGGCATATTTGGTCAGGACATTGGTGGCGTCGAACCGCGTGATCGGGCCGGCCCCCGATTGGCCGTCCAACAGGCGGCTCCAGCTTTCTTCGACGCCGGAGGCCAGCGGTGTGACCAATCCAAGGCCCGTAACAACGACACGGCGCATATGCTGCCCCCTTTTAAACTCTGATTTGCTGGTCTTACCCCGGCTTGCCCCCGATGGGCAAGACCAAGCAGAGCGCCGGGCATGGCACCGCGCATGGTACGGATGCCAGCGCGACAATAGATCAGGGGTTACTGGAACGCCGCCACAGGGTCACTTGCCGAGCGGGCCACGGCCAGCGCCTCGGCCAGATCGACATCCTTGGCCAACAGCGCGCGCCCGATCAACGCCCCCGCAATGTTGGGCACATAGGCCAGACGTGACACGTCATCAACGCTGGCCACGGTGCCACGCGCGATCACCGGATGGCGGGTCGAGGCGGCAAGCGCGGTGATTACACTGAGGCTGGCGTCGCGTTCCAAAATATCGGCATCGATATCGGTCACGATGATTCCCGCCAGCGGCGCGTCGTCAAACGCCCCCACATAAGTTTCAGGCGTAAAACTGGAGCTGGAGCGCCAGCCGTCGGTCATCACCGCGCCCTGAAAAACATCAACCGCCAGCGTGATCTGATCGGGATAGAGTTTGGCCAGCGTATGCAGTGCCTCGGGATCGCGCGCGGCCATCGTGCCAATCACCACCCGGCCCACGCCCAGGTCGATCCAGCGCTCGACCTGATCGCGACTGCGAAATCCACCGCCCAACTGAACGGGAATACCGGCAGCGCGAATGATTTCCTGCAGCAGATCTTTGTTGTCGCCGTCCTCGCGCAGGCCGTTGATGTCCGTGATATGCATCCACTCGGCCCCCGCAGCCGCAAAGCCGCGCGCGGTTTCAACAGGGTCCACATGCCACAAGACCGGCTCATCCAGCCGCCCGCGCGTCAGCGAAACACATTTGCCGTTAAACAGTTCCAGCGTTGGATAGATGATCATATCTGACATGCCCCGGATTTCACGCTCCGCACCGTGCAGGAGCGTCGCACCCTTCGCATGATACACAGCAAGGGTGATATTCTCAAATCGGCATTCCGTCCGCAAATAACGCCGCAAACGACGCATTGCACCGGGGCGAAGCTCACAGGCAGGCAACGCCGGTGCGCCAGTAAACAATTTCAAACAAAAAAGGCCCCCGTCCGTTCCCGGACGAGGGCCTCTTAAATGTCGGTCCCCCGTCAAGGGGACATCATCCGCCTCAGGAGGCTTCGTTGATGAATTTAACCGCGTCACCGAAAGTCTGGATGTTCTCGGCGGCGTCATCGGGGATCTCGATGCCGAACTCTTCTTCGAACGCCATGACCAACTCAACCGTGTCCAGGCTGTCAGCGCCCAGATCGTCGATGAACGAGGCGTTTTCCGTGACTTTGTCTTCTTCGACGCCCAGGTGCTCTACAACGATCTTTTTAACGCGGTCTGCGATATCGCTCATGTCATAATCCTCATCTTCGCTGGGCGCCTTGGCCCGATTGTGCCCCCGCCCGAGACGGGTAGCGGCCTTGATGGTGCCCCGCAGGGCAAGTGGTTCGTGACCCCGGCACTATAGATCAGTCACTGTGGTCCAGTCACTGTACCGACGGGCCCCAACAGCGGTTTTATCCGCCTTGGGTAAATCTGCGCCGCCTATAGCATATGGCGCGGCGTTGGCAAATCAATTCAGGACAATGCGCAATCGTTGCCGAATTGCAAGAGTCCTTGATCGGTTACAGCATCGCCATGCCGCCATTGACGTGCAGGGTGGCCCCGGTGACATAGCCCGCTTCGGGGCTGGCCAAGTATAGCACGGCGGCGGCGATCTCATCCGGTTCGCCCATGCGGGCGGCAGGAATCTGCGTATTTATCTTGGCTTTTTGATCATCGGTCAGCTTGTCCGTCATCGGCGTGGCGATGAAACCGGGCGCGACCGCGTTTGCAGTGATTCCCCGGCTGGCGACCTCATAGGCGATGGATTTGGTCAGGCCGATCAAACCGGCCTTGGCGGCGGCATAGTTCGCCTGACCCGGGTTGCCAGTGGACCCGACAATGGAGCCAATATTTATAATCCGCCCCCAGCGCGCTTTCATCATTGGGCGCATCACACCCCGGCACAGCCGCATGGTGCTGGTCAGGTTGACATCCAGGACCGATTGCCAATCTTCATCGGACATCCGCATGAACAACTGATCGCGGGTGATTCCGGCGTTGTTGACCAAAATATCCAGCGCGTCCATGGCGGCGATGGCCTGTTTCGGTAAGGCCTCGACCGCCTCGGCGTCCGACAGGTTGCAGGGCAACACATGGGCGCGACTGCCCAGCTTAGTTGCCAGCGCCTCAAGCGGCTCAACACGTGTGCCGCTTAGGCCCACAGTGGCCCCTGCCCCGTGCAGCGCGGTGGCAATTGCGCCACCGATCCCGCCCGACGCGCCAGTGATCAGCGCGCATTTTCCTGTCAGATCAAACATGTGATATTCCTTCCCTGTCCTCGCCACGTGCGAGATTTTTCGCGAAAAATCTTAGCGCCCGGCCTTAGCTGTTCAACGCCTCAACAGCGGCGCGCACGTCCTCGGGCGTGCCAATGTTGCGCACCGCCATCTCCCGTTCGATCCGGCGCACCATGCCCGACAGGGCCTTGCCCGCGCCAATTTCCCATGTCTCGGTCACGCCGTTTGCGGCCATATACATCACGCTTTCGCGCCAGCGCACCGCACCTGTGACCTGCGCCACCAGCAATGCGCGGATGCGGTCCGGATCGCTGACCGGTGCCGCCTCGACATTGGCGATCAGGGGCACGGCGGGGGCGTTCATCGTCACCTCGGCCAGTGCGGCCTGCATCACCTCAGCCGCCGGGGCCATCAACGCGCAGTGGAACGGCGCGCTGACCGGCAGCAGCATTGCACGTTTCGCGCCATGCGCCTTGGCCAGATCAACCGCGCGTTCAACCGCGCCCTTGTGACCCGACACGACCACCTGCGCGGGATCGTTGTCATTCGCGGCCTGACAAACCTCGCCTTGCGCGGCCTCGGCCGCGAGGGCGCGCACAGCCTCCAGATCCAGCCCCAGAACCGCCGCCATTGCGCCAACACCGACCGGCACGGCCTCTTGCATGGCTTTACCTCGGATGCGCAGCAAGCGCGCGGTGTCGGCAATCGACAACGCCCCCGCCGCCGCCAGCGCGGAATACTCACCCAAGGAATGCCCCGCCACACAACTGGCCGCCTCCAAGGTCACGCCCTCGGCCTCCAGCGCGCGCAGTGCGGCCAATGAGGTGGCCATCAACGCGGGTTGCGCGTTCTGCGTCAGGGTCAGCGTGTCCTGCTCACCTTCCCAGATCAGCGCCGACAGCGACTCACCCAGCGCCTCGTCAACCTCGTCAAACACTGCACGTGCCGCCGGATAGGCCTGCGCAAGGGCGTGGCCCATGCCGATGGTTTGGGCGCCTTGCCCGGGAAAAATGAATGCGCGGCTCATGATCTGCCCCCCTGTTTCGCTCGTTACCCCATCGGATAGCGCGACGAGACCGGGCGCGCAATGGCGCAGGGGATGTGTGCATCCACGTGACTGGCGCGTGACGTTAAACCCTTTAGAATGACTGGCACCCAAACAGGAGCCCGCCATGCCGCGCCAAAATACCCCATCGACCTATGGATCCATCACCCGTCTGTTTCACTGGCTGACCGCCCTGATGATCGCGGCGCTGTTCGCACTGGGGATCATCGCCAGCGAGATTTCCGAGCGGATAACCGCCGCCGATGGTGCAAGCAGTGACGCACTGATCGGCTGGGCGAAACTGTTATTCTCAACGCACAAGACGCTGGGCATCGCGTTGTTCGCCGTCGCGGTATTGCGCATCCTGTGGGCGCTGTCGCAACCCCGCCCCCGTCTGCTGAACGGCGATAACTGGCTGGAATCGCGGCTTGCCGAAACCGTGCATTGGCTGCTGTATGGATCGCTAATTGCGGTGCCACTTAGCGGCTGGGTGCATCACGCGGCCAGCGCCGGATTCGCGCCAATCTGGTGGCCGTTGGGTCAGGGCCTGCCGTTTGTGCCCATCGATCCGTACCTGTCGAAGCTTGCCGGGACGCTGCATTACCTGCTGCAATGGGTGCTGGCGGGGGCCATCGTCCTGCATGTGATCGGCGCGCTAAAGCACCATGTGATTGACCGCGACGCCACGTTGCGCCGGATGTGGTCGGGCATCGCGGCCGAGCCGACGGAACATCAGCCGGGGCATGTGCTGCCACTTATAGCGGCGCTGGCGATCTGGGGCGCGGTAATCGGCGGTGCTGCTGGATTTGGTTGGTTCGCGCCGCAGACCGGGGGCGCGCCCACTCTGGAGACAGTCGACAGCGACTGGCAGGTTCAGGACGGCACGTTGCAGATCACGATCAGCCAGATGGGCGCGGACGTAACGGGTCGGTTCGCCGACTGGACTGCGGGCATCACCTACGGCGAAACGGCCGACGCCACGGGCAAACACGGCGCGGTGGCGGTCACCATCAACATCGGATCTTTGACGCTGGGATCCGTCACCGATCAGGCGATGGGACCGGACTATTTCGACGCCAGCACATGGCCCACGGCAGAGTTCGATGCAGACTTGATCAACGCAGAACAGGGCCTGATCGCAGACGGCACCCTGCGCATTCGCGACCAAAGCGTGCCGGTACAAATGCCCGTCACTCTGCAGATCGAGGGCGATACCGCCACCGCCAGCGGGCGGTTGACCGTGGATCGCCGAGATTTCCAAATCGGACAGGGCACCACCGACCCCGATTCGCTGGGGTTTGCGGTGCTGATCGATTGGCAATTGACCGCAACGCGCGGACAATAGGTCCAACAAAAAAGGCCCGCCCTCCATACGGAGAGGCGGGCCTTTGATTGGGTTATAGACGCCGACTTATTCGGCCTTCATCGCCTCAATCGAAATCTCGACCTCCAACTCGTCGCTGATGTTGGGCGCGTATTTGCCCAGATCAAAGTCCGAACGCAGGATGGTCGTTTCAGCGTCAAAACCGATCCAGTCTTTCCCGGACATGGGATGCGCGCCCATCTTGTTCAGCTCGGTGTCCAGCGTGACGGATTTGGTGACGCCATTGATCGTCAGATCGCCGGTGATCTTCGCCTCGTCCTCGTCAGTCACTTCGATTGACGTCGAGGTGAAAGTGATCATGTCACCCTCGGCCGCGCCAAAGAAATCGTCGGACATAAAGTGATCAAACCGCTTTTCCCAACCGGTGAACAGCGACATGACCGGGATCGACACGTTTACGGACGAATTTGCCGGCTCGGCCTCGTCGAACATGATTTCCCCCTCGAACCCTGAAAACAGGTTGTAGGTGGTCGAATATCCCAGGTGCTCATAGCTGAACAGCACCTGACTGTGGCTGGCGTCCAGCGTGTACTTGGCAGGCTCGGCCAGCGCGCCGGTGGCGGTCAATGCGAGGGCAGCGGCAAAAAGGGTGGTTGTCTTCATTATTTCGGCTCCGAGTTGGGGACAGAATTACCAGCCTCAAACTAGCGCATATTTGCGCAGGAGCAATTGCGCAGAATTCAACATCCCGTGTGACTGGATGCAGGTCTGCCCCCGCCCCTCCGGTCAGCCACCCCAAGATCCAACCGATCAGGCGCGCGCGCGCGACAACATGGCCATCAACGCGTTTTCCACTGCCGGATCGCGCACCGGCAGGGCGATCATCGTGCGCCCGTGCGCGTCCCGCGCTGTCAGCAGATTGTCGCGCAGCACGATCTCGCTGAGCAGATCGACCTCGTGACTGGTTTCGGATTGAACACGTCCCTTGGCATCCCGTTCGATGATCATGATTCGGCGGGCGCGGGTGTCGATATGCACCTCGGGGCCCACCGTGCGGCGGGATCCGCCAAACAACATCACCCCGCCCACGGCCATGCAGGCCGACAGCAACAATTTGGTTAATTGCATCAACGCATCGCCCGGCACCACCGGGATCAGCCACATACCGCCGGCCGCCGAGATGCAGCCAACGCCAATCGCCCGCAACACAGGTGTCATCAGCGAAGTTTCGGCCGCAGCCTCAGTATAGTAGGACGGAACTTTCTGTTGGCGGCGGATCGGCCCATCGGGCATGTAGGTGTCTGGTAACGATGTCATCGGTCTAGCCCTCACGTTCTGCGATGATCAACGGATGACAAGCAAACCGGGCAGCAATGGGGCACGGGTCGGTTCAAAGTCAGGCGATTTTGCAGCCAGACGCCGACCACTGGCACCACAAGGGCCGCACAGCGCCTTCCCTGCCCGCCTCTCCTGTGTGCACGCTCTTGCGTGGGCAGGCCATCCACCCTATAGGTCGCGCTCGTTTCGCATGATTGATAACCGCGCAGACTCTCGTGCCGGGGCTGCGGAACGTTGCCTGCCCCGGCTATGAAATGCGCCCAGACAGAAGTGGATACCCGCATGCCCCTTTATGAGCATGTCTTTATTGCGCGTCAGGATCTTTCCTCCGCGCAGGCCGAAGGCCTTATCGAACATTTCACGGCCGTGCTGACCGACAACGGTGGCAAACTCGTCGAGCACGAGTATTGGGGCGTGAAAACCATGGCCTACAAGATCAACAAGAACCGCAAGGGCCACTACGCCTTTCTGAAGACCGACGCGCCCGCCGCTGCGGTTCAGGAAATGGAGCGCCTGATGCGCCTGCATGACGACGTGATGCGCGTGATGACCATCAAGGTTGACGCCCATCCCGAAGGCCCGTCCGTGCAGATGCAAAAACGCGACGAGCGTGCCGAGCGCCGCGAGCGCCGTTGATCAACGCCTAAGGTAAAGGACCCTAACACATGGCTACCAAACCATTTTTCCGCCGCCGCAAGGTCTGCCCCTTCTCGGGCGACAACGCACCTGCGATCGACTATAAAGACACGCGCCTGCTGCAACGCTACATCTCTGAGCGTGGCAAGATCGTGCCTTCGCGCATCACCGCCGTCTCGGCCAAGAAGCAACGTGAACTGGCCCGTGCCATCAAACGCGCCCGCTTTCTCGCCCTGCTGCCCTACGCCGTGAAATAAGGAGAATTCGACATGAAATTGATCCTTCTCGAACGCGTCGCCAAACTGGGCCAGATGGGCGAAGTCGTCGACGTCAAATCCGGCTTTGCACGCAACTATCTGCTGCCTCAGGGCAAGGCGCTGTCCGCGTCCAAGCAGAACATCGCTGACTTTGAGACCCGCAAATCGCAACTTGAAGCACAGAACCTGGAAACCCGCAAAGAGGCCGAAGCGATGGCCGCCAAGCTGGAAGGCCAGTCTTTCGTTGTGATTCGCCAGGCCGCCGACTCGGGCGCGCTGTACGGCTCGGTTACCACGCGCGATGCTGCCGATGCTGGCACCGAAAACGGCTTTACCATTGATCGCAAGCAGGTCTCTCTGCCCCGCCCGATCAAATATCTGGGCCTGCATGACGTCCACGTCTCGCTGCACCCCGAGGTCGACACCATCGTCGTTCTGAACGTTGCTCGCTCGGTTGAAGAAGCCGAATTGCAGGCGTCGGGCAAATCGATCCAGGAACTGGCAGCCGAAGAAGAAGCGGCAGCTGATTTCGAGATCGCAGAACTGTTTGACGATATCGGTTCCGCCGCATCGGATGATGACGATCTGGCCGACGCGACCCAGCGTGAAACATCCGAAGACGACGACGCCTGAAACGGCCTAATCTGACAAAAAAGAAAAGCCGCGCGAATGCATCGCGCGGCTTTTTCCGTTTTAAAAGTGTCTTCCGAAAGGCCCGATGACGTCACGCTGTTACCAGACGGGACAGATCATCCGACGAACCGCGTCGGTCAGTCCCGGCGCCAGGCCGCCAGCCGGAAACAAAAATACAGCCAGCCGGCACCGCCCAGAAACTTGAAGCCCTCTTCGACGATCTGCGATGCACTGTAGGATATCGGCAGGATTTCCTGAACGGCATCCACGGCAACCGACATGAACAGCATCCCGCCAGCCGTCAGAAAGGCGACGCCGTCGACTTCGACAATCACATCACGGAACTTGACCACCAGATAGATCACAAAGGCCGCATAAAGCGGGATCAGCAACCCTTCTGCGATATAGCGGTCGTGGATCAGGAAAAAATCGTCCACCGCCAGAACGGCCCCGAACCATCCTGCCAGTTTCAACAGCAGCCGATGGCGATCTTCGCGCGGGCCTGCATAAGTCGCCATGGCGAAAAAGCACAGCGTCGCCGCCGAAACCCAAAGCCAACTACCGATGCTGGATAGAAAACCCAGAAAGCTGGACAGCTTGGTCAGTTGCGCTGTGTCCCGCAAGATTTCCAGAACAGTGAACCCGGCAAGCGACATCACGATCAACGAAATCGCGTAAAACACCAGCGCCGGCAGGATACAATAGACCACACAACGCCGCATACGGCCTTCGACCATCACACCCTGCAAAACTGGAAACCGCATTTGACCTATATCCCATTCGTTGCTGCGCCCCGACCCATCGACCACAGCGCGGTGTTTGGCGTCACTTGGCCATCCAGCGCCTTGTGTCGCAGAAAGCGCCATCAAGGTCACCTGCCCAGAGCTTCTTAATACATCCAAGAAGCGCAGTATTTAGTGTGGGGCAACTTTTCAAGCGACCTAGGTCCGTGAAATCAAGCGATCCGTATATTTTACGCCTTTGCCACCCACAAAATTGGTGCGCAAAGTCTAGCTATTCAGAACCGGCCTTTGCAACCCGCCGCAAAAAGGCTTTGGTGCGCGGATCTTCGGGGGCTTCCAGCACCTTTTCTGGTGTTCCTTGCTCGACGATCTGCCCATCGGACATGAAAATAATCCGATCCGCTATTTCTCTGGCGAATTGCATCTCGTGCGTGACGATCATCATTGTTTGGTGTTTCTCAGCGACACGTCGCATCAGGTCCAACACCTCGCCTACCCACTCGGGATCCAGCGCTGACGTGGGTTCATCGAACAACATCAGGTCGGCATCCAGCGCCATTGCGCGACCTATGCCAACACGCTGCTGTTGCCCCCCTGATAGCGCGGCAGGATACGAATCTGCCTTGTCGATCAAACCGGTTTCACGCAGCGTCTCGTCCGCGCGCGCTATGGCGTCGGCTTTGGATTGGCCTTTGACGGTAATGAGTGCTTGGGTGATGTTCTCGCGTGCCGTCTTGTTGGCAAAGAGGGCATAGTTCTGAAACACAAACGATGTCCTGCGCCGTAGCGCCAGAATATCAGACCGCGATGCGTTTGCGGAATCAACCGTTAGGTCACCACCAATCCTGACAACCCCACTGTCCGGCCTGTCCAGATAATTCAGACACCTCAGCAAAGTGGATTTCCCGGTGCCGGATGGCCCGATGACAACCACCCGTTCGCCGGGGGCTATGTCCAGTGAAATATTATCAAGAACAGGCGTGTCACCAAAAGATTTGCTCAGCCCTTTGATGGAAATGGCGGCATTTGATGTCATCTTGCATACGCCTTGTTCAAGTAGGTTTCCAAATGTCGTTGCGCATAGGACAACGCCTCGACCATGATCCAGTAGATCGCAGCAACAACCAGAAACGCCTCAAAGTATAAAAAGCTTCCCGCAGCCTCTTTTTGTGTCGCACCCATAAGTTCGGTAACCCCCAAAGTGAATGCCAGCGACGTGCCTTTGATCATATCGATGAAATAGTTCACCAAGGTCGGGGCTGCCACGCGGGCAGCTTGCGGTAGGATGATCTGACCCATCATTTGCGTTTGGGTCATCCCCACGGCTTGCGCCGCCTCCCATTGGCTGCGGTCAACACCTAGGATGGCCGCGCGGATACTCTCGGCCATATAGGCCGAGAAATGCAGGGTCAGACCCATGATGGTTGCTGTGACGCCATTGATTGTGGTCAAGAACGCCAAAACCTGCGGCAGGCCATAGTAGAACAGGAACAGCTGCACCAACAGCGGGGTACCGCGAAAGAAGCTGATGAAAAGGCGCACAAAAACGTCAAGCACAGGCACGCGGAAAACCCGTTCAACTGCCATAAGCGAGGCCAGTATGAGGGCGAAAAACATACCGACCAACGCCATGAACAGCGTCAGGGGAACATACCCCAGAAGAACGGGAACCAAGTCCCACATATAGTTGAAATCCAGTGCGCGCATTGGATTATTCCGCAACCGAGATATCGGTTCCGAACCATTTCTCAGAAATCTCGGCCAATGTGCCGTTCTCTTTCAGTGTGGTGATCGCGGCGTCCGTCCGGTCCCGCAACGCGGTCCCTTTTTCATCGTTGCGGAATGGCAGCGCATTCCGGATTTCGCTGAACGGTTTACCAGCAAACGCCAGCGGCAGAGGGCTTTCTGCGATCAACTGGGCAGAGGATACGCGATCCATGACGAATGCATCAACACGGCCAAGAGCCGTGTCTTGGGCGATGTTGCTTTCATAGGTCTGGACCTTGATTTCTCCGGCGTTTGGAAGCTCATTCAACAATTGCTCGAAATTCGAACCCAGATTGACTGCTACGGTTTTTCCGCTCAGATCCTCAACGCTTGTGATCGTCCCTTCGTTGCCCTTCTTGACCACGACCTGCGCACCGTCAAAGACGTAAGGCTGCGAAAATGCGAACTTTTCTTCCCGCTCTGGAGTGATGGTGATCTGATTGGCTATGGTATCAATCCGACCCGTTTCCAGCGCCCCGACCAGTCCAGAGAACGACATCGTGACAAAGTTCACGTCGTCTCCGGTTTCTGCTGCAATGGCGTTGATAAAGTCGACCTCGAAGCCTTGCAGCTTATCAAGCTTAACAAAAGTAAAGGGAAAGTAGCCGCCCGACATGCCGACATTCAGTGTCTCCGAGTGGGCCGCACTGAAAGTGACAGACAGGGCGAGAGCTGTGATCGCTAGTGATTTTTTCATTTTGTACTCCGTTCATTCAACCGCGAGGTAACATGTCTAAGGCGCGCTTCAATGGGATGAACGAAGACAGGACCCGTGTCACAATTCCGTCTTTTAGGTTGGAACACAGTTCTTCAAAGTAAGTATTTTTTAGAACATCCTCACTATCATTTCCCCCTGAGCGTCGAAGAATCGGAACTTAATAACTGCCCATCGAACACTGGAAACTTTTAGTGGTGCAGACTTTTGATGGATGTCGCCTCTGGAAGGACGGAGAAGGCGGGCGTGGCCCATGTGAGTGGGGTCCCTAACTTATCAAAAATAATATATTTTTCTCTTACAGACGTCAGGTAAAATTCAATGAGAGAATTTCCACTATCATTTCAACACCTTAAAGATAATTGATCTACACAGGGCGCTTCGCGCCAATGTCCCCCTGTGAACGCTCTATTTTCCGTCAAAAAAGGGCGCTGCACAAGGTACTTCAGCCCCTACGCAACACCCATATTTTCACAAAATCAATGCCTTACATTGATTTCACTACATTCCCAGCGCTTCTTTGTACATCTCCAGAACCGCTTCTTCCTCGTCGATATCGTCCTTGTCGCGCTTGCGCAGGGCGATCACTTTGCGGATGATCTTGGTGTCGTAACCACGGGATTTGGCCTCGGCCATGACCTCTTTCTGCTGCTCTGCGAGATCTTTTTTCTCGGCGTCCAGACGCTCGATCCGTTCGATGAACTGGCGCAGTTCATCTGCGGTCACTTTGTAGGTGGTATCGGAGATCTGATCACTCATGGCTGTCCTCAATATATGTCGGGGCCTCGCACGGGCCGCTTAGACCTGCGTGAGTAGCGCGCGCGCCCGTTTCAGGCAAGCCCCCGCCGCGCCCAACGCGCCCGGCGGCTTGAGGTTTGGCAAGGGATCGCGTAGGGCACGGCCATGCCAGTGCAGCCGGGGAGTGACGCGAATGGATATACTGATCTGGGCCGGGGCCGCTGTGTCGATCGCTGGACTGTTGGGGTTGATGTGGTGCATCGTTCGCGTCTGGAAAGCGCGCAAGTCGGGACTGGATAACGACGCAATGCGCGCGGTCCTGAAATCGGTCGTGCCGGTCAATGCCGGAGCCCTGTTTCTGTCGGTGATAGGCCTGATGATGGTGGTGATTGGGATATTCCTATCCTGAACCGGTCAGGGCATGCCTGTGCGCCCGAAAAAACCCACCCCATCCCGGATCATCTGCTGAAGATACGCATGCGGCGCCCAGATATGCGGCGCGAGCGGTTGAAACTGTTTCATGTCCCGCTCGACCCGTAGCAACCCTTCCTGATCTGCTCCGAACAGCAGGCCGCCCTGCGCCGGATCCAGCCCATAGCCCTTTAATAGCAAAACCTCGATATCACAGGCCCGCATCGCAATACCGGTTGCCAACAGGCGGGCCGATTCGTTGATCACGGCCGCCTTCAATGCGCGCGCGCACTGGGCCGGATCGACCGCACCTTCCTCTAATGCGATGCGCCGTTGTGGGGACGCGCCACCATAGGTGTACACGCCCTGCCCCGCACGCAACCCGGTCTGACCCTGCGCAATCAAACGGCGCAATAGGCTGCTGGCCGGGTGCGGCGGCTGTGCCCTTACGGTGGCCAGATGGTCCAGCCGGGCCACGACCACCTTCAAGCTTTCGGTGTCCATCTGTCGAAATGGGCCAATGGCATAGCCCAGCGCCTCGGCCCCGGCATCGACCGCATAGGGGCTGTGCCCCGCCGCGACCAGCGCCAAGGCAGCGGTCCAGACAGCCCAATCCATGTTTCGCCCCAACATCCCGGGCATCGGCGCACTGCGCAGCACGATCTTGCCCGCGTCACTCAACGCCTTGACCAATGTGGCGGCCTGCGCCGGATCGACACCCTCGGGCAGGGCCAGTTCGGCCAGTGACGCAATGTGGGCGGGGGCATGCAGGCGCAGCCACATCAGCCCGCCCTGTGCGACCGGGCGCACACCGTCGCTTTCGGTAATGCGCACGCGGGCGGCACCCTCGGGACCCTCGACGCCGCGTCCGCCCATCTCCAACACCAGCTGCGCCTCGGGCGCTGGCGCGTTGTGCAGCCGCGCGATGCGCGCATCGCGCGCCTCAACGTCAAGTCGTCCACGCGCCACTGCGCCATCATACATCTGCGCGACACGTTTGATCAGTTCGCCCGCGCGATCGGCCTCGTCAAAGGACAGCCAGACCCGCCACCCGGCATCCAGCGCCATCATCGTCACCTCGGCAAAGGGTCCGCGTGGGCCTGTCAAAACCACATCTGTTACCGGTCGCGCCAAGGCCAAGGGGATGCCCGGCACCGTGGCAGCCCGGCGCTGAACGATCATCAGATGGCGCATGACGCGGGACGCATCCGAGGCCAGGCTTTCGTCAAAAAGCGTCTGCTCCATCTCCAGACCCTGCTCGAATGGCAGCAATTGAGCCCCCTCGACACAGGACACAATGGCGG
The DNA here is from genome assembly GCA_035798175.1 of Rhodobacteraceae bacterium KMM 6894. Lineage (GTDB taxonomy): Bacteria > Pseudomonadota > Alphaproteobacteria > Rhodobacterales > Rhodobacteraceae > Roseovarius. The sequence goes on from JAPFBS010000013.1 coordinate 21,578, forward strand.
CAGCAGCCCCGTCCCCCCCGCGCGCCGCGGCCAAAGCCTGGGCATAGGCCGCTGGATCGGCCAATCCATCACGGCGCTGCCCGCTGCGCGTCCAAAGGCCGGTTTGCGCCAAACGCCCGGCAAGCGCGATGGCGACAGGCACCGGATCACTGTCAACGACCGCATCCAGAAGCGGCTCTAACAACGGGTCCCCGGCCAGTACGGACCGCCCGCTGAGCATCAGGTCCAGTGCGGCAGCCGCACCAATCATGCGCGGCAAGCGCTGCGTTACGCCCCCCGATGGCACCAGCCCCAGCTTCAGATCTGGCGCAGCCAGACGCGCACCGCGCCGCGCGACCCGCACTTGCGCGGCCAAGGCCACAGCCAACCCGGCCCCCAAGGCAGCGCCTTCGATGGCTGCGATCACGGGCTTCGCGCTGTCCTCGATCGCGCGTGTCAGTGTGCCAATGGACGACGCCTCTGGCATGGGCACGTCATAGTCCATCACATTGATACCCGCGCTGAAGCTACCCTGCGCGCCAGTCAAAACGATCGCTTGCACTTCGGGGGCGCCATTTGCCGTCTGGATCGCCTTGATCAGATCGGCCCGCAATGCCGTGGTCAGAACCCCAGACGCGCCGCCTGCCAGCGCCAGCACTCGAACTGCGCCGTGATCTTGCTGTTGCACCTGCCCTGCCACGTCAAAACCTCGCCCGATCTCATTTTAACCTGCGCCAACTAGACCGAAAGCGCCCCCTGCTGGCAAGCGCTATGCGCGCCCACAGGCAGGTCGGTGTGGTTTGGCGCTGTCAGGGCCCGGTCAGAATCGTGGAAACGGGTGCCCCATTGAGTTTAGGCACAACCCCGGATCGTTCAATCAGACACCTCCCTTGCCAATGCCGGAACATCCGCCTGCGCGACCGCATCGTCAAAATCATTCGCATCAGAAGCATTCGCCGCAAAATCCTGCACATGCTCAGCCGGATCACCGTCCAGCCACTGCGGCGACGCCCCCCGGCGGGGGATCGCGCCGCGATCTGCCACGCTTTCAGGCGGAGGGCGGCCACCCGGCGACAAACGCACCGCGCGCGCGCCATTCACTTGGCCCAGACACCCCACCGCCACGGTGTGTTTCTGGCTGACCTCCAGCCGGATTTCCATTGGACGTTCCATGGAAAAGGTCAAAACCTCGCCCACTTCCAACGCGCAAACGCGCGCCAAAGGCAGGCGGGTACGGCCTAAAACCGCCTCAAGGCTGACGGGGGCATCCATCGCACTCTGCTCTAATGTGCGCAGGGGGGTACCGGCCAGTTTGGCATCGCGGGCGTTTATCTTGATCGGTTCGGGCACGGGCAGCAGGAAGGTAATCGCGCCAGTCTGCGCCACCTCGCCCGCCTCGACATACAAGCGAAAGACGTGGAACGCCGGCGCATGAAGGGCCAGCGTCATGGCGCGCGGGTCTTCCATCATCACGCCGAACCGATATCCGATGGCCCAGTGATCGGGGGACCGGTGATCGGGCGACTCGTCGCCCAGCAGCGCCGCGGCCCCAGTCAACGCCGCGTCGATCAGCGGCGCTGCCATGGCGGCGTCGGTGCGGGTGACGGGGCGATCTGACAGTACGCGGCCCGTCACGCGCCCTGTCGTCTGCACCTCGATCAAGGCGGTCAACAGCGCTAGGTCAATCCGCACGCCACCGCATGCCCCGCCCGGTCCGTCCAACAACATCAGTAAACCGCCGCCGTCAAATTCCCTACGCAGCGCGGTCTGGGACAGTTCCACTTGTTCAAGAGCGGTCACCACCAAGGGCAGGTCGAACATCTGGTCAGCCGAGGTGGCCAGCGCCAGTCGCAGCGCCTTGGCCGGGGACATGGCGCGCGCCTGATATTCCTCGCGCGCGACGCGCGCCTTGCGGTGGATGACTGTATTGCCTGTGCCGTCTGACATACGCCTTGCCGCGCCCCTGAACCCGTTGCAGTTACGCCCACCCTACGCGCGGCTAGGTTACCAAATTCTGAATCCCGCCATTGAAAGGCGCGAAAGCGCGTTAAATCTTGCGCGGCAGGTCTACGCGAAACGCCGCGCCGCCCTGCCCCGGCAGATAGCTGATCGAGCCGCCCAGCCTGTGGATGATCTCGCGGCAGATCGCCAGACCCAAACCCGCACCGCCCGCCTTGGTATCACCCAAACGCGAGAATTTCTCAAAGATCAGCGCCTCATCCGCCAGCGCGATGCCGCTGCCGTTGTCGACAAAATCAACGCTCAGCCCTTTGCCCTGTGCCGTCACGCGGATATCCAGCACCGGATCGGGCGCGTCGCAATATTTGCGGGCATTGGCGATCAGATTGATGAACACCTGCGACAGGCGGTGCAGGTCCGTGGTCAGGACCACGTCTTCGGTCATCCGGTCGCGAACAATACGCAGCGCCCCCGGCGCGCCACCGGCGGCGGCAACGGAGCGGTCCAGAACCTCGGCCAAGGTGCCGTCCTGCACGTTCAGTTCCACCTGCCCGCTTTCCAGCACACTAAGGTCCAGCAGATCGTCCAGCAGCCTAGTCAGGCGTAGCGATTCATCGTGGATAATGGTCGCATATTTCTGCTGATCCCCCGACCTTAACCCGTCATGATCACGTAAAATTTCGGAGAACGCCCGGATCGAGGTCATCGGCGTGCGCAATTCATGGCTGACCTGGCTGAGAAACCCGTCCTTTTGCACCGACAGTTGAGTCAATTTGTCGTTCGCTTCGCGCAATTGGCGCGCGGTGCGGGCCTGTTCGGCCGATTTCGCTTCAAGTTGGCTGGAATATTCCATGATCTGCGCGGTTTCATCCGCCACCGCCAACAGATCCTCGACCGAGACAGTGGCCCGGCCCACGATCTGGCTGATCATCGCATGCGCCGTGGCCGCCCCGACCGAGCCTGACAGCTTGCGCTCAAGCCCCTCAAGAAAGTCGGGCGACGGTTCGGGCAGATAGCCCGACAGGCCCTGCGCGCGCGCGGCCTGTCCGAACAGCGCCTGCGCCTCGTCTGCGCCCATGATCCGCTGGGACATGATTAACAGATCTTCGGATTGGGCCAGACCGCCTGACCAACTGCCAGCGGTGCTCGAATGCTCGAACACATTGACGAATTGCGCGCCTTGCAGACGCTCGACCGGTTTGGGGAAGGTGATGATCGACACCGCACAGAACGCGCCCGTGTTCAGCAGCATCGACCACATAACGGCATGCACCAGCGGATCCATGCCCTCGGCGCCGAACAGCGCCTGAGGGCGCAGCCAGCTTAACCCGAACAGGCCCGATTGCATCACATCCAACGACAGGATCACCCCCGCGCCGAAACTGGGCAGAAACATCGTATATAGCCACAGCACAAACCCCACGCCCAGCCCGGCCAAGGCGCCCAAGCGCGTGGCCCCGCGCCAGAACAGACCGCCCATCAACGCGGGCAGAAACTGCGCCACCCCAGCAAAGGAAACCAGCCCGATCGCGGCCAGCGCAGTGCCCGCGCCCGACAGGCGGAAATAGAGATATCCCAACAGAATGACCCCACCTATCGACAGGCGACGGGCCAATAATGCCACATTTCGCACATCACCTGACATCACCGCAGTGCCGCCTGTGGCCTTCAGCCAGATCGGCATCACAATATGGTTCGATACCATGGTAGACAGCGCAATCGCCGCGACGATCACCATCGAGGTGGCCGAAGAAAACCCACCCAGAAAGCTGAGGATTGCCAGCTCGGTCTGGCCCGCCATCAAGGGCAGGCTGAGCACGAAAAGGTCCGGATTGGCCCCTCGCGGTAGCAGTTCCAACCCCGCAACGGCGATGGGCACCACGAATAGGCTGATCAACATCAGATACAGCGGAAAGGCCCAAGCGGCGGTGCGCAAATGGCCCTCATCCTCGTTCTCGACCACCAGCACCTGAAACATCCGCGGCAGGCACAAAAACGCCGCCGCAGACAGCAAGGTCAGCCCGACCCAGCGGCTGCCCGACACTTCGAAGTTGGCCAATTGCGAGGCGTCTATGCGCGCGATCATATGCGCCAGCCCATCACCCAGCCCCCAGATTACGAAAATGCCGACAGCCAGCAAGGCAAACAGTTTGACCACGGCCTCAAGGGCGATGGCGATGACCACGCCGTGATGGCGCTCGTTCGCGTCCAGATTGCGGGTACCGAACAGGATGGTGAACGCTGTCAGGCCCAGTGCCACATAAAGTGCGGTCAGTTGCAGGTCGTCGCCGTTGGCCACTGGATCGCGCGCCGAAAACGCCGCGAAGGACAGGGTGACCGACTGCAATTGCAGCGCAATATAAGGCGTGGCCCCGATCACGGCCAACAGGGTTACGCAGACCGCCAGCGTGTTGGATTTGCCGTAACGCGAGCTGATCATATCCGCGATCGAGGTGATCCGCTGACTGCGCCCGATGCGCACCAGTTTGCGCAGGGTCCACCACCAGCCGATCATCACCAGGGTCGGGCCCAGATAGATCGTCACATATTCCAACCCCGAGCGCGCGGCAAAGCCGACCGCGCCGTAAAACGTCCAGGCGGTGCAATAGATCGACAGCGACAGCGTATAGACCAACGGCGAGCTTAACCACGCGCCGCGCCCACGCCGTGCCGCACGATCTGCCAGAAAGGCCACCGTAAACAGGAACACCACATAAACCAGACAGACCGCAACAAGGACGTTCAGCATCGCCATCAATCGCCCCCGGTCGGGCCGCGCGCCGGATCAGGGACCGGTCGCGAAACGGGCGGCTCGCTTGCCGCGTCGTCCGCGCCGTGTTCGGACGGGTCGGGATTCAGATAGCGCGCCACCAGCGCCGACAGCACACTCAATCCGCCCCAGACCAAAAACAGATAGATCATCACCCCCGAGGTGCGCGCCCCCCCTGCACCCTCTGTAGCATTGCCCACCCACAGCAGGGGCATGATCATTAACAGCGCCCCCAAGATCGGCAGCAACACCGCCGCATCGGCCATGCGCCGACGCCGATAGGTGCTTCGACCAACGAACATTGGGCGCGGAACGTCAGGCGGGCTCATGCGCCGACCAGATCCCGCACTGCACTTAACATTTCGGCATTAGAAAACGGCTTGGTCATATAGCGGCTGACGCCCGCCTGTTCGGCCATTTCGCGGTCCTTGCGCTGGCCACGCGCAGTCAGCATCAGCACCGGTATGGCGGCAATATCATCGGACTTGCGAATGTCGGTCAGAATGTCGAACCCGCTGCGCCCGGGCAGCATCACGTCCAGTATGATCAGATCCGGACGCCGCGCGCGCACCACCTCCAGCGCATCACGCCCGTTGGAATGGGTTTTCACATGCCAGCCGTCCCGCGACAGGATAAAACTGATCGCCTCGATAATGTTCGGCTCGTCTTCGATCAGCAAAACCTGTTTGTTCATGCGGCGCGCCCCTCCCCGTGGTTGCGGTGCCAAAGTGTGTGGCCTGCGCTCCCAACCTCCCAGTTCGGGTGCGCAGTGGTTTAGTATCGCAACAATCCACACACTATGTCAAAAAACAATGCAGCAACCCGAGGCCGTGCCGGAATTGATGGTACCGCGTCACGGTGCTGCCTCTTCCAGAACCGAGGGTTCGCGCCGCGCCACGCAATGTGCGCGCGCGCAAATGCGGCAACTGGTGCCGACGGGCTGGACCTCTTGCCTCGGCGCGTCATCCTCGGGTGCGGGCTCGGGTGCGGGCCACAGCAACATGACCCCGCGCAACAGCGGCGGGGCGTTCACGACAGGCGGGCCAACCGGCATGGCACAGGCCAGCGCGACCACGCGGCGCGCATCGCGGGTCGGCTGGATCAGATGCTGTTCCAGCGCGCCACCGGGCTGGGACAGAACGCGAAACACCGGCCATAACGGGCAACTTCCCGTAGGGCGCGTCATCGCGAACCCGTCCAAGGGGCGGCGCAATAAAATCGCGCCCGCGCCATCGACGATCACCAACCCCACAGGCCCCACATCCGACACTGGCAAGAACGCCAATCGACGCAGCATCACCGGCAAATCCACATCAAACCGTTGCGCCAACAGCGCCGAATGCAGTCCCGTTTCCCCCAGCGCCGTGCGCAATCTATCCAATGGGATCAGCGCCGCATCCGCGCGGTATTGCGCTAACGCGGCACGGCATAGCTGACGTGCAGCGGGCAGGGTCAGGACATCGCTGGCGGACAGGATTGCGTCGACATCACCACCGCCCCCCACCTCCAGCGCATCAAAATGATAGTCATGGGCCGCCAGAAACTGATCCATCTCTTCCTGGGGCGAGCGGATATCGCTGGCCGATCCGGGCACCGCATCCAGATATTGCACCAACGATTCCGCGCCCTCGGCCAGACGCTGACTGTCCTCATTGATGTTGCGATGAAACCGCGCCTGCCACTCCGGCTCAAGCTGGCGGGTTTCGACCAGGATCGACGCGGTCGAACGGATGGCGGTGACGACCGACAGAACCTCGTGCAGGGATTCGGCCAGATGCGGATCATGCGCCAGACGGTCGGTCAGCGATTGCACCAAGCGCGCACGCTGTTCGCTTTGCTGATGGGCCTGCGCCAGCAACTGCGCCCAGCCGGGAAAGCGGCCTGCGAATTCTTCAAGGCGGTCCAGTTCGGGGGCGGTCGCTGCGGGGTCGCGCGGCGTCTGTCGGGCGACATCGCGCAGCCCCTCCATCAACGCCGCCTCCCCCCCTTGGCTGAGTGCCGTGGGTTCAACCCCCAGCGCCTCGGCCAGAAGCAACAGCAGTTTGCCCCCGATTCTGCGCCGATTATGTTCAATCAGGTTCAGATAGGAGGGCGAAATGCCCGCCACTTCGGCCAGTGCGCTTTGGCGCATCCCCTGAGACAGTCGCCGCTGGCGGATGCGCGTCCCGATTGTGCTGCTTTCCGTCACGTAATTTTCTTTCGTTATCAACGCGCTTGCAGGGCGTTTGGAAAACTATTTACAAACCCTATCAGACTTCTGTTCATTTCTTTACAAAAATATTGTTTGCCTGAAAGCAGTTGTTGAGAAGTTTTCTTACCCTGTGGCATACAGTATTTGCACACTTGTGCGATCTGGGAAGGCTCGGAGGAGGCCCTTTCCATGATTTCTTTAATGGGAGGATACACATGTCCAATTCGAGATTCACGCGCCGTGGCGTGCTGAAGACCGGTGCGATTGCCGGCGCTGGCCTGGCCGCTCCGACGATCTTCACCGCGTCAAGCGCGTCTGCTTTCACCAATGACCCGACCAACGCCAGCACCGTGACACTGGGCTTTAACGTGCCTCAGACCGGCCCCTACGCCGAAGAAGGCCTGGACGAGCTGCGCGCACAGGAGCTGGCCGTTCAACACCTGAACGGCGAAGGCGACGGCGGAATGTTGAGCACTTTCAGCTCCAAGGCGCTGAAGGGCAATGGTATTCTGGGCAAGAAGGTCATGTATGTCACCGGTGACACGCAGACCAAATCGGACGCAGCGCGCGCATCGGCCAAGTCGATGATCGAAAAAGACGGCGCTGTCATGGTCAACGGCGGCTCGTCCTCGGGCGTGGCTGTGGCTGTTCAGGGTCTGTGCCAAGAGGCTGGCGTGATCTTCATGGCGGGCCTGACGCACTCGAACGACACAACCGGCAAGGACAAGAAGGCGAACGGTTTCCGTCACTTCTTTAACGCCTATATGTCGGGCGCGGCTTTGGCACCGGTTCTGAAGAACGCCTATGGCGCGGATCGTCGGGCCTATCACCTGACGGCGGATTACACATGGGGCTGGACACAGCAGGAATCCATGCAGGCCGCAACCGAGGCCATGGGCTGGGAAACCGTCAACAACGTTCTGACGCCACTGGCCTCGACCGACTTCTCGTCCTACATCGCCCCGGTTCTGAACTCGGGCGCGGATGTGCTGGTTCTTAACCACTACGGCGGGAACATGGTGAATTCGCTGACCAACGCGGTCCAGTTCGGCCTGCAAGACAAGATGGTCAACGGCAAGCAGTTCGAAATCGTCGTTCCGCTGTATTCGGAACTGATGGCTGCCGGTGCCGGCGCGAACGTGCAGGGCGTTATCGGTTCGATGAACTGGAACTGGCAGTTGCAGGATGAGGGCTCCAAGGCCTTCGTGAAATCCTTTGGCGAAAAGTATGGCCGTCCGCCCTCGAACTCGGCGCACACCTGCTATGTGCAGACGCTGCTTTATGCGGATGCGGTCGAACGTGCGGGCACATTCAACCCTTGTGGCGTTGTCGAAGCGCTGGAAGGCTTTGAATTCGACGGCTTGGGCAATGGCCCGACCCTGTACCGTGCCGACGATCACCAGTGCTTCAAGGATGTGCTGGTCATGAAAGGCAAAGAGAACCCGACCAACGAATACGACACGTTGGAAATCGTCGAGATCACGCCACGCGCGCAGGTGGAATACGCACCTGATCACCCGATGTTCGCCGGTGGCGAGCTGGGTGACTGCAACCCCGGCGCCTAACACCATTAAAAGACGGGGGTGCGCGGACCACGCGCGCCCCTTTTTTCTCAAATCAACGGCCGTGGCCGAGTGATTTCCGTTTCGCATTGGGTGGGGATAATGGACGCAATTCTTCTTCAAGTTCTGAACGGGCTGGACAAGGGATCGGCATATGCGCTGATCGCCCTTGGTCTGACCCTGATCTTCGGCACATTGGGTGTCGTCAACTTCGCACATGGCGCATTGTTCATGATCGGCGCGTTCTGCGCGGTCACTTTGCAACGTATCCTGTCGTTCAGCTATGTGACGCTGGATGACACTCAGAAGGATTTCCTTGGAAATCCTCTGAAAGTTGAAACACCCTACGTCGAATCGTGGTTTGGGCCGGATATAGGCCACGCGATCATCGATTGGTCCGTGCCGTTGGCCATCTTTTTCTCAATCCCCATCATGATCGCCATCGGTTTCATCATGGAACGCGGCCTGATCAAGCATTTCTACAAACGCCCCCATGCCGACCAGATCCTTGTGACCTTCGGCTTGGCGATCGTCTTGCAGGAAATCATCAAGTATTTCTTCGGCGCAAACCCCATCCCCACACCCGCGCCCGACGTGTTCCGCGGATCGCTCGATTTCGGGGCGATGCTGGGGCTTGAGCCCAACGCAGTGATCTATCCCTACTGGCGTCTGGTCTACTTCGGCTTTTCCGCCATTATCATCGGTGCCGTGTTTGCCTTTCTGCAATTCACCACGTTCGGCATGGTCGTGCGGGCCGGCATGGCCGACCGCGAGACGGTTGGCCTGCTGGGCATCAACATCGACAAGCGTTTCACCATCATGTTCGGCATTGCAGCCGCTGTCGCGGGGCTGGCGGGGGTCATGTATGCGCCCATCAACTCGCCCAACTACCACATGGGTATGGATTTTCTGGTCCTCAGCTTTGTGGTGGTCGTGGTCGGCGGCATGGGGTCTTTCCCCGGCGCTGTTCTGGCAGGCTTCCTTCTGGGCATCCTCGAAAGCTTTGCCTCGATGAACGAAATAAAGGCCATCTTTCCCGGCATCGACCAGATCATCATCTATCTGGTGGCCATCATCATTCTGCTTACCCGTCCGCGTGGCCTTATGGGCCGCAAGGGCGTGATGGAGGACTAACCCATGCTTGGACTTGGAAAACGCGATACGTCGCTGCTGATCATCGTTGCCCTTATGGCGCTGCTGGCCCCCTTTCTGCTGAACCCGTTTCCGACTAATTCGGCGATGGCACAGTTTAACGCGGGCTATCCGGACCTGATGCAACGCTTCGTGATCTTCGGCATCTTCGCCATCGGCTTTAACCTGCTGTTCGGTCTGACGGGCTATCTGTCATTCGGTCACGCCGCCTTTCTGGGCATAGGGTCTTACGCAGTTGTCTGGATGTACAAGCTGCTGGATTTCAACGTTCTGCCGGGCCTTATCCTGGCCATCGTGGTCAGCGCGCTGTTTGCCCTGATGATCGGTTATATCAGCCTGCGGCGATCGGGCATCTATTTCTCGATCCTGACGCTGGCCTTTGCGCAGATGATGTTCGCGATCTCGTATTCGGATCTGATCGGGCGGTTCTTCAACACCACGATCACCAACGGCGAGACGGGTCTTCAGGTTTACACATCAGACCCGCAGATCCTGTTGAACGACTGGGAATCAGTGCCGCACTTTTTGGGACTGTTTGAAATGCGCACGACCCACAAGCTGGATCTGGGCGCATGGGCGTTTGACTTTAACGCGGGCTACTATTTCTGCGCGGTGATCCTGATCCTGGCCTTCTATATGTCGATCCGCATCTTCCGCTCGCCCTTTGGGCTGATGCTGCGGGCGATGAAATCCAACCAGCAGCGCATGACCTATACAGGTCTGAACACCAAACCCTACGCGCTGGCGGCCTTCGTGATCTCGGGCATGTATGCCGGTGTGGCCGGTGGTCTGCTGGCCTCGATGGACCCCTTGGCGGGCGCCGAGCGGATGCAGTGGACGGCCTCGGGCGAGGTGGTTCTGATGACCATCCTTGGCGGTGCTGGCACGCTGATCGGTCCGGTTCTGGGCGCAGGCTTCATCAAATACTTCGAGAACATCTTTTCGAAAATCAACGACAACGTGTTGCATCAGTGGTTCTCGTTCATGCCTGATGGCCTTGAAGACGCGATGGTATTCATCGTGCATCCCTTCATCGGCAAGGGCTGGCACCTGACGCTCGGCATCCTGTTCATGTTGGTCGTGATCTTCCTGCCTGGAGGCCTTGTTGAAGGTGGTCAGCGGATCTCGAAACTCTTGAAGCGTGGCAAGTCGTCTGACGACAAATCCACTCAATCCACCCCTGCGGAATAAGGAGACGTCACGATGGGCATTCTAGAAGTCAGAAACGTCAACAAACGCTTTGGTGGATTGCAGGCGCTGGGGGATGTGAACCTCACGGTCGAGGAAAACACCGTCCACGCCATCATCGGTCCCAACGGGGCCGGTAAATCCACCCTGCTGAACGTGCTGGTGGGAAAACTGATCCCCGACACCGGCTCGGTCAGTTTTGATGGGCAATCGGTGCTGGGGCGCAAACCCTTCGAGATCAACCAGATGGGCATTTCCCGCGTGTTCCAGACCCCCGAGATTTTCGGGGATCTGACCGTGCTGGAAAACATGATGATCCCGATCTTTGCCAAGCGCGACGGGGCGTTCCGTATGCATGCGGTCGAATCGATCAGCCACGAAAAAGAGGTGATCGAACAGGCCGAGCACATGTTGGAAAGCCTGAATATGGCCGACGCGCGCCACGATCATTCGGCCTCGATGAGCCGTGGGAACAAGCGGCGGCTGGAAATCGGCATGTGCCTGGCGCAGGAACCCCGGCTGCTGTTGCTGGACGAACCGACCGCCGGCATGGCGCGGGCTGACACCAACAACACCATCGATTTGCTGAAACAGATCAAAGAAGAACGTGACATCACCATCGCGATCATCGAGCATGACATGCATGTGGTCTTCTCGCTGTCGGAACGGATCACGGTTCTGGCCCAGGGCACGCCCTTGGTCGAGGACACGCCCGAAAACATCAAGGGCCACCCGAAGGTCCGCGAGGCTTATCTGGGCGAAAGCGCCTGATCCGAACGTAACGCAGCCCCGGACATCCTCCGGGGCCTCCACGCCAGCCAAAAGACCTTTGATCGGGGTCCGGGACTGCGAAAGGAACCGAAATGAACGTCAAACCCGACTTTTCCAAGCACAAGAACCACGCCGAAACCGCCCCGGCCTTTCTGTCGGTCTGGGAAATGGAAAGCTATTACGGCGAAAGCTATATCGTTCAGGGCATCAGCTTTAACGTCCACGAGGGCGAAATTCTGGCCCTGCTGGGGCGCAACGGCGCGGGCAAGACCACCGTGCTGCGGTCCATCGCACGGATGGACGACCCGCAGGTCAAGCATGGCGAAATCTGGCTGGACCACCAGCCCCTGCACAGCATGAAAAGCTACGAGGCCGCAGGCGCCGGGATCGGTCTGGTCCCCGAGGATCGCTGCATCATCCCCGGCCTGACGGTAGAAGAAAACCTGCAATTGGCACAGATTGCCCCGCCTATCGGCTGGTCACTGGACCGATTGTATGAACTGTTCCCCCGCCTTGCTGAACGCCGCAAGCAAGAGGGCGTGACCCTGTCGGGCGGCGAACAACAGATGCTGGCCGTCGCCCGCGCGCTGGCGCGTGACATCAAGGTACTGCTGCTGGACGAACCCTACGAGGGTCTGGCCCCGGTGATCGTCGACGAGATCGAGAAAACCCTGCGCATCATCAAGGCTCAGGGCATCACCACCGTAATCGTCGAACAGAACGCGGTGCGCGTGTTGCAACTGGCCGACCGGGCCATCATTCTGGACACCGGCGGCATCGTATTTGACGGCACCGCCGCAGAAGTGCTTGAAAATGAACAACTGCGGGCAGAATATCTGGCCATCTAAGCGTATTGGCGGCCCGCAAACAGCCGGGCCGCCCGCCCCCAAATTCAAAGACCGAGGTTCGAAATGACCGACAAGACTTACCCGCCCTCCGCCGAGTTTTCCGCCAATGCCCATGCCGATGCCGCGACATACCAGAAGATGTATGACGCCTCGATCGCAGATCCCGATGCCTTCTGGGATGAGCAGGGCAAAAATCTGGACTGGATCAAACCCTACAGCACGGTCAGCGACGTCAGCTTCAAGCCCGGCAACGTATCGATCAAATGGTACGAAGATGGCGTTCTGAACGTCGCCGCCAACTGCATCGACCGACATCTGGCAACGCGCGGCGGTCAGACCGCGATCATCTGGGAACCCGATGATCCGCAAACACCTGCGCTGCACATCACCTATCGCGAGCTCCATGAAAAGGTGAACCGCTTTGCCAACGTCCTGCTCAGCCAAGGCGTAATGCGTGGCGACCGGGTGGTGATCTATCTGCCGATGATCCCCGAAGCCGCCTATGCCATGCTGGCCTGCGCGCGCATCGGCGCGATCCATTCGATCGTCTTTGCAGGGTTTTCGCCCGACGCCTTGGGCAACCGGATCAACAATTCCGGCGCCAAGGTGGTGATCACCGCCGACGAGGCGCCCCGCGGTGGCCGCAAGACAGCGCTGAAATCCAATACCGACGCGGCCTTGCTGCATTGCTCGGACAAGGTGCGTTGCTTGGTGGTCAAACACACCGGTGGCCAGACGACTTGGATCGAGGGCCGCGATGTGGACGTCAAGGCGCAGATGGAGCACGCCAGCCCCGACTGCCCTGCCCGGCCTATGAACGCCGAAGACCCGCTGTTCATCCTTTATACCTCGGGCTCGACAGGGCAGCCCAAGGGCGTCGTCCACAGCTCGGCCGGGTATCTGGTCTATGCCGCGATGACGCATAAATACACCTTCGATTATCACGATGGAGACGTGTTCTGGTGCACTGCCGATGTCGGCTGGGTCACCGGCCACAGCTATATCGTCTATGGCCCGCTGGCCAATGGCGCGACCACCATCATGTTCGAAGGCGTGCCAACCTACCCCGATGCCAGCCGGTTCTGGCAGGTCTGCGAAAAGCACAAGGTCAACCAATTCTACACGGCCCCAACCGCGATCCGCGCATTGATGGCGCAGGGTACTGAATTTGTCGAAAAATGCGATCTCAGCGACCTCAAGGTGCTGGGCACCGTGGGCGAACCGATCAACCCCGAAGCGTGGAATTGGTATAATGATGTCATCGGCAAGGGCAAATGCCCCATCGTCGATACATGGTGGCAGACCGAAACCGGCGGTCACCTGATGACCCCCCTGCCCGGCGCCACCCCCACCAAACCCGGCAGTTGCACCCGGCCATTCTTTGGCGTCGAACCTGTCATCCTTGAGCCGACAACCGGCGAGGAACAGACCGACACCGTGGCCGAGGGCGTCCTGTGCATGAAAGGCAGCTGGCCCGGCCAGATGCGCACGGTCTACGGCGATCACGATCGGTTCGAGCAGACCTATTTCAGCGACTACAAAGGCTACTATTTCACAGGTGACGGATGTCGGCGCGATGCGGACGGCTATTACTGGATCACCGGGCGCGTCGATGACGTCATCAACGTCTCGGGCCACCGGATGGGTACCGCCGAGGTCGAATCCGCCCTCGTCGCGCATGCCGATGTCGCCGAAGCCGCCGTCGTTGGCTATCCCCACGAAGTGAAGGGGCAAGGCATCTACGCCTATGTCACGCTGATGAACGGGGTGGAGGCGACGGACGCGTTGCGCAAGGAATTGGAAAAATGGGTCCGCACCGAAATCGGCCCAATTGCCAAGCCGGACATCATTCAATGGGCTCCCGGTCTGCCAAAAACCCGCTCGGGCAAGATCATGCGCCGCATCCTGCGCAAGATCGCCGAGAACGATTTCGACACATTGGGCGACACCTCGACCTTGGCGGAACCCGCCGTGGTTGATGACCTGATCGAAAACCGCAAGGCCCAAGAGTAAAATCGGGCCCGGCGCGATGATCGAAATTTTCTGAATTTCGGCAATACCTTAACCCGCAAGGCACGCCCTTGCGGGTTTTTTTATGCGCCGTTTGCGACAGCGCGTCGCAAATTGACGCGACCGGCCTGACGGGCTGTGGAAAGTCTGCCCGTATGACTGCAACTTCCACGCATATCGCCCCGACAACCGCCCAGCCTTCCAACGCGATCGAGGGGATCGTCTGCGTCGAAATTGGCATGCTGTTCTTTGTGGTGCAGGATGTTCTGGTCAAGATGTTGGTGACAGCGCACCCCGTCTGGAACCTGATCATGGTGCGCTCGATCATCACGCCGATATTGCTGATCCCGGTGATCCTGTGGCTGGGCGGGAAATACCGCATCCTGACGCCACTGTGGAAGCTGCATTTTGCGCGTGCGGCCTTGCTGGCCAGCGGCTTTTCGCTGTTTTACGCGGCGTTCCCGTTTATGGGGCTGGCCGAGGTCACCACGATCTTTTTCTCTGCCCCGCTGATCACGGTCGCACTGGCGGCGGTGGTGCTGCGCGAAACCATTGGATGGCATCGCATCGCGGCATTGGTGGTCGGATTTGCAGGCGTGATGATCGCGATGAATCCCGGCGGCGACAGCTTTAGCTGGGTGGCGATCCTGCCGCTCACCTGCGCGCTGACCTATGCCATTTCACAGATTTTGGCCCGCCAGATCGGCGATCGGGAAACGACGCTGACCACCGGGTTGCAAACCATCACCATGATGGGCGTCCTGATCCTGCCCATGGGCTGGGTGATCAACGCCGTCCTGCCCATCGGGCCAGAGTTTCACCACATGCGCATGGAACTTCCAGCGCAAACATGGCTGGACTGGCCCAAACTGCTGTTGCTGGGTCTGGTGGGCGCGGTTGGCTGGATGTTGCTGACGCGGGCCTATCAGGTGGCCAACGCCAGTCTGGTTGCCCCGTTTGACTATACCTACCTGCCTTTCGCGGCACTGGTCGGCTGGTGGATCTTCAACGAAACGCCCCCTACGTCGACGCTGATAGGCATGGCACTGATCATCGCCAGCGGGCTGTATCTGGGCATGCGTGAATTGCGTGCAGCTCGTCGGCACCAGGAACCGACTGTGATGGCCGAGGCGACCTTTGCCCCCGGCAGTCCCCTGCCCCCGCAGGGCGATATCCCCCCGTCCTGAGCACAGGTTCGGGCGTATCCACGCCCATCCTTTTGATGAATTCCTGACCTGCATGGCACGACAGGTGGCCAAACCCGGCTCAACAGGGCAAACCCGTGCTTTTCTAACAGCGCAGCATGCCATATAACCGGCAAAAATCCAAAGCGCTCACGCAAGGGCGCAAACGGTCGAGGAACCCGATGCCACAGAAAAAGCATGATGACGACGTCGCCTTTATCAAGGCGCTGGCCCAGCTTCTGAATGATAACGATCTGACAGAATTGCAGGTCAAACGCGAATACGGCGAAGATGATAGCCTGAATGTGCGCGTCAGCCGCAAGGCTGAGTCTGCACCGCAGTATTACGCACCGGCCCCTGCCGCCGCAGCGGCGCCTGTGGCACATGCGGCCGCGCCTGCCGCCCCCGCGCCCGACGCCGGCGAAGATCCCGCCAGCCACCCCGGCGCAGTGACCTCGCCCATGGTCGGCACAGTCTATACGCAGGCTGAACCCGGCGCGCCCAGCTTCGTGTCTGTCGGTGACAAGGTATCCGAAGGCGACACTTTGCTCATCATTGAAGCCATGAAGACGATGAACCACATCCACGCCACCCGCGGTGGCACGGTCAAACGCATTCTGGTCGAGGATGGCGGCGCCGTCGAATATGGCTCGCCCCTGATGATCATCGAATAAGGCACCAGCAATGTTCGAGAAAATCCTGATAGCCAACCGTGGCGAAATCGCCCTGAGGGTGATCCGTGCCGCACGCGAAATGGGCATCAAAACGGTCGCTGTACACTCTACCGCCGACACAGACGCGATGCATGTGCGCATGGCCGACGAATCGGTTTGCATCGGCCCGCCGCCCAGCACCGACAGCTATCTGTCGATCCCCGCGATCATCGCCGCGTGCGAAATCACCGGTGCGCAGGCAATCCACCCCGGCTATGGCTTTCTGTCCGAGAATGCCAATTTCGTGCAGATCGTCGAGGATCACGGCCTGACTTTCATTGGCCCCACGTCCGAACATATCCGCATTATGGGCGACAAGATCACGGCCAAGGATACGATGAAAAAGCTGGGCGTGCCCTGCGTACCCGGCAGTGACGGCGGCGTTCCCACGCTGAGTGATGCCAAACGCATCGGTGAAGAAGTGGGTTATCCCGTCATCATCAAGGCGACCGCCGGTGGCGGTGGCAAGGGTATGAAAGTGGCGGAAACCGCCGCCGACATGGAACGCGCGTTTCAAACTGCGCGCGCCGAGGGCAAATCGAATTTCGGCAATGACGAGGTCTATATCGAGAAGTATCTCGGCACGCCCCGCCATATCGAAATTCAGGTCTTTGGCGATGGCAAGGGCGGTGCCGTGCATCTGGGCGAGCGGGACTGCTCGCTGCAACGCCGCCACCAGAAAGTGTTCGAAGAGGCCCCCGGCCCCACGATCAGCGCTGAAGAACGCGCCGCCATTGGCAAGACCTGTGCCGACGCGGTCGCGCGCATCAACTATATCGGCGCCGGCACGATCGAATTCCTGTATGAAAACGGCAACTTCTACTTCATCGAGATGAACACCCGCCTTCAGGTCGAACACCCCGTGACCGAGGCGATCTTCGGTGTCGATCTGGTGCGCGAACAAATCCGCGTCGCCGAAGGCCTGCCGATGTCCTTCACGCAGGATGATCTGCACATCAACGGCCACGCCATCGAAGTGCGCATCAACGCTGAAAAGCTGCCCGAATTTGCGCCACGCCCCGGCAAGATCACACAGTTTCATGCGCCCGGTGGTCTTGGCGTGCGGATGGATAGCGCGCTATATGACGGATATACGATCCCACCTTATTACGACTCGCTGATCGGGAAACTGATCGTGCACGGCCCTGATCGGCCCGCCGCACTGGCGCGTCTAAACCGCGCCTTGGGCGAGCTGATCGTCGATGGCGTCGATACCACCGTGCCACTGTTTCACGCACTGTTGCAGGACCCCGATATTCAGTCAGGTGACTACAACATTCACTGGCTGGAAAAATGGCTGGAGACCAATCTGCGCGGCTGAAAGGGACCCTAAGGCATGAAGGATGCAGAGTTCACCCTGACACCTGAACTGCTGCTGCGGGCCTATGCGATGGGCGTGTTCCCCATGTCCGAAGGGCGCGACGACCCCGAGATTTTCTGGGTCGATCCGCGCAAACGGGGTGTGCTGCCGCTGGACAGTTTTCACATCTCGCGCAGCTTGGCGCGACGCATGCGCGGCGGCGGGTATACCGTCACGCTGAACGCCAATTTCGCGGGCGTTCTGGACGCCTGCGCCGACCGGGACGAGACCTGGATCAACGGCGAGATTCTGCAGTTGTATCTGCAACTGGCGCAACTTGGCCACGCACATTCACTGGAAATCTGGCAGGATGGCGCGCTTGCAGGCGGCGTTTATGGGGTTACGTTGGGCGCGGCGTTTTTCGGGGAAAGCATGTTTTCACGCCGCACGGACGGCTCAAAACTGGCGCTGGCGCATCTGGTGGATCACTTGCGCCGCTGCGGATTTACGTTGTTCGACACTCAGTTTCTCACCGCACATCTGGCCAGCCTTGGCGCGATTGAAATTTCCCGTGCGGCCTATCGTGAGACGCTGGAACAAGCGCTCCTCAAAACTGCCGATATGGCGGCGGTAAGGTTGGACGACAGTCCTTATTCGGTCTGGCAGCGCAGCACCCAAACGTCATAGCGCGGGTGATCCAGCGCGTTCAACGCGGGCGATGACGCTATCATCCAACCCGAAAATACAGGCTCGTCGCGCCCCTCTTCCCGAATCGTGACAAAGGCATAGGCATCGCGTGCTGGATCGCCCTGTGGGTAACGGCATTGCCCCATTTCCACGGTAATGCGGCCCATCGCGGCCTGCTCCCCCGCCGCCAGGACCATGTCCGTCACCTCGCCCGAAACCTTGTCCAGCCCGCGCAAAATCGCACCCGTTCCCACCGCCGCCTGCTGGTCCTGCGCTGTGGCGGGCAGTGCCAGAAACACCGCGATTACAATAGAGACAAGCTTCATTTCGCCTCGCCAGAGTCATCGCCGCCGACGAATTTCATCAAAAGAGAAACCAGACTGACCGACCCTTGGGTAAACTCGATCTGATCCCCCGCAGCAAAGAAAAATGGCGACCCGCCGGGCAAAATTTCAAGGTAATTCCCTCCCAGAAGCCCCTCAGATGAAATCGCGACGGCGCTGTCATCAGGCACGTCGATCCCTTGACGGACGGTAAACGTTGTGCCCGCGCGATAGGTCGCAGGATCCAGCGCCATCGAGGTCACGCGCCCCACCTTGACCCCGGCCAGCCGTACATCGGTACCCACATCAATCCCATCCGCCGAGCGAAAGCTGGCAGTCAGTTCATAGTTTTCTGCATTTGAGGTAAATCCGGTCAACTTGCCCGCGTAAAAGGCAAACCCGACCGCGATGGCCAGAACCAATCCGCCGACAAGAACCTCAGCTTTGTTTTCCGACATGCGGGCGTCCTACTTGGGGCTCCAGGCTTCGTAATCCGAACGCTCGACAGGTTCCGCGCGCCGAATCGATCCCGCAGGTGCATAGGCCAAGGGTGTGCCGGTCAGGTTCTCCAGATGCGGCTTTTCCCACGGCTTGTGTGGCAGGGGATGCTCGCTGGGCGCGTCCTGAAAGGTGCCGTGCAGCCAGCCATGCCACTCGGGGCTGATCCGGCTTGCCTCGATCTCGCCGTTGTAAATAACCCAACGGCGCGCGCCATCCTTGGTGCGGTAAAAGACGTTACCTTCACCATCCTCCCCCACCTTGACGCCCTTGCGCCAAGTGTAGAGTTGCGTGTTCAGAGTTTGCCCGGTCCACCAAGTGACAGAGCGAAGCAAAGTGTTGAGAATGCCCATTGGGTCCTCCGAAAAAAGCTGTCCCAGATATGGCGCATCGCGCCGCAAAGGTCCAGTGGCCCGCGCAAAGGAAAAGGCGCGTCCGACCCCGGACGCGCCCTATGAAATCTGCGGCACTCTTCAGCTTTTTCTTGGTCAAAATATCCATGCACTACAGCGGGGAAATGGCCCGCCGCCACTTGGATAACGCCCGACCTCAGCCCGCGCTGGCGCCTTCCTTCTTGGGTTCGGCATAAATCATCAACGGCGCGGCATCGGAAGTGACCGCCTCTTCGTTGACCAGAACCTCTTCGACGTTATCCATGCCAGGCAGTTCAAACATCGTGTCCAGCAGAATGTCTTCCAGAATCGAGCGCAAGCCGCGCGCACCAGTCTTGCGCTGGATCGCGCGTTTGGCGATGGCGGTCAGCGCATCATCGGTGAACGTCAGCTTGGCGTCCTCCAATTCGAACAGACGCTGGTATTGCTTGACCAAGGCATTCTTGGGCTGCGTCAGGATGGTAACCAGCGCGTCCTCGTCCAGATCTTCCAGCGTCGCGATCACCGGCAGACGGCCGACGAATTCGGGAATCAGACCGAATTTCAGCAGATCCTCGGGCTCCAGATCCTTGAACACCTCGCCAACACCGCGATCATCCTTGTCGCGCACATCGGCGCCGAATCCCATCGCGCTGCCCTTGTTGCGGGCGCCGATAATCTTGTCGAGGCCCGCAAATGCGCCACCACAGATGAACAGGATGTTGGTCGTGTCCACTTGCAGGAATTCCTGCTGTGGATGCTTGCGCCCGCCTTGCGGCGGCACGGCGGCAACGGTGCCTTCCATCAGTTTCAGCAGGGCCTGCTGCACGCCCTCGCCCGACACGTCGCGGGTGATCGAGGGGTTTTCAGATTTACGCGTGATTTTATCGACCTCGTCGATATAAACGATGCCGCGCTGCGCACGTTCGACGTTATATTCGGACGACTGCAGCAGCTTGAGGATGATGTTTTCCACATCCTCGCCGACATATCCGGCCTCGGTCAGGGTGGTCGCATCTGCCATGGTAAACGGAACATCCAGAATCCGTGCCAGCGTCTGCGCCAGCAGGGTCTTGCCGCAACCGGTGGGCCCGATCAGCAGGATGTTGGACTTCTGCAACTCGATCTCGCCGGACTTGCCGGAATGATTAAGCCGTTTGTAGTGGTTGTGCACCGCAACACTCAGCACACGCTTGGCGGTGAACTGACCGATCACATAGTCGTCCAGCACATCGCAGATTTCCCGCGGGGCGGGCACGCCATCGGTCGTTTTCAGACCCGCCGTGCGAGTCTCTTCGCGGATGATATCCATGCACAGTTCGACACATTCGTCGCAGATGAACACGGTCGGGCCCGCGATCAGCTTGCGCACCTCATGCTGGCTTTTACCACAAAAGCTGCAATATAAGGTGTTTTTGCTGTCACTGCCGGAACTATTCGCCATGAGCACCCTTTCGGTCGTTCTGAGGTCCCGGCACACTTGCACGGGTCCAATCTGCGTATTTCGTCTAACTTATGGCAGCCGCCGGGCAGTCACAATCGCAAAATGTGCCGCCCGGCAGGTCCGTTACTTGCTGGCTTTGCCACCTTTGGCATCGTCATCGGGTTTGGCGCGATTCTCGACGATCTCGTCGATCAGGCCCCAAGCCTTGGCATCTTCGGCAGTCATGAAGTTGTCGCGCTCCAGCGCTTCCTCGACCTTTTTCAGGGTCTGACCGGTGTGTTTGACGTAAATCTCGTTCAAACGGCGCTTCAGCTTCAGGGTTTCTTCGGCGTGGATCATGATGTCCGTCGCCTGCCCCTGATACCCGCCAGACGGCTGGTGGACCATGATGCGGCTGTTGGGCAGCGAGAATCGCATGCCCTTTTCACCCGCTGTCAACAGCAGGGACCCCATCGAGGCCGCCTGCCCGATCACCAGCGTCGATACTGCCGGGCGAATATACTGCATCGTGTCATAGATCGACAGGCCAGAGGTGACGACACCGCCGGGGCTGTTGATATACATGCTGATTTCCTTGGACGGGTTTTCCGCCTCAAGGTGCAGCAACTGCGCCACGATCAGGCTGGACATGCCGTCATGCACCGGCCCGCTGAGAAAAATGATCCGTTCCTTCAACAGGCGCGAAAAGATGTCATAGGCCCGTTCGCCCCGGCTGGTCTGTTCCACGACCATCGGCACGAGGGTGTTCATGTAGGTATCAATTGGGTCCGTCATATCCGCCTGCCTGCTAAGTTGTGCTCCGTCCTTATAGGATGAAGTCCTAAGGGAGTCTTAGTATTGCGCCCAAGGGGCTGCAAGGGCGGGGGGCTATTTTGTGTCTGATCGCCGCCGATCCGGGCGTGGTGGATGACATGTTGTGCTCGCCGCACCCTGTCTCACCCTCTGGCAAGACGGACCTCACCCGCGCGTCCCTTCGCGCCCCAAAGTACGGCACAGCAACAGCACCGGGATCAGCCCGAAGGCGACCAGTGCCAGTGCCGGCACCGCCGCCTCGAACAGGCGCTCATCCGCCGCCAACCGGTGGGCGCGCACCGCCAAAGTCTGAAAATTGAACGGGTGCAGGATCAACGTCGCGGGCAGTTCCTTCATCACGTCGACGAACACGATCAGCAGCGCGGTCAAAACGGACGTCTTCGCCACCGGCAGATGCACCCGCCACAACAGACGTGGCGCGCCCTGCCCCAGACTGCGCGCGATGGCGTCATAATGCGCCGGAACCGTCGCCATGCCACTGTCGAACGCGTTCAACGCAGCGGCCATGAAGCGCGCCATATAGGCCAGCACCATCAGCCAGATAGTGCCGGTGATCAGCAGCCCGGTGTCGATCCCGAACCGCGCCTCCATCACTGCGTCGATCGCATTGTCCAGCGCCGCCATCGGCACCATCAGCCCCACCGCGATCACGCCGCCCGGCACCGCATAGCCCAGCCCGGCCGCCAACACCAACCAGCGTGATGTGCGCCCCGGCCGGGTGCGTGCGCGAAACCCAATCAGCACCGCCCCCACCACCGTCAGCGACGCGGCGATCCCGGCCAGCGTGACGGAATTGATCGTGAATTGCAGATAGCGCCCCTGCCAAAGAGTTTGCCCTGATCCCCAGGCCATCCAACTCAGCATGATTACCGGAATGACAAAACCCACCATCACCGGGATCGCGCACATTATCATGGCCGCCCATCCGGCCCATCCGGTCAGGTGGGGGCGCTCCATCACCTCGAAACGCGCGCCACCGCGTCCTGCCCGGCGCACGCTTCCGCGTTGCGCGCGCTCTAACCCTGCCAGCAGCAGGGCGAACATCAACAGGCAAAGCGACAATTGCGCCGCCGCCGCCCGGTCACCCAGGCTGAACCACGCCTGATAGATGCCCGTCGCAAAGGTCTGAACGTTGAAGAACGACACCGTGCCGTAATCGGCGATTGTTTCCATGATCGCCAACAAAGCCCCGCCAACGATCGCCGGGCGCGCCATCGGCAAGGCCACACGCCAGAACGCTTGCATGGGCGAGCGGCCCAGCGTGCGTGCCACAAGGAATACATTCGCGCTTTGCTGACGAAACGAGGCCCGCGCCAAAAGGTAAACGTAGGGGTAAAACACGGCTGTCAGCATCACCGCAGCCCCCCCGACCGAGCGGATCTCGGGGAACCAATAGTCGTGCGGCCCCCACCCCATCAGCGCGCGCAACCCCGTTTGCACCGGGCCGGGATGGTCCAGAAGATGCGTATACGCATAGGCCAGAACATAGGCCGGAAAGGCCAGCGGCAGCGCCAAGGCCACCTCCAGCCAGCGCGCGCCCGGAAAGCGATAGACCGTCACCAACCAAGCTGCACCCGTGCCGATGGCCGCCGTGCTGGTGCCCACAATCGCGACCAGAATCAGGGTTGTCGCCGTATATTCGGGTAAAACCGACCCCAAAATATCGCGCCACGTCTGCAAATCGCCGCCCAAGGCGGCCAGCGCTGCCGCCAGAATAGGCGCCACGCACAGCGCCGCAACGACCCAAGCCAGACGATACATCAGACGTTCGATCATCAACGGGTCCTTCAACGTGTCGGCGCTCGGCGCGAGTGTCCGACGGTTTCGATCAGTAATCAGACCCACTGTCAGGGTCAAGACCACAGCCCGTCGCACCCACGCGCCCATGACGCGCGAAATATCGCCCGCCCTACGCCCTTGTCAAAAGCGGGCCGTACCTGTCAAAGCGGGCCGGGCTGCGCGGGAACGACAAAGGACGATCTGTATCTGACGCCAAAACACCCATGTGGCCGGGGCAAGCACCTTGGCTATCCGCCGGCAAGCCCCGCAATGCCAATGTCCGCGCGCGCCACCGCTGTCGCCTTGAGAATGGCAAAACAGGACAAACCGGGACGCAAAGCCAACTCATCGGCTGCATCCGCAGTGATACGCGCCAACAGGCGGTCATCGCCAAGACGCAGGGCCACAGCCACGCCCGGACCGTCGCCGCGATGCAACCCTTCGACCACGGCAGGCAGGATGTTGCGCGACGACATGCCGCGCGGATGCTCCAACGCGATCAGAACGTCCTGCGCCAGGATACGGATTCGAACTGCCTGCCCCTCGGCCATGCCCGCCCCCGGCACGCGCAGGGTGCCGCCGCTGATCGTCAACCGGGTCAGCCCACCCGCGTCCACACCGGCCACGCGCGCATGCAGGACCGCGCCCGCCTCGCGCACGCCGATCAGCGGCACCATCGACGGATCGCTGAGAACCTCGGTTACATCGCCCACGCGCATCACGTGCCCAGCACGTAAAACGACCATCTGATTGGCCAGCCGCGCAATTTCGGCCAACGCGTGACTGACATAGATGATGGGCACGCCACCCGCGTCGCGCAGACGCTCCAGATAGGGCAGGATGTCATCCTTGCGCGGGCCGTCCAACGCCGCCAGCGGTTCGTCCATGATCAACAATCGCGGGCGCATCAGCAAGGCGCGCGCGATGGCGACTCGCTGTTTCTCGCCGCCCGACAGGGTGCCGGTGCGGCGCGTCATCAGAGCCTCGATGCCCAGCATCCGCGCAATGGCATTCGCATCGGGTGCAGGTCCCTCATCGGGCGCATAGCGCGCGCCAAAGGCCAGATTGCCCGCCACATCAAGATGCGGAAACAGCCGCCCGTCCTGAAACACCACGCCGATGCGGCGGCGGTGGACGGGCACCGAAACGCCTGTGGCACTGTCAAACAGCACCTCATCGTTCAGCGTAATTCGTCCCACATCCGGTGTCAGAAGGCCGCTGATGGCCGCAGCAATGGTCGACTTTCCGGCGCCGGACGGGCCGAACAGCGCGGTCACGCCCACCCCTGCCTCAAACGTGGCATTCAGGTCAAACCCCTGAAACGCATGACGGATGTCCACTGTCAGCGTCATATGCCACCCACCCGCGCCGCCACCTTGCGCGCCAGCCATTCACTGATCAAAACCGCGCCCAGCGCCACGACCGTCGCCAGCACCACTAGGCGCAACGCGCTGGCGTCGCCCCCCGGCACTTGCAGAAACGCGTAGATGGCCGAAGGCAAGGTTTGCGTCTGACCGGGGATGTTGGCGACAAAGGTGATCGTCGCGCCAAATTCGCCCATCGCCTTGGCAAAGCCCAGAACCGCCCCGGCCAAAATGCCCGGCGCAATCAAGGGCAAGGTCACGCGGCAAAACCCCGCCCAGCGGCCCGCGCCCAGCGTTGCGGCGGCCTCTTCCAGCTTGGGGTCAACCGCCTCGATTGACAGCCGGATTGCGCGCACCATCAATGGAAATCCCATGATCCCCGCCGCCAGCGCCGCCCCGGTCCAACGAAATGCCAGTACGATGCCCATCTCGGCCAGAAAACTGCCGACCGCGCCATTGCGCCCGAAGGTCAGCAACAGCAGATAGCCGGTCACAACTGGCGGCAGGACCAACGGCAGATGCACCAAAGCACTCAGCGCCCCATGTCCCCAGAACCGCCGCCGCGCCAGCAGCCATGCCACCGCAATGGCCGGCGGCAGCGCGCAGATCACCGCAACGCTGGACACTTTCAGCGACAGCAACAATGCGGCCCATTCGGCGGGCTCCAGCATCAAGGCGTCACAAGCGGGATGAACCCGTGACGGGTGAAAATCGTCCGCGCCTCGGCACTGCTTAGATAATCAAAGAACGCCTGACCCTTTGGGGTGAGCGCCGCCGCCGGGTAGGTGATTTGCCACTCTGGGTCCTCGGGCACGGCATAAAGCACCCGCACGGCGGCCTCTGCCGCTGCATCAGTGGCATAGACCACGCCCAAAGGCGCCTCACCCAGCGCGACCAGCGCCAGCGCGGCCCGTACGTTTTCGGTTTCGGCCAAGGCGGGTTGCACCCCGTCCCAAAGGCCCGATTTCATCAGCCACGCCCGCGCATATATGCCCGCAGGCACGCTGGTGGTTTGGCCCATGGCCAAGCGCCCGCCATCCAACCGCGCCAGCAACGCCTCGACACTAAGATCGGGCAAATCGGGCGCATCCGCAGGCGCGATCAGAACCAGACGGTTGGACAGCAAGGGGGCCACCCCCGCGCCATCCACAATCCCTTCGCTCGTCAGCCAGTTCATCCAATCAGAATTGGCCAACATCACCACATCGGCTGGCGCGCCCTGGGCGATCTGGCGCGCAACTGTGCCACTGCCTCCGGCGGACACGACAACATCACCGCCGTGCGCCTGAGTGTACGCCTGCCCCACCTCTTCTATCGCCTGCGTCAACGAGGCGGCGACAAAGACCATGACCTGCGCGTCACTGCCTTGGGCAAGGGCAGGTGTCTGAAACGGCATCAGCGACAGCGCGGTCAGGACCAAGCCCCGGCGCATACGTTGCATTATAGTCTTGCTCGTCATACGTCTCTCCTCGCGCCAGTGATATGGCGCACTGCCTTAAAAGGGGATTGCAGTCCTGATCGGCCGGCATCCGGGCGTTTTCGATCTGGTGCATCAGCGGAGTTTCCGCTTAAATCCCCCAAAGGCAAAAGCAAATTTTTCGGCGCGGCACAACATATCTGCGCGCGACACGAGGTCACGATGAGCCGGATGGAACCGAAACAATCCCCCATAGATCTGGCCGAAGCCCGCAAGAGCGACGTGCGCACCCAGTTTGCAACGCTATGCTTTCGCATGGTGCGCGGCAAGCCCGAGGTTTTGCTGGTCACCTCGCGCGGTTCAAAACGCTGGATCATTCCCAAAGGCTGGCCGATGGACGGCAAGACGCCTTCTGAGAGCGCGCAGATCGAAGCCTGGGAAGAGGCAGGCGTGCATGGCAAGATGTATGACCGCGTCCTGGGCCTGTTTTCGTATCGCAAGGATGTCGGACCCGAGCGCGGCGTGCCCTGCGTGGCCATGGTTTATGCCATGAAGGTCAAGAAGATCGAGCGCGACTATCCCGAAGCCAAACAGCGCAAGCGCAA
Source organism: Rhodobacteraceae bacterium KMM 6894 (assembly GCA_035798175.1). Taxonomy (GTDB): domain Bacteria; phylum Pseudomonadota; class Alphaproteobacteria; order Rhodobacterales; family Rhodobacteraceae; genus Roseovarius. The sequence continues at coordinate 48,506 of JAPFBS010000013.1, forward strand.
GTGGCTGCGCCCCAAAAAGGCCGCCGCCCTGATCGACGATGCCGAGCTGGCCCAAATGGTGCGCAACTTTGACCCCGCCGTCCTCACCAAGTGACACCTGCCTGATAACACTGCGTGAATGGGGTTTGTATTTGGGCTTTGATAGCCTATCTTAAAGATGTCTTCATATCGGATGGCAGGATGATCAAGTTCACGTTGAAATGCGACAAGGATCACCGTTTCGACAGTTGGTTCCAGTCGGCAGATGCCTATGACAAGTTGGCCCGCGCCGGGATGGTCAGTTGCGCGGTTTGCGGCAGCGTTGATGTGGAAAAATCCATGATGGCCCCCAGCGTTCAGGCCAGCAGGTCGAAAAAATCCACGGCGCCCCCTGCCCCTTCGGACATCACGCCGCCTGCCTCGACCGGCGGAGCACTTAGCGCGCCAGCCTCACCCGCCGAACAGGCGCTGGCGCAGTTGCGCCGCAAGGTCGAGGAAAACTCGGAATATGTTGGCATGAATTTTGCCCGCGCCGCGCGCGACATCCACGATGGCGCCGCCCCCGAACGGGCGATTTATGGTGAGGCCCGGTTAGAAGATGCCCGCCAATTGATCGAGGACGGCATCCCTGTCGCCCCCCTGCCGTTCCGCCCCAGTCGCAAGTCCAACTGATCTGAAAGGCTTGTCCATGCATGTCGTTATCACAGGTGCCAGCCGTGGCATCGGGGCCGGTCTGGCTAATCTTTATACGCAGCGAGGCGATCAAGTGACCGGGACGTCGCGCAGCGGCGTGCATCCGTTGGATGTGACAGACCCCGACGCGCATTCGCAGTTTTCCAAGTCGCTAAAGGATGCGACTGTCGATCTGCTGATCTGCAACGCAGGCGTCTATCTGGACAAGGGGCAGGCGCTGGACGACGGATATCCCCTGAATCTTTGGGCCGACACCTTTGCCGCCAACGTGACCGGCGTATTCCTCAGCGTTCAGGCAATGCTGCCGCATCTGGAAAAGGCGGAACGACCCAAGATCGCCATCGTGTCCAGCATCATGGCCAGCGATACCGAGGCCCCCGGTGGCAGCTATATCTACCGCGCCTCCAAAGCCGCCGTGCTGAACCTTGGGCGCAATCTGGCCGTTGATCTGCGCCCGCGCGGCATTGCCGTGGGCATTTACCACCCCGGCTGGGTGCGCACGGATATGGGCGGCTCAGACGCCGATATCAGCCTTGAAGACAGCGTCACGGGTCTGAGCCAGCGGTTTGACGCGCTGGACATCGACAGCACCGGATGCTTTCTGCACTGGGACGGAACGGCACAACCGTTCTAACCTAAAAACAAGGTACCAACATGAGCGGTGAACACGATTTGAACCGGTTGCTGGCGGGCATGTCGCCACTGCTGGACCCTGAAACCTACGTTTTTGTCACCGTGGCGGACCGCGCCGTGCCGGTAGACCTGAACCCGCTGATGATGATGCAGGAGGCCGAGGGCACAACCCTGATCCTGCCCCGCGACACCGCCGTGGCACATGGATTAGAGCATCAGTTCGCCTGCCGCCGGATTACCCTGAACGTCCATTCCGCGCTGGACGCCGTCGGGTTTCTGGCCAAGGTCGGCACGCGCCTTGCGGCCCTTGGCATGGGCGTGAACCCGGTGGCGGGGTATTTTCACGACCATCTGTTCATCCCAGATGATCGCGCCGAGGTCGCCATGCGCGCCCTGCACGAGATGACAGCACAGGCGCGCTCGCACTAAGCAGCGCCAACCCGCCTCTTGCCCTTCGACGCAACGCCGCGTAAACCGCAGCGCAACTGCGACAAAGGGACAATGCCATGCCCGTTCTGGTGATGAAATTCGGCGGCACGTCCGTCGCCAATCTGGACCGTATCCGACGCGCCGCCAAGCGCGTGGGCGTCGAGGTGGCCAAAGGTTATGACGTGATCGTCATTGTCTCTGCCATGTCCGGGAAAACCAACGAGTTGGTTGGCTGGGTCAACGAAACGTCCCCGCTGTATGATGCGCGCGAATATGACGCCGTCGTCAGCAGCGGCGAAAACGTCACGGCGGGTTTGATGGCGCTGACCTTGCAGGAAATGGACGTGCCCGCGCGCAGCTGGCAGGGCTGGCAGGTGCCGTTGAAAACCTCCAGCGCCCACAGTGCCGCCCGGATCGTGGAAATTCCGCCCGAAAATATTAACGCCAAATTCGCCGAGGGCATGCGTGTGGCCGTGGTCGCCGGATTTCAGGGCGTCAGCCCCGAAGGGCGCATCACGACATTGGGTCGGGGCGGGTCCGATACCACCGCCGTCGCCTTTGCCGCTGCATTTGATGCCGAACGCTGCGATATCTATACCGATGTCGACGGCGTCTATACCACCGATCCCCGGATTGCGTCCAAGGCGCGCAAGTTGGACAAGATCGCGTATGAGGAAATGCTTGAACTGGCCTCGCTTGGGGCCAAGGTGTTGCAAACCCGCTCGGTCGAGCTGGCGATGCGCTATAACGTCAAACTGCGCGTGCTCAGCAGTTTTGAAGAACAATCAGACGCGGCGGGCACGCTGGTCTGCTCCGAGGAGGAAATCATGGAATCCAATGTTGTGACCGGCATCGCCTATTCCCGCGACGAGGCCAAGATGACCCTTCTGTCGGTCGCGGACCGTCCCGGCATCGCCGCCGCTATTTTCGGCCCCCTGTCCGAAGCGGGCGTGAACGTCGACATGATTATTCAGAATATCTCCGAGGAAGGCCGCACCGACATGACCTTTTCGTGCCCCACCGATCAGGTGAAGCGCGCAGAAAAGGCGATGCAAGAAGCCGTCACCGCAGGACAGCTTGATTACCGCGAACTGGTTGCCGACACCAACGTGGCCAAGGTTTCAGCCGTGGGGATCGGCATGCGCAGCCAGTCCGGCGTTGCCGCCAAGATGTTCAAGACGCTCAGCGACGAGGGCGTCAATATCAAGGTCATCGCGACTTCTGAAATCAAGATTTCCGTCCTGATCGACCGTAAATATATGGAGCTGGCGGTGCAGGCTTTGCACGATGCCTTCGAATTGGACAAGACGCGCTGAATTACGCCACTGCGGCGCGGTTGATCGCCACGCCGGAACACGCAGGCAAAAATCTCGTTTCGCACAGCCTTCGAGTGTGTTCTAACGTCGCTGACTGACTTGGGCTTGGAACAGCGCAGCGAATGACAAAAGATTTCACGACCGACAGCCGGCAAATGCTGGGTCGTTTACGCGCCGTAATGGCCGAAGACGCCGCCGGGCAGGCGCGTCTGGATCAAATCACTCAACTGATTGCCGAGGAAATGCGCATCGAGGTCTGCTCGATCTACCTGTTCCGCGATGCAGAAACCCTGGAACTTTGCGCCACCGAAGGGCTGAACGCCGACGCGGTTCACCACACACGCCTGCGTATGGGCGAAGGTCTGGTTGGGCGCGTTGCGCGCACCGGCAAAGTCATCAACACCGACGACGCGCCCGGCACGCGTGGCTTCCGCTACATGCCCGAAACTGGCGAAGAGGCGTATTCGTCCTTCATGGGCGTGCCGATTCAACGTCTGGGTGAAAAGCTGGGCGTGCTGGTGGTGCAATCCCTTTCCGCCCGCAGTTTTTCCGAGGAAGAGGTCTACGCGGTCGAAGTGGTCGCCATGGTGTTGGCCGAAATGGCCGAACTGGGCGTTTTCGTCGGCGAAGGCGCAGCCCTGTCCGCCCGCCATCAAAATCCCGTTCTGTTTCGCGGCGCCACCGCGCAGGAAGGCACCGCGCGCGGCCATGTCTGGTTGCACGAACCCCGCGTCGTGGTCACCAACCCCTTTGCCGACGATCCCGACCGCGAGGCCGAGCGCCTGAATGAGGCGGTCGAACAGTTGCGCGTTGGCGTTGACCGGATGCTGAGCGTGGCCAGCACTGGCGACAAGGAACAGCTGGAGGTGCTTGAGGCCTACCGCATGTTCGCCAACTCCAAGGGCTGGTTGCGGCGGATGGAAGCCGACATCGGTCGGGGCCTTTCAGCCGAGGCCGCCGTTGAAAAGGAACAATCGACCGCCCGCGCCCGGATGGGTCAGAATGCCGATGCCTATCTGCGCGAGCGGCTGTATGATCTGGACGACCTATCCAACCGCCTGCTGCGCATTCTGACCGGGCAAGGCACGGAAACCGGCGCCGAGATGCCACCCGACCCGATCCTGATCGCGCGCAACATCGGCCCTGCCGAGTTGCTGGATTACGGTCGCCGCCTGAAGGGGATCGTCCTGGAAGAAGGCTCGGTCGGGTCTCACGCCACCATCGTCGCGCGCGCGTTGGCGATTCCGCTGGTGATCAACGCCCGTGGCATTTTGAACGAGGCGTTAAACGGAGATCCCATTCTGGTCGATGGCGATCAGGGCATTACCCACCTGCGCCCTGACGACACGGTTGTCGCCGCCTTTCGGGACAAGATGGCAATGCAGGCCAAGGCGCAGGAACGCTATGCCTCGATCCGCGACAAGCCCGCCAAAACGCTGTGCGGACGCACGATATCGTTGACCATGAACGCCGGTCTGATGGCCGATCTGCCCAGCCTTGAGGGCTCCGGCGCGGATGGTGTTGGGCTGTTTCGCACCGAATTGCAGTTCCTCGTGCGCAGCCAGATGCCCAAACGCGCCGAGTTGAGCGAGCTTTATTCGCGCGTCATGGACGCCGCCAAGGGCCGCAGCGTAGTGTTTCGCACGCTCGATATCGGCTCGGACAAGGTGCTGCCATACATGAAGCCCACCGATGAGCCGAACCCGGCACTGGGCTGGCGCGCAATCCGCGTGGGCCTGGACAAACCCGGCGTGATGCGGATGCAGCTTCAGGCGTTGATCCGGGGTGCGGCGGGACGGCCCCTGTCGATCATGTTCCCCTTCGTGGCCCAACGCGACGAATACGATGCCGCACGCCGCGAGATGGACAAGGCCCTGACGCGCGAGCGTATTCTGGGCCACCCCATACCGACGGACATCAAAATCGGCGCCATGCTGGAAACCCCCAGCTTGGCCTTTGCGCCCGATCAATTCTACCGCGATGTCGATTTTCTAAGCATCGGGGGCAACGATCTGAAACAGTTCTTCTTTGCCGCCGACCGCGAAAACGAGCGTGTGCGCCGTCGCTATGACACGCTGAACATCAGCTTTCTGACTTTCCTTCAAGGCATCGTCGAACGTTGCTTGGCCAGCAACACCCCGCTCAGCTTTTGTGGCGAGGATGCGGGCCGCCCGATTGAGGCGGCCTGTCTGACCGCCATCGGGTTGCGCTCCCTGTCGATGCGCCCGGCCTCGATCGGGCCGGTCAAATCCATCCTGCGCCGTACCGACCTGAACGAATTGCGCGCCGTCATCGACGACGCCGGCAGACGCGGCGATCAATCCGCCCGCCCCGCAGTGATGGAATACCTGCGCGAGAAGCTATGAAATGATAATACTAAGTTAGCTATTTTCGTTTCACCGGCAGTTCGACGCGCGCGCGAAATGCCTCGATCAGCGTCGCGTGATCCACGTCTGATTCTATCGCCAGTCGGCGCAGGCCAAAATGGACATGCGCCATCTGCTGGTAGTAGCTGGTATAGGCATAATTCGTTGCCGCCCCGGCGGCAGCGCCCAGAATCGGCACCGTCTGTGCCGCAAGCTTCTGACCCAAAACCGTGCCCAGACGCGGCGCGACCTTGGCAATCAGCGCCTGCATCGATTTGCCCGTCAGCACGAAGCGCGTGCTGAGAAACGCCAAGTCCGAGCCATCGTCATGCTCTAGCGGCCCGGCAGCGGCAAAGACCTGAATACAGTCGAACCGCACACCTTCCTCTGATGGATCAAACCCGTGTTCGATGGCCGCGTCCTGAATAGCGCGCAGCAAAATCGTGGTGGTGATCGGCAACTCGGCCATGGCCGTGGGCAATCCGCCCAGACCACCCGCAGCACCCATCGCCGTCGTCACCGCACGGTTCAGCCAGCCGGGTTGTGTGCCCACCACCCCGCGCGACCGCTGCGCCGCGCGCATGGCCAATACCAAAGCGTGCTGCGTGCCATCGCCCAACCGCGCGCGCATATCTTCGGGCAAACGGTCCAACAAAGTTTCGGCCTTCGAGCCGATCACGTTCAAAACCTGAATGCCCAGATTGCCCGCGTTGGCATGGCGACGCGCCAGCGCATCCAGCCGTGCCTCGAAGGTAGCCTTGTCGATCGGAGGGTCCAATAAATCCATCATGTGTCCAAGATCGTCGCCCCGCGCGCCAAATTCAAGCGGCACGCGTCACTTTCCCGGCAATCCCGTCCCAGGCCCCCGGTACCAACGACAGGCCCAGCACGCGATCCGGGTTTGTGGGGGGCGGCATTTCGACCCCCTCAAGGCGGTGAAACCCGAACCGCCCGTAATAGGGTTCATCCCCGACCAACATCACCCGCCCCCAGCCAAGGGCGCGCGCAGTTTCCAAACTGCCCCGGATCAAAAAGCCGCCCAATCCTTCGCCCTGACGCGTCGGGTGGACCGCGACCGGGCCCAGCAACAGCGTCACATGTCCGCCCACATCCACCGGCCAATAACGTATCGCCCCGGCCAGAATGCCATCCTGATCGCGCGCCACAGAACTGAGCCCCGCCACAGGCGGTACCCCGTCACGCAACCGGTACGAGCTGAGCGCCTCACGCCCCGGCGCAAAGCACAGGTCATAAAGCGCCTCCACCTCCCACCAGTCGTCCTGGGTCTCGGCCCGCAAGCTTAGCACGGCATGTTCTTTTCCATGATTTCAGGTGGCCTTGCGCGTAACACGCGGTTAAGTCTGGCACAAACACGTTTGAGACGAAAGAGGGCGCAGATGTTCTACAAACCTGAGAACGGGCATGGCCTGCCGCACAACCCGCTGAACGCCATCGTATCTCCGCGCCCCATCGGCTGGATCTCGACCGTCAGTTTGGCCGGGGTGCGCAACGTCGCGCCTTATTCGCTGTTCAACGCGGTCGCCTACGTCCCCCCTCAGGTGATGTTTGCCTCCAACGGCAACAAGGACAGCGTCCGCAACATCCGCGACACCGGCGTGTTCTGCGCCAATGTCGTGTCTCAGGACATGCGCGACGTAATGAACAAGACCTCGGGGGCCGTACCCGAGGATGTGGACGAATTCGCGCTTGCCGGGCTGACAGCGCTGGCGTGTACCAGTATCGATTGTCCCCGCATCCAGGGTGTGCCCGCGTCGCTGGAATGCCAGATGACGCAGATCATCACCCTGCGTGGAACTGATAATTTTGCCATCTTCGGCGAGGTTACAGGCGTGCATATCCGTGACGATTGCCTGAAGGACGGGCTGTTCGACGTCACCACGTTCCAACCCCTGTCGCGCCTAGGCTATCGTGACTTTGCGGTGGTCGAGAACGTCTTTACCCTGACCCGGCCCGACGATTGAACACCCAGATTTTTTGTTATGAAACTTGGGCGGAAACGTTGTTCATGACTCCCGCGGCAGATGAAATGTTTACAGAAACAGCGCCGCCACTGTGATCCACAGCGGCAGGCTTATCGCGCTCAGCAAGGTCGATTGCGCAATCAGAGTGGCAACCAGCGCGCGATCCGCGCCAAACCCAGCCGCCAGAACATGCGCCGCCGAGGCCGTCGGCAAGGCCGCGAACACCAGCACCACCGCCACCTGCATACCCTGAGCGCCCGTGATCAACGCCATCAAGGCCACGGCGGCAGGCAACAAGATCAACTTGACGCCACACAGCGCCGCGCCAAACGCGTCCGCCCGCGCCAAGGCACCCCAGTTCATCGTCGCCCCGATTGAAATCAATGCAATAGGAAGTGCAGCCGCCGCCAGCATCTGCAAAGGTGCCAATATTGGCCCCGGCAGGTGCCAACCAGACAGGCCCAGCGCCACACCGCCCAACGAGGCAAGCAGAAACGGATTCAGCGCCACGCGGCGCACCGTGGCGCCAAGGCCTAACGCACCACCGCGTGACAGCGCCGATACCGCGAACAGGTTCGCGACTGGCACAGCCATACCGACAGCCACGGCCATCAGCGCAGCATCTGCGCCGGGCAGCGCCGCAATCGCGACAAATCCGATGGCAGAATTGAACCGCCACGCCGTTTGCCATCCCCCCGCAAAATCCAGAAACCGCACTGGCCCGACCCGCCGCGCCGCGTACCCCGCCACCAAGCCCAGCACGAGAACGGCCCAGATCGCAGGCGCGATGCTAACCACCGTGCGCAACTCGATCTGGCGGGCTGAAGCAGCAACGAACAACAACGCGGGAAACAGGATCTCAAAATTCAGCCGGTCCAGACCTTGCCAAGCATTTTCAGAAAGGCGGCGACGCAACAATCCGCCCAATCCAACCAACAGAAAGGACGGCATCAATCCGCCAAGGATCAGCAAGAACGTCATGCCAAGTGGCCTTAAATTTGGGTCAGTGCCCAGCTCCCAATACGCCGGTGCGCACGTCGTAATCGACCGCCAGCGCATAGTCTGGATCATCGTCGCTGTCGATCATCAGGTGACCCGCCTTGGTCAGCAACCGGTGACAATCGCGGCTGAGGTGACGCAACTGGATGGATTTTCCCGCCGCCTCATACTTGCTTGCCAAGGATTCGATGGCCTGCAATGCGGACTGATCCACCACGCGACTTTGATCGAAATCAACGATCACCATGTTGGGATCACCCTCGATATCAAACAATTCGCCAAACCCTTCGGCCGACCCAAAAAACAGCGGTCCCTCAATGCGGTAGACCCGCGCACCCGTTTCATCAACCACAGTGGTGGCATGGATGCGTTTGGCGTTGTTCCACGAATAGGCCAGCGCCGAAACGATCACGCCGACGACCACCGCAATCGCAAGGTCATATTTCACCGTAACAGCCGTCACCAGCACAATAACCAGCGCATCTGTCAGCGGTACTTTCCTCAGGATTGTTAGAGAGTTCCAGGCGAATGTGCCGATCACGACCATGAACATGACACCAACCAACGCAGCCAGCGGGATCTGTTCGATCGCAGGGGCGGCGAACAGGATAAAAATCAGCAAAAACAGCGCTGCTGCGATGCCAGCGATCCGGGTGCGCCCGCCGGATTTCACGTTAATCATCGACTGGCCAATCATCGCACACCCGCCCATGCCACCGAAAAAACCGGTTAGCGTGTTGGCAAGCCCCTGAGCGATACACTCTTGCGAGGCACCACCGCGTTTACCGGTCATTTCACCGACAAGGTTCAGGGTCAGCAAGCTTTCGATCAGCCCGATGGCGGCCAGAATGACAGCATAGGGCAGGATAATTTCGAACGTGGCCCAATTCAACGGGGCCAAGGGGGTGCCATAAAGGCCCAGACCCTCACCAAACGGATTATGAAAGCTGGGAAATCCGCCCTGAATAGAGGCCAGATCGCCGACGCGCGGGACATCCAGCCCGAATCCGATCACTAATGCGGCCACGACCCCAATACCTGCCAGCGGGGCGGGGATCACCCGCGTGATCCGTGGCATGATCCAGATGATCCCCATGGTCAGCGCCACCAGCCCCAGCATAAGCATCATCGGCCCGCCCGACAGCCACTCACCGCCACTCAGGCCATGACCGGTGTTTTCCATCGAACCGGGAACCTTGAATTGCCCCAACTGCGCCAGAAAGATCACGATCGCCAACCCGTTAACGAAGCCCAGCATCACGGGATGCGGCACCAACCGTATGAATTTGCCCCATTTTAGCGCGCCCGCGACGACCTGAAGGATGCCCATCAGAACAACCGTGGCGAACAGGTATTCGACCCCGTGTTGCGCAACCAAAGCCACCATGACCACGGCCAATGCCCCGGTTGCACCCGAAATCATGCCCGGTCGCCCACCGATCACCGCCGTGACCAGCCCCACGAGAAACGCAGCGTACAGCCCTACCAAGGGATGCACCCCGGCGACGAAAGCAAACGCCACAGCCTCGGGGACCAAGGCCAGAGCAACGGTCAGGCCCGACAGAAGTTCGGTGCGCACGCGGGCAACACTGAACGGTTCGTCCTGCATGACACGCAGGTCGGGCATGGTGATAGTGTTGGCAAAGGTGGCCAGAATGGTGCGTTTCAAAGGGATATCCTGATTATTTTCCGTGCGCGCAAGGTGCCCATTTACCTGTCTGACCGTCTGTTGGCCACACCCAATTTCCGCACCATCGCCATGTAACACATGCATATCGGGCGCTGCACGTCCGAATGATGGCTAAATGACCATAGCCTCCCTTCCGTTTCCCTTCATATCTTCCATGGCTTAAGGATCTGTGAAGCACACAACGCTAAAAGGAACAGTCACATGACGCAGACCATGATCGGGATCATAGGCGGCTCGGGGATTTATGACATCGACGGGTTGCAGGACGCCGCTTGGGTCGATGTGTACAGCCCGTTTGGCGCGCCTTCGGACCAGATCTTGACCGGCACGTTGGACGGCACGCCGATTGCGTTTCTGCCCCGCCACGGACGCGGGCATGTGCACAGCCCCGGGTCGGTGCCTTACCGCGCAAATATTGATGCGTTGAAGCGGTTGGGCGTGACGGATGTGATCAGCGTCAGCGCCTGTGGCTCCTTCCGCGAGGACATGGCCCCCGGCGATTTCGTGATCATAGATCAGTATATCGACCGTACCTTTGCGCGCGAAAAATCGTTTTTCGGACCCGGCTGCGTGGCCCATGTCAGCGTCGCCCACCCGACCTGCACACGCTTGGGCACGGTCTGCGCCGATGCCGCAGTCAGCGCAGGGGCGAAAGTGCATCGCGCCGGTACCTATCTGGCCATGGAAGGCCCGCAATTTTCGACACTCGCTGAAAGCAGGATGTACCGCGAAGTCTGGGGATGTGACGTGATCGGCATGACCGGCATGCCCGAGGCCAAATTGGCCCGCGAGGCTGAGCTTTGCTATGCCTGCGTCGCAATGATCACCGATTTCGACAGCTGGCATCCCGATCACGGCGAGGTCGACGTCAGCGCGATTATCGCCACTTTGATGGGTAACGCGGCAACTGGCAAGGCAATGGTGCGCGCCCTGCCCGAGGCCTTGACCGGCCCGCGGGTAGCGTGCCCGCAGGGCTGCGATCATGTGTTGGAGTTTGCAATAATCACCGCCCCCGACGCACGCGACCCGGCGGTAACGGCCCGTCTTGACGCAGTTGCCGGGCGTGTGCTGAATGGCGCGGCGCGCTAAAGCACGCCCTACCTACCCATTCGGAGCCTGTCCCATGCCCTTCGACCTTTGGTTGACCTTCGTCGCCGCTTCGACCGCCCTGTTGTTGATCCCCGGCCCCACCGTGTTGCTGGTGCTGAGCTATGCATTGAGCAAGGGACGCGGCGTCGCGCTGGCCTCGGCTGGCGGGGTGGCGTTGGGGGATTTGGTCGCGATGAGCACATCGTTGATGGGCTTGGGTGCGCTGGTGCTGGCCTCGGCCACGTTGTTTACGGTGCTGAAGTGGGGCGGCGCGGTCTATCTGGTGTGGCTGGGGATTAAACTGATCCGCAGCGCGCCCAATGCCGATGCCCGCCTGCCGGTGCCGCGCGGGGATGTTACCGGGCGCAGCGTATTCTGGCACGCGGCCGCCGTAACAGCGTTGAACCCCAAATCCATCGCGTTTTTCATCGCCTTCGTGCCGCAGTTTGTCACGCCGGATGCGCCGCTGGCCCCACAGTTTGCCATCCTGATCGCCACATTCGTCGGGCTGGCCGCGCTGAACGCGCTGGCCTACGCGCTGTTGGCGGACCGTCTGCGCGCCCGCATCCAGCGCCCTCGCGTTTTGGCATGGCTGACGGGCGCAGGCGGCACAGCGTTGATTGCAATGGGGATCGTCACGGCGCTATTGCGGCGCGGTGCAGCAGGATAAACGCGTTATCTCTTGCTGTTCTTCTTGACGAATTTGCGGATGAACCGGCGAATTTCGCGGGCGGCGGAACTGTCCATTTCCTGACACAAGGCGATGAACGTATCCCGTTCGGCCTTGTTCATGCGCAGGATCAGCTGGCTGTCCTTCTTGCCCGGACCAGTATCCGTGCCCAAGCCGGTGTCAGCCGCCGTCGCATCGGTGTGATCCGCCTCAGTCACCATGGCCCGTCTTCCGTCACGTTGCGTCCCTGCCGGCGCATTCGCACCAGCACGTCGCGGATCAGCCTAGCGCCCCCTACGGTCAAAAGAAACAGGTTATCATGCCGCAGGGCGGTGCGATTCACAGGCGATGCGCGACCGCAGGCTTGCATGCCCGGTCCGGATCGGCAAGACAGGGGGCTGCAACCGTCCAAACCAGCCGAGATGCCCCATGCCCCCCCTTCCCAGCGCAGGCAAGACCGTGCGCGACTATATCCGCACTATCCCCGATTTCCCGCAACCCGGCGTAATGTTTCGCGACGTGACCACGTTATTCGCCGATCCTCGCGGGTTTCGCATCGCGGTGGATCAGCTGCTGCACCCTTATTCCGGCATGCGCATCGACAAGGTCGTCGGCCTGGAAGCGCGTGGATTCATTCTGGGCGGGGCGGTGGCGCATCAACTGGGCACCGGGTTTGTCCCGGTGCGCAAGGCAGGCAAACTGCCGGGCGCGGTGATTTCGCAGGACTATACGCTGGAATACGGCACGGCCACTGTTGAGCTGCACGAAAACGCAATCGAGCCGGGCGAAAGCATCCTGGTCGTTGATGATCTGCTGGCAACGGGTGGCACGGCCGAGGCCGGAATTCGCCTGATAGAACGCCAAGGTGGCAAAATTGCGGGCTGTGCCTTTGTCGTCGATCTGCCCGATCTGGGCGGACGCAAGCGGCTTGAGGGTTTGGGCATGGAGGTGCATGCCCTCTGCGCCTTCGAGGGCGATTGACGCGGCACTTAAAACGTTATGTGTTTGGATCTGAGGCATAGATTTGACGCAAAATGCGTCAGAACGGTTCGACCACTTCGAAACTCAGCGCGTCTTCTGGCGCGGGGCGCATCAGGCGCGCTGCCCCCTTTCCCGTTTCGCCCAGCCATAGGGGCCAGTCGTCCGGCGGCACTATGACGGGCATTCGGTGGTGCAACTGGGACAGCGCGTCATTGGCCTTTGTCGTGACAATTGCGCAGGTGCGCAGCGGGCCGTCGTGGCCCTCCCACGCCTGCCAGATACCCGCCAGGGCCAGCGGTGCAGCGTCCCGTGCTGCTATGCGCCACGGCTGCTTACGCCCATCCAACGCGGTCCATTCGTAAAACGCACTGGCCGGGATCAGGCAACGACGGGCGCGGCAGGCCTCGGCAAAGGCGGGCTTGGTCGCGATGGTTTCTGCACGGGCATTGATCAGCAGCGGGCCGTCGGTCAACGTCTTGAACCAGTGCGGCACGAACCCCCAGCGCATCGCGCCCAAATGTCGGTCGGCCCCGTCCGACGTCACCGTATGGATCTGCGTTGTCGGACAAACATTCACGTTGGGCACCTGCGGAAGGTCGTTCGCCGGGCGCGCCGAAAACAACTGTGCCATCGCGTCACTTGGCAGGGTGATAGCAAAGCGTCCGCACATAACGTCAGCGCAGGATGCGTGAGAACAGCAGCAGACCCCAATCGCCCAATTCGCGCTCTATTTTCGACCACACCGCGCCCATCTGGATCGGGTCCAGCCGCGCAGCGGCGGCAATCTGCGTCAGGTCGCGCCGCCCGTCGATGGCCGCGATTACCGGCGCGGCCGATTTGGGCAGGCTTAGCGTGGCGTCTATCCCCCCAAAGCTCAGCTTGGGCATCTTGCCCTGCGCAATCGCCTGAGCCAACGCGCGCGCCTCGACCCCTTTCAGATGGGGCACCTGACGGCGATCCTTACCACTGGCGGGCGCGCGGGTTGTATCGGCGGGCACGGCATAGGCAACATGGGTCTTGATCGTGCCGCGTAACTGCTCGGCCACGGCCCATTGTTGTGCCACACTCAAATGGTCAGGCACGGGCGCAATGCGGCTAAGGTCATAAAGTGCCGGTATGGTGAAACCGCCCAGCGCCCAGCCAGTTTCGGTCAGCACCCCTAATAGGTCGGTCACGTCAAAGGCGCGATCCTGCGAGTGCAGCAGAAGGTCATAAAACCCCGCGTCACTGTCCTTGTGATCGCCCAGATTGGGGTTGGACGCGAACGGATGCCCGGCGGGCAGATTAGCCACCAGCGATTTCGCAGCCTCCAACCGTTCCTGTGGGGCAAACCCTTGCAATAACGCACCAAACGCGGCCTGAAGCGGATAAACCCCGGCGCGCCCGTGTGGCGCGTAAACCATAAACCCCAAACCGCCGCCGCCCTCTTCAGCCGGGGCAAGCGCCGCGCGCAAGGCCGCAAAACCTGCGCCGGGATCAGGCAAATGATGCAGCACGCCGCAGCAATCGATATAGTCGAACTGCCCCAGATCCGCCGCGTCCAGCAGCGAGCCGGTAACAAAGCGAATGTTGTCCAAACCGCGTATCTTTGCCCGCGCCTCGGCCAGTTTGCGCGAGGCGGTGGAAAGGTCCAGATAAGTAAACTGCGCGGGCTTGCCCGCCTGCTGCATCATCTGCGCCAGTTGGATCAGCCCATCGCCCGTCCCGCCCCCGGCCACCAGCACGCGCAGCGGTTTCGACCAGTCGCGTTGCCCGCCATACAGAAAATGGTCAATCTCTAACGGATGCGAAGGCGAACCGGTGATCAGGCGACGGGATTCGTCTGCGGGATCGCGGGCGGGATATGGATAGGCCTCGTACTGATCCTGAACCGATGTCATGCGAGCCTCTTTTTTACGTGTTTGAACCAAATTACGCGCGCTCTGGCAGGGATTGCAAAGGAAACGGTACATCGGCGACTGACATGGCTTATCCGCAAAAGCCCTCCAATCGTCAAAGGTTTATGGCACCCGTGATTGAGGCCATAAGGGTCCGGTACGGCCAGTACCACGGTGGCGACGGGCAGAGGCACGTCAGCTCAGCTTGCCTCGCTGCGCGCTTGGCGTCGTTCCAAATGTCTTGCGATAGAGACGAGAAAAGTGACCGATGCTTTGAAAGCCGCTGGCGATTGCGATCTCGGAAATCGACATCTCGGTTTGCAGAAGAAGTTTGCGCGCACGGTCAAGGCGAAGCTCCATGTAGTATCTGCTGGGGCTGGTGTTGAAGTAACGTCCGAAGAGTCGCTCAAGCTGGCGCGCAGAAATGCTTAGGTCCTGCGCGATTTCCGTTGGTGTGACCGGCTCTTCCAATGCACCGCGCATGATCGTGACAGCCCGTGCGACATGCGAATTACGCACCCCAAGTCGGGATTGGAACGAAATACGTTGATCTACCGTAGCCTCGCGTGCGCCCGCGTAGACCATCATGTCAGACACCGCGACTGACAGGTCATAGCCATGATCATCGTCGATCAGATGCAGCATGAGATCTGCGGTTGCCGTCCCCCCCGAGGCTGTCACATGCTTTTCGCTGGCCACGAAAACACTGCGCACCAATAGCACGTCGGGGAAACGCTCGGCGAAGGCGTCGTGATATTCCCAGTGAATCGCAGCCTTCATCCCGTCGAGAAACCCGACCTCCGCCAAGATCCACGCCCCCGAGCACAAGGCCCCGACCGCGCCCCCCATCGCACGCGCCTTGCGAAGGCAATTCACCAAAGGTGGCGTGATAAAATTGGTCATGTCCAAGCCCGGAATGACGAACAAGCGATCGCATTTAGGGATGTCTGCAAAACTATGGTGCACCAGCGTCACAGCCCCGTTCGATGCGGTGGACGACGTGCCATCAGCAGAGGCGTAGGACCAACTGTAAAGCTCTGTACCGCTGATCATATTTGCAATGCGCAGCGGCTCGATAGCGCAGGCAAGCGTGAGGTGTGTGTGATTTTCAACAAGCACGAAAATGAAATGCTGAGTGGTCATGACATGCAGTTCGCCGGTGCAAAAAGAGCTGCCGCTGCACGGTAGTATCCACCCGTCACTATCATGGGGCTCCTGCTCCTCATGTTCCGGTTGCCCAGCGCGCCCGCAAACGATCGTGCCACGATACCATTTTCCCTATCTGGACAATAAGTATTTTACATGTAGAGTAACTTTATACAGAGATTATACACTATACG
The DNA here is from genome assembly GCA_035798175.1 of Rhodobacteraceae bacterium KMM 6894. Taxonomy (GTDB): domain Bacteria; phylum Pseudomonadota; class Alphaproteobacteria; order Rhodobacterales; family Rhodobacteraceae; genus Roseovarius. The sequence continues at coordinate 64,550 of JAPFBS010000013.1, forward strand.
GAAATGAACCTAAATCACTCGGACTTTGAATCACTCAGACTCTGTGCGCCGCCCGTCTGCGGCGGAATGAAAATGGGAGGCACCTCTTTTGACGAGCGTTAAAAAATCCAAGGATGCCTTGCTGGATCATCTACGGCGCGAAATCCTGTCGACCCGCATGCCGCCCGGTTCGGACATTGATGAAGCCGCGTTGTCGGCCGAACTATCGATATCGCGCACACCGCTTCGCGAGGTTCTCAGGCAGCTTGTCGGTGAAGGTTTTGTCGTGCTGCGCGAAAACCGATCCGCCCGCGTGGCCGACATGTCATTTAGCACGATGCGCGATTTTTTCATCGCCGCGCCCATGATCTATGGTGCCGTACTGCGCCTTGCCGCTCAAAACGCTTCGGCGGACCAGATCGAGGCCCTGCGCGCTGCCCAGGATCAATTCCGGGCGACCTTGCGTACAGGCACCGCAGTGGACCGGGCGCTTGCGAACAACCGCTTTCACGAAATCACCGGTGAGATGGCGGGCAATATCTATCTACTGCCCTCCTTTCATCGACTGTTGATTGATCACGCGCGGATCGGCACGACATTCTACCGTCCGCAATCAGGCGATATGGCTGACAATCTGGACAAGGCCAGCCATCAGCATGATGACATCATCGCCGCAATAGAAGCCCGTGACGAAGAGCGCGCGGGACATCTTGCCGATGCCCACTGGAACCTGTCGCGCGGCCAGATCGAGATGTTCGTGATGCCCAGCGGACTGGATCTTGCTCTTGGCGCACTGCCCAAAACGAAGACTGGATGAGAAATATATGACACCGATTTTTGAGTTTCGTGGGATCTACACCCCTGTCGTGACCCCCTTCTCTGCGGATGGCGCGGTGCGATGGGATGCGCTGGAAGCAGTGATTGAATGGCTGATCGGCCAAGGCGTGCATGGCCTGATCTCGGGCGGATCGACCGGCGAGAATTATGCCCAAGGCGTGCCAGAGCGGATCGAGATCGCCAAATTCACGATGAAGCAGGCGGCGGGCCGCGTGCCCGTCGTGATCGGCACTGGCGCGATGATGACGCCGGATTCGCTCGCGCTGGCGCATGCCGCGCGCGAGATGCAGGCAGATGCGATCCTTTTGGCATCGCCCGCCTATTCAGTGCCGACGGACCGCGAAAATGCCCTGAATGCCTTGGCAATCGACAAGGCGGCGGATTTGCCGGTCATGCTGTATAACTATCCGGGTCGGACAGGCACCATGATGGGTGAGGAATTCCTGGACCGCGTCGGGCGCTCGCGCAATTTCTGCGGGATCAAGGAAAGCTCGGGGGATATCAACCGCGTCCATTTGTTGGCGCGCGATTATCCCCATATTCAGATGGGCTGCGGCATGGATGATCAGGCGCTGGAGTTCTTCGCATGGGGCGCGCCCTTCTGGGTGTGCGGCGGGTCGAACTTCCTTCCAGCCGAACATATCGCGCTTTACGAGGCCTGCGTTGTTGAGGGTGATTTTACCAAGGGCCGCCGCATCATGTCAGCGCTTTTGCCGCTGATGCGCGTGCTGGAGCAAGGCGGCAAGTTTATCCAGACGATCAAGCATGGCGTTACGGTGACCGGCATTGATTGCTCTGCCGTGCGCCCGCCGCTGAAGCCACTGAACAAAGACGATAAACGCGCCTTGGAACAAGTGATCCGGGTGCTGAAGAAAACGATTTCTGAAATCCGCGCGGAGGGCACGAAATGAGCTTGGCTACAAAAGACGAATACACCGCCATTGCCGCCGGTCTGGATATTCAAGGCATGGCCTATATCGACGGTGGGTACCGCCCTGCGATTTCGGGCAAAACCTTTGCCTCGATCAACCCAGCCACCGGCGTTGAATTGACCCAGGTTGCCGCATGTGGCACCGAGGACGTGGATTTTGCTGTGACCAAGGCGCGCGAGGCGTTCGACGATGGCCGCTGGTCGCGTCTGCACCCGTCAGCGCGCAAGGATGTGCTAATCCGGCTGGCCAAACTGATGACACGCGAGGCGCGTGAGTTGGCGGTTCTGGAAAGCCTCGATTCCGGCAAGACCATCTATGACTGTGAAACGGTCGACGTGCCTGAAACGATCAACTGCATCAAATGGCATGCCGAGTTGATCGACAAGATTTACGATCAGGTTGCGCCCGCCTCCGACGATCATATCGCCATGGTTGTCCGTGAACCGATCGGCGTCGTCGGGTTGGTCCTGCCTTGGAATTTCCCACTGTTGATGATGGCGTGGAAGATCGCGCCGGCGCTGGCTGCCGGATGTTCGGTCGTGCTGAAACCCGCCGAAGAAACATCGCTGACCGCACTGCGCATCGCTGAAATGGCCGCGGAGGCGGGCCTGCCGCGTGGCGTCCTGAATGTGTTGCCCGGTGGCGGTGCCGAGGTGGGCGAACCCATTGGCCGGCACATGGATATCGACATGGTGTCGTTCACCGGCTCGACCGTCACGGGCAAGCGGTTTCTTGGCTATTCGGGCGACTCCAACGCCAAGGAAATCGTGCTGGAGATGGGGGGCAAGAACCCCGCCATCGTCATGGACGATGCCGAGAACCTTGACCGAGTGGCGGCCCATATCGTCAACGGCGCGTTCTGGAACATGGGCGAGAATTGCTCGGCCGCGTCGCGGCTGATCGTGCACAAGGACGTGAAGGATGATCTACTCAAGCGGATCGCGCACCACGCGAAGGAATGGAATGTCGGCGACCCGCTTGACCCGGAAATTCGCATGGGCGCCTTGGTATCACCTGCACATTTCGAAAAGGTCAGCGGATACCTGAAAAAAGCCGAGACCGTCGTCTTTGGGGGCATGGCCAAAGATGGCTTTGTCGAAGCCACTGTCGTGGAGGTTCCAAGCAACGAGTCGCCGTTGGCGCGCGAAGAGATCTTTGGCCCGATCCTGTCGGTGATCACAATCGCCAGCTTTGACGAGGCGATTTCCGTGGCCAACGACACCGATTACGGCCTCGCCGCGTCCCTCTTTACCGCCAATGCCAAGCGGGCGATCCGTGGTGCGCGGATGCTGCGGGCGGGGACTGTCACGATCAACAGTTTCGGCGAAGGCGACATCTCCACGCCCTTCGGCGGCTACAAACAATCCGGTTTTGGCGGGCGCGACAACGGGGTCCACGCGCATGATCAATATACCCAGCTCAAGACGATCTGGATTGATCTTGCGGATGACGCGGACGAGGCCATCGATTGACGCAATATCGCGCCGCACGCCTGCCGCATCATCTGGGCCCGGCAGCCTGGAGTGCGATACTTGGTCCGATGGCGATCGGTGCGCCATTGGACGGCAACCGCACGGCGGATTTCGTCATCATCGGCGCCGGATTTGCCGGACTCTCTGCCGCGCGACGGCTGACGCAACTGCACCCCGGTGCGCGCATTGTCGTGCTGGACGCGGGACGTGTGGCCGAGGGCGCGGCGGGGCGCAACTCAGGCTTCATGATCGACTTGCCACATGACTTGCAGTCCGACGATTACGCAAGCAACGCAGGTGATCAAAAACTGATCGCGTTGAACCGAACGGCAATCGCGTTTGCGGGGGCTGCGGTTCAGGATTATGACATCGACGGCAATTACTTTCGCCGCGACGGTAAGGTAAATGGCGCGGCCAGCGCCGCCGCTGAGGCCCGGAATGTCAGCTATGCACGTCATCTGGAGACGCTGGGCGAGCCGTGCGAAATACTGGACGCGCGCGCGATGCAAGCGATGACAGGCTCTGCGCATTACCGGTCGGGGTTGTATTCCCCCGGCACGGTCATGCTGCAACCTGCCGGATATATTCGTGGGCTGGCCGCAGGGCTGCGCAGTCGCGACGTCGATATCTTTGAGCAGACGCCCGCAACGCAGTTTGCGCGCACTGGCACCGATTGGGACGTTTCCACCCCGCGCGGTACGATCACGACGCCGCGGATCATCCTGACGGTCAACGGCCATCTCGAAAGCTTCGGATTTGAGAGGGGGCGTTTGATGCAGCTGTTTCTCTATGCCGTGATGTCTGCCGAGCTGGACAAGGATGCCCTGCGCAGTCTGGGCGGGCAGTCCAGGTGGGGCATCACACCGTCAGATCCCATGGGTACGACGGTGCGCCGGATCGACAACGCGCAGGGCGGCAATCGGATCATCGTGCGCACCTGCGCCACCCTGCGGCCCAACACGCGCCCCGTGGCGAGGGATCTTGCGCGTGCGTCCAAAACCATGCGCGCCAAGTTCGACCAGAGGTTCCCACAAATCGCGGGTTTGCCAATGGAACATGCGTGGGCCGGCCATCTGTGCCTCAGCCGGGGTGGCGTGTCTGTCACGCGACAACTGGACCAAGGGGTTTGGTCTGGCTGTGTTCAGAATGGCCTTGGAACCGCGCGGGGCACATTGACCGGTATCGCCGCCGCAGAAATGGCGGCTGGCACCTCAAGCAGCGTAAGTGAACATTTTCAGGGCGAGTCGCGGCCAAAGCGCCTTCCGCCCCGACCATTCCAACAGATCGGGGCCAACGCGGTTCTGCGCTTTCGTGAATGGACAGCCCGCGAAGAATAAGCAGCCGCCATGATTAGGATCAGATCAACCTTGGGCCTGCGTGTCGAAGGAAGCAATTGGAGCGCCAAACGCCGCGTCGTCCGGGCAGATGCCCAAGCCAGGCCCGGTGGGCCGCATTATATGCCCATCTCTGATTTCAATCCCGTTCTCACGGTCGAAATGCCCATCAATATAGGGCGCGGCAAGCCACACACCGTCCATCCGGCTGGGGGCCACTGTCGCAGCGATATGTGTGCAAGCGGCTGCAATAATATCGCCCCCCCAAGAGTCGTCGCAGGTGTGAGGCAGGTTTTGCGCCGCGCAAATGTCGCGAAAGGCGCGCATCGGATGCAGGCCTCCTAGTCTGGTCAGCTTCATGCCAAACCCATCGACCAGACCAGTGCCCGCCGCCGTCACAACGGTGCCCAGCGACGTCGCATTCTCATCCATATAAAGCGCGTGATGACAGAGCGGGCGAATTTTGCGCAGGTCCTCGATTGTATCGCAGGGCTGCTCCATCACGAACGGGATATCGGGGCACTCGCGACTGATGCGCAGTGCATCCCTCGTGGTCCATCCGCGATTTCCATCGGCGGCAAGCCGCGTGCTCGTGCCGCGGATGACCTCCCATGTCTTGCGTAAGGCGGCGATATCTTCGGCAACATCGCGTCCGCCCAGCTTAAGCTGCAAGCGTGGATAACCTTCTTTGCATTTCTCGGCTGAAATACGCGCCGTCTCGTCCGGCGTGCCCAGTCCTACGGAATAGTAGGACGCGACGCGATCCGTCAGTGCCCCGCCCAGAAGATCGGACACACTGACCCCCAGACGCCGCCCAAGCAGATCATGCGCGGCGATATCAATCGCCGCCTTGGCATAATTATGCCCGAACAGCAGCGCATCCATCCGTGCATGAAGCGGCACAGGCAACACGTCGCCACCGATCAAGCCCGGTGCCATAACCGTCAATGCGGCAAGCGCACCTGCCGAATGTGCCTCGGCGTAGGTGGGACCAACGGGACAGGTCTCGCCCCATCCGATGCTACCGTCCTCGGCAACCAGCTTGACCAGTGTCGTGGTCAACGACCAAACCGTAGCGCTTGCCATGCGGTAGGGTCCGTTCTTGACCGGAAGCTCATGCTGATAAATATGTATCTCGGAAATTTTCATATGGCAGATCCTGATTGGGACGCGCGTCCACTGTTACAGTTATGATCAGTAATCTTGATTAAGTGCATCGGCCGCAGGGATCTCACGCTCGCGACGCGCGATGTAGTCCAGCAAAGCCTCGTTTTTTGCCACATCCAATGCGGGCTCTTCGTAGTCGGCCAATAGGCTGCGCGCGTGATCCAGCGCCCGCCGTGTAATCTCCTTTGATCCATCCGCCGCCCACTGCTCGATCGAGTTATTGTCAAAAAGCTCGGGCATGAAATAGGCTGTCTGGAAATTCTCCTGTGTGTGTGGATGGCCCAGATAATGGCCGCCCGGCCCCACATCCGGGATCGCAGCAAGCGCTTCGTCAAAATCATGCCACTTCGGCCCCTCGGCCATCCGGTAGGCCATCGCGCATTGTTCGGTATCGACGACAAACTTCGCAACCGAGCAATGCATCCCCGCCTCATTCCAGCCTGCCGAATGCCAGATGTAATTGGCCCCGGAATGCATCACGGCCGACAGGGTCGTCGCACTTTCGTAACCCGCTTGGGCATCGAACGTCTTGGCCCCGCCCAATGTGTTCGAGGTGCGCCACGGAACATCATAAAAGCGCGCCATCTGGCCAATCATGAAATTCATGAGTGAGATTTCGGGCGTGCCGGCCATCGGCGCGCCAGATTTCATGCTGACGGTTGACAGATAATGCCCATAGATCGCGGGCGCGCCCTTGCGGATGACCTGCGTATAGGCCAGCGCGCTGAGCGCCTCGGCGTTCAGTTGCGCCACGCTGGCGGGCACCGACGCGGGCGTGTTGGCCCCGCCCAAGACGAAGGGCGAACAAAGCACCGGTTGGTTGCGCCGGCAAAAGGCACGCATCGCGCCCAGCATCGTCTCATCCCACACGAGTGGCGAATTGCCGTTGCAATTGCCAGTCGTCACCGGATGGCTGTCGATGAAATCATCGCCAAACAGGATCGCGCACATCTCGATGACATCTTCGGCGTTCTTGGGGCTGGTCGTCATGCCCATGAACATCTTATCTGAATGTTTAATAGACGAGTAGGTAATGCGCAGATGGCGCTGGCTGATGGGGTGATCATAAGGCTCGACGATATGGTGCGCGGTCGAGTGCAGCGCCGGGCTCATATGGCTAAGTTTGTGAAACATCGCCAGATCATCAAGGGTAGGGTTGCGACGCACATCATCCAGATCACGCAGATACGGCGCGCCGGTCATGGGCACAAAGACCGACTGTCGCCCGCCCAACTGCACATTGTTGGCAGGATTACGGGCGTGATAGGTAAAATCCGAAGGAATGGTGGAAATCAGGCTGCGCACAAGACCGCGATCCAGATAGACCCGCTCACCGACCACCTTCGCACCGGCCCGGCGCCAATCTTCTAGCGCGATGGGATCGCGGAAAACGACACCGATGTTTTCAAGAATATCCATCGACGCGTTGTCGATCTTCTCGACATGCGCGCCATCCATGACCTCGCAAAGAGGCAGCCGATTGTTCAACCCTGGAAGCATCGCGAAATCGCGGGTGCTGCGCAACGTGCGACGCGCGGCCCGGCCTCCAGCGCGCAGGCGGGTCTTGGGGGCAATAACATTCATGGTGAATTCTCCTTATTGAAAGAAGAATGACCTCACTGTCGTACTTAGGTGCGGATAATTGCGAAGCATCGTTGCAAGAAACGACATAGGCGGAGCGGGCAAACCAAACCTACCGGCAATGCAGCAAAAATCGTCCGTCAGATTCATACCTGTTGGGCACATCGACATACCTGCGCGCGACGTTTGACAGGCCGCGCGCGATCACATGCTTACGGCGTCAAGAACACCTTGCGCCAAGAGCAACGGCCAAACCGATCGGCAATCGGTCAGTGAACTGCCGCATACATCAGTTTTTCTTCGGTGGCCTCAATCGGTGAAAACTCTTCCACAACTTTGCCTTGACGTGCCACCAAAAGGCGGTCCGACAGTTGCATGACCTCGGGCAAATAGGACGAAATGACCACAACCGCTTTGCCCTCATCGGCAAGCCGGTTGATGATTTCGTGGATTTCCGCAATAGCCCCGACATCAACCCCCCGGGTTGGTTCGTCAAAGATGACCAGATCCGGATCCTGAACCAACGACTTGGCGATCACAACCTTTTGCTGGTTGCCGCCCGACAGCTCGATCACCTCGGCGTTTTGAGACACAGATCGAACCTGCAAGGATTTCACCCACTTGTCCCCGACTTGATCCATTTCGGAGTTCTTTAGCCAGAACCGCGCGGATTTCCCCTTGGTCAGCATCCCTAAGAAAATATTGGCCTTGATCGACATCGTCTCAAAAAACCCTTCGACCTTGCGGTCTTCGGTGATGTAGGCAACGCCGTCTTGCACGCTGGGGGCTGGCACCAGATAGCGGACTGATTTCCCGTTCAAATATATTTCGCCACCATTGCGGTAATTGCGTTTGATCGCGCCCGAAACCACCTTGAACGTTTCGGTACGCCCCGACCCGACCAAGCCGAAGATACCGGTCACCTGCCCCTTGAACACCGACAGCGAGTTGTTGCGAACGACCCCGGCCGCGCGCAAGTTCTGGATGCTTAGAATGCGTTCCCCGGCGGGGCGCGCCACGGTTTTCTTGTTGTTATACAGTTCCTCGGTCAACTCGCGGCCAACCATGGACTGAATAATGCGATCACGGTCAAAGTTTTCGGTCTTGTCCGTCACCACATGCTTGCCGTCCCGCAGGATGGTGATCCGGTCCGAGATTTCCAGCGCCTCTTCCAAAGCGTGCGAGATAAAGATGACCGCAACACCGTGACCTTTCAGGGTTTCCACCAGATCAAAGAAGTGCCGCTTTTCTTCGGGTGTCAGGGTCGCGGTGGGTTCATCAAATACCACCACCCGCGCGTCCAGCAGCATGGCCCGCGCGATTTCCACCATCTGCTTTTTGGCGGCCCCCAGCGACGCGACCATCTGGGTCGGGTCGACATCAAAACTCAGCGATTGCATGAATTGCTGGGCGGTGATGTTGACGCCACGGATGCGGTTGAAAAACTTTTCATTTCCCAAAAACAGGTTCTGCGCGACGGTCATCGACGGAACCAGACTGGTTTCCTGAAACACCATGGCGATGCCGATCTTGACCGCTTCGGCAGGGGATTTGATGTTGATGGGGGCATCCTCGAACAGGATTTCACCAGACGTAGGTTGCACCACCCCTGCCATCATTTTGGTCAAGGTGGATTTGCCCGCGCCGTTTTCGCCCAGCACCGCGTGAACCTCGCCCTTCATCAGGTCGAAATTGACGCCTTCAACCGCTGCGGCCTTGCCGTACAGTTTGGTAATCCCGCGCATTTCAAGAATGGGTTTCATGCTGCGTCCTCTCCAAAAAGCGTTGCGCGTGTCGCTGGGATCGACATCTGAACGATGCGCCCGCTGCCCTTAGACAAAGCGTAAATCGTATCGCCAATCTGGGCCGCCGCGCAAACACCGTGGTTTTTCCCACCAACGCGGCTGTGCATGGAATACTGCGGCGTCATTTTCGCATCAAACCGCACCAACAGCCCATAGGACCGTGGCGGTGCCCAAGGTTTCAGCACGCCCATCTGCTTGACCCCGCCGCCCTGTAGCGGCTCAAGAAAATCAGCGCCGGAGCCAAAGCTGGGTGAAATCCAAAAGCGCGGATCAATCGTCGCCATCATTTCGGCGCGGTAGTCGTTTTCTTTCAAAACGAATTCGACCAACTGTGTGCGGCTGCAAAACAGGGTTAGCCAGAAACCGCCATCGTCAGCCTTGGCAAAACGACAGGGATAGCCGGGCAACCGGTCAATCGCGGCGCGCGCGCCCTTGCCTGCGATCTGAGACACCTGATGGCGCCAGCTTTCCGAGACCAGAACACCGGTTTCTTCGCTCTCGAATGCGCCAAAGGCATAGCCCAGCCCAGAGGCAAGCACCCGCGCGTTGCCGCCGTTGGCGTCCACAGCGATCACGCGGCCGTCTTTGCAATTGTTCATCAAATCCCAGGCCCAGTCATCACAGGCATAGGATTTGGAGCCGTCACAGATCAAAAGCCCGCCATCCAACGCCGGATAAAGCGCCGTGATTGCGGTTAGTTTACTGCCCCCCGCGCTGTCGATCATGACCGGATTGTCGGTCCCCGCCCCGATCACAACAGAGTCGCCCAACCCCACGGCGATGCGGCCATCCTTCATCTCGGCCAGCGATGTGATGGCGCGATCAAGAACGGCAAGTTCCTTAAAGTCTCCGGTCTTGGAAACTTCGACAACAGCATTGCCACAAGCCGCCAACAGCCGGTTGTTCGCACCGGCGACAATGTCCGAAAGCCCATCGTTTTCGACCAACGTTGTCGCTTCTTCCAAAAGGTTGTTTGGCTTGAACGCGCCGTCAAAAACCGGGATCGACAGGCTTTTGCCGCGTGTGTTGCCGCGCGATCCGATCCAGCTGATAAGACTATCCAACATGATATTTCCCACTTGAAACAAAGGTTTCATCAACGCCGCCCAGCTTGATCCGGCCGATGCGGTTGTTTGAGATTCCGCCGATATAGAGGTAACCCTTGTGCTCACGCATCGACGTGATCATCGGGTGGTTATCCCCTTGCATATCCCACAGAACATCCAGTATCTCGCCCGCTTCGTTGAACTTGACGATGCAGCCGGTATTGATATTCGGGGCCAGCCATTCATCGCCGGGCAGTTGTTTGGCCATCCGGCGTCTAAAGCCGGGTTTGCGCATCGCAAGGTCAAACACCTGACTGCGCATCCCCATGATCGCCATCCAATAGTTGCCATCAGAGGCCACGTTGATGTTGTCGGGATAGCCGGGCAAGTTGTCGATCACCATCTCAACGCTGCCCGCTTTGGGCCCGTCAAACCAATAGCGTTTGATCGAACATTTCCAGCTTTCAGCGAACATGATGCTTTGCTTGTCAGACGCCAGAACGATGCCGTTTGGAAACGTCAGACCGCGCAGCACAGTGGTCGTTTTCTTGTGCTTGGGATCATACATAATGATCCGCCCGTTGCCCCTGCCCTCAAGTGCGTCGGTTTGCCATTCGTGCATTTCATAGCGCACCGTTGCCTCGGAAAACAGGATGCGGCCATCTGGCAGGATGTCCAGATCGTCGGCCAGTTTGAGGCGGCTGTCATCAATCACCGACAGGTACGAGCGGTTGGTTTCATCCGTCACCAGCTCGACTTCGCGATCAGCGGTCACGCGATACAGACCCATCCCCCCGACACACACATAAAGGTTGTGATCCGCATCAAACGTCATGCCCAGCGGCTGACCACCGATGCGGGCATAGACCTCGTGACGTTGATAGTCGGGCGCGAAAAAGCGGATGATTTCGCCGTGACGGTTGCCACTATAAAGGTTGTCATCGGCGTCCAACACGACGTCTTCGGGCGCTTCGATCATCCCCAGACCGATGGTCTCAACATTTTTGAGACGGTCATTAGGGGCAAAGGCGGCATTCGGTGCTGTGATATCCTCAGGCAGATGCGGAAGGTCCAGATAAGCAGGGCTGACATACATTTCCTGCACAGCCTTGTGGCGGTTCTTGAACCAGCGGATATCCAGCGCGGCGGCCATCAGCAGGATCGTCGCCAGAATGATCCGCGCGGTGCCGGCAGGTGTCGCCATGCGCAGCAAGCCGTTGGTCAGAAGCAAGATAATAAGCGTGCCAAGGATCGCCTTCATGACGGATCCTTTGCCGCCGCCCAGACGAATACCGCCCAGAATGGCCGCTGTCAGGACAGTGATCTCTAGGCCCGATCCGGTGTCGGCACCGGGGCTGGCCAGACGCGCAGCATAAAAGATCGCCGACGCCGACGCCAATACGCCTGATGCAACATAGGACAGGGCAACAATACGATTGACCGGCAGGCCGATGTTATACGCAGACCGCCGGTTCCCCCCGACAGCCAACAACCACCAACCCGGTCGCAGACGCGTCAACAGGATGTGGCTGAAAAGGGCAACAATACCAAAGGCCCAGACCGCCGTCGGAATGGACAGGATCGAGCCGTAGCCCATGATGTCCCAAACAGGGGAGTCAGGAAAGTTTGACGAAATCGGAACCGCAACGCGCACGTTGATCAGGTCGTGGATCGACTTGAAAACGATCAATGTCACCATCGTCGTCAAAAAGGCCCGCATCCGGAAATACCCGATCAGTATCCCATTCACACTGCCCAACAGCGCGCCGCCCAGCAGCGTAATGGAAACCGACGCGGCCAGCGGAAGCTGCCATACATGCATACAATACAGGACCAGCAGGTTACTAAGCGCGAAAATTGACGCAACGCTTAGATCAATACCGCCAACGATCAGAACCAGCGAGATACCCAGCACAACAAACCCAAGCTCACTTGCCTGGCGAAAGTTGTCCGACATGTTGGATGGCGAGATGAAATTGTCGATCTGAACGCTAAAGAACACGATCGTAAAAATCAGAACAGCCAAAGGAACAGCGGTTTCCATCCAGGATTTCTGAAGAATCTCGCCGAAAATATGGTCTGGCCAGTATTTGTAGCGAAGTCTGCTTATCGTCTTAATCATATTTTCAGGTCCGTTACGGATGGTGCTGCGGGATCGCGCAAGGTGTCGGGCACTGACGCTCAGCGCCCGACATGTTTGCAGTCAGCTTACTTAAGTGAATCCAGTGTCCAGCAAGACTGTTCGTCCACATTGCTTTTGTCGAACTCGACAAGCGGCGTGTAGAGAACGGTTTTGCGCGCGCCGACTTCGTTCGTGTCTTGAAGCGCCTGAGAAATCAACGCGTTCAGGTCACGCCCCTGACCGGGAACATCGTAGCTGACGTAGTGGTCCCACATGTTTTCGCGGATACCCTTACAGGCCAACTCGCCGCCGCCACCGGATGTCGAAACGAACACCTGATCCGTCAGACCCGCTTCGGCCAATGCCGCAGCGGTGCCGATATCAGGCGCGTCCCATACACCAAGCGTCGCACAAAGATCGGGGTGCTGTTGCACAACAACCTGAGTGATGGATTTGGCTTTGGTGGATTCATAGGCACCAGTGGATTGGATGCTGACGATCTCGACATCTGATCTGTCGTTCAGAATATTCTCGTAGCCACGCAGCATATAGGCGGAAAACGGGCTGGTGGGCGGACCTGCAAGCACCAGAATTTTGCCCGGCTTGTCGCCGCCACCGCAGGCTTCGACCGCTGCTTTGGCCTGTGCCTCGCCAATGCCGATCACGTCAGCGCCGACAAAACCGGTGGTCAAGATATTGGTTTTCATGTTCAGCTGGATAACCGCAATACCGGCATCTTCAGCGCGCTTCAGCAAGCGTGCATAGGACTGAACATCGGGGTTTTGCACAACGATCACGTCGGGCTTTTCCGAGATCAGGGAAGTGATGGTTTGCGCACCCGCCGCCGTGTTGAAGTTCGAGTTGCGAACCTCATAGTCATATCCCAAAGCTTCGGCTTGGGTTGCCATGATCTTTGACCAGCCTTCGGTCAGATCAAGCCCCATAAATACGGGGACAAAGACAACTTTTTTCCCCTTAAGCGCTGAATAATATCCCTCCCGCGCCGGGTCTTCCATGCTTTGTTGAGCAGTGGCGACACTCCCGATAGCCATTGCTGTAATGGCCGCAGTCGCCATCGCCAGTTTTTTGTAACGTTTCATAGTTCTCTCCCTTTAAACTTCTATGGACGTAGTCGTTGGTTAAATATCCCCTTGCTTCGCGGTTTCTTCGTTACGGGGATTTAGAATACTGTCGATCATCAAAGCCGACAAAAGAACCAGCCCACGCACCAGGTTTTGACCTTGGTACGATACGTTCAGAATGGTCATGCCGTTGACGATTGTCCCGATCAGCAAAGTGCCGACAATCACGTTCATCACGCCCCCGCGCCCGCCAGACAGGCCAATGCCGCCAAGCACGACAACGAGGATCACGTCGTAGATCCATGTGAGGTTGAAAATCCGTGTATCCATGCTGTGCGCAGACGCCGCCAGAACCAGCCCGGCAAACAGCGCGATCACGGCACAGATGACATACTGCAAGATGATGATGGGGCGTACGCGGATGCCGGAGATCCGCGCCGCAGCAAGGTTGTCACCAATGGCATAGATGAAAAAGCCCAGTCGCGTTTTTTTCAGGAACACATGCACGGTAAGCGCCGCGACTCCGAAGGCAAGAATAGAGTACGGCAAGCCAAAGAATTTGCCACGCCCGATCCACGCGATGCTATCCAACGCGTCCGGCCAAGCGACGATGTCATATTCAAACATCCCGCTTTGCCCGATCCCCGCGATGCCAATGCCAACCGCCAAAGTGGTAAACAGGGCTGGGATCTCGGCATAGGCAACCAGCACACCGTTCAGGATACCCGTCGCAACAGCAAAAAGCAGACCAGCAGTGATTGCCACCACCGGGTGATATCCAGAGGCCGCCAAGGTCATGACCAAGGACGCAGGCACAGCAAGTGTCGCGATCATCGACAGGTCAATCCCCCGGCCAATGACAACAATTGCCATGCCCAAGCCCAAAATTCCCAGAACAGAAACGGACCTGACAAGTTCCAGCAGGTTCCCCGTTGAGGTAAAGCCCGGCAGCCAGAACGCGAACACCACGAAAAGAACCGCGAACAGGATAGTCACAATTGTTTGTTGATCGAGGCTAAAACTGCTGAATAGATTTTTCATATGCCAACCCTGCGGACTGTTTGATGTATTGGAATTATGCGTTTTCAGACCGAAGGTTAAACGCCGCGCCCGCCGTCAACTTCTAGCGACACGCCGGTGATAAACTCTGCATCATCTGAACACAGATACAGAGCGGCGCCCGCAACGTCAGATGGCCGGCCCAAGCGTCCCAAGGGGATCGTCGCCAAGAATGCTGTTCGGTTTTCCGGCGTGTCCTCCTTGCCCATGAACTCTTCCAGCAGGCCAGTTTCGGCCAAAACGGGGCACAGGGCGTTTACGCGGATCCCATCGGGGGCAAGCTCGACAGCCATCCCTTTTGTCATGTTCAGCGCGGCACCTTTGGAGCCGTTGTACCAAACAAGGCCGGGCCGAGGGCGCAACGCGCCAATCGAGGCAACATTGATGATCGATCCACCGCCGAATTTGCGCAAAATCGGCACGCCTTCCTGCGTCGCAAGATAGATGGCCTTGGTGTTCACATTGAAAATGCGGTCATAGGTCTTGTCGTCGACATCCATCAGCGAGCCATTGCGGCTGGTGTAACCTGCGTTGTTGATAATGCAGTCCAAACGGCCGAATTTTTTGACAGCCAGATCAAGCATCGCTTTGGTGTCGCTGCGCGAGGTGACATCGGTCGTGATGGCAACGGCTGCATCGCCGATCTCAGCAGCAACGCGGCTGGCGGCTTCGCCATTGATATCCGCGACCACAACCTTTGCGCCCTCTTGCGCAAACCGTTTTGCGATACCTTCACCAAACCCGGAGCCAGCCCCGGTGATTACGGCTACTTTTCCTGGAATGCGCATATCTTCTCCTAATTTTTAAGTGTGTTTGCGTCGCTGAACGGCGGTTCAACACCGCCACTCACATCGCTAATTTTGATGAATATCTGACCGCTACGCGGCTTGCGCTCGCATAGGCGACTGGGGCCTGCCGATGTTGGTCCGAACGCCAGCAATCAACGTGAAACCCGTGTCATTGGCGATGTGGGCCTCAGCAGCCCTCCCGACAAAAGAAATGGTCGCGCGCAAAGGCCCGAACGCTTTTCTTTGACTAGGATTATCTGTGTCAGGCACCGGGCCAAACAGCGCGGGCCCCTCGCCATGCGACAGCCCGTCGTTTTCCGGCCAGAAAGACGCGGGCGTCCATTCTTGGCCGATGTAATTTTTGGCAATTGCCATTTTCACTCCCCACTCGGCATCGCTACTGCGGAAATCTCCGCAGCCACTACCACCAAGTCCTCCCCTTGATCTTGAGTCGAAGCCTAGGAACACGCGAGCTATGCGTCCAATGCTAAGTTCGGATAACCATTATGCCCATTTGGCATGGACGAACTCAGGGCACCCGTATATTGTGCGTCAAAGCACCCCAATTTCGGGCGTGCAATCAGGGCGCAAATATAAAGATGAATCTAGCCCACTTATTGAATTTTATTCAAATAGTTGAATGGGGTAACATCTCAAAGGCTTCGGCCTTTCTGAACATTGCGCAGTCCGCGCTTAGCCGGCAGATGAAGTCGCTGGAAGATAGCCTCGGGACAAAACTATTGCGTCGCCAAAGTTGGGGCGTTGAGCCAACCGAAGACGGAAAATTGTTGCTCGAGCACGCGCGGCGCATCCAAAAAGAACTTAACGCCGCCAGAGAGAGCATGCATTCAAACCAGGATAAGCCGGTTGGATCTGTATATCTTGGGGTGCCATCGGCCTATGCTATTTCTGTCGTGCCACCGCTCTTGAATCGCATGCGCGCCCTCTATCCCAACATTTCGGTTCATGTTGTCGAGGCATTCAGCGGCACAGTTTACGAGTGGCTGATCAGCGGCCGGTTGGATATGGCCATTCTGTACAAATCAAACGAACATAACCCTGCGGTAACGTCACCATTCGTCGAAGAAGACATGGTTGCATTAGGAACAGCTGAGACGCTGGGGGATGCGTCCGAAATCTCCATCAAGGATCTAGCCTATAAAAAAGTGATCACCGCATGGAGACCGCATATACACCGCCTCACCTTGGACGCGGCATTTGTGGCGGCCGAGGTCCCCTTTGAGCCGCTGCTTGAAATCGATTCATTGCCTTGCATGATAGAGATGGCACAACGCGGAGAAGGTATCATCATTTTCCCAACGTCCTGCGTGACACGGGAGCTGAGTGATAGCAGGCTCAAAGCGGTTCCGCTGCGGCCCAATCTCAGGCTATCGACCGTGCTCTGTCACACCCCAAACCGGCAGCCGACACGGGCTGTAACCATATTGACCAACACGATGCAAATACTTGCCGCAGAGCTGGGCAAAAAAACCGGTTGGAACGTTTCCGGTTAGCGAGCCTTCTTTCGGTCGGGGACGGTGCTTATGTCCGTGCCACTAACGGACGCAGCGCGGTGCGCTCGTCATCATCCAGTTGCGCCAGCAGGCCTGTCTCCCACTCCAGATACCGTCGGGCGGCGTCCAGATTGCCGTCGTGGCGGTCATGGACGAAAAACAGGTGATCGATGCACTCAGCCTCGCTTGGAAGGTCGGGCGACGCGGCAATCTCTAACCCCGCCTTGCGCCACTCTTCTGGGCCCGAGGGGATGCAGCGCAGATTGCTATAGCCCTGCTGCGTCAGTTCCGCATGGACACCCCTTACCAGCGCGCCATCGCGTCCGACGATCGTAATCGGTCCCGAAAAATCGGGGCGGCGCAGGTGCAGGTGCGCCCTGTTTACCCAAACAGCCCCTTTGATATGCGCGGCGCGATAATCCATCCCGCGCGAGGCATCCAACAGCGTGCCCCCTGCGTGAATCCCGCCCAGATCGGCGGGTTCTGTGGGCGGTATCGGTGCGGCCTGACCAATCGGCGGGTCGCGCAATACACGGGCGTCATGGCCCATCCCGCGCAGCCAGATCGCCGTCGTTGCAGCGCGCAGGCCGGTGTCGCAGCTAAGCACGATACGCGCGCCGCGCACGGCCAGCTGTTCATCCGTGGCCTGCACCAATTGCCCGCCGGGGGCCGAAACAAAGCCCGGCGCGTGGCCCGCGCGATGTTCGGCCAAGGTCCGCACATCAAGGCGAAAAATGCTGTGTGCGTCCGCGTCCCATTGATCCAGCTCGGCCAGTGTGACCATCGGAATAGCGTAGCTGTCGATCAACGCCGCCGCACGCGTACATGCCTCCTCAATCCCGGCCACCGGCACCTCTGGAAGCGTGCCAGCGTCCCGTCCATGTTCCAGATCATACCCGGCCAGCCGCCAGCCCTGCGTGCCGTTTCGCAACGCATAAACCGGGCCATTCCAGCCCGCCAACCGCAGCGTTTCTGCCCCGATGATCGAACGGGTGCGCCCTGCGCAGTTTACCACAATCACCGTGCCGGGCGCCGCCATCTGGCCCGCGCGATAGCCCAGTTCCGCGTTGGGGCAGGACATTGCGCCGGGGATCGACATCTTGGTGAATTCCGTCGCACTGCGCCCATCAAGAACCAGCATCTGGCGATCCGCCATTTGCATCCCGCGCAGCTCATCCGCCGAAACAGAGGGTGTGCCCAACTGATGTTCGACCATTTCGCCGAAGGTCTTGGAGGGCAGGTTTACCCCCTTGAATAGCGTATGCCCCGCAGCCGTCCAAGCAGGCGCGCCGCCCTCCATGATATACAGATTGTCATAGCCCATGGCGTTCAGCACCTCGGCCCCGCGCAGGGCGATCCCGTCGCCGTCGTCGAACACGATGCACCGCACTGATCGGCGCGGCATCAGGCGGGGGGCGTCGCATTCCAGTCTGCTGAACGGAATGTTGACCGAAAAGAACGGATGCCCTTCACCGTATAGCCCGAACTCGCGCAGGTCGATCAACGCCACCTCGCCGCCATCCGTCAGCGCCGCGCGCGCATCTGCGACAGTGATCTGTGCGGCACTCATTTCTGGGTCTTCGCGCCGATATCCATCACCTTGCACGTCCCCGCCGCAATGTCATAGCTGATCCGCCGGGTCAGCGATTCCAGCGGCTGCCCGTAGAAATGCAAATGACGGATCACCTCGGTTCCGCCAATAACCACGCTGTGAATGTCATCGGCCATCATCGCCAGTGCGTTTCCGGGGCGCAGATCGACCTCTTCGCGCAGCTTCAGTTCGGCGCGTCCGGGGACTGACCCATCGTCGACGCGTTCGTAAACCGTATTCTGCTCGGCGCCCTCAACTGCGGCGATGCAGGCAAAAACCGTGTGGTTATGCGGTGGGATCACCTTGCCCGGCTGCATGACGTTCAGATACAGCGTCAGGCCGCTGGGATGATCCGCGATAAAGAAACGGTTCTGTTTGTCCTCAACGCTGGGCGCAGGAAAATCATCCTCGCCCCACAGATCCGCCCGCGCGGCAATATCCATCAGGCGCGTCTTGATCCGATCCAGACGCGCGCGATCCATTGGCCCTTCGGCGGCAATCACCGCCGCATCAGCGATAAAA
The DNA here is from genome assembly GCA_035798175.1 of Rhodobacteraceae bacterium KMM 6894. Lineage (GTDB taxonomy): Bacteria > Pseudomonadota > Alphaproteobacteria > Rhodobacterales > Rhodobacteraceae > Roseovarius. The sequence continues at coordinate 83,381 of JAPFBS010000013.1, forward strand.
GCATCCGTGATTTTCTGGCGTTCAGCAGCGTGAGTCATTGCGTTAGCCTCCCTATTCTAGTCCGTAAATTCAGCGCGTACCGCATCTGTATGCGCCCCCAGCGCGGGCACATCGCCCAAAACGGGTACCTGACCGTCGACCACCGCGCCGGGGGCCAGCATCCGCACCGGCCCTGTCGGGCTGTCCACCTCAACAAAACGGTTTTGCGGGTGCGAGGCCAGATCGTCCATCGTGCTGACGCGCCCGTAGGCGATGCGCGCGGCCTCTAACTTGGCCACCATTTGATCACGCGGCAGTTGCGCGAAAACCGGGCGAATGATCGCGTCCAGTTCGGCGCGATGCGCAACCCGGTGAGAGTTGGTATCAAAGCGCGGGTCTTGGGGCAGGTCTGGCAGGTCCAGAATGTCGGCGCAGAATACCTGCCACTCCCGCTCGTTCTGGATCGAGAACAGCACGTCTTTGCCGTCCGATCCGGTATAGGCCCCGTAAGGCGCGATGGTCGGGTGATTCAGACCGCTGCGCACAGGTTCCTTGCCGCCATAGGCGAATTGCAGATAGGGCACGTTCATCCAGTCGGTCAGCGCATGAAACAGCGAGATCGACAGATGCCGTCCCTGCCCCGTGATGCCGCGTCCGATCAACGCCTGAAGCACCGCCTGAAAGGCGGTCATGCCTGCCGCAATATCGCAGACTGACACGCCAACGCGCGTCAATTCGTCCTTGGTGCCGGTGATCTGCGACAGCCCGCTTTCGGCCTGCACCAGCAGATCATACGCCTTGAGGTCCTTCAGTGGACCCTCCTCGCCGTAACCCGAAATCGCCACCGTAATCAGGCGCGGATACCGCTTGCGCAACTCGGCCTGATCAAACCCAAGACGCGCAACGGCGCCGGGGGCAAGGTTCTGAATAAACACATCGGCCTGTGCCAGCATGGCGTCCATAAGCGCCTTGTCATCGGCGTCCCGCAGATCAAGGCAGATGGATTCCTTACCGCGATTAAGCCACACAAAATAGGCGCTTTCGCCATGCACCAGATGGTCATAGCCGCGCGCAAAATCGCCCTCGGGGCGTTCAACCTTGATGACGCGTGCGCCCGCTTCGGCGAGGCGGCTTGACACATAAGGCGCGGCCACAGCCTGTTCGACCGAAACCACCAAAAGCCCATCTAGATCACCCGCCATCTTGTCGTCCTTTTCTTCATTCGGCGCGATGATGCCTGAACCCGAGCGTGGCCGGAAATAGCCGGAACATGGGGAGGGACATAGGCTCCGGCTATACCTCGCAGGTCTGGCGGCTGATCCCGTGGCGCGTTAGGCTAGAATGCTCATTTCTGATACCGGAGAGCCCCAAATGCCCGCGCCGATTGACCGCATATACCTGCCCCTGTTTGTCCCCGCCGACCGCCCGGACCGCTTTGCCAAGGCAGCTGCCGCAGGCCCCGACGCGGTGATCGTAGATCTGGAGGACGCGGTGGCCCCTACGGCCCGCGCATCGGCGCGCGCAAACCTGACCGAGGCGTTGAAAGGCATCGACGCCCCTATCATTCTGCGTATCAACGCCGCCGGAACCGACTGGTTCGAGGCCGATCTGACCGCCGCCGCCAATCTGCCCCTTGCCGCCGTGATGTTGGCCAAGGCGGAAACAGCCGAGGCCTGCGCCCAAGTGGCGCGCACGGCGGGCTTGCCTGTCATCGCGCTGATCGAAACGGCGCGCGGGATTGCGGATGTGGCTCAGGTCGCGGGTGCATCGGCGCGGTTGGCCTTCGGCTCGATCGACTATGCCGCCGATCTGGGCATGGGCCACACGCGCGCCTCGCTGATGGCTGCGCGTTCTGCGCTGGTATTGGCCGCACGGTTGGCCGGACAGCCCGCCCCGCTGGACGGTGTCACCACCGCCACCCGCGACGAGGCCCTGATCGAGGCGGACTGCCGCCACGCGGTTGAAATGGGGCTGACGGGCAAATTGATCATCCATCCCGCGCAACTGACCCCGGCGCGGCGCAGCTTTGCACCCTCAGACGATGAGGTGGCATGGGCGCGCCGGGTGGTTATGGCCGCACAAGAGGCAAACGGCAGCGCGGCGGTGCTATTGGACGGCGCGATGATTGACGCGCCGGTTGTCGCCCGCGCGCATCAGATCCTTGCCCGCACCGACACCACAACATGAGCAAGCGCATTCTAGAGGCAGATCTGATTGCCAGCATCAGCGATGCGCTCCAATATATTTCGTACTATCACCCGCCCGATTTTATCGCCGCGATGGCGGACGCCTACGCGCGCGAACAAAGCCCCTCGGCCAAGGCCGCGATCGCGCAGATCCTGATCAATTCGCGCATGTGTGCAACGGGACATCGCCCGATTTGTCAGGATACCGGCATCGCCAATGTCTTTGTCGAGGTCGGCGTCGAGGCCCGCACCGATTGGACGCGCCCCTTGCAGGACATGATCGACGACGCCGTGCGCGCCGCGTGGACGCTTGACACTAACCCTCTGCGCGCCTCCGTCATCGTTGACCCGTTGGATACCCGGCGCAACAGCGGCGACAACACGCCCGCCATGGTGCAGGTCCAGATGGTCGCGGGGGATGCGGTGCATGTCAGTGTCTCGGCCAAGGGCGGCGGGTCGGAAAACAAGACGCAGTTCGCGGTGCTGAACCCCTCGGCCAGCGTGGCGGATTGGGTGGTGGACCGTGTCGCGCAAATGGGCGCAGGGTGGTGTCCGCCGGGGATATTGGGCATCGGCGTAGGCGGCAGCGTGGACAAGGCGATGGCAATGGCCAAGGCAGCCCTGAACCAGCCGATTGACATCACCGAGCTGCGCGCGCGCGGCCCTGAAACACGGGTCGAGGAAATGCGGCTGGAGATACTGGAGCGCGTCAACGCGCTGGGGATCGGCGCGCAGGGCTTGGGCGGGCTGACCACCGCGCTCGACGTCAAAATCGCGACCTATCCCACCCATGCCGCCTCGATGCCGGTCGCCTTGATCCCCAATTGCGCCGCCACTCGGCATGTTGATTTCACGCTGACCGGCGATGGTCCGGCCACGTTTACACCGCCCGACCTGTCGCTTTGGCCGCAGATCGACGGTCAAGGGCCGGTTGGTCGGCGTTTGTCACTGGATGAGCTGAACGATGACGTGCTGGCGGGGCTGAAGTCTGGCGAGACGTTGTTGCTGTCGGGTAAGCTTTATACTGGTCGCGACGCGGCGCACAAACGCATGGTCGACACCCTGCGCGCCGGTGGCGCCCTGCCTGTCGATCTGAAGGGACGTGCGCTGTATTATGTGGGTCCCGTCGATGCGGTCCCCGGCGAAATTATCGGCCCCGCTGGCCCCACCACAGCGACCCGCATGGACAAATTCACCGACGAGGTTCTGGCCGCGACCGCCCTCAAGATCATGATCGGCAAGGCCGAGCGCGGGGCCGAGGCGATCGAGGCGATCCGCCGTCATGGCGCGGTTTACATGATCGCAGTGGGTGGTGCCGCCTATCTGGTCTCCCAGTCGATCAAGGCCGCGCGCGTCGTAGCGTATGACGATCTGGGAATGGAGGCAATCCGCGAATTCACGGTGCAGGACATGCCCGTGACCGTCGCGGTCGACACCTCTGGCACGTCAATTCACGAAACAGGCCCGCGCCAATGGGCACGGACCTGAATTTAATGACGTGTAGTGAAGGGGGTTAGATGGTCCGACCGCCATCAACCTCCAACACGACACCCGTGATGAAATCAGCATCGCCCGAGGCAAGATAAAGCGTCGCATTCGCAATATCGCGCGCCTCGCACAGGCGTCCCATCGGCACGGTCGCGATGAATTTCTTGCGGTTCTCAGGCGTGTCTTCCATACCCATGAACTGCTCCAGAAGGCCGGTCGCGCCCATGACGGGGGCCACGCAATTGACGCGGATGTTGTCCGGTGCCAATTCCACCGCCAGCGATTTGGTCATCAGATTGACCGCACCCTTGGACGAGTTGTACCACGTCAGGCCGGGGCGCGGACGGATGCCCGCGACCGATCCGATGTTGATCATCACGCCGCCACTTTGACCGCGCCAGACCGGCACGCAGGCCTTGGTCATGTGGAAAATCGACAGCACGTTAATGTCGTAAATCTTGCGGAATGTTGCTTCATCCGTGTCCATCAACGGGCTGTTCTTGTTGGTCCAGCCCGCGTTGTTAACCACGATATCCAGCTGGCCGAACGCCTCGGTTGTCTGCTGAACCGCGGCGGCCACCTGCGCACCGTCCGCCACATCGCAACCGATTGCGATGGCCGCGTCGCCCAGACTGGCCGCAACGTCGCGCGCGCCCTGCTCGTTCAAATCTACGATAGCAACCTTCGCGCCTTCGGCCACGAACAGCTCGGCAATCCCCTTGCCAAAGCCCGAGGCCGCACCCGTTACGAGTGCTACTTTACCCTTAAGTTTCATCTGTCTACCCTTAGTCGTGTTTATTGATGATCGTTTTGATCTGCGAAAATTCCAGCAGCGCTGCGAACCCTTTTTCGCGACCGTGTCCAGATTTACGCACGCCACCGAACGGCAGTTCGATCCCGCCGCCCGCGCCGAAACCGTTGATATAAACCTGACCGCCGCGCAGCTTTTTCGCTACGCGCTGTTGGCGCGCGCCATCGCGGGTCCAGACGGACGCCATAAGTCCATATTCGGTGTCGTTTGCGATGCGGATCGCGTCCGCCTCGTCCTTGAAGGTCATTGCGCACAGGACAGGGCCGAACACTTCTTCCTGACCGATGTTCGAGTGCGGATCGACCGGCCCGAACAATGCGGGTGCGACGTAATATCCGCCCTTGGGCGCGCCCTCGCGTATTGTGCCGCGCGCGATCAACGGGGCATCCGCGCCGTCGATATAGGCCTCGACCCGCTTTTTCTGCTTGGCCGAGATGACGGGGCCAAGGGCCGCCTCTTCCGAGATGTCGGATGCTTCCAGCGCCTCAAACCGCTCTTTCAGCCCCGCGACAACCATGTCGTAGACACCTTCCTGAATCAGGATGCGAGACCCGGCCGAGCAGGTCTGGCCCGCATTGGCGATGATCCCGCCCACAAGAAACGGCAGCGCCGCGTCGATATCGGCGTCATCGAATACGATTTGCGGGGATTTGCCGCCCAGTTCCAATGTGCACGGGATATAGTTTTTCGCCGCTGCGATCTGGATCATCTGGCCCACTTCGGGCGACCCGGTGAAGGCAATGAAATCCACGCCTGGATGCTCGGACAGGGCCCGGCCCGCAACGTCACCGCGCCCCGTGACCACGTTGATCGCGCCATCAGGAAAACCGACCTCGCCCGCCAATTCGGCCAGACGCAGACAGGTCAGGCACGCGTCTTCGGCCGGTTTCAAAACGGTGGAATTGCCCACAGCCAGCGCAGGTGCCAGCGCACGCGCGAACATCTGCGACGGATAGTTCCATGGGATGATGCAGGCGATCACGCCATACGGCTCGCGCACGACCTGCACGTTGTACCCCGTCATGAACGGGATCACCTCGCCGTGGACCTTGTCGGCCGCGCCGCCGTAGAATTCGAAATACCGCGCACAGGCGACCATATCGGCGCGCGCCTGTTTCAACGGCTTGCCATTGTCGCGGGATTCCAGCTGGGCCAGTTCCTCGGCTTCTTCCAGAATACGCAGGCTGAACTTCAGCATCAGACGCCCGCGCTCGGCAGCGGTCAGTTGCCCCCAAGCGCCGGTATCAAATGCTTCGCGCGCGGCCTTTACGGCTGCGTCCACATCTTCCGGCTGTGCCGCCGCGATTGTCGTGAACACCTCGCCATCCAAGGGCGAACGTACGTCCATTTCATCGCCCGATGCGGCAGGCACCCATTTACCCGCAATCAGGTTCAGCGGTTTGGGCAGGCTAAGTTCGTTCGGCATCATGCCGTCTCCTTTTTGTCGTCAAGCGACCCTACTGCGACCGCGCCACGCTCGATCACAAAGGTCAGGCTTGCAAATCCGCGCAACAGCGACGGGTTCGATTCAGTAATGATAAGTGTCACGTTCGGATCCGTATCGCGCAGGTCGCGCAGCGCATCGGCATAGCGGAGGGCCAATGCGGGGGCGAGGCCCTGAAAGGGTTCGTCCAGCATAATCAGTTTGGTGCCCAGCATCAGCGCACGCCCCAGCGCCACCATCTTGCCCTGCCCGCCCGACACGTTCCCGGCGGGGCGGTCTGCCATCACCTTAAGCTCAGGCAGGATGTGGTAAACGCGGTCAAGGCGTGATTGCGTTGTCTTGGCATCCAGTTTGGCCACTTGCGCGGGCAGTAGGATGTTTTCCTCGACCGTAAAGGCCGAAAACAGACGCCGATCCTCGGGCGCGTATCCGATGCCAAGCGCGGGGCGTTTGGCCGGGGTCATGTCGGTGATGTTCTGCCCGTCGAACCGGATTTCGCCGCTGACATTGGTGAACCCCATGACCGAACGCAGCAGCGTCGTTTTTCCCGCGCCGTTGCGCCCGATCAGCGCGACGGTGCCAGAGGCAGGTACGGTGAAATCCAGACCACGCAGAATAGGGATTTTCCCGATCGACGCATTGGCATTGTGAAAACTCAGCATCAGACAACCTCCCCGATCACATCACGGATTACATCGGGATGCTCCAGCACTTCAGCGGGTGACCCGCGCATTTCGATCTTGCCCATGTTCCAGACGGCAACCTCATCGGCGTATTTCTCGACGATGCCCATGTCATGCTCGACGAAAACGGCGGTGACTTTGGCCTCGGCCAAGGCTTTGACCAGGATTTCCATCACGCCGAATTTCTCGGAACTGGCGACGCCTGATGTCGGCTCGTCCATCAACAGCAGCTTGGGTTTCAGCGCCAGCGCCACGGCGATGTCGATCAGCTTGCGCTGGCCTTCGGACAATTCATCCACTTGGCGATGGGCCACATCAGTGCAGTTGATCATGTCCAGAAGGTGCATCATCTCGGCCTTCTGGCGCGTGTCTTTCAACGCGCGGATCGGGTTGCGCAGCTGGTCGCGCGCAGCGGCGGCGATCAGCAGATTTTCCAGCGCCGTATGCTCGGTAAACAACTGCGGGATCTGGAACGCACGCGCCACACCGCGCCGCGTGATCTGACGCGGCGACAGGGGGGTCACATCGCGCCCCTCGAAATAGACCTTGCCCTTGGAGGGTTTCAGCCAGCCGGTGCAGATGTTCAGAAAGGTCGTTTTGCCCGCCCCGTTGGGACCGATGATGGCAAGGTTCTTGCCCGCGTCGATCTGCAACGAGATATTGTCGGCGGCCACAACCCCGCCAAAGCGGATCTCCAGACCCTTGGTTTCAAGCAGATGGGTCATTCGCCATCCTCCTTCTTTCCAGCGATGCGGTCCATCAGACTGTTATAGATACCGGCGATGCCGCCCGGCGCGAAAAGGATGATGATCAACAGGAAAGAACCCAGCACCAACTGCCACACATCCCCTGCAAAGGCCGAGGCATAGGTGCGCACGATTTCATAGATCGCGGCCCCTACCAAAGCCCCCGGAACCGAACCGGCCCCGCCAAGCACGGCGATAAACACCATCTCGCCCGAGCGGATCCAATAGGCGTATTCCGGTGTCACAACACCCTGAACCAGCCCCATCAGAATACCACCTGTGCCGCACAGCATGGCAGACAGGACATAGCCGTTCATCAACACGCGCTGAGGCGACATGCCCAGATATTGCAGTCGTGTCTCGTTGGTTTTGAGCGTGCGGAACAATTGCCCGGTGGGGGACTCGAGCCAGCGCATCGAGAACCAGCCAAGGCCAATGGCCAACGCCAGTGCAAGGTAGAACATGAACAGCTCATAGGCGCCGCGCTCCATCTCGATCCAGAAGACCGTTGGACGTGGCAGGCGCATACCGTCCGCGCCGCCTGTGTAGTGATAGAATTTCTCCAAAATCGACCAGAAGATCATGGAGAAGGCGAGGTTGAGCATCGCGAAAAAGATAAAGCGGTAGCGCGCCACGAACAGACCCACAAGGACGCCCGACAGAACGGCCGCCATGACACCCAGCAAGAAGACGACGATCAGATCGGCGCCGGGCATTAGCATCAGGGTGAACGCGCCGCCATAGGCCGCGATCGCAAAGTACAGCGCATGGCCAAACGACACCTGACCGCTTCGCAAAAGCACGGTGATGCCCATGACAGCAATGCCCTTGGCCAGCGCCAGCGTCAGCAGCACTTGCAACGTTTGTGCCCCGAACGGAACCAGCGCCAGCAAGAGAAGCAAGATTGCGGGGATGATGATACGGATCGACATTATCCAGCCCCCTTCAAATCTTGCGTGCCGACGGGCTGCCAAACAGCCCTTCGGGGCGGACCAGCAGCACGGCGACCATGATCAGATACGGCACCAGAACCTGCGTCTCGGGCCAGACATAGACCGCGAAGGACCGTCCAAGACCAATCATCAACGCGGTCAGCGCCGCGCCCTCGATCTGGCCCAGTCCGGCAGTCGCGACCACCGCAAAGCTAAGCACGATCATATCCGCGCCGATCCCCGGCAGAATGGATGTCGTCGGCGAGGCCAACGCGCCCCCAAGACCGGCAAGCCCCGCACCCACGATGAAGGTCAACAGGAACACCTTGTCGGCATCAATGCCAATCGCCTGCGCCGCTTCGCGGTCCTCGGTGGTGGCCAGGATCAGCTTGCCCGCCACCGTGCGGCGCAGGAAAAAGCGCAGCCCAAACAGCAGGGTAATCGCGACAATAGGCAGCAGGATCAGCTGATAAACTGTGTAGTTGACCGAAAATACCTTCACATTCCCCATCAGTTGCAGCGCGGCCGATTGGAATATCGGTTGCGTGCCCCAGATCAGGCGCTGAACGTCTTCGAGGATCATGAAGATCGCGAAGGTAACCAGCAGCTGTAGCACTTCGGGTTTGTGATAAATTCGCCTGAGCAGCAGCCACTCCAACGGGCCACCCAACACGACGCCGATCAAAACGGCCGAGACCAGCATGCAGGGAAAGGCAAAGATCGGCGGCAATCCGGCCGCCAGAACAAAGGTCGTCAGCGAGGCCGTAAGATAGGCGCCCATGGCATAAAGCGAGCCATGCGCGACATTCAGGATACGCATGACACCGAAAATCAGCGTCAGGCCGACGGCGACAATAAAGACGAGCGCCGCGTAGGCGATACCGTCGAACAAAGCGAGCAGGAACAAGGTCAGGTTCATTGGGGTCCACACTGTTTGGGCGGCGTTTGAAAGGCAGTAATCAGGCAGACACGGCCAGAAAATTATATGGATGGCAGGGTAACAAACGGGGCCTCCGACTGGCGAAGGCCCCGCTGTTACCTGTCTCCGAGATCAGTTCTCGAATGTCTCGACAGTCAGGGTATCGACCCAGCCGGGTTGCAGCGTGCTAACCCAAGCGACCGATTCCTCGCCTACGGGTGCTGTCAACTCGCCACCGTCAAAGATCATCATGTTCTCAAGCGTCGCAAAAGGAAGCTCGCCCGCTTGAACCGATGTGCCCATCAGCTGTGCCTCGATACCTTGATGATCTTCGCGCAGTGTCACCGGACGGCCCAGACCCTGGAATTCCAGACCTGCCATCGCGGCGATGACTTGATCCTCATTGGGCCAGTTGCCGCCATTCGCCTCGGCAGCTTTGTCATAGGCGGCCTGAATAGCGGCCATACCTTGGCTCATGTGAAAGACTGGATAGATCGCCTTGGCGCCGGTTTTGTCCTCGAATTTGGTCATGAACGCTTTGAAATCAGCGTCATCGCGACGCTCGGGGTGATCCCAATAGTGATCGCCACGCGCACCGACAATATGGCCAGACGGCAGGGCCGATCCCAGACGCTCAAGCGAACTTTCGGCCAGCGGCAAAACGAATGTCGAGCTGTTGGTCAGACCACGCTGCGAGGCTTGCTGAACGAATGTGTCCAGATCGCCGCCCCAGCTGGTGGACAGGATGACATCGGGCTGAAGCGCTTGAAGACGCGAAATTTCGGTGGAAAAGTCAGCCGAGCCGAACTTGGGGAAGAACTCGCCGACGACTTCGACATCGGGACGCAGCGCCATCAGCGCAGCACTGAAGATGTCCCAGCTATCACGACCCCAGGCATAGTCCTGGTTCACAACGGCGATGGTTTTGAAGTCAGGCTTGGTCTTGAGCAGATAGGCGACAGTGGCCAGCATTTCTGTGCCGGCATGCGCACCCGAGCGGAAGACGTAGTTGTAATCGTCTTCTTCAAAGATCTTCTGCGTACCGCAATCCCACATGATGTTGATGACCTTCAGGTCTTCGGCCAGTGGTGCCAGCGTTTTGCAGTTGCCCGACGAAATCGCGGCCAGCATGACATCGGCCCCACCTTCGACGATGCGGCGATACTCAGAGGTCAGAACCTCGGTGCCAGCACCCTCGTCGATAAAGGTCAGTTCAACCGGAACACCCTGAATACCGCCTGCGGCATTGATGTCTTCGGCCAGAATTTCGGCTGCGGCCTTGGCGGGTACGCCAAAGACCGACGCCGGGCCGGTCAGAAAGGACGTAACGCCGATTTGCAATTTCTCGGGCTTGTCCTGCGCGAACGCCGCAAGCGGCAGTAGAGCGCAGGCAGCAGTTGCCATAAGCAGTTTTTTCATTGGTTTCTCTCCCCTTTTGTAGCTTGGACCGCATCGGATTAATCCGTGCGGACCGATAAACGATCAGCAGATCGCAATCGAATTGGTAATCATATGGATGACGCCCTGCGCTATCGCAGCGGCATCAATGCAGGCCATCTATGCGGTTAAGGCAATTCTATATGCAGTGAACATGATCCGCCCCCTCCCAAAGGTATGACTAAGGGTAACATACGCATGATCACTGACCAGCATCCAATAACTTGTGCCTCTAATAATTATAGGCGGTCCCTATGACTTATAGCGCACGCAACTCTTTTGTATTACCCTTCACACGTGCCAAACTGACATGCCGGGTCAGCATCAGCGCCCCGGACGCGACATTTGGGAGAGGTCATCATGAAAATCACCGCAGCCATACTGATGCGCGACGGGATAACCGAAAATTTCGCCGCCGAGGCCCCACTGGAAGTGCGCGAGGTCGATCTTGCACCGCCGGGCCGGGGCGAGGTTCTAATCCGCGTCGGTGCGGCCGGTGTCTGTCACTCGGACCTGTCGGTCATCAACGGCACCCGTCCGCGCCCCCTGCCGATGGCACTGGGCCACGAGGCGTCAGGCTATGTCGAACAGATCGGTGAAGGCGTCGATGATTTGAGCGTCGGCGATCATGTCGTGTGCATTTTCGCCCCCGGCTGTCGCCAATGTAATCCTTGCGCCGAGGGCCGCCCCGCCCTGTGCGAACGCGCGGCCAAACATCACGGCGTCGGCGAATTGATGACCGGCGCGCGTCGCCTGTCGATGGATGGCCAGCCAATCAATCACCACGTCGGCGTGTCCGCCTTTGCCACCCATGCGGTGATGGACCGCCGCTCGCTCGTCAAGGTCGATCATGATCTGCCAGCCCACGTTTCAGCCTTGTTTTCATGCGCAATGCTGACCGGTGCGGGCGCTGTTTTCAACACGGCGCACATCCTGCCGGGTCAAACGGTGGCCGTAATCGGGCTGGGCGGCGTGGGCCTGTCGGCGGTTCTTGGGGCTGCTGCGGCAGGCGCGGGTCGGGTCATTGCGATTGACCCTTTCGAGTCCAAAATGGACGCCGCGCGCACCATGGGCGCAACCGATTGCATCAAGGCAGACGGCGATACAATTCAGGCTGTGCGTGATCTGACCAACGGCGGCGTTGATTGCGCCATCGAACTGGCCGGGTCGGTCAAGGCGCTGGAAACCGCGTATGAAATCACCCGCCGCGGCGGCCTGACCGTGACGGCGGGCCTGCCCCATCCCGATCAACGCATGGCCCTGAACGCGCTGAAACTGGTCGCCGAGGAACGCACCCTGAAGGGCAGCTATATTGGTTCCTGCGTGCCGCAGCGCGACCTGCCTCGCATGTTCTCTCTCTATGAACAGGGCAAGCTGCCGGTCGAAAAAATGCTCAGCCACCGGGTACGTCTCGACGAAATCAACCTGGCGATGGACCGCTTGAACGACGGAACGGCGATCCGCCAGATCGTCGATTTCGGCTGACAGTCCGACCGACGCGAACTTGACAAGTTCATAGGCGGCTCCTTTAGCTGATTCATTAAAACCAAGGGACCGCCTATGGATATCCGCCAGCTTCGGTACTTCATTGCCATCGCCGAATCGCCCTCGCTGTCGGTCGCGGCCAACATTCTGGGTGTCGCGCAGCCGTCGCTGTCGCAAAATGTGGTGCGCATGGAAGAAGAACTGGGCGTGCGCCTGGTCGAGCGCAGCCCGCGTGGCACCGTCCTGACCGATGACGGGACACTTCTGTTGAAACATGCCCGGACCGTCTGCGCCGCGTTCGAGGATTGCCTTGACGAAATGCGCGAGGCCGGCGGCGCGCTGCGCGGCAAGGTCGGATTTGGGATGCCGCCTTCGGTTTCGATGGTCATGGCTGTGCCTATGGCCGAAACGGTTCGGGTCGAATTCCCAGATTTACGATTGCAGGCAATCGAGGCGATGAGCGGCCACATCAAGGCGTGGATCGACGATGGCACCGTCGATATCGGTTTTATCTACGACTTGGCCAAAGCCGATCATTTCCGCACGACGCACGTGTTGAACGAGCGTCTGTTTTTCTTTTCGGCGCCGGATGCCTGGCCCCTGGACACTCCGCCCGGGACGCCCGTTCGCCTGCGCGATCTGCAAAAACTAGAACTGATCCTGCCCAGCCCGTCGCATGGCCTGCGTAGGACAATCGAGGATTACGCGCAGCCGCGCGGTGTGCAACTGAACGTGACCATCGAAATGGACGCGATGACCCAGATCAAGGAACTGGTGGCACGCGGGTCGGGCCATACCATATTTGCCCCTGCCGCTGCGCATGATTTTGTCGCGCGCGGCGACTTGGTCAAGGCCCCCATCCGCGAACCGGACATGGTGCGCCCTGTCTATCTGGCAACCAATCCCGCCCGCAAAAGCAGCCGCGCCTGCCATGCCATCGCGCAGGTCACCTTGGATGTCGCGCGCGATCTGGTGCAGCGCGGCATATGGGAGGGCGAATTGGAGGCATAAGCCCCGCCAATAGCTGCCAGATGCCAATCCTATTGGCCGATGCGGCCCCGTTGCGGCACATATACCGCAACACATTTGACGAGGTAGCACCATGACATCCTTCCACCCAGCGGCCGAGTATCAGGACATCCGCGATGGCGTCGCAGCAGTCTGCGCCCAATTTCCCGGATCTTACTGGCGCGATCTGGACGCGCGCCGCGCCTATCCCAAGGATTTCGTACAAACCCTGATCCGTGAAGGATATCTGGGCGCGATGATCCCCGAAGAATACGGAGGGCTGGGTCTTAGCCTGACGGCCAGCGCCGTGATCCTTGAAGAAATCCACCGCAGCGGCGGCAATGCAGCGGCCTGCCATGCGCAGATGTATACGATGGGCACCGTCCTGCGTCACGGCAACGATGCACAGAAACAGCAGTATCTGCCCGGCATCGCCGACGGCTCAATCCGGTTGCAAGCGTTTGGCGTAACAGAACCGACCAGCGGCACCGACACATTGGCGCTAAAAACCACGGCCAAGCGCGATGGCGACGACTATGTCGTCAACGGACAGAAGATCTGGATTTCGCGCGCCGAACACTCGGACCTGATGCTGCTGTTGGCCCGCACCACCCCGCGTGATCAATGCGAGAAGAAGACCGACGGCCTGTCGGTATTTCTGATCGACCTGCGTGAGCTTCGGGGGAACGGCGTCGAAATCCGGCCCATCCGTACGATGATCAACCACGCCACGACCGAGATCTTTTTCGACAACGCGCGCATCCCCGCCTCGGCCCTGATTGGCGAAGAGGGCAAGGGGTTTCGCTATATCCTGTCAGGCATGAATTCCGAGCGTATTCTGATCGCTGCCGAATGCATCGGTGATGCCAAGTGGTTCCTTAAAAAGGGCTCGGACTATGCGCGCGAGCGTGTGGTTTTTGGCAAACCCATCGGGGCCAACCAAGGCGTGCAATTCCCCTTGGCGCGCGCCCATGCCCATATGATGGCTGCCGAAGGTATCGTTTATCGTGCCGCTGCGATGTATGACGCGGGCGAAAATCCGGGCGTCGAGGCGAACACTGCCAAGATGCTGGCCGCCGATGCCAGTTGGGAGGCCGCCGAGGCGTGTCTGCAAACCCACGGTGGCTTTGGCTTTGCCGAGGAATACGATGTCGAGCGTAAGTTCCGCGAGGCGCGGCTGTATCAAGTGGCGCCGATCTCGACCAACCTGATCCTGTGTTTCATCGCCGAGCGCGTGCTGGGCCTGCCAAAGTCCTACGGCGCATGAGCGGTCTGAACGCCCTTCTGGATCTGGCCGAGCTGTCCGATGCGCAGATCCCTGAAACGACGCGCGACATTGCCCGCCTTTCGTTGATGGATTGGCTGATGTGCGGGCGTGCCGGCGTGGACGAACCCGTGGCGGGCATTTTGCGCGACATGGCCGGGGCCGAGGGCGGGGCACCCCAATCCGCCCTTTTCGGCGGAGGCCGCGCGCCTGCGCGCATGGCGGCGCTGGTCAATGGTGCGACCTCCCACGCGCTGGATTATGACGACACGCATTTCGCCCATGTCGGGCATCTGTCGGTCGGAATTTACCCTGCTGCGTTGGCCGTGGGCGAGGCTGAAAACCTTGGCGCCGATGCCGTCTGCGCCGCCTTCGCCATCGGTGGCGAGGCCGCGATCCGTGTGGGTATGGCGCTGGGCCGTGCGCATTACGAACGTGGATTTCACCAGACGGCCACCGCAGGTGCCTTCGGCGCGACCATCGCCGCCGGGCGGTTGATGGGACTGACCCGCGCCCAGATGCGCGCCGCGATCGGGCTATGCGCCACCCGCGCCACCGGCCTGCGCTGTCAATTCGGCACGATGGGCAAACCCTATAACGCGGGCGTTGCCGCCGCCGCAGGCGTGGAATGTGCGCAACTGGCAAGGGCCGGGATGACCGCGCCCGATGACGGTATTTTCGGGCAAAACGGCTATCTCGCCACCCATAGCGACGCTCCGGGCGACATCACCGCGCCACAGGATGCGTGGCTGCTGGATGACATGAAGTACAAACTGCACGCCTGCTGCCACGGCACCCACGCCATGATCGAGGCACTGAAGGGCCACGACATCACTAGCATAACCGCCCTGCGCCTGCGCACCAATCCTAGGTGGCTGACCGTTTGTGATCTCAAGACTCCGCGCACCGGGCTGGAGGTGAAGTTCAGCTACGCTTGGCTGGCGGGAATGGCCCTGCGCGGCGATGCCACCGGCAGCGACAAGGCCTATACAAATACGCTGGCCAATGACCCGGAGCTTGCGACATTCGCCCAATGCGTTGAGGTCACCGGCGACAGCACCCTGACTGACATGCAGGCCGCGGGCGAAATCCAGATGCAGGACGGCACCATTCAGAAGTTTGCCCATGATCTGGCCGCGCTGATCCCCGTGGACGATCTGACGTTTAGCCTGCGCTGTAAGGCGCATGCGTTGTTAGGGCCGTCGGGGGATGCGTTGTGCGATGCGCTGACTTCACTTGGCGCAACAACGGCCCGCGATCTGGCCCCCCTTATGGAGCAACGGACATGACCGATTATTCCGAATGGATCGGGCGCAACAGCCAACGGACAGAGCCCCTAACACCACGCCTTCTGGCCGAGTTTCGCGCGACACTGGACGGCGTATTGGCCCCGCAGGACGCCCCCCCCGGCGTGGAATTCTGCCTTGCACCCGATATCTGCACGCCCGACCTTCTGGGCCGTGACGGGCATCCGCGCACCGGGATATACCTGCCCGACCTGCCCCTGCCCCGCCGGATGTGGGCCGGCGGTCAGATCACGCGCACAGCCCCCTTGATCGAGGGCGACACCGTTACAAAGTCGTCCACCATCGAGAACGTCACGTTCAAAAAAGGACGCAGCGGAAATCTGGGCTTTGTCACCCTGCGCAACCTCTATCAAGTCGACGGCGTGACCCGCATCGACGAGCGCCAAGACATCGTCTATCGCGAGGATCCCACCCCCGGCGCGACGCCCCCTCGCCCGCCACAGGCCGACCCTTGGCCAGAGGCCGAAAGCCGTGAGATCGCGACGACCCCGACGCTGCTTTTCCGGTATTCCGCGCTGACATTTAACGGCCACCGCATCCACTATGACGCGCCCTATGCGCGCGAGGTCGAGGGCTATGACGGCCTTGTCGTGCATGGTCCGATGCAGGCGATCTGGATGCAGAACCTTGCCACGATGCTGTTGGGTCACGCGCCCTCGCTGTTTGAATATCGCGGGCTTGCGCCACTGACATGTGGTCAACCGGTATGCGTCGAAGCCAAGGCCGCCACAGACGGGCTGACCCTGCGTGTGCGCCGCACCAGCGACAACACCGTCACAATGCAAGGCACTGCAACCGCTTGAAACGCTGCTTGAACCCTCAAGGTCCGGCGGCGTAGTCTGAAACTGACCGGCACGCGCATTTCATGCGAACATCACCTATGCTGCGCCAGATCATTCGACGACGGACATAACCCAAAACTTCTGAGGACCTCATGCACCCATTCGCATTCAACACCACGAAGTCACTTGTATTCCGCCCCGGTGCCTCTGCCGAACTGGCCGATATCGCGGGATCGCTGTTAGGCGCGAATGTGCTGTTTGTCACCGATCCGGGCCTGCGCAAACTGGGGCTGTGCGATGACGCGCTGGCCTCGCTGAAGGCGGCGGGCATCACCGTCACCGTGTTCGATCAGGTCGAGGCGGACCCGTCACGCGCCACGCTGGAGGCGGCATTTGCGGCCGGGGATGCGGCAGAGGTCACCGGTGTCGTTGGTTTCGGCGGTGGCTCGTCCCTGGATGTGGCCAAGGTGGCGGCGCTGCTGCTGGGATCGCGTGAGGATCTGGACGAGGCGTGGGGCGTTGGACAGGCCAAAGGCCCGCGCCTGCCGCTGGTGCTGATCCCGACGACCGCCGGCACAGGCAGCGAGGTTACGCCCGTTTCGATTATCACCGTCGGCGCCGAGGAAAAACGCGGCGTCTCTAGCCCGATTTTGCTGCCCGACATCGCCATTCTGGACGCGGACCTGACGCTGGGCCTGCCCGCTCCGATCACCGCCGCAACCGGCGTGGATGCGATGGTCCACGCAATCGAATCCTATGCCTCGACCAATGCCAACAACAACCCGCTCAGCAAGATGTTGGCGCGCGAGGCGCTGCGCCTTTTGGGGGCCAATATCGAAACCGTCGTGGCCGAACCCGGCAATGTCGAGGCACGCGGTGCGATGCTGCTGGGGTCCATGCTGGCCGGGCAGGCCTTTGCCAACTCGCCCGTCGCTTCGGTGCATGCGCTGGCCTATCCGATCGGCGGCACGTTCCACGTACCCCACGGGCTGTCCAACGCGCTGGTCCTGCCGCATGTCCTGCGGTTTAACGCGCCCGACGCCTATACCGCCTACGCGGAAATCGCCGCCGACGCCTTTCCACAATTGGCCGAGGTTGACGGCGCACAGGCGCGCTGTGCGGCCTTTATCGACGCGCTGGCTGATCTGGCCGTGCGATTGGGTATGCCCACCCGCCTGCGCGAGGTCGGCATACCCGAAACCGCGCTGGAAAAGATGGCGACCGACGCGATGGTTCAAACCCGACTGCTGGTGAATAACCCCCGCGCGATGTCCGAACAGGACGTGTTGACGATCTACAAGGCGGCATGGTGATGGCCGCCACCCGCGCGACCCGCGCCGACTATCGCATCTTTCGCACGCTCACGACGCGCTGGAACGACAACGATATTTATGGGCACATGAACAATGTGGTGCATTATTCGCTGTTCGACACGGCGGTAAATGGCTGGCTGATCGAAGAGGGTCTGCTGGATCCCAAAACCAGCGAGAGCATCGGGTTGGTTGTTGAAACCGGATGCAAGTATTTCGCTGAAATGGGTTTTCCGGATACGGTGCATGCAGGCATCCGGATCGGGCGTATCGGATCCTCTTCGGTTCGGTTCGAAATTGGCCTGTTTCGCAACGACGAACAGACGGTCACGGCCGAAGGGTTTTTCATCCATGTCTATGTGGATCGCACCACCCGCCGACCGACCCCAATCGACGGCCCCCGCCGCACTGCATTCGACGCGCTCATAAGCTGATCGGGGAAGAGCGCCAGTTGGGATACTGCACCACGTAGCGCCCGGACTATCCGACCGCAGATAGGCTGGTGTGTCTGTCCTGTCAGGCCCCTCGTTTTGGCACCCAATGGGCAAACTCGGGACCGTGTTTTGCCGTGAAAAGTCGCGGCCATGAGTGGGGCGGTGTTTTCTGCCGGACACGCTGATAAGTGGCACACTCATGCGGCAAACACCGTGACCATCACCTTGTGAAAAACCTCCATCAGAATGGTTCAAACAAGGCTCCCCTCCCAAAATGAGACAAACAATCTCAAGTTGTTCATGCATTTTATTTGATGAACTCATGCCTCATGCCCTCGAAGCGGTGCTTGCACTCGCCGCAGCGGGTAAAAAAAGTCATTTCAGGCAAAATTTCTTAAAAATTAATATTTTAATCAGCAATTTAGTCAAAAATTCAAATTTAAAGTAAGCTTGCCATGAAACCACCATATTCCCGCATGACGTTAGGGAAAGTTCACCCGTGGACTCACCTTAAAGTTTAACCACACCAACTTTGCGGATATCATCATGCCAAACACAACAATCAACGCAACCATCTATAGTGGTCCATTACAACCCACCGATCTTCTGCAGGGATCGCCGGTCATTTTGCTGGGTTTGCTGTCTTCCAGCGCGTCCGGCACAATTGCCGACGACAACGGAACGCTGGGCGCAAGTGACGATGATAGCAGCACGTTTAAAGGTCAGACGATTACCTACATCGGAAGTGGGACAGTCAGACCCGGGGTTGATGTCGCCGGAGTTGTCGTACCGCTTGGCGCATCTGTGGATGTCGTGGCGTTCAAAGCAGACGGCATTACCTATTTCCACTATCCAAACGGAAACCCCGGACTGCTAGGCGCTGTGGCGCTTATCGTCAGCATGACGTCGGCACCATTTGAACTGTTCACCAATCCCTACATTGGTACGACCTCGGCCGATACGTTCACGGGTGACGCTTTTGGCAACACGATGACCGGCGATTTAGGGAACGATTCAATTTCCGGCGGCGATGGAGCAGACACAATTGACGGCGGTGCCGGCAACGACACGCTTCTTGGCGGAACTGGCGCGGACTCTATTCTGGGCGGCGACGGTGACGACTACATCGACGGAAACTTTGGGACCGACACGCTGGATGGCGGCGCCGGCAATGATACGTTGGACTTCACCTATACCGCGTCAAACGTCAGTTTGAACTTGGACGCAGGCACCGCCGTATTCACAAGCGCTACGACCGAGTCAATCACCAGGTTCGAAAATGTCGTAGCCGGTAGTGGCGACAACGATATCACTGGCACAAGCGACGCCAACCGCATTGATGGCGGGGCGGGTGACGATACAATTGATGCAGGCGCGGGCGACGACGTCATCATTGGCGGCACAGGAGATGACCGTGTTTACGACCGTAGCGGCAACGATGATGTCCAACTCGGCGACGGCGACGACTACGTCCGGGCAGGTGGCGGGGCCGATACCTATGATGGCGGCGCAGGTACGGATTACATCAGCTACTATGACAGCAGCAGTGGTGTCAGCTTGGATTTTGCCGCCAACACCGCCTCGCGTGGCTGGGCAAACAACGATACGGTCCTGAATTTTGAAGGCGCATCAGGGTCCAAGACGGGCGACGATACCATCAAGGGAACCGATGGTGACAACCTGATCCGAAGCTACGGTGGTGACGATCTAATCGAGACACGTGGCGGCAATGACAGCGTGTATGACGGAATAGGCAATGACACCGTCGATCTGGGCGCTGGCGACGACTATGTCAGCGCAGGCGGCGGGGCCGACAGCTATGACGGTGGCGACGGTGTCGACTACATTAACTACTATGACAGCACCGGCGGTATCAGGTTGGATTTTGCCGCCAACACCGCTTCGCATGGCTGGGCAAACAACGATACTGTCAAGAACTTCGAGGGCGCGTCCGGGTCAAACACGGGTGACGACATCATCAAGGGAACGGATGGTGCGAACAAGATCGAGACCCATGGTGGTGACGACAAACTGCACGGACGTGCCGGCGACGATATCCTTGATGGCGGGGCGGGCAATGACTCGCTTTATGGTGCGTCGGGCTCGGATACGATGAAGGGTGGCGACGGCAACGACTATCTGGATGGCGGCAGCGGCACTGGCACCGATTATCTCTATGGTGGGTCGGGTGCGGACGAGTTCCACTTTGACCGTGGCGAAGGATACGATGTCATCAAGGACTTCGAGGACGATATCGATACGCTCGTCTTGGACAACTTCTCGGGCTTTACGACAGCGGCAGATGCCCTTGTCTTTGCGACCGAAGTCGACGGTGACGTTCTGTTCGATTTCGGTACCGACGGTAGCGTTCTGGTCGAAAACACCACGATGGCACTGTTGATGAACGACATCGACATCGTCTGATAAAAGTGCCTCTCGCGGGAATTGCCCGCGAGAGGCATTGCGACAACGCGAACAAAACGCTTTGACACACGAACCATCGCCGTTGGCATGCCTAAGAGGTCCATTATCGCAGGTGCAGCACCGACCGCTGAACCGCCCTAACTGCCGGTCTTATCTCTTCCGAAAGTCCCTTGTGCCCTGACCTCTTCGAAGACCAGTTCAGGCACAACGACTTCCCAATTGTCGCGTTTCAGCAGGTGATAAAAACGCTCATCGGCATCGTCTTTACGCCAATGTATGATGGCTGCGATCTCGCCAGAGACAAACTTTGTGCCAATCGGTGGCGCGAATGCTTTTGACATCCGCCCAAGGGCCCGCCCTTGAGCATCCTCGATCTGCCAACGATCTCCGACACTGGAAAGTCTGACTGACGCGCCGACCTGTGCTTGGGCAATCGCGTTATGAACAATGTGTCGATCACCCTGACGTCCTGCGAATGACAGGTCGACCATCTTCATCTCGGGCGATTGAAAGAACCGGCGTGGGCCGGGGACTGTCCCCAAGTCGGGCACCACGTGCCGCGTGACCACAGATGGCGACTCGGTGGGAAGGTATTCGTGATTGTCGTTGCTCATAACGATCAAATTACGCCGTGCACGTGTCATTGCGACGTAGAACAGTCGCCTCGGCGCGTCCTGATCTTCGTTTCGTGAGGGCCGTTCCCAGCCGCCATCCATGATCACGACATCGTCAAATTCAAGGCCCTTGGCGCGGTGCGCCGTCAACAGTTTAAGACCGCGCTGTGCGCCCCATGAATCCTTGGACCATTCCGCAAACCACTCGATCACATCGGGGGTCGGGATCGCTTTGCCGTCAACTTCGCGCGCAAGCTGGCCAAGTCCCTCGCCGATTTGGTCGGTCCACCGGCTGGCGGGTATCACGTTCAGGGTTTCGGTCAGGTCGCCCAATCCGACCATCGCCCCGCGCCTCTGACGCAAGCCGGCGATAAACCTCTGCATCTCACGGGTGCGCCACACACTCGGCAAATTCTCGTTCGCCATTTCGACAGGGATACCATACGCCTCGGCAAAGTCGCGGACCGGCAGAAGCTTGCGCCAATCACGAGAAATGATTGCCGCCCCCTTCCAGCTCCAATCCGGGATCAGTTTTGACAGGCGGATCATCTCGTTGACCGCCGCAAGGGCCTGGGCGTCATTCCCAGACGGGCAGCCCAGGATTTGGACCCGCCCCTGCGCAACCGGGTCGAGGCGTTCCATGGCGCCCCCGGCCGGGTCCTTTTGCCGCGATAGGTCGACTGTAATCCCATGCGCTGTTTTCATACGTTCCCCAGATCCTTCGATCACGGCGTTCGCTGCGCTGATGATGTTCTTCGACGAGCGGTAATTGTCGGTCAAAAAGACCGGCTTGGCTGAATAGTCCTGTTCGAATTGCCGAATGTGGCGCACCGATGCGCCGGCAAATGCATAGATATTCTGATCGTCATCGCCGACTGCGAACAGGCTGATCCGTTGATCAGGGTCGTCGATGCTGCGACCGGCCACCGCGGCGATCAAGGCGTATTCCTCGGGCCCCACGTCCTGATATTCGTCCACCAGAATCCAGCGAAACCCCTGGATCAAGGTCTCGCGCAAGGCTTCAGCCTCGACTTTGTCCAACCCGTCACCGCGCAGGAGACGCGCTGCGTCGGTCAGAAGTGTCTTAAAATCGGGTTCATCTGCCCCTGCCCGACCTGCGAAACTTGTGCCGACCAACCGCATGGCCAAGGCATGGATCGTCAAGACCGTCACAAAGCGCGCATCTTCGCCGATCAGTCGGCGCAAACGTTCCCGGATCTCGGCGGCGGCGTGACGATTGTAGGCTAGCACCAGAATACCGTTTGGATCTTCGCGCTTGATCCGGACCAGATAGGCGACACGATGGACCAGCACGCGAGTCTTGCCCGATCCCGGCCCCGCAAGTACAAGCACATTGGTCTGTTCGCGGTCGTCACGCACGATCTGTTCTTGCGTGGAATTCCCCAGATTGTCGACAATCTCGGCATAGGATTGGGGCGTTGCCTGCCGTCTAAACTCAGAAATTTTCCCCGGCATCCAAGCCTTCATAAAGTCCGACTGCTGCATTGCGAAATAGTCATGTGCAAGCCGTTGGGCCTGATCGATATCGTCGATGCCTTTGGTCGCGTATGCGGCCATCACGTGGGTCTGGGTGGTCTGTTCGCTGTAGTGATCCTCAAGCGGCGCGAAATGCTGAGTGGTAAAGCCGCCGCCTTTGGGATTGATGTGCAGCGTCATGGCCGAGCGGAACACGGACAATCCCTTGCCCAGAGTGACCACCTGCTGTTCGTGCAACCACAAAAGGGCCCGGTCCATCAGCTTTGCCGGATCATTGACAGACGCGCGCAACAACGCGTCGCTGTTGATCGCGGCAAGAAGGTCGCCCAGCGTGGTTTCGACAGGAATATCTTTCCCTTGCAGGCCCGCCTGAACCTGCTCGATCAAGTAGGCAACCAACCGCTCTGCGGCCTGCCTGCGAAGTTGAGCGGTCTGATCAATGACCGCCCATGACCTTTGCATCCGCACCACGATACTGCCTCTAGATACCTTGCGCAGGCCGATATTGCCTTTGCCGCCATCCATGTCGCGGCCATCCTGCGCAATCCCACGAAGCAACCCCTCGACAATATCCGGTCGCACAGAGGCGTGTCCCTGCTCTCGCAACGCCTGTGCGACCGAGGCCAGATGACAGGGCCAAGCCTCGTCGATTTCCACGTCGGGCGCTTGCTCTCTCAGGATCGCAATCAGGTCTGCTTCCAACCGAGACGCCGCTTCGAACCGTTTCGGCGAGGCATTCCTGATGCGCACATGCACGAAGATGGTGATATTTGTATCATCCTTTGCGATCCCTAACGCCTCTAGGTCTGCCAAGGCTTTGCGCACGCCCGACACCGTCAGCCCACTGACCCCGCAAAGCTCGTCCGTGGTGATGCCTTCTTCTTGTGGCGCGTTGATGATGTGCTGCACGATGGCGGCCAGATCCTTGCGCCGCCGCTCGGTGATCTCGGCCGATGCAAGGATTTCGCGAACCTCCTGCATGCTTTTGACCCGCAAGGACGCAGGAAAAACCTGCACCCGGTTTTCCTCGCGGTTCAGAAGGTGCGCCTCCTCCAACCAAGCGACGGCCGTCTTAACCCGTGTGTCGTCGGTATTGCTGTCCCGCTGGAAATCCCGGTCTTTCTCCTCGTGAACAATCTCGCCGGGGGTGGCAACAATCTGACCGCCTTTTCCGGTCCGGGCATCGAGGCGCCGAAGCGCTTTCAGGATCGCACCAATTTCGTGCCGCGCAAGCCGGGACCGCGCGCTGAGGCTGAACTGACGGTCGACGTCTTCGGTGTTGAACAAAAGAACACAGGCTGCGGGCGCTCGGTCCCGTCCGGCGCGTCCCGCCTCTTGCAGGTAGTTTTCCAGCGATCCCGGCACATCCCCGTGAACGACCAGACGGATGTCCGGCTTATCAACGCCCATCCCAAAGGCGTTGGTGGCCGCGATCACGCGCAGATTGCCGACGCGAAAGTCCTCTTGGATCTCGCGCTTGTCGTCGGCGCTGAGGCCCGCATGATACCGCTCGGCGGCAAGGCCCTGTTGTTTCAGGAACTCCGCCACGCGCTCGGTGGTGTTTCGAGTCGCGCAATAGACGACCGCCCCCGACGCGCCCCCGCGCGGGAGCTGCGCCTCGATCGTGTCGAGGATATCAGCCATCTTGGTTGCCCGCTGCGTTGGCAGCACCTGAAAGCTGAGGTTCGACCGCGATGCACCCCCGTCGATCAATTCCAGATCCGCGGCCAATCTCTCTTGGAAGTGACTGCGGATGTCCTGCACGACGTCCGGCTTTGCCGTTGCGGTCAAGCAAAGCACCGGAGCGGGTTCGTCGCCCGAGCTTTCCTTGATAAACCGTGAAACATAGCGATAGTCCGGTCGGAAATCGTGCCCCCATTTGGACACGCAGTGCGCCTCGTCCAGCACCCACAGCCCCACCTCGCGCTGCGCCAGAACGGATCGCACCGTTGTACTGCGCAACTGTTCGGGCGAAATCAGCAGGATAGCGGCGTCCCCAAGCCGAACCTTGTCGAGCGCATCCTGACGCTCGGGCAAAGACAACAACCCGTTAATCGTAACCGCCGAGGAAATTCCGGCCCGAACCAAACCTTGAACCTGATCCGCCATCAGCGCCACAAGAGGCGATATAACGACGGTCAAGGCTCCGGTCTTGTCGAACCGGGACAGCGCAGGGATCTGATAGCAGATGGATTTGCCGGTGCCCGTCGGCAAGATGCCCAACAAGTGGTCGCCATCCATGGCCGTCGCCACGATCTTTTCCTGGAGCGGGCGTCCGTCCTCGTCGGCCGGTGCCGGACGGAAACTGGGAAAGCCGAACCAGCGTTCAAGCGCACGGGTAGGATCGTTGTGTTCAGCGCAATAGGCACAATGCGGATCGCGACAATTCGTGTCCCTCAGATCTTTGACCAGACGTGCTGCGTCACGGAATTGCGCCCGCACCCAAGGCGGCATAACGGAATCCCCGCCCGCGACCGAGATCCATGCAAGGGCATATGCCATCGGCCAGCCCAGCCCGGTGTCCTCTAGCCGCCCAAGTACCGCATCCACCTGCTTGCCGCAGGCTGCCTCTTTCAGCAGCGCCCGAATAGCCCCGTGCGCTTCGGGTTCGGTCGGGATGGATGCCCCGCGCACGTTGCTGAACAACCGATCAAACCCGTCGCCACCCGGCCCTCGACAGCAAAGCCAGTGGTAGGCCAACATCAGTTCGGGCGATGACGTGTTCAGCGATACGAAGGCACCGATCTGGTTGCGAAGGACCTCAAACACAAGGCGCGCGTCGAATTCGGGATCGTTGACGTGACCACTTTGAAGGCGCCCATCGTGATAGTGTTTAACCAGACGGTGATAGGGATTGCGCGGAAAGGCCAAGGGGTTAAGCCACAGCGTGTCAATCGGCCCATCCGCGAGCTTTGCGAAACGCGGCGAGACCGCCATGAGATGCGGCAAGTCGTGGCGCAGAATATTGTGCCCAATGACATGTGCGAAGCCGGCGCAAAACAGGTCAAGTTTTTCCAGTGCGGTCCTCGGGTCACCCTTCAGGTGAACGATCCCTTCGCCCTCACTTTCCGGCACGGCGGCAAGGGCAAATATGCGGGCTTCTTTGGGATCGACCTCAAGGTCAACCGACAGACAGCGCGACAGGATTTCGCACGGGTCCTGCGGCGCTTGAATACCGGCCATGACCGGCGGATCAGCCTTTGGTTTTTCAGTTTGATGCGGTCGGCTTCGGCCAAGGGCTTTTGATATGCCGCGCGAAATTATGTTTTTCATACTGGCATGTTAGAGTTTATTCCCACGGAACGGCACCTTCGGCAGGCATATGACCAAAAATGTTCTCCCGACGCCATGCCCGATTTGCCGGGTGCGGTCAGTTTCTGGTATCGTCAGGCATCCAGAGCTTCCCACCGGACGGAACAGCCGGATCGTTTCGGTGACATCGGCGACCAAGACCAGCCTATGATCAAACATCCAATGCAATGTCCCAGACAGCGCCATCCCGTGCCTCACAGAAACGCTGCCGTTGTGTCCGAGGATATGGGCGGCGGGTTTCGGAAAGCTGCAGTGCGGCACTACTGCTGTCGGCCGGTAGCGTTGTTAATACACGCGGTCCTCCAGATGATAACTGTTTACCAGGCCCTTTGATGCCAAGCCGGGCTTGTCCGGAAGCCTGAGTTGGAGCGATTTCAAACCAGCCAGCGTACCAACAGCGGTACGATCAGGCTTGTCAGCAAAGCGTTTAACGCCATGGCGATACCCGCATAGGCCCCCGCCACCGGGTTTACCTGAAAGGCGCGGGCCGTGCCGATTCCATGGGCGGCGACACCAACAGCAAACCCGCGCGCGCGCCAGTCGGTGATCCGCAGCACATTCATCAACGGCGTTACCGTTACAGCCCCGATGATCCCTGTCAGAATGACCAATACAGCAGTCAACGCCGGAATACCGCCTATCGCTTCGGAGATTCCGAGTGCCACTGGTGCGGTCGTCGACTTTGGCGCCAGGGACAACAGCACGTCCATCGGAAGCCCAAAGGCACGCGCCAGCAGAATAGCCGAGCCCGCCGCCACGATCGAGCCTGCAAGCAAAGCCAGCGCGATTGGAGCGATCGACGTTCGGATTGTGCTTCGATTGTCCCAAAGCGGCAAAGCCAATGCCACCGTCGCGGGACCGAGCAGGAAGTGGATGAATTGCGCGCCCTCAAAGTAGGTCGCGTAGTTGGTCTTGGTGATCCAGAGCACCGGTGCGATCATAAGGACCGACATAAGCACGGGATTGGCCCAAGGCGGATTGCCCAGACGCCGCGCCATCCCATCTGCGGTTAGATAAGCGAGGATCGTTGTGGTGAGCCAAATCAGCGGTGTGGTTGCCAGGTAACTCCAAAGGCTGGTGACGTCTGTCATGCTGTCCAGCGATTGGTTACATGCCGGACGCCAACGAACGTGCCAACCGCGGCCAACATGGAGAGTATCGTCGAAAGGGTCAGCACAGCCAACAGGGCAACCCCGTCTTCCGACAAAACCTCGAAGTTGCCAATCACACCCACCCCCGCAGGCACGAACAGAAACGACAGGTTCGCAAGGATGATCGCGGTGGTCGGCCTGAGCCTTTCAGCGAGTGCGGGCATCAGGCTAAGCAAGAGCACGAGAAGGGCAAGGCCCAAAACCGGCCCAGGTATCGAAAGACCAAGCCCCCGCACAGTTATTTCTCCCAGCAGTTGGCAGCCCAAGAGAAGTCCAAGCGTCTGAAGCATATTTCTCTATTCCTGAAATGGTGATGTACGCAGTTCTGACGCTAGACAATTTTCACAACCATTGGAAAAATTATTCTTAGAGATAGCAAGCGAACGACGCGCCCGCGCAAGAGGTGCCCAGAACGTATAGCCCCACAGTGGCCGTGGGTTCGAACCTTACCGCTGGAATTGATTGTGACGACTGCATAAGGGGGGCTGCGCTGAGGCATCAGATAGAATGACACAGACCCTTTCAGGGCCGGTGCGCGTCTTGGTCCACGAGGTAATATGCGTTAGTGCGTCAACTTTCTTGCGACCGCAGCGCATGCCCCATTCGCCTGGCAGCTTCAACCGCCGCCGCGCCGCGCAGCGGCCAAGTTTGTGTCAATCCTTCAATGATCAGCAGAAGCGCGGTGTCAGATCCCCCCAGATCAATCGCTCTGGCGGCCCGTGTTGCAACCTCGGACTTGTGGCGTTCAAGAAGTGCGCGAAGGGGCAGACTGCCGGGATCGGCGGCAACCGCCGCATGAAAAAGACAGCCATGTGATGTCTCGGTCTCCATCCACTCACCGATGCGCGACAGGATCGCATCAAGCGCCTGTTCAGGCTCGTCAGGCAGATTGTCGAAGACACGAGCAAGATAACGCTGCTGCCGGTTTTCCAGTGCAGCCAGCACCATTTCCGCCCGGGACGGTGTGTATTTATAGAGCGTGCGGAGGCTTACGCCCGCAGCATCCCGCAAGTCCTCGACGCTGGGCTCGGCAAAGCCTTGGCTGGCAAAGGCGCGCTCGAGACCCTCGGAAATCTTGCTCATCATATCGCTCATACTTGACGATGTAGAATGATCTCTCTACCTACGCAAGTAGAGCAACCATTCTACATCGGAGCATTCCCTAATGACCCTTCCTGAAAAGATGAAAGCCATAGTCCTGACGGGCCATGGGGGATTAGACAAGCTGGAATGGCGCGAGGACGTGCCGGTTCCACAACCGGAAGCCGGCGAGGTTTTGATCCGGGTGGGCGCGTCGGCGGTGAACAACACCGATGTGAATACCCGAACGGGCTGGTATTCGAAGGCGGTGCGGGGCGACACCGGCTCGGCCGCCACAAAGGGTTATGCGGGCGCTTCCGATGCAGACGGCGGATGGTCCGGTGCGCTCAGCTTTCCGCGCATCCAAGGCGCGGATTGCTGCGGTAAGATCGTGGCAGTTGGTGACGGCGTGGACACCGTACGGATTGGCCAACGCGTGCTGGTGAGGCCTATGTATCATCCAACCGGCGCAGGGCCAGATGCGCTTGTGACCTTCGGTTCGGAGTGCGACGGCGGCTTTGCCGAATATACGACCGTGGACGGCGAACACGCGCTGCGGATCGACAGCGCGTTTACGGACATTGAACTCGCGTCATTTCCCTGTGCGTTCTCCACCGCCGAGGGCATGATCCAGCGCGCCGAACTGGGCGGGGAACGTGTGCTGATCACCGGGGCGTCTGGCGGCGTCGGTTCGGCGGCTGTGCAACTCGCGAAACGACGCGGCGCGCATGTCACCGCATCCACCAGCCTTGCCAAGATGGAAGCGCTGAAAACGCTCGGAGCCGATGCGGTAATGAACCGCGACGACGCGTATCCGGATGAAGCCTTCGACGTTGTGCTAGACTTGGTGGGTGGAGCGCGCTGGCCCGAGTTGCTCAATGCGTTGGTCCCACGCGGTCGCTATGTGACGTCGGGCGCTATTGCAGGACCGATTGTCGAGCTTGACCTGCGGACGCTCTACCTCAAGGACCTGACACTGATAGGTAGCACTCGGCAGGACCCGCGTGTGTTCACTGATTTGGTCCGATACATAGAAGCGGGCGAAATAAAGCCCGTGGTCGCCAAAACCTACCCATTGCGCGACTTGCACGCGGCGCAGAAAGCATTCCTAGAAAAGTCGCACATCGGCAAGATCGGGGTGGCGATTGCAGGCTGACAGCCACGAGGATGAGATCGGAGGTTTCAACAAAAGGCCCGGATTGGGAACAGGGAACCGGACCTTCGCAGCCTACCGCATCTATTCAGGATTGCGCGCTTTCAGATAATCTTCCTTTGGTATCTTAACGACGCCCTTGATCCCGAGCTGCGATTTGCTTTGTTCATCCAATTCACCAATCGCCGACTTGACGGCCTCAAAGATGAGTTCGGCGTCGTTGCCCAATGCTGTGATCAGGGGCAGACCGGGCGTGGGCTTGGTCCATTCCAGAACGCGCAGGTCAGATGCAAATGGCTCATACGTTTCGATGTTCCGCCACGTTACGGCATCAATGGACGCGATGTCGGCCCGACCTGTCGCGATGGCCCGCGCCGATTCAAGATGCTGTTCGGTTTGAAGCCGGTTTTCGAACCAGAACCCTTCGGGTTTCAGATGCCAATAGGGCGCCGCGTATCCCGATTGCGAAAACGTTTGATTATACGCAAAGACCGCATCCTTGAACGCAGGCAGCTCGGTTCGGTCATCGTCTGTGCGGACAATAATGGCGCTCCGGTAATATCCCGGCGGACAGTCGGGCAGGCCATAATCCGGGGTGCCGACAAGCTGAACTTTGTAGTGTAGCCATGTGCGATAGGGCATCCCGCAGGTCTGGCTCAGGACCAGATCGGGGTGGTTCCAAACGTAGAATTCCTCAGCGTCTTGCGATAACGTTTCGGGGCTGTCCACTCCTGCGTCGGACAGGTGCTTTCGTATCAACCGCCAAAAGCGATCGTGCGCCTCAACCAGCTGAGGCCGCTGATACATCATCAGGTTGGCAATCATGGTACGTCCTTTCCTTTTAGGTGCTACAGCACGTCGACACGGTTTCAGCAGAGCGGCACAGACATGACGATGTCACAGGCACATCTGTTTTGGCGAGTGCGTTCTGAAGTTGCGCCTCACAAGTCGCGAGTTCGTCCGTATCGCCACGCTGGCGCAGACATTCAACCAGACCGTGCAGCGCCCAGACGTTGCGGTGATGCTGCGCGCAGCGCTGCAATTTTTCGTTCAGGCCCAGATCCGTCCGGTATACCTCTTCTGCTTCGTCGAAGTGCCCTTGTTCGGCCAACAGCGCCGCCAATGCGTGGCGCGAGGGATGCATCCAAGCCCATGGCTCGGTGTATTCAAGATTGTCATCGCGTCGCACGCTGGTCCGCAGGTGTTCGAACGCCACGGCGTAGTTGCCTTTATGGTACTCCAATTCACCGTTCAGCATCATTTCCCCTACGGATAGCGTCGAACGGGCGGTGTTGTTGAAGAACTTGCGATCGTCAGGGATACGCTTGACCGCGGCGTAGAAACTGCGGCGCTCTTCCTCGGCGACATCGAAATTTTTCAGCGCCGCATGCGCCACACCCTTGGCGTAAGGATGCATCGCGGTGGAGACGCAATAGAGCACCGGATCGTCGGGCATTGGCGTGTCGACGATCTCTTGCCAGCGACCGAACCGCACCAGCACATGCATCTTCATGGAAGTAATATCCCTCCATCGTGTCAATCCCGGAGCAAAATTGGCCAAGTTCCCGGTGTAAAATTGGTCAACTTGATCGCGGTTTAGCTGCGCCTTGGCGCGCGTGCTTTCCATATAGCTGACGCGTGCCAAGGCGCGCTGGCCGCAGGCCAGCCCTTTTTATCCCGGGTTCATGGAGTTCAGGTTTAGGATTTACGGCTTTCGCGCAGGCGTTGACACACCCCGGAGGCCACCAGCGGCCCTGTACGGCGCTGTCAGGGCCGTTCATCGCGGCGCAATTGGTCAGGCTGGCGCTAATGGGCGGCATGCCCAGCGTTACCTTGGCGAATGACTGCTGTGCCAACACCACCGCACCCACCGCAATCAAAAGGCAGGATTGATATGACCGAACGACGCATTGGATACGCACGCGTTGATAACGAATCCGAGCTAGCCGATCTTGCAAACCAAGTAGCCGATCTTCACAAGGCCGGGGCCATCAAGGTATTCACGGACATCGGCCCCATTCCGGGGGCGCTGGACGGGTTACGCGAGGCGGTCGGCCATCTTCGTATCGAGGCCAGTTTGATCTATCGCGCGGCATGTCTGCGCGACTTCACAGTTGGAGACATAGACCATGTGTTTGCCACCATTCCAAAGCGCACAGCGCTGGTGTTCTTTGAGCCGGTTGCCTGGATCGGGGGCGGAACCGCAGCAGACTTAGCTGCAATCCGGCTGTGTGATGCTACCAAGGGCGATCACAACGGAACGTGACGTGGGTTAAACCAGATCAGACCTTTCGTGGAAGGCGCAGCAAACGGCGGCTCCGAGCCCAAACTGACAGATTCCGTGTTCGAATGCCGGATAACAGGATGCTTATCGTTTGCGCTTTTGACGGGGAACACATTAGTTATCCAGCATGTGACTTTGAAAAGACGATTGAACTACTCCATGAAACTTCTTCAAACGACAGACTTAGTAACAACCAGACTTCAGTTCGCCGCTGCAGATGTTTGGGAAAATGCTGTGAGTAAGGATGAGGCAACAGCGAATTGGATTGAAAACGCTGGTCGAAATATTGCTATAGAGGCCGTTTATACGGACACATTAGGTGCGCTGGCTGGGTTTATTGGCTTTAGACGTGTGATCGAGGACCCTAAGGAACGCTGCACATTCTGGCGGAACGTTTTGTTGCAGAAGTCGCCACATCAAGCCGAAAGCCCTGCGAAGCAAGCCGCCGTTTGGTTGGAGATACTGAAACAACCGCAAGCTCTTGAGATGCCTCCAAATACAATAGAGCTAGGCGTATTCAATTGTTGGAAGTCCGCTGGCACAATTACCCAAACGTCTGAGAAGTGGGTGCCGCCACGGGATTTTGCCGCCCCGGACTGGTTGCATGAGGGAGCAGAAGCTCCAATTTGCCGTGAGTACGTTTGGGCTGTGGTTGACGGCTTTTGGGTAGCCGATGCAATCAGTAAAAAGGTTAATGGTCGACATTTCTTAGATGCTGATTAGCCCTTCGTCAGTTTGCCGCGTTCCGCTAGGTCTTATTAGATCGCGGCCTTGCAGTGCTTTATCAAAATGGACTTGCACAACATCCATCGCAACTCCCCAAAACCACCGTTTGTTGAACGGTCTCCTGAAAGCCGACATTCGTCCCTTTGTAGCAAAATCTCACTTCGTTCCGCAAAGGAGCCATAGGTGTCCTGGCGCAGCGAACTACCGCTTCCCACTCTTGCGCCAAATCAGACAACCGGTTTTTTTTATTTGCACTCAACAAAAGTAGTGAATTTTGCCGCCGCTTTTGCCAGTTGTTCAGGTGCAAGCACTACATTATCCAAGCTCAATTTTGCTTCAACTTGGTTCTGAGCCAAGAACAACTTGGCAATTTCACCCCTGATTGCAAAGTTGACATTCTGGGGCACATCACCGCCATTCTGAGCCATTACCGTTGCATCTAGCTTGGACACAACCACACCAACCACTTCACCATCTGATGCGAGCACTGGTCCGCCCGAGTTTCCACTTTGTACAGGCGCTGTAATCTGAAACGTGTTTGAATCACCTCCCAGGCCTTTTAGGGAGGATATTGCCCCCCGTGTTACGTTCATTCCACCAAGCAAACCTGCGTAGGGGAAACCCACAGCAGTCACATCTGAGTTGAGCATTGCCGGGCTCGCAGAGAATACAGCAACGCTTTTAGTTTCTTCCAAAGTTGTTTGCAGCAAAGCCAGATCGAACTCGCTGGAAACATCAACCAATGAGGCTGAAACGCCATCCACGTTTATCGCTGAGCAACCATCAACTACATGAGCGTTGGTTAAAATATGGCCGTCGCTTGACACGACAAAACCGGAGCCAGAACCGCCAGAACGTTCAGGTTCAGCGGAACGGGAAGAGGGCGTGTTCTCGGCAGGTTCTGTCGAGTCTGCAAAGGCCATGGTCTGCCTAACAACCTCGATAAGCTTGCCATTCTTTGTAATGTCTAAGGGAGCGCTTCTACCCTTAGTGATACTAGATGCCACAGCTTGGTAGGTGTTTATGTCCCAAGGTTTTGCGGACACCATGACTGTCGACCACGCCCCGTTTATGAAGTTAGAGCGGGTATAGAGCTTTGTGCCATCTCTCGTGGTCGCTGTGCTGATGGCCAGGCCATCCTTCCTTACGGAATAGGGGGCATCAGCGGTTGAGTGAGCGCCCATGGTGTATTGATGCAAACCAGAGGCTGTCTCTAGGCTATGTCGACCTATCGAAACTGCCAATGTGCTGTCGCGATGACGGTAATTGATCAGATGCTCAGAACTCGGGTCCGTAATCAGTGTTTTCAGGGGGAGCATCACCGACATGTCGAGGGCAGAAAAGTACTGCATGTCCCATCCATCGCGCTCGTATCGACCAAAAAAGCTAAAGGCTAGCATAGCCGTATGCCACTCTTCTGGCTGTGCCCGGAATTCCTTGGTTGAGTACCGCTGCATTGCCTCTCTGCTCAAGCGGCCCCAATCTCCGTCAAGCAGTCCAACATAGTGACCTTCAAAGGCCAGTGCTGCCTGGAGGTATCTACGCTCGTTGTACGTAAGGCCATCTGTCGTAAAGCCTTGAAAGATGGCTTCATAGTTTTGTGCCTTAGACGCAGTGCTTAAAAATGCAGTGGCACACACGAAAACGCATAGGAGGCAGTATCTCGTTCTGAACATTGGCGCCCATCCAAGCTAATAGAATTTCCATCGATTCATCTAAGCATGGCGGCTGGAGGTAACCGAGGTCAAATATTGACTAAGTTATGGCGATGCTGTTGCCGCTGAAGAGCGGGCTTGTCCGCGCTCCAGCCTTGCGACGACTGCTCCGGTTAGCACGCGTAGCGAATGTCTCCTTCGACGAGGTGCAATGCAGCAAGAAGGCTACGCCGCGGACGGCGGCTTTGGGTAGCAAGCGCCAGGTGGGCCGATCAGCGCTTAGGACCGTTCCGTCCGCGCAACAGACCTTTGCACAGAGCGCAGCAAAGGTCCGGTATCCGCCTGTGGTGTCGGCTGCAGCGAACGGCCTTAACCTGCCGTTCACCGACCCTCGATCATGCTGCAGTGCAGCCCGTCAGAGCGGCCATTGGCTGCAACCGCAAAATCTGCAAGGGCCAAATTCCCACAGTGCGGACAAAATGGACCTATGCAGGCGCAGCTATTGCTGACGCAGCATTCTTTCACAGTTGCAGCAGAACGTGTTCTGCACCGAGGCAGTTATTCCCAATCCGGTCGTTCGCGGCCATAGGTCTATCGCAGCCAAAGAACCAATACCTAACCGAGCATCGTGAGCAATTACCTATTTAGAGCGCATTCAAGCGACCAGCTGCATTTAGAAAGCCTCGATAACCGGGCTGTTTGTGAAAAATGTTTTGTAGGTTCTGTCGAGGTTTGGATTTTCAAAAACCTGCGGTGGACAGCTAATAACGGCGCAAAACAGTCGTCCGATGTGATGTACATATTTTCGATGCACCATCCCAAGTTTTGGCAGTGCCAGTGTGAGGGATGCATCGGCAGTAATACAGGGCAAGCTCTCCGTTCCCGTCGCGCCATCAAAACCCGATGGAACACCGAGAGACAGGACCGGAGAACTTACGTCGTGGGCGTTGAGGATGTAATCAGCGATCTTGCCATAGGGTGTTGATTTTCACTGAGAACTGACCCGGCAACTGCAGAAGTTGTTTTTGAGAATTGACCCATGTGCAACCTTGCCCC
>JAPFBS010000014.1:0-111029 GCA_035798175.1 Rhodobacteraceae bacterium KMM 6894
GCAACCTCCCACAACGTCAACCCCTTCGCTGCCTCAACAACCGCGCCGTCAAGCGTGATCTGGATCGTGTCGGTCATTGCGTATCTCCTTGGTCTGTGGAGCAATATAGATCATGACGTGCCGAAAGTCAGCCGATCAATCCCGACACCCACAGGCGGGTTTGCGCCATGGTGGACCGGAAAATCCAATCTCTCGTCCGGTAGAAAAGTTTTGCAATTGCGCGCCTTTCCTTGTGGCGCATCCGCTTATACTGTGCGCGCCTTATCAACGGGGGCAACGCGTCGTGACCGAAATCGTTCTTGTGCGCCACGGGCAGGCCAACAGCCACGCGACCGACGAGGTCGGGTATGACCGGCTTAGTGATCTGGGCCGCGCGCAGGCGGGCTGGCTGGGTCATTGGCTGGGCGAAACGGATCCGCATTTTGATCAGGTGATCACCGGCACCCTGCTACGTCAACGCCAGACTGCCGAGGCCATGGGGCAGGGAAACGGTCGGGCGGATGCGCGCCTGAATGAACTAAGTTTTTTCGCCCTCGCGCAGGCGCTTGAGGCGCAGCACGGCATTCCTGCCCCCCGCGAAGCAACCGAATTTGCCCGCTACCTGCCCGAGGTGATTGCTCATTGGGCCGAAGACCGCCTGACCGGCGTTCCCGAAAGTTTCGCCCAGTTCTCAGATCGGATCACTGCCCTGATCGATGAGGTGTGCACCGGGCATGGTCGTGTTCTGTTGGTGACGTCCGGCGGTGTGATCGGCATGGTGATGCGTCAGGTTTTGGGGCTGAGTGAGGTTGGAATGGCCAAAGTGATGCTGGGCACGATGAACAGCTCGCTTCACCGCTTGCACCATGCGCAGGGGGCCTTGATGCTGGGCACGTATAATGCCACGCCACATTTAGACTCGCCGGACCGTGTGCACGCCCGCACATTCATCTGATCTATTTTGACAGGAGTCACGCACATGAAGCTTTATTACGTGCCGGGAACGATTTCCGTTGCCTCAGTTCTGGCTATGGATGAGGCGGGGCTGGACGTGACTCTCCACAAGGTCAGCTTCAAGGACGGCGAACAGACCACGCCCGCCTATCGCCAGATCAACCCGAAAGGCCGCGTGCCAGTGCTGGAAGTCGGTGGCATGCATCTGACCGAAACGGGTGCGATTCTGGAATACATTGCAACCGTTGCACCGGATGCCGGTTTGATGCCTACAGATTCGCTGGAGGCCGCACATGTGCGTTCGGTTATGTTCTATCTGGCCAGCACGATGCATGTGAACCACGCTCACGGCAGGCGCGCAGGGCGTTGGGCAACCCAGCAAAGCAGTTTGGACGATATGGCGGCCAAAGTGACGCAGAACATGACGAAAAGCGCGCAATACGTCGAAGATCACTGCCTGAAGGGTCCATTCGTGAACGGTGATCAATTCAGCATTGCTGATCCCTATCTGTTCGCCATCTGTAATTGGCTGGAGGCCGACAAGGTGGATGTCGCGGCCTTTCCTAGGATCTTGGCCTTTCGCGCGGCGATGGAAGACCGGCCCTCAGTTCGGACGGCGCGTGCTGCCGGTATTTTGAAAAGGTAAACTGATATGACACATCTCTGGGTCCGGGCCGAACAGCGCCCTTTCGAAGAGCGCGTCGGCCTGACACCCGAAGGTGCGGCCGATTTGCTTGCCGCCGGCTTTCAGATAACGGTCGAGGACAGCACCAGCCGTGCAATCCCGATCGACGGCTATCGCGATGCGGGCTGCGCCATAGCGCCCGAAAATAGCTGGCCGGAGGCCCCTGAGGACGCGATCATTTTCGGCCTCAAAGAACTGCCCGACGACGGCACCCCCCTGCGCCATCGCCACATCATGTTTGGCCATGCATTCAAAGGCCAACATTCCGGACAGGCCCTGCTCCGGCGATTCCGCGAAGGCGGTGGGACGCTGTATGATCTGGAATACCTGGTTGATGAACAGGGTCGCCGCGTTGCCGCCTTCGGCTATTGGGCGGGTTATGCGGGTGCGGCGATTGCGGTGAAATCATGGGCGGCGCAACAGCGCGGCGAAATCTGCCCAGCGGTCCACACCTATGCTGGGAAAGAGGCCCTACTGGACGATTTGCGTGCCGATTTGACAGCGCACACCAGCCCCAGTGCGATCATCATCGGAGCGATGGGGCGCGTCGGCACCGGCGCGGCGGATCTGTGCACCGATTTGGGCCTGACCCCCACCCGCTGGGACATGGCCGAGACCTCCAAGAGAGGCCCGTTCCAGGAGATCCTAAGCCATGACATCTTCCTGAACTGCATTTTTGCCCGCCCCGGCACACCGGTCTTCGTGCCACGCAGCGCGCTGGATCAACCGCGCAGCCTGACCGTGATCGGCGATGTTGCCTGTGATCCCGACAGTGATTACAACCCGGTGCCGATCTATGACGCCGCCACCGATTGGACCGCGCCGGCGGTGCGCGTGCATGAAACCCCGCCGATGGACGTGATGGCCATCGACAACCTACCATCCCTTCTGCCTGTTGAAAGCTCGCAGGATTTTGCCGGGTTGCTCTTGCCCTCGCTGCGCACACTGGGCAATTTGGACGCTGGCGTGTGGGGACGCGCACGCACAACATTTGACGATGCAATGAAAGGCCTTTCAACATGACAATCCATTGGTGTGGCACGGGCCTTTCGGCCATTCCCGGCCTGCGGCGACTGATCCAGGCGGGGCACGAGGTGACGGTATGGAACCGCACTGTCGCAAAGGCGCAGGATGCCGTCGGCGATCTGACACAGCGCATTCAGGCGTTCGACATGGACGCGATCACCGCCGAAGTGGAGCCGGGCGATATCGTCGTCTCGATGCTGCCGGGCGATTGGCACGTTCCGCTGGCCGAAATGTGCATCGCCAAGGGCG
This sequence comes from Rhodobacteraceae bacterium KMM 6894, assembly GCA_035798175.1. Lineage (GTDB taxonomy): Bacteria > Pseudomonadota > Alphaproteobacteria > Rhodobacterales > Rhodobacteraceae > Roseovarius. The sequence goes on from JAPFBS010000014.1 coordinate 2,894, forward strand.
CGCATTTCGTCAGCTCATCTTACATCGCGCCGGAAATGCGCGCATTGAACGCACAGGCGCAGGCGGCTGGTTTGTGTGTGGTCAATGAAATCGGCCTTGATCCCGGTATCGACCACCTGATGGCCCATACTTTGGTTGCGGATTACCGCGCATCCGAGGCGTACGATCCGGCCAACGATCTGTCGTTCATCTCGTATTGTGGGGGTATCCCGAAACGCCCCAACCCGTTCCGTTACAAGTTCAGCTGGTCACCCTTGGGCGTGCTCAAGGCCCTGCGCTCGCCCTCGCGGTCGATTCAGGACCACGAAGAACGCAACGTCGACCGCCCTTGGAACGCGATCAGCAGCTATACTGCCCCGCTGTCCATACCCGAAACGTTCGAGGTTTATCCAAACCGCGACAGCCTGCCCTTCCTCGCGGATTACGGGTTCAACTCTGACTGGCGCGTCAAGGAATTCGTACGCGGCACCCTGCGCCTGAACGGCTGGACCGAGGCCTGGGCCGATGTCTTTGCCGAGGTAGAAACCCTGCAAGGCGCTGCTGGTGATGCCCGCCTGCGCGAAATGTCCGACACGTTCTGGGCCGAGCACGCCTATGACGAAGGCGAACCCGATCGCGTGGTCATGTGTGTCGCGCTTAAGGCGGAACGCGACGGCAAAACCGTTTGGCACAAAAGCTATGTGATGGACGCTTGGGGTGACGCGCAGGGCACGGCCATGGCGCGGCTGGTATCGATCCCGGTCAGCCTGGCGATCGAGTCGGTGATGCAGGGGGAAATCCCCGCCGGAGTCAGCCCGGCCCCCAACGATCCCGCATTGGTCGCGCGCTACTTGGGCGAAGTCGGCAAATTGGCCCAGCATCTGGAAATTGTCGACCATTTGGCTCCCACCCCGACATAGGCCGCACTTTCATCGTTCCCAAAATACTCAACTCTACCCTGGCCTTCTGCACAGCGCGGGCCAGGGTGTCCCGCCTGCGACAAACGGTTTAAACTCTCCTTCACATGGCTAAAAAACCGACCAAATCCAAATCATCCTCGCCGCGTGCCGGTGTGATAACCCGCGCCCGGCGTTGGGTTCGACGTTGGATGTTGTGGTTTCTGGCGGTTGTCACGGTCTGCACAGGGGGGGTGGTGTTGGCCCACCGTTATATCCCACCGGGTCAGACCCTCTACATGAAGCAAGAGGCGCATCGTTTGGGCAATATTGACCATCAGTGGGTGCCAATGGCGGATATTGCTCCGGTGATGGCCCGCTCGGTCGTTGCCGCCGAGGATGCCAATTTCTGCACCCATTGGGGCTTTGACATGGGGGCAATCCGGCAGGTTCTGGAACAGGGTGGCGCAGGTGGCGCCTCGACAATCAGTCAGCAGACGGTGAAAAATGTCTATCTCTGGCACGGTCGCAACTGGTTGCGAAAGGCGCTTGAGGCCATTCTGACGCCCGTGGTTGAAACGGTTTGGTCCAAGCGCCGCATCGTCGAGGTCTATTTGAACATCGCCGAGTTTGACGAAGGCATCTTTGGCGTCGACGCTGCAGCGCATCATTACTTTGGTGTCGGCCCCGGTCAACTCAGCGATCGTCAGGCCGCGTTGCTGGCAACGGTCCTGCCCGACCCCAAGGATCGTTCGGCCCGCAGTCCTTCGGCCTGGATGAACAAACGCGCCAGTTCTATCATGGACGGCGCGGCTACCATCCGCCGGGACGGGCGCGCCGCGTGTTTCGAGGATTGAAAACCGCGCGCCAAACAGGCATCTAGGGGCACCGCCCACAAAAAGGTTCGCCGCGCCATGGCACATCTCTATCACGTTCCGCTGTCGCCCTTCTGCCGCAAGGTGCGTCTGAGCCTGGCAGAGAAAAAGATCGAGTGCAGCCTCGAGGAAGAACGCTATTGGGAGCGCGGGCAGGATTTTCTGCGCCGTAACCCGGCTGGCAAGGTGCCCGTGCTGCGAATCGACGGCAAGGTGATGTCCGAAAGCGCGGCGATTTGCGAATACCTTGAGGAAAAATATCCCGAACCGTCCTTGATGCCCCGCAGCGCCGAAGCGCGCTATGAGGTGCGCCGTCTGGTCAGTTGGTTTGACGACAAGTTTCATCACGAGGTGACGTCGAAACTGCTGTACGAGCGTGTGAACAAAAAAATCATGGGCTCGGGCTATCCCGACAGCGGCAACGTCAAGGCGGGTGCGCGGGCGATCAAGTATCACCTTGATTACATGGCGTGGCTGCTGGATCACCGTCGGTGGCTGGCGGGTGACGTGATGACGTTGGCCGATTTCGCGGCTGCGGCACATCTCAGCTCGCTCGATTACATCTCGGATGTGGATTGGAATCGGAGTGAGGTGGTCAAGGATTGGTACGCCAAGATCAAATCGCGTCCAGCGTTTCGCAATATCCTGACCGATCAGGTTTCAGGCTTTAAACCGCCGCGTCATTATGCCGATCTGGATTTTTAGTATGACCTCTTTTGGCCGTGACACATGGTGCCCGGCCCCATCCTGCGCATGACCAGTCTCAAAGACAGGCTGGTTGCGCAGGCCACGACCGAAGGTTTTGACCTTACTCGTATTTGCCGCCCCGGTGATGTGCCGCAAGTGCCTGAACGGCTTGCGGCCTTTTTGGCCGCCGGACGCCACGGTCAGATGGCGTGGATGGCCGAGCGTAGCCAATGGCGCGGCAATCCCGCCGCTCTCTGGCCCGAGGCGCGATCAATCATCATGCTCGGCGAAAGCTATACGCCGCACGAAGACCCACTAAAGACACTGACACAGCCCGATGTCGGCACTGTATCCGTCTATGCACGCAATCGCGACTATCACGATCTGGTCAAAAAACGTTTGAAACGCTTGGCTCGCTGGCTGATTGCTGAAATGCCGGTCGAAGACCCACCACAGGTCAAGGTATTCGTCGATACCGCCCCGGTGCCCGAAAAGCCGCTGGGACAGGCGGCTGGGCTGGGCTGGCAAGGTAAACATACCAATCTGGTCAGCCGCGATTTGGGCAGTTGGTTCTTCATCGGATCTATCTTTACAACGCTGGAATTCGACCCTGATCCAGCCGAAATCGACCATTGTGGATCGTGCCGCGCGTGCCTTGATGCCTGCCCGACCGATGCCTTTCCCGCGCCTTACCAATTGGACGCGCGGCGTTGCATTTCCTATCTGACGATCGAACACAAAGGCCCGATAGATCCCGAATTGCGCGCCAAAATGGGTAACCGCATCTATGGCTGCGACGATTGCCTTGCGGCTTGCCCGTGGAACAAGTTCGCGGTTGAGGCGCGCGAACTGCGCTATCACGCGCGCGCTGATCTGTTGGCCCCGCCCTTGGCGGAATTGGCGCAACTGGACGACGCTGCCTTTCGCGCAAGATTCTCAGGATCACCCATCAAACGGATCGGGCGGGATCGATTTTTGCGTAATGTCCTCTATGCCATTGGAAATTCGGGCGACCCGTCACTGATGTCTGCTGCGCAACAGCATTGCGACGCGCCCGACGCCACCGTCGCGGATGCAGCGCAATGGGCCGTAGCCCGGCTGAAAAATGACGCAAACAGGCGGGACTAGCCTGTCAAACCCGCTAAACCCCAACAAGGTAAAATGCGGAGCGATGCAATGGCGATCCTTTTGGGTGTTGATACGGGCGGGACCTATACCGATGCGGTACTTATCCGCGACGAGGTTCAGGTGATCGCCAGCGCCAAGGCCCTGACAACACGTCATGATCTTGCCATCGGTATCGGTGAGGCGGTGGCGAATGTGCTGGCGTCCAGTGGCACACCGCCCGAGAAGGTTGCGCTAGCGTCCCTGTCGACCACCCTTGCCACCAATGCGCTGGTTGAAGGGCAGGGCGGGCGCGTAGGGTTGGTCTATATCGGCTTTCGCGAACAGGATCTTGAGGGGCATGGTTTGCGCGCCGCCCTGGGCGCGGATCCTGCGTTGGTCATCGCAGGCGGCCACAATCACGCCGGGTTCGAAGCGCGCCCGCTGGACAGCGCCACGCTGACCGCCTGGTTAGAACAGGATCAAGGGATTTCCGCCTTCGCCGTCGCCAGCCAGTTTGCCACCCGCAACCCCGCGCATGAATTGGAAGCGGCAGAGATGATCACACGCATCACCGGTCGGCCGGTCTCCTGTTCACACCACCTATCAGTCAAACTGAACGGCCCCAAACGCGCGTTGACCGCGCTGCTGAACGCCCGTCTGATCGGCATGATCGCCCGCCTGATCGACGAGGCCGAGGGAAAATTGACTGAACTGGGCATTACGGCCCCCCTGATGGTGGTGCGCGGTGATGGTGCCTTGATCAGCGCGGATCAGGCTCGAAGTCGCCCGATTGAGACAATCCTCAGCGGTCCGGCGGCCAGCATTGTGGGGGCCCGCTGGATGACGGGCGTGGATCATGCGCTGGTATCGGATATTGGCGGTACGACCACCGATATTGCCGTGCTGCGGGATGGACGCCCCACAATCGACCCCGCAGGCGCACAGGTTGGTCCGTGGCGCACGATGGTCGAGGCGGTCGCGATGCGCACCACAGGATTGGGCGGTGACAGTCAGGTCCATGTCGTCGGCGAGGGTCTGTCTGGCGGCGTGACCCTTGGACCCAGACGCGTTCTGCCGGTCAGCCTGATAGGGTTCGAGGCGCACGACATTGTGCACCGAGCATTGGACGCACAGTTGCGCAGCACCGTTCCGGGTGAGCATGACGCCGCTTTCGTTCGGGCAGTGGACGGGATCGAGGCTGGCGGTCTGTCGGACCGGGACGCGGCCCTGCTGTCGCGTATCATCGAAGGTAGTGTCCAACCTGTTGGCGCGGTTCTGCGCACCCGCATGGACCAACAGAGTCTGACACGATTGGTCACACGCGGTCTGGTGCAAGTGTCGGGCGTTACACCCTCGGATGCGAGTCACGCGTTGGGGCGGGTCGATATGTGGGATACCGCCGCCGCCGAGAAGGCGCTGGAACTAATGGCGCGCAAGCGCACAGGATCAGGTAACGTTCTGGCAGGCTCCGTTTCCGAGATGGCGCAGATGGTCGTTGATCGGCTGACCTACCAAACGGTTTTAGCATTGTTAGAGACTGGTTTTGCCGAAGAAGACCTGCCGTTTGGAATTCCCCCGGATCAATTAGCCCGACATATTTTGACACATCGGGGCATGGATGGGCATCGGGGCCTTTTACGGCTGGATCTGGGTCTGAACGTGCCGGTTGTCGGTCTTGGCGCGTCGGCGGGCAGTTATTATCCCGCCGTAGGGGCGCGGCTGGGCTGCGAGATGATCTTGCATGAACATGCGGGTGTCGCGAATGCCATTGGCGCGGTCGTTGGGCAGGTCACGATCCGGCGCAGCGGCACAGTTACCTCCCCTACCGAGGGTTTGTACCGGGTGCATCTGGAAACTGGCCCCCAGGATTTCAATGATGTGGAAATCGCACTGGCGACGCTGCAAACGACGCTGGAGGATTTAGCCCGCGCCGAGGCGATTTCCGCTGGGGCGGAGGATCTTCGAATCAGTGCAACGCGCGACCTGCGGACCGCCCAAGCCGAGGCGCGGAGGGTCTTTCTGGAAGGCGAGATTACGGTTGAGGCGTCCGGTAGGCCGCGCATTGCGGTCTGAGAACCGTCCGATGGACAGGTTGTCGGAGCGATATGCCCATTTCAGCACGCCGGACAAGACTAGAATTGCAGACCTATGTTAAGCATCGAAAATCTGAAATAGTTGATTCATGGTATCGAACGTTGGCCCAAAGACGGGGCGCTGCCCCCAACGCTTGAAACCCTTGCTGGGCTTCAAGCGCCTCCCCCGGGATATTTTCGGCCAGAAGATATGACTGACAGAATAAAGGACAGATGATGCGCGCAGCTGACAAGTTTGACAAAGATATTGGCGGGCGGTTGGACGGACTGCGCGATGAGGGTCTCTATAAGACCGAGCGGGTCATTACCTCAAAGCAGTCAGGGCAGGTGTCGCTGGCGTCCGGGGCGCAGGTGATCAACCTGTGCGCGAATAATTATCTGGGCCTTGCCGACGATCCACGCATAATCGCGGCGGCGCATGAAGCGTTGGATCGATATGGGTTTGGCATGGCATCGGTCCGGTTCATCTGTGGCACACAAGAAGAGCATAAGGTGTTGGAAGCGCGCATCGCCGGATTTTTGGGCAAAGAGGACAGCATCCTGTATGCGGCGGCTTTTGATGCGAATGCTGGTTTGTTTGAGACGCTTTTGGGGCCCGAGGATGCGATCATCTCTGATGCGTTGAACCACGCCAGCATTATCGACGGAGTCCGTTTGTGCAAGGCACAGCGGTATCGTTATGCCAATTCGGATATGGCCGATCTGGAGCGGTGTCTGAAGGAAGCGCAGGGCGCACGGCATCGGATGATCGCCACGGATGGCGTATTCTCCATGGATGGGTATTACGCGAAACTGGATCAGATTTGCGATCTGGCCGACCGCTATGACGCGATGGTCATGGTGGATGATTGCCACGCCACCGGCTTTGTCGGGGCGACCGGGCGCGGCACGCCCGAGCATTGTGGAGTGATGGACCGGGTCGATATCTTGACCGGAACGCTTGGCAAGGCCTTGGGAGGGGCATCGGGGGGATATACTGCGGCGTCGGCACCTGTGGTGGATTGGCTGCGACAGCGGTCGCGGCCCTATCTGTTTTCCAATACACTGGCGCCTGTGATTGCCTCTGCCTCGCTGAAAGTGTTTGATTTGCTGGAGGATGGCGGCGACCTGCGCGCGCGGTTGTGGGATAATGCGGCGTATTTTCGCGACCGGATGACAGCACTGGGGTTCGAACTGTTGCCCGGAGAACATGCGATCATTCCAGTCATGCTGCGTGACCCTAAGCTGGCGCAACAGATGGCGCTACGTCTGGGCGAACATGGTGTTTATGTTACTGCCTTCAGCTTTCCAGTGGTGCCTAAATCACAGGATCGCATCCGCACCCAGATGAGCGCGGCCCTAACGCGTGATATGCTGGACCGGGCGATTGACGCCTTCGAGACCGTGGGCCGCGAGTTGGGCGTGATCAAGTGATCCTGCCGTCGATCATCGAGGCAATGGGCAACACGCCTTTGGTCGAGTTGCGCCGTATTCAGGCGCATCTGGGTCTGGAAGGGCGTATTCTGGCCAAGCTTGACTACCTGATGCCCGGGTTTTCCAAAAAGGACCGTGCCGCCCGTCGGACGATTGAGGATGCGCGCGCCGCCGGGGATTTGACCCCGGGACAGACCGTGGTCGAGCTGACTTCGGGAAATATGGGAACAGGGCTGGCCATCGTTTGCGGTATCATGGGGCATCCCTTTGTTGCGGTGATGAGCGAGGGAAATTCGCCCGAACGGGCCCGCATGATGCAGGCCCTCGGTGCAGAGGTGGTTCTTGTGCCCCAAGCGCCCGGTGCACGCCCGGGCGAGGTTTCTGGGGCCGATCTGGCCTTGGTCGAAGAGGCCGCGCAGCAGCTGACACATCAGCGTGCCGCCTTTCGCGCGGATCAGTTTCAGCGCCGGGCCAACACTTTGGCGCATGAAAAAGGCACCGCGCCCGAAATCTGGGATCAGTCAGAGGGCACTGTCACAGCGTTCTGTGATTTTGTCGGTTCGGGCGGCACATTGGGCGGCTGCGCGCGGTTTTTCGCGCCCAAGGGCGTGCGATGTTACGCGGTTACGCCCGATAGTGCCCAGCATCCTATTCAAGGCGGCGGGTATAACATGCCCGAGCTGACGCATCTGTCAGGCGTGACTTTGGCGGGAACTGTGACTGTTTCTGGGAACGATGCCACGAATTATGCCCGTCTTTTGGCCCAGTATGAGGGCATCTTTGGCGGTTATTCCGCTGGTGCGAATCTTGCAGGGGCCGTTCACTTGTTGCAGGGCGCAGAACGCGGCGGCACCATTGCCATTGTGATCTGCGACAGCGGATTGAAATACTTGTCCACTGATCTTTGGGGAATGTCATGACCAATCAGATGAAGGCCCTCGTCAAATCCCGACCCGAGCCAGGGTTGTGGATGGAATACGTCCCGGTTCCTGAGCCTGGCCCCACCGACGTATTGATCAAGGTGCGCAAGTCCGCCATCTGTGGCACGGATGTGCATATCTGGAAGTGGGACGAATTCAGCGCAAAGGTGGTTCCCGTGCCGATGGTGGTGGGCCACGAATTTGTGGGCAACATTGTCGATATGGGCGGGGCGGCGGTCAAATATAAAATTGGCCAGCGGGTCAGCGGCGAGGGGCACATCGTCTGTGGCATCTGTCGCAATTGTCGCGCGGGTCGGGGGCATTTATGCCGCAATACCAAGGGCGTCGGCGTCAATCGTCCTGGCAGTTTTGCCGAGTACCTGTGCATCCCCGAGGCCAATGTTGTGCCCATCCCCGAGGACGTGCCGGACGAAATCGCTGCTATTTTTGACCCGTTCGGTAATGCCGTTCATACCGCTCTCAGTTTCGATCTGGTGGGTGAGGACGTCTTGGTGACGGGGGCTGGTCCCATTGGCATCATGGGGGCGCTGGTTGCGCAGAAGGTCGGCGCGCGCAAGGTGGTGATCACCGATATCAATCCCTACCGCCTGAAACTGGCCCGCGACATGGGCGTTCAGTATGTGGTCGATGTTTCCAGCGCAAAGCTGGAACAAGTGATGGACGAAATCGGCATGACCGAGGGTTTCGACGTGGGTCTAGAAATGTCCGGGGCCGCCGCAGCGATGCAGCAAATGATCAACCGCATGAACAATGGCGGCAAGATTGCTTTGTTGGGCATAGCGCCCACCGAATTCGCTGTCGATTGGAACAAGATCATTTTCAAGATGCTGCATGTCAAAGGTATCTATGGCCGCGAGATGTTCGAGACTTGGTACAAGATGATCGCGCTGGTGCAGTCGGGTCTGGATGTCAGCGGACTGATCACACACCGCATCAGCATCGACGATTTCGAAGCGGGGTTTGACGCGATGATTTCGGGTAATTCCGGCAAAGTCGTGATGGATTGGGAGACATAAAGAACGGCTGAAATCGGTGCCAGAGTTCGCGACCTGCACCAACGGGAGAACCCTTTTGTGTTGGCCAACGCCTATGACTTAGGCAGTATCAGTTGATTCTTATGCACGGATCAGCCGCGTGGAATTCGCCTCGATTTGCACCGCGCGCATGTCACTTGGGTCGGGCTTGCGCGGATGACCTGTGTCGCGCGGATCAACGTTGCCAAATTCATCGTGAGTGACGGTGATTTTTCCGGTATTCTGGATGTTGCTCAGCGAGAATGGCGGGCAGGTGACCGCGTGGAACGGGCTGATCGACCTAGGCCGACGTGATACGCTGGTGGTCTGTGTTGGCGTGAATGCGGCAGCGGGCAGTACGCGCCAGGTGCTGGGCCGGGGTTCTGGGTGGTTGGCGCGTAACGATCCATTGGGAGTATGCCAGCGCCATGTCTGAAAAATTTCCCGATATTGACGTGCAGGATGCGATATTCACCGTCGATGGGCGTCTGTTCAGCAGTGCAGGCAGCGCCAGTTCAATGGATCTGATGTTGGAACGAATCCGCTCGGGTTATGGGGGTGAATTGTCGGGATGGGTGGCCGATCAAATGGTCTATCCCGCCCAGCCACGACACTGCCGGTGCAACATTATTGGTGTCGCGCAAATAGGTGGACCCGGGATTTTGGATATTTAAGCCAAGAAAAAGCCGGGAGTCAGTTCAGCAACGGCTCGATTTGGCGCGTTATGGTTTTCGACATGGGTTTGACTGTGCTGCCGAAGGTGTCGGACACGGTGCCATCTGGAGCGATAAGGATCTTGTTGAAGTTCCACGAAGGTGCGAACCCGGTCTCTTGTGCGACCGAGGTGTAGAAAGGGTGGGCAGCCGCGCCGCGCACCCGAGTGATGCCCGTCATTGGCATGTCGATCCCATAGGTCAGTGTGCAGAAGTCCTTGACCGCGTCATTGTTGGCCAGCTCTTGCTTGAAGTCATTCGAGGGTACGGCCAGAACCACCAGTCCACGATCACGGTATTGGTCGTAGAGCGCCTGAAGTGCCTCGTATTGGCCGGTAAAGCCGCAGCGCGAGGCGGTGTTGACCACCAGAATGGGTTGTTCTGCCCAATCGTTGAGTGAAAGAGTTCCGCCGTCGATATTCTGAAACGGGGTGGTTAGGTCCAGCGCAGCGGCGGGCAGGGCTGTTAGCCAAGCAAGACAGGCAAGGATGAGGCGCATTTTTGTCTCCTGTTACTTAGAGTGTATACGTGGGATGTCCGTCAGTGGATCACCCATGGGTGATCGTTGTGAAATAAGGATTGGAAATTCGGCCCGCAGTCCCATCTTATACATCCGAAACAGACCTGACCGAGGAGTGTTGCCATGACCGCCTATACCAAAGACCCCGATGCCATCGCCCGGCTGAGCCCGGAAGAGTATCGCGTGACCCAGCAAAGCGGAACCGAACGGCCCGGAACCGGCGCACTTCTGAATAACAAGGCGCCCGGGATTTACGTTGATATTGTTTCGGGAGAGCCACTGTTCGCCAGCGGCGACAAGTTTGAAAGCGGCTGTGGCTGGCCCAGTTTCACCAAACCGATCGAGCCGGCGCATGTCGCTGAGTTGAAGGACGACACGCTGGGGATGATGCGCATTGAGGTGCGCAGCGCCCATGGCGATAGCCATCTGGGCCATGTGTTTCCTGACGGGCCAAAGGATCGCGGGGGGCTGCGCTATTGCATCAACTCGGCCAGCCTGCGGTTTATTCATCGTGACGATATGCAGGCCGAAGGGTATGGTGCATATCTGGATCAAGTGGAGGATGTAGCATGACTGAACGCGCCGTTCTGGCCGGAGGCTGTTTCTGGGGGATGCAGGATTTAATCCGCAAGCGTCCCGGTGTGGTGTCGACCCGTGTGGGATACACCGGCGGTGACGTGCCCAACGCCACCTATCGCGACCACGGCACCCATGCCGAGGGAATCGAGATCATGTTCGATCCTGCAAAGACCAGTTATCGTGAGATACTGGAGTTCTTTTTCCAGATCCATGATCCGACCACGTCGAACCGGCAGGGCAATGATCACGGGATGAGCTATCGTTCGGCCATCTATTACGTCGATGATGCGCAAAAACTGACGGCGCGCCAGACGATCCGCGATGTCGAGGCCAGCGGTCTGTGGCCCGGCAAGGTCGTGACCGAGGTCGCGCCCGTCGGTGATTTCTGGGAGGCCGAGCCCGAGCATCAGGATTATTTGAACCGTGTACCCAACGGCTATACCTGCCATTTTCCGCGTGCGGACTGGGTCTTGCCCCGAGTGAAGGCCGACACATAACGCTTTAAGGGCCAAAACCTCCGTCTGGCTTTATGGGTATTTCAGCGCCTCGGATCATGTCCGGGGCGTCTTCTTTTTGGGGGCCGTCAGTCGCTGTCGGTCCCGCCCAGCGTATCGGGATTGAACACGCTACCGAACCCGGAATTGTTTTCAGTGTCGGCCGGCGGGGCCTCGTCAGTCACGCCCAAGCTGTCTGGGTTGAACACGCTACCAAACCCCGAAGAAGAATCGGGCGCCTCCAATGGTGCCGTTGCGCCGTCGTCACCAATCCCCAGCGCACCCGGTGCAAAGACACCCCCAAAACCTGAGTTATTGCTTTGGGGGGCGGTATCGGCGTCAGCGGGCGGCGCTTCGGGCGCGGGCTGAGCAGCCTCAAGCGCTTCACGTTCTTTGCGCAACTCCTGAATTCGCTTTTCGGTCTCGATGCGCTTTTTCTCGCGCACGTCTGCGATGCATTGGGCAGGGCTATAGGTCGTGGCAGTGCCGACGACGGTGATCACAGCAATTGCACATAAGACCAGCGTGATTGCCGCCGGATTACCGCTGAGAAAGCGGGGCAGGCGGAAGCCACCTGTAGCGGCGGCCACGGTGGTACCATTGGCGGCGGCGGCCAGTTCCTTGCGCCGGATGTTCGCCTCGTTCGCCAAGGCTGCGAACACCGTCAGTGCCACGATGATGAAGGCCAGCGCCGAAATGGCGGGCGTGATGCCATAACGGACCTTTTGCGCCAACTCGATCGTTAGCGTCGGGTATGCCCCGAAGGTGAAGGTCGTCGTGTTGTAGTTCTCGAATGACGCCAGAAACGCCAGCACGGCGGCCGAGGCTATGGCCGGGCGCATGAAGGGCAACAGGATTTTACGGAACGCCTGTGCGTGGCTTGCGCCAAGGTCCAGCGCCGCTTCGGTCAGGCCGGTGTCATAGCGTTGCAGGCGCGCGACCAGCACCAGCATGCAATAGCTGGCGATGAAGGTGGATTGACCGATGATGGTCAGGAACAAACCGTTTGACAGAAAGCTGTCCGGGCCAAGGCCCAGCATCCGGTTGACCCGGTCCCAGAACACCAGCGTCGAGATGCCCAAAACCACGCCGGGGATCAGGATTGGCGCGATGATGATCGTGTAGTAGGTCGCGCGCAGTTTCGGCCAGACCTGCGTCAGCATCAACGCCCCGGCAAGGCCCATCGCGACGGACAGGATGACCGTGCCGAAGCCGACGTAGATCGAGTTTTTGATGCCGTTCAGGATGCGTTCATCCCGAAACAGGGCCGAAAACCATTCGAACGTCAGGCATTCCCACGGCGTCATCCGGGGAAAACTGGGCGAGTTGAAGGCGGTGATGCTCATGATCACCAGCGGTCCTAGAAGATAGGCGAAAAAGAGCGCCATGTAGAACCAGATCGACAGGCGCAGGAAAGAGAACCTCATTTGCCGATGTCCCCCATGTTCACCTTGAACAGGCGCATGGCGGCCAGCACCAGCAAGATACAGGACACCAACAGAACCACCGCATAGGCCGCGCCCTGCGGCCAGTTACCGTTGTCGTTAAACCATTGATAGATGATCTGCGTGAACCACAGGCTGCTGGGCCCGCCAAGGATTTGGGGGGCTGCCAGCGCACCGGCGGACAGCATGAATACCATGGTGCAGCCCGATGAAATGCCCGGCTTGGCATAGGGGATGACAATGCGACGATGAATGCGCACCCACGACGCACCCATGTCGCGCGCCGCCTCGATCTGATTGCGATCAAGGCTTTCGATGACGTTGTAGATCGGAAAGACCATCAGCAGGATATACGCATATCCAAGGCCCGCGTAGAGGGCGATATCGTTGCGGATGAAATCATAGGGTTGATCGAAGATGCCAAGGCTGACCAGCATGGTGTTCAGGACCCCTGTCTGGCCAAAGATGATGCGTAGCGCGAAGGCGCGCAGAATCTCGTTGATCCAGTAGGGAATGATCAACATCAAGGCCAGAACGCGGATGTGGTTGCCCTTGGTCTGGCCTAGATAATAGGCGATGGGATAGCACAGGATCAGGTTGAAGATGGTGATGCAGATAGCCGCCACGATGGTCCGAAAAAACACACCCAGATCGACATAGTTATAGGCCGCGCTGGACCCTTTGGGGCCGAATACAAGATGGCGGTAGTTGTCCAGCGTATAGACGTCCTTTGGCCCGCCCATTTCAGGTGGCGGCAGGTTGGGGCGGAACGAAAAATCCAGCATCGACAATTGTGGCAGGATGATCAGCCCGATGACCCAGAACAGGACCAGTGCCAGCATGATCAGGCCCGGTGCTGTGCCGTTGCGAACCAGAAACTCTTTCAGAAAGGTCGGCATCGTTGGATCCCTCCCTTACTCGCTGGCCATTTCGCCCGCGGGCATGACGACCGCGTTGCGCACATCGAAATCCAGTGCAATCGTCTGGCCCATCCGGGATTCAAAGGACTGGCCCAGATTGGGGATCGCCACCTTGATTTCCTTGCCCTGATCGCCCTCCATGAAGATGTTAAAGGCGTTGCCCTCGAACTCTTCGTTTGTCACGCGCGCCTTGACCAGATGATCATTGTTGGCGTTGACAGGGGCCAGAGAAAAGGCCTCGGGGCGGATAAAGATCATGGCGGCGTCCCCCGGTTTCATCTTGCCCTCGTGGGCGGCAGAAATGCGGGCGCGCATCATGCCGCTGCGGTTCGACGCGATAAGCGCCTGATCGCCCTTGACCTCGACGACTTTGCCGCGAAAGACGTTGTTTTCGCCCACAAAGGACGCAACGAACGGCGTCGAGGGGTCGTTATAGATCTGTTTTCCAGTACCGATCTGGTCGATCACCCCGGCCTTCATCACCGCGATATTGTCGGACATGGTCAGGGCTTCGCCCTGATCGTGGGTGATATAGATGAAAGTGATGCCGACCCGCTTCTGAATTTCACGCAACTCGGTGCGCATGTGCTGGCGCAGCTTCAGGTCCAGCGCTGACAGGGGTTCGTCCAGCAACAGAACGTCAGGCTCGGCGCACAGCGCGCGGGCAATCGCCACACGCTGACGTTGACCGCCGGACAGTTCGCTGGGCAGCTTGTCGCCCTGATCCGACAGGGCAATCATATCCAGCAGCTCATCTGCGCGCTTGCGCCGCTCCTTGGCGCTTGCGCCCTGAATTTCCATGGAAAACGCGATATTTTCCCAAACCTTCATCAAGGGAAACAGCGCAAGGTTCTGAAATATCAGCGCGGTGGGGCGTTTGTTCGGGCCGATGCCCTTCATGTTGTTGCCACCGATCAGGATGTTGCCCTCGCTGGGGTCCAGAAACCCTGAAACGGCGCGCAGGATTGTCGTCTTGCCACAGCCCGAGGGGCCGAGAAAGGAAAAGAAATCACCGCCGTTGATGTTCACATTTGCGTCGCGAACGGCCACGAAATCGCCAAAGCGGATCCACAGATCCTGTAGATCCACACCAACACCTGCACTCATCCGTAAAGTCCCCCATGCGTTTTCGCATCTGCCGTGTTTATCGCGGCGTTTGATATTGGCCCCTTTTCGGGACGATCTCCCCCCGGCACAGGGCCGGGAGGAGGGGTAATGCACCTAAATCAAGCGCTCATGAACTTGTTGACGAACTCAGTCCGCACATCCGCATACCACGGCGCTTCGGCGGGCCATGGGTTCAGGTTGGCCAGGCTGTCACCAGGATAGGCCTCGGCAAAGTTCATCTTATACGTTTCGCCCGAGAACGCATCCGCCCCCAGAACGGGCGAGTTGTAGCCGTGGCTGTCAATCGCCACGCCCGCCGGTTCCTTCTGATAGGCATAGTCGATGAACGCATAGATCTGATCCATGTTCGTCGCGCCCACAGGCATCGACATACCGTCGACCCATGCCATCGACCCTTCGACCGGGGCCTGATAATGCACGGGTTCACCTGCGGCCTTCAGGGCCAGCGGCGGACCGTCCCATGTCTGACCGACGATCACGCCCTCGTTCAGCAGGCCGTTCTTCTGGGTGTCGGCGTCATTCCACAGCAGCTTGATGTTGCCTTTGCGGGCGATGCACCAGTCGGCGATCATGCTCCAGGTTTTGCGCATGTTTTCTTCGTTTTCATACGCCGCCCAGACCGAGCCGGGATCCATCTGACCCGAGGCTTCCATGAACAGACCCGCGCCCAGCATCATCGAATGCCCACGGCCCATGGTCTTGCCTGCGTTCGCTTCATCCCAGACGTCGCCATAGCTGGGCGCGTCGCCCTTGGGCAGGAACAGATCGGTGCGATAGGCAATGCCCTCGGTACCCCAGATATGCGGCAGCCAATGCGCGCCCGTATCGCCAAAGTTCCAAGCGGTCGTACCGATCTTGGACATGGCGGGGTTGACGGCATCCATGTTGACGCGGTTCAGGTCGAAGGGCTGCAACAGTTCCAGCGGGCCCCACTGCAGCGACCGGTTGTTGGTGGGCGACACGATGTCAAAGCCTTGGCCCTTGTTGGCCTTCATCTTGTTGATGATTTCTTCGTTCGAGCCGATGCCGGTGTAATTGACCTTGATACCCGTTTCCGCCTCAAAGCTGGCGATGAATTCGGGTGGCAGGTAATCCGACCACATCAGAATGTTGATTTCGCCGGACGAAGCCAGCGCAGATTTGGTGTACATCGGTGCCGCCAGCGCCGCCGCGCCCATTGCGGTGGCCCCGCGCAGGACGGAACGTCGGGTAAGGGTGGATTTGGCTGTCATGTTAGTCTCCCTGAGTAATCATTGTGGTATTTTTGATAAACCGTCGACAGGATGCCCCGCGCGATGGCTGGGTCATGTGGCCTGCACACCGCTTTATGCAGCGGTTTTGTGCGATCCATATGACAACATATAGATCCAACGCTATGGTTACGGGGTCGAGTCGTCCAATTCATGCGCTCACGTTGCTGCATCCGCCGTTCAAACGCAATAAATTCCGATCATCAATGATTGGCGCTAACACTCTTGTATAATTGAGTGGCAAATCATCGTATGCGCATCCGGCCAACTTTATTGCGAGACGTGTAAAAGGACAGAACCATGACTCAACCCCGCAATGTTTTGTTCATCATCATTGATCAGTTGCGTGCCGATTGCCTGACAGGTGACCTGCCCGGCGCGTTGGCCGCGCATGTGGACCTGCCCAATCTGCGCGCCTTCATGGACGATGCGGTCAGTTTCACGCGGCACTATTCCGCGGTCAATCCTTGTGGTCCGTCGCGGGCGTCGATCCTGACGGGGCAATACGCGATGAACCACCGCTCGGTGCGCAATGGCACGCCTCTGCGTCATGATACACCCAGCATCGCCAGCGAAATGCGCAAGGCGGGGTATCTGCCGATGCTGTTTGGCTATACCGACACCGGCCAGGACCCGCGCAAGTTTCATCCAAACGACCCGTTGTTGAAATCCTATGAGGCCCCGATGCCCGGCTTTCATGAGATGACCGAGATGCGGTTGGACATGTCCTATCCATGGCGGTCGCACCTGATGAACGCGGGATATCGGTTCGACAACTACGCGGATGTCTACAAACCTGTGGCACCGGAGGGTGGTCTGGGCGCGTTGCGCGATCCCGCACTTTATGCGGCCAAGGACAGCGATACCGCGTTCCTGACCGACCGTTTTCTGGCGCAAATGCCCGCCTATCGCGATGACCCGTGGTTTGCGCATCTGACCTATATCCGCCCGCATCCGCCATTGGTCGCGCCCGCGCCCTACAACACGATGTATGATCCCGACGCGCTGCCCCTGCCCGCGCGCCATCCCCTGCCCGAGGACGAGGTGGCACAACACCCTTTCTTTGCCCCTGCCCTTGCCACCAGCGGACCCAAAGGGATGGTCGAAGGCCGTCCCGATCTGGCTGCAACGGATGAGACGGCGCAAGCCCTGCGCGCGCTCTATCTGGGGCTGGCAACTGAGGTGGATCACCACATCGGCCGCGTCATGCAATGGCTGAAAGACAGCGGGCAGTTGGACAATACGATGGTCGTCATCACCGCCGATCACGGTGAAATGCTGGGCGATCACCATGTCTGGGGCAAAATGTCGGTCTATGACGCGGCCTATCGCACGCCGCTGATCATCCGGCTGCCGGATGGGGCGGCGCAGGCGGGCAGGCGGGTAACGGCCATGACCGAATCCATCGATATCACCCCCACCGTGCTGGAGTGGGTCGGGCAGGACGTTCCCACCGCGATGGATGGCCGCTCGCTGATGCCCCTGTTGCTGGGCGACGAGCCCGATGATTGGCGTAATTACACCTTCTCGGAACTGGATTTCGCCAATCCTCTGACGGACAACACGTGGCAGCAGATGTTGGGCACTAATGTGACCCAATCGAATTTGGCAATCCTGCGCGACGAACGCTTTACGCTGGTGCAGTTCGCCGCAGATCTGCCGCCGATCCTGTTTGATTATCGGGGCGATGGCGAGATGCGCAATGTGGCTGGGGACCCAAGCTATGCCGTCGATCTGGCCCGTCTGACGCAGCAGATGCTACGCCACCGGATGCGCAACATGGATCACACCCTGTCGAT
Organism: Rhodobacteraceae bacterium KMM 6894; assembly: GCA_035798175.1. Classification (GTDB taxonomy): domain Bacteria; phylum Pseudomonadota; class Alphaproteobacteria; order Rhodobacterales; family Rhodobacteraceae; genus Roseovarius. The sequence goes on from JAPFBS010000014.1 coordinate 20,746, forward strand.
GACGCAGATCACCCCTGACGGCGCGCGCACGGGGGGTCGCCACCCGCGCGCTTGACCTTCGCAGGCCACGCGCGCAAGCATGCCCGCCAAAGGAGCGTCCCATGCATTCCGCCCAACCCCAACCCTTCAAGGGGATCGCGCTGAAAATTTGCGCGGTCATGCTGTTCATTGTGATGTCGGCCATGATCAAGGCCGCGTCCGAGCATGTGCCGGCAGGGCAGGCTGTGTTCTTTCGCTCACTTTTTGCCATTCCGGTGATCCTGATCTGGCTGGCCTTGCGGGGCGACCTGACAACCGGACTGAAGGTCACATCCGTCATGGGCCATTTCTGGCGCGGGGTTGTCGGGTCGACGGCGATGGGCCTCAGCTTTGCAGGGCTGGGCCTGCTACCTCTGCCCGAGGTCACGGCGCTGGGCTATGCCGCACCGCTGCTGGTGGTGGTGTTCGCGGCGATGTTTCTGAACGAACAGGTCGGCGTGTTTCGGATCGGGGCCGTTGCATTGGGTCTTGTCGGTGTGTTGATCATCCTGACGCCGCGCTTGACCACCTTGACCGGCCCCAACGTGCAAACTGCCGAGGCAGTCGGCGCGTTGCTGGTCATGGTGTCGGCCATTTGCGCGGCGCTGGCGCAGATCTATATCCGCAAGCTGGTCGCGACTGAAGAAACCTCGGCCATCGTGTTCTACTTTTCAGTGACCGCGACGCTTCTGTCGCTGCTGACGCTGCCTTTTGGCTGGGTCTGGCCGACCGGCACCGAGGCGGCGCTGCTGATCGCGGCCGGTATTCTGGGTGGCACGGCACAGATATTCCTGACCTCCGCCTATCGCTATGCCGATGCCAGCGTGGTCGCGCCGTTTGACTATGTCTCGATGCTGTTCGCGTTGGCGATTGGGTACGTGTTCTTTGGCGAGGTGCCGACGCAGCCGATGTTGATGGGCGCGGCGCTGATCATCCTTGCGGGGATCATCATCATCGTGCGCGAACGCTATTTGGGCCTGAAACGCGGCCGGACAAGGGCGATTCAGACGCCTTAAGGACAGCGCAACGGATCAAAAACCGGGCGGGCGGCCTTCATTTAAATCCGGGCAGCTACCTTCAGCCCTTCCAAAATAGCCTCTTCTGCCGTGCGCGGGCTTAGGCAATCCCCGATCAGATGGATCTCACCGTACCAATCCTCCAGCGCATCGGCCAGATCTAGACAGGGCTGATGGCCCAGCGCCGTGACTAGCGTATCGGTGCCGTCAAGAACAACCGCCTCACCGCTGAGGGTGTGCTGAAAATAAGCGGTATCCTCGTCCACGCCGAACAGGCGCAAGTAAGGCAGTATTTCGACACCGAGCTTGTGCAAATCGCCCAGCCATTTGTCGCGCGCATATTGTGGGATGCTGGCCCCGGCCATCGTGCCGTTGACCGCCAGCCGCACATTGCACCCGTTGCGCGCCAGCCGTTCGGCCAAGCCCAGCCCGACCCAATCACAGCGCCAGTCCGCCAGCACCACGCGCGCGCCCACGTTGGCCCCTTGCAGAACGGCCCAGGCATCGACCACATGGGCGGAATCCGCGCCCTCGATAGGGGGCGCATAGGGTCGTGCGCCGGTGGCGATAATAACAACTTCGGGCGCATCAGTGTCGATTAATGTACGCGTGACCTTGGTATTCAAATGCAACGTCACGCCTGCCTGTGCCACTTCGCGCGCCAGATTGGTGGTGACGCCGCCAAACTCGGCGCGCCCCGGCAAGGCCTGCGCCAGCACCACCTGCCCGCCCAGCGCCTTGCCGGATTCGTACAATGTCACGTCATGGCCGCGTGCGGCGGCAATGGCGGCGGCCTTCATTCCGGCAGGGCCGCCCCCGACCACCATCACCCGGCGCGGCGGATCGGCGGGGGGCAGCGTGCCATATTCCAATTCGCGCCCTGTTTCGGGGTGCTGGATGCAGGATATGGGAAACCCGGCCAGCATATGTCCGATGCAGGCCTGATTGCAGGCCACGCAGGCGCGGATATCGTCCAACTGCCCGGCTTGCGCCTTGGTCGGCATCAACGGGTCGGCGATCATCGCGCGGGTCATGCCGCACATGTCGGCCTGACCGCTGGCCAGTACGTCTTCGGCAATCTGGGGTTGGTTGATACGTCCCGCGACCAGTACGGGGATTTTGACCCGCGCCTTGATCGCGGCGGCTAAGGGCGCGGTATAGGCCACGCTATAGGCCATCGGCGGCACGATATGGGTGGACCCTGCCAGCCCGGCGGAACTGCCTGCGGTGACGTTCAGATAATCCAGCACTCCATCATCGGCGAGGGCCTGCGCGATACTCAGCATTTCGGGCGCGTCTAGTGCGTCATGCTCCATCTCGTCGCCTGACAGGCGGATACCCACGGCCAGATCCGGCCCCGCCCCGTCCCGAACCGCAGCGATGCAGGCCCGCGTGAACCTAAGGCGGTTTTCAAAGCTGCCACCATAATCGTCGGTGCGCTGGTTGATGCGCGGGTTCATGAATTGAGATAGCAGATAGCCGTGCGAGGCGACCACCTCGACCCCGTCGACGCCTGCGCGCGCGAGCCGCGCAGCGGATCCGCGAAACCCCTCGATGATCTCGTCAATCAGCTGCTGGGGCATTTGGCGCGGCATAGTGTGAAACCGCTCGTTCGGGATGGCCGACGGGGCATAGGACACCGCGTGGGTGCCATCCGACGCGAGCCCCAATTCGCGCCCCGGATGGGTCAGCTGTGCAAATACGGCGCACCCATGGGTATGGCACGCCTTGGCGATCTTGGCATAACCGGGAATACAGGCATCCGCATAGGCGCGAATTCCCGGTCGGCTGCTTTCACCTGTTGGATGGACGCGTGCGGCCTCGGTGATGATTAACCCGGCCCCGCCTGCAGCACGGGCAGCGTGATAGGCCACCATCCGATCGCCGGGCGCGCCATCCTCTAGCATCACGGTCATATGGCCGGTTGAAAAGATGCGGTTGCGCAGACGCGCGGGACCTATCGAGATAGGCGAGAAAAGGGTAGGGAGCTGTGCGTTCATAGTGCGATGCTAGAACCTGCGAAGGGCTGTGCAAAGAGGGTGTGTGAAAAATCATCTCTAGGCAGAGCGCCCATAAAAAGGCACAATTTATTCGACACTTGGGATGCGACAGTTGCTTTCATTTCAAGACGACAGCGTTATGGTGGGCATTAGTTAATACGTTTGATTTAGAGTCTGGGCCCAAGCGCCGCTTTTGGGGTTCAGCAAACATTTATCCGCTACACAAGAGCAGGACATTCGAACATGGCCAAGGATCGAATTTTGTATGAGTAACGAAACTGCCACAGAAGAGACTATTCCCACAAACATGCGTCTACTGCTGGTAATCGAGGAAATGGCGCGCGCCGGTATGCCAGTGACCCCGACGGACGTAAATCAGGTGTTGGGCCTGCCAAAACCTACCATCCACCGTCTGTTTACCACGCTTGAAAACGAAGGATTCATCCAGCGCGACATTGATGGCCGCGGCTATTTTCCAGGCCAACGCCTGCGTCGGTTGTCGTCAGGCGTTTTGTCCAGTCTGCGTATTCGCACTGCGCGTCTTGCGATCCTGACCCGACTGGCCGAGACCGTGGGCGAAACCTGCAATATTTCACTGCCGGACAGTGATTCAATGATCTATCTGGAGCGGGCGGAATCCAAATGGCCGCTGCGCCTGCAATTGCCGGTGGGAACGCGGGTGCCATTGTATTGCACGTCATCCGGCAAGCTGTACCTCAGTCAGTTGGATGAAAAACAACTGCAAAGCTATGCCACATCGGCAACGTTGACGCGTCACACGCCAACGACACTCACCCGGCCAGAGGCGTTGATGGAAGAGGTGCGCGCGATCCGTGACCAAGGATATGCCGTCGATAATGCCGAGTTCATGGAGGGTATGATCGCGCTTGCGGTGCCGATCGTCGACGGCAATGGCCGAATGCTTACGACGTTAAGCTTTCATGCGCCCATCCAGCGCCTGCCTTTGGAAAAGGCTATGGAATATCTTGATCTGTTGAAAGAGGCCGCTGCGGAACTGTCCTGTCTGATCGACGCGGATGACAGACGGGTGTCGTGACTGCATTGGCCAACACGCCGGACGGTGCCCACGTTGGTGGAGGTGGTTTGCGAGCTTTGCTGAGGCTTTTGAACTGTCCAGCGTGGGTCGGTGTGACATGTGTTGGAATTTGGATATTTGAGCCAAGAAAAAGCCGGAGGGTGCGCGATCTATTTGCCGAACAGCCGTGCTGCGTCGAAGATTTCATCCAAACGCTCATAGCGGGCGCGGGTTTCGGGCCAGTTTGCCTCTTGGGTGGCGGCGATCAGCGCCTCCAGCAGCATCATTGTGGCGACGTTGCTGTCCCAGGCAGAGGGGATCGGGGTCCAGCAATGAAAGCTGTGATCGGCGTGACCAGTGATTGGGCTGGCCCACTGATCGGTGATAAGGATAACCCGCACACCGCGCGCCTTGGCCAGTTCTGCAAGGCGCAACAGATTTGTTTCGTATCGGCGCACGTCGAACAGCAGTAGAACGTCGCCTTCCGCCATGTCCAGAACGTAATGCGGCCATGTGGCCGAGGACGAGGTCATATGCGTGATCCGCTTTCGCACCGCCTGAAAGTGGGTGAACGCATAATCGGCCAGCGCGCGAGTGATGCGCCCGCCCACGACGTAGAGCCTGCGGTCCGTGTCGGAAAGAAGGTCAACCGCCGCGTCAAACGTCGTGCTGTCCAGATTGGCCAGCGTTTTCTGGATGTTTTCGCCCACAGCCGCCGCGAACCGGTTCAGCATGTGGGATTCCGGCACGTCACTGGTCCAATCGGCGCGTCTGCGCGTGGGGCCGGATTCCTTGGCCTCAAGTTCGGCCAAGAGGGCGCTGTGGAATTGGGGGTAGCCCTTGTAGCCTAGCTTTTTCACCATGCGTGCAACGGTGGGTGTCGAGACGTCGGCATTGGCCGCGACGATGGTGATTGAGGCGAGGCCAGCCGCCGGGTAATTGTTCAGCACTGCGGTGGCGAATTTGCGCTCGGATTGGGTCAGGGCGGCAAAATTTGCCCTGATCCTTTCACGCACTGTGGCGGTGGGGAGTGTCACGCGCGGCGGGCCTTTCGGATCATCTGTAAAGATTGCTCTGGAAGGATATTGACAGAGAATGTTTGGCGTGAAAAGATTTTTCCAAATATCCGGGGGATGACATGTCGGGCGAGACGCAAGATCAAGACGTTGTGGAAGTGATCGGTGCAGACAGTGCCGGGGCCGCGTTGATCCTGTGTGAGCATGCATCGCATACTATCCCCGCCGTTTACGACGGTTTGGGGCTGAGTGCTGAGGATGCGCGCAGCCATGCCGCTTGGGATCCGGGCGCGCGGGATTTGTCGCTGTATCTGTTGGCAGCGCTGGGCGGAACCTTTGTGGCAAGCCGGGTGTCGCGGTTGGTCTATGACTGCAACCGCCCGCCCGAGGCCGCGTCGGCCATGCCGGAGAAGTCCGAATTGATCGACGTCCCGGGCAATCACGGGCTGAACGAATCTGCGCGTGCGGCGCGGGCGCAGGCAATTTACGTACCGTTTTGCAATGCTGTGCAGGGCCGGATCGAGGCCCGCAAGGCGCGTGGCCAACCGACGGCACTGATCACCATTCACAGTTTTACCCCGGTCTATTACGGCACGCAGCGCCCGACCGAGATCGGGATCCTGCATGATGCGGATAGCGCCTTGGCCGATGGTATGCTCAAGGGTGCGGCCAAGCTGCCCCACCGGCAGATAGATCGCAACAGTCCCTATGGCCCCGAGGATGGTGTGACCCACTCGTTGCAACATCATGGGCTGGCCAATGGTCTGCCCAATGTCATGATTGAGGTGCGCAACGATCTGTTACAAACGCCCGAGGATATCGCGCGCATCGGGGATGAGTTGCTGACCCTGATCCAGCCCGCGTTGATCCGTCTGGGGCTAGAGACACAAGGGAATGCGCATGCCTAGGGTGATTTGCGGCTATGTCCGGGGGATCGATGCGATCAACCGCGCCATCGGTCGGTTTGCGATGTATCTGATCTTTGCGCTGATTGGCGTGTTGATGTGGTCGTCGGTGTCCAAAACGTTCTTCGACCCGACGATGTGGACGCTGGAAACGGCGCAGTTCATCATGGTCGCTTATTACATTCTGGGTGGGCCCTATTCGATCCAGATGGGATCGAATGTGCGGATGGATCTGTTCTATGGTGGCTGGTCGGTGCGTCAGAAGGCGTGGTTCGACGCGTTCACTGTTTTGTTCCTGATGTTCTATCTGGGCGTACTTTTATATGGTGCGATTGGGTCGACCGCCTATTCTTTGGGTCACTTTCAGGGCCAGCCGTTTGCGTTTTTCGGGGACCTGTTCATGACGCTGATCACCGAAGGCCCGGCGGCGGCCAAGGGTAAGTTGGGCTTTATCGAGCGCAGTCCCACCGCGTGGCGGCCCTATATCTGGCCCGTCAAGACCATCATGATCATCGGCGTCACCCTGATGCTGCTCCAAGTTCTCGCTGAGTTTTTCCGCGATATCGGCCGCATTCGCGGGGAAGAATTTTAATGCCATACGAAATGATTGCCATCCTGATGTTCAGCTCGATGATGCTGATGCTGCTGACCGGTCAGCGGGTGTTTGGCGCGATTGGCTTTGTCGCGGCCGTCGGGGGGATTTTCCTGTGGGGCACGGGCGGGGCGGATATGCCGTTTTCCGCCGCGATGAAGCTGATGAAGTGGTATCCCCTGCTGACGCTGCCGATGTTCATCTTCATGGGTTATGTCCTGAGCGAGAGCCGTATCGCGGATGACCTTTACAAGATGTTTCACGTTTGGATGGGACCAGTGCGCGGTGGTCTGGCCATTGGCACGATTGCATTGATGGTTTTGATTTCGGCCATGAACGGCCTGTCGGTGGCGGGCATGGCGATTGGTGCCACCATTGCGCTGCCCGAGTTGCTGAAGCGGGGCTATGACAAGATCATGGTCACCGGTGTCATTCAGGCGGGTTCGTCCTTGGGGATCCTTGTGCCGCCCTCGGTCGTTCTGGTGCTTTACGCCATGATCGCGCGCCAGCCCGTGGGGCAGTTGTGGCTGGCCGGGGTTATTCCGGGGCTGATGATGGCAACAATGTTCATCATCTACATCTATGTGCGCTGCCGGATGCAGCCCGAACTGGGCCCGGCCCTGCCTCCCGAGGAACGCAACGTCGGCACCGCAGAAAAGCTGCGTCTGCTGTCGGCGGGCATCCTACCGCTGATGATCTTTGCGGTGATGATGGTGCCCTTCGTCAAAGGCTGGACCTCGCTGGTGGAAAGCAGTGCGATTGGCGCGATGGCGGCCTTTATCGCGGCCGTACTGAAAGGGCGGATGACGCGCGAGGTGTTCGAGAACTCGGTGCGCAATACGCTGGGCATTTCATGCATGTTCATGTGGATCATCCTTGCCGCGCTGGGCTTTGGCGCGATTTTCGATGGGCTGGGCGCGGTCAAGGCGATTTCGGACCTGTTCACCGCGCAATGGGGCCTGTCCCCTTGGGTGATCCTGATCCTGATGCAGCTGAGTTTTATCATCATGGGCACATTTCTGGACGATACCGCGATGCTGGTCATCGTCGCGCCGCTTTATGTGCCGCTGGTGGGGGAACTGGGGTTCGATTTGATCTGGTATGGTGTGCTTTACACGATCACCTGTCAGATCGCTTATATGACGCCGCCGTTCGGCTATAACCTGTTTCTGATGCGGGCAATGGCACCGCCTGAAATCAGCATTCAAGACATCTACCGTTCGATCATTCCGTTTGTTGCGGTGATGTTCGTCGCGCTGGCAGCTGTGATGATTTTCCCGCAGATCGCGCTGTGGCTGCCGAATCTGGTATACAACTAACGATAACAGACCTCCGCCAAGGGGGCCTTCGACCAATGCTTTTCAATACCAACCAAGGAGAGAGAGTATGACAACCCGCAGAAAGTTTCTGGCCTCGGCCGGCCTGGGTACCGCCGCGACGGCGCTGGGTGCGCCGTCCATCGTGCGCGCGCAGGCCCCGATCAAGTGGCGCATGCAAACCTACGCCGGTGCCGCGCTGGGCGAGCATGTGACCAAGCCCGCCATCGATTACATCAATGCCGCCGCCAACGGCGAGATGGAGATCGAACTGTATTACGCCGATCAGATCGTTCCCACCGGCGAAATGTTCCAGGCACTGCAACGCGGTACCATCGACGCAGTCCATTCGGATGATGATTCCATGGCCTCGCCCACGCCACTGCAACGGTTCGGCGGATATTTCCCGCTGGCGACCAAGCATATTCTGGATGTGCCAGCCCTATTCAATCAATACGGACTCGCCGATATCTGGACCGCTGAATACGACAAGGTCGGCGTGAAATGGCTGTCAGCGGCCGGTCAGGATCCGTGCAACTTCAACACAACGAAAGAAATCACGTCGCTGGCGGATCTGGATGGGCTGAAGCTGTATACCTTCCCCACCGCGGGCCGGTTCTTGGCGCAGTTTGGTGTGATTCCGGTCTCGATCCCTTACGAGGATGCCGAGGTTGCCGTGCAAACCGGCGAGCTGGACGGCATGGCTTGGTCCGGCATCACCGAGGATTACACAGTGGGATGGGCGGATGTGACCGACTATTTCCTGACCAACAATATCTCGGGCGCGTGGATCGGGTCGCATTTCGTGAACCCACAACGCTGGGCCGATTTGCCTGAGCATCTGAAGCAGATCGTCATGGCAGGTATCGAGGCCGGTCACACCTATCGCAACCAATGGTATTGGGGCGGCGAAGCGCGCCTGCGCGCACAGGGCGACAAGCTGAAGCTGCGCTCGATCCCACAGAAAGAGTGGAAAACAGTCGAAGATGCGGCGCTCGTGTTCTGGGATGAAATCGCGCAAGAGGGTGAAGTCCACCAGAAGGTCGTCGACATCTTCCGCGAGTATAACGAAGTGATCGGCGGAGCGGGCGTGCCCTATTCCTTTGAGTGATCCATAGCTAAAATGCAGGCCCCGGCGCAATGTCGGGGCCTTTTCCCACGTTCCCCCAATCTGTTTCAGAGGTCCACCGATGCCCGCCGTAATGACATTTGACGAATTGAGAACACAGGTAGACAGCGGGGCCGTTGATACGGTTTTGGTCTGTATCGTGGACATGCAGGGCCGTTTGATGGGCAAACGTTTTCACGCGGGCCATTTCGTGAATGGCGGCCATGATGAGACGCATTGCTGCAACTATCTGCTGGCCACCGACCTGGAAATGGCCACCCCTGATGGCTATGCCAGCACCAGCTGGGAATCGGGTTATGGCGACTACATAATGAAGCCCGACCTCAACACGCTGCGCCCGATGCCTTGGCTGGATGGGACGGTTATGGTGCTATGTGACGTGCTGGATCACGAGACGCATCAGGACGTGCCGCATTCCCCGCGTGCCATCCTGAAAAAACAACTGAAGCGACTGGAGGCGATGGGCCTGAGCGCCATGATGGCGACCGAGCTGGAGTTTTTCCTGTTCGAGAAAAGCTTTGATGAGATCCGCAAGGAAGGCTACCGCGAACTGACCCCGATCAGCGGCTATAACGAGGATTACAACATTCTCCAGACCACCCGTGAAGAGCATGTGATGCGGCCCCTGCGCAACCACCTGTGGAACGCGGGCTTGCCCATCGAGTGCACCAAGGGTGAAGCCGAAGCCGGTCAGGAAGAGCTGAACATCAAATACGCCGCCGCGATGGACACGGCCGATTATCACACGATTGCAAAACACGCGGTCAAGGAAATCGCCTGGCAACAAGGCCACGCCGTGACCTTCCTGCCCAAATGGAGCGAGGATCGCGTCGGCAGTTCCAGCCATGTGCATCAATCGCTGTGGAAGGATGGCAAGAACGTCTTTCAGGATGAAAATGACGCCTTGGGCATGTCGGACCTGATGAAGAACTACATGGCCGGGATGCTGAAATATGCCCCCGATTACACCTATTTTCTGGCACCCTACATCAACAGCTATAAACGTTTCCGTTCGGGCACGTTCGCGCCGACGCGCACTATCTGGTCGGTCGACAACCGTACTGCCGGGTTCCGACTGTGCGGTGCGGGGACCAAGGGGGTTCGCGTAGAATGCCGCGTTGGCGGGTCTGACCTGAATCCTTACCTAGCAATGGCAGTGCAACTTGCCGCGGGTCTGGCGGGGATTGAAGAGGCGCTGGAGTTGGCCCCGCCGTTCAAAGGTGACGCTTATTCCGGAAACGAGGGCATGATCCCGACCAACCTGCGCGATGCGCGCGACGCGTTGAAAGGTTCGACGATGCTGCGTGCGGCGCTGGGCGATGATGTGGTCGATCACTACACCCGCGCCGCCGAGGTCGAGATCGAGGATTTTGAACGCGTGGTGACGGACTATGAGGTCGCGCGCGGGTTCGAACGCGCGTAATGGCCCGCTGAGGGCTGTGCATGTGGTTGGGGGCAGAAGCCTCCGGCGGGGATATATAGGGCCAGAAGATACATGGCCCCTGTAGGCAAGTGAGACGAGAATGACGAAGGTTTTGAAGTGTATTTCGCCGATTGACGGATCGGTCTTTGCCGAGCGGCCGGTATTGGACAAGGATCAGGCGCGCGCGGTGACGGACCGTGCGCGTGCTGCGCAGGCAGATTGGGCCGCGCGGCCCTTGGCGGAACGTATCGATCTGGTGATGGCGGGCGTCGCCGCTGTTGGCGCGATGAATGATGAAGTTGTGCCGGAACTGGCCCACATGATGGGGCGGCCTGTACGCTATGGCGGCGAATTCGGCGGGTTCAACGAGCGTGCCAGCCACATGGCAAAGATCGCCAAGGATGCGCTGGCCGATATCGAGGTCGGTGAAGATGCCACTTTCAAGCGTTACATCCGACGCGTGCCCCATGGGGTCGTTTTGGTCGTAGCACCGTGGAATTATCCCTACATGACAGCGATCAACACTGTCGCGCCTGCATTGATCGCGGGCAATACTGTTGTGTTGAAACATGCCACCCAGACGTTGTTGGTGGGCGAGCGGATGGCGCGGGCGTTCCATTCCGCTGGTGTGCCAGAGGATGTATTTCAGAATGTGTTTCTGGATCACGATACCACCTCGGCGCTGATCGCCGGGCGTGCGTTTGATTTTGTCAACTTCACTGGCTCGGTCGGGGGTGGCCGCGCGATGGAGCAGGCGGCGGCAGGCACGTTTACCGCCGTTTCGACGGAATTGGGCGGTAAGGACCCCGGCTATGTCATGGAGGATGCTGATCTGGACGCGGCCGTCGATACGCTGATCGATGGGGCGATGTTCAACGCGGGGCAATGCTGCTGCGGGATTGAACGGATTTATGTCCATGAAAGTCTGTTTGATCAGTTTGTCGCCAAAGCTGTGGCGATCGTCAATGGCTACAAACTGGGCAATCCGATGGACCCTGATACCACAATGGGCCCGATGGCGAACATACGGTTTGCCCAAGAGGTTCGCGATCAGATCAATGAGGCTGTCGCGGCAGGGGCCATCGCCCACATCAAACCGATGCAGGCCGACGATGGCGCTGCCTATCTGACGCCTCAAATTTTGACCAATGTCACCCACGGAATGCGCGTCATGCGCGACGAAAGCTTTGGCCCTGTTGTCGGCATCATGCCCGTCAAGAATGACGACGAGGCGATAGCCCTGATGAACGATAGCAATTTTGGCCTGACGGCCAGCCTATGGACCGCCGATGTCGAACGTGCCCAGCATGTCGGTGATCGGATCGAGACAGGGACAGTTTTCCTGAACCGTGCCGACTATCTGGACCCCGGTCTGTGCTGGACCGGCTGCAAGGACACCGGTCGCGGTGGTGGTCTGTCCATTATCGGTTATCACAACCTGACACGCCCCAAATCCTACCATCTCAAGAAGGTGACAAAATGAACCTGACTGCAAACTGGTCCTATCCGACGTCGATCAAATTTGGCGCTGGCCGCATTAACGAATTGCCCGCCGCTTGTGCTCAGGCTGGCATCAAACGACCCTTGTTGGTCACCGACAAGGGTCTTGCGAATCTGCCGATCACCCAGGGCGCCTTGGATATCATGGAGGCCGCTGGTCTTGGCCGCGGTATCTTTAGCGAGGTTGATCCCAACCCGAACGAAAAGAACCTTGATGCGGGTGTTGCTGCCTACAAGGCCGGGGGCCACGACGGTGTGATCGCCTTTGGTGGCGGCAGCGGTCTGGATCTGGGCAAGATGGTGGCCTTCATGGCCGGTCAATCGCGCCCGGTCTGGGATTACGAGGATGTCGACGATTGGTGGACCCGCGCCGACGCCGACGCCATCGCGCCGATTATTGCCGTGCCCACGACAGCCGGAACCGGATCCGAGGTGGGTCGCGCCAGTGTCATCACCAATTCCGTAACCCATGTGAAGAAGATCATCTTCCACCCCAAGGTCCTGCCTGCGGTGGTTATCTGCGATCCTGAACTGACCACGGGTATGCCCAAATTCATTACGGCCGGCACCGGTCTGGATGCGTTCGCCCATTGCGTCGAGGCGTTCAGCAGCCCGAATTATCACCCGATGAGCCAGGGCATGGCGCTGGAAGGGATGCGTCTGGTCAAGGATTATCTGCCCCGCGCCTATGCCGACGGCAATGACCTTGAAGCGCGCGCGCATATGATGAGTGCAGCCTTGATGGGCGCCACAGCGTTTCAAAAGGGCCTTGGTGCCATCCACGCGATGAGTCACCCAATCGGCGCGGTCTATGGCACGCATCACGGCACCACCAACGCCGTCTGCATGCCCGCTGTGCTGCAACTGAACGCGCCCGAAATCCGCGACCGGTTCCGCACTGCAGCGGCTTACCTTGATATCGAGGGAGGCTTTGACGGCTTCTGCGCCTTTGTGCAGGATTTCAACGCAGCACTTGGTATTCCCAAAAAACTGAGCGATTTGGGCGTCGATCCTGCCCGCATAGATGAATTGGTTGACGAGGCGATTCAGGATCCCAGCTGTGGGGGTAATCCCGTCAAGCTGACCAAGGAAAACCTGCGCGCCTTGTTCGAGGCCAGCATCTGATCCCGACGCGCAACCTTAGACTTTCATCGTTCTGAAAATACTCAAAAAAAACATCCCCGGATCCCATGTAGGAGTCCGGGGGTGTTTCATTTCGTCCGCGTCACTCGGCGGGAACGGCCATTGCTTGATCGCTTAACGGATGCGGCAGTTTGTCCAGCATTTCGCGCGGGCAAACCTGTACGAAATTGGCCTTTTCGCTGTCCCAATGTTGCAGGATTTCGGCGGCGCGCACGCTGCCAGTTTCAGCGGCATGGCGTTCGATCAAGGTACGCAGCTGCGCCTCCCAATGGGGGTGCGCGACGGCGCAGGTCACGATGGTTTCGCTGTTCATCAAAGGCGCAGTGCGCGCCTTGGGATCATACAGATATGCCATGCCGCCCGTCATCCCGGCGCCAAAGTTGGCCCCGATCCGCCCTAGGATCACCGCGACGCCGCCGGTCATGTATTCGCATCCGTTGCTACCGCAGCCCTCAATCACCACATGCGCGCCCGAGTTGCGCACGGCAAACCGTTCGCCCGCGCGCCCGGCGGCAAACAGATAGCCTGCGGTCGCACCATAGAGAACCGTGTTGCCGATGATCGTGTTTTCCGACGCCTTCAGCGCGCTGGACATAGGCGGGCGCAGGACGATGGTCCCCCCGCTCAGCCCTTTGCCGACATAGTCGTTGGCATCTCCGCTGACTTCTAATTTCAGGCCGGGGGCCGCAAACGCACCTAAGGATTGTCCGGCACTTCCTGACAGTTTCACCGTCAGGTGATCCGCTTGCAGCGCGTTTCGCATCCCGAATTTGCGCACGATATGGCTGCTTAGACGGGTGCCGACGGTCCGGTCAGTGTTCTGGATGGCGTAATGCAGCTGCATCTTTTCACCGTCTTCCAAAAACCGCTGCGCGTCGCGCACGATTTCCGCGTCCAGCGTATCTGGAACAGGGTTGCGCGGGCGTGTGCGATCAAAGGTACCTGCCTTAGTGCCATTCACGGTGATCAGCATCGGGTTCAGGTCCAGATCGTCCAGATGGGCCGATCCGCGCGACACCTGCGTCAACAGGTCCGCGCGTCCGATCACGTCATCCAGCGAACGGGCACCGATGCCTGCCAGCACCTCACGCACTTCTTGCGCATAGAAGGTGATCAGGTTGACCACCTTGTCAGCGTTGCCGGTAAACTTGGCGCGCAGCGCTTCGTCTTGCGTACAAACGCCGACCGGGCAGGTGTTGGACTGACACTGACGCACCATGATACAGCCCATGGCGATAAGGGCGGCGGTGCCGATGCCGTACTCCTCGGCCCCCATCATCGCGGCCATGACGATATCGCGCCCGGTGCGCAGCCCGCCATCGGTGCGCAGGGTGACACGTTCGCGCAGGTTGTTCATCGACAGCACCTGATGTGCCTCGGTCAGGCCCATTTCCCACGGTAGTCCGGCATATTTGATCGAGGTTGCCGGGCTGGCCCCAGTGCCGCCATTGTGGCCCGAAATCAGGATCACGTCGGCCTTGGCCTTGGCCACACCGGCGGCGATCGTGCCGACACCGGATTGCGCGACCAGTTTTACGGTTACCTTGGCATTGGGGTTGATCTGCTTCAGGTCGTAGATCAATTGTGCCAGATCTTCGATCGAGTAGATGTCGTGATGCGGCGGGGGTGAAATCAGGGTGACACCCGGCGTCGACAGGCGCAGCCGCGCGATCAGCTCGGTTACTTTCATGCCGGGCAACTGCCCGCCTTCGCCGGGTTTGGCGCCTTGGGCGACCTTGATTTCCAGCTCTTCACATTGGTTCAGATATTCGGCTGTCACACCAAAACGGCCCGACGCGACCTGTTTGATTTTGGCCGAAGGATTATCACCATTCGGCTCGGGGGTGAAATGCGCGGGATCTTCGCCGCCTTCACCGCTATCGCTGCGCGCGCCGATGCGGTTCATCGCCACGTTCAACGTCTTGTGCGCCTCGGGCGACAGTGCGCCAAGGGACATGCCGGGTGTGACAAACCGCTTGCGGATCGCGGTCACCGATTCAACCTGATCCAGCGGGATCGCTTCGCCCAGTGGCTTGATCGCCATCAGGTCGCGCAGGTGGATCGGAGGCATGGCCTGCATTGCAGCCGAATACCGCTTCCACAGTTGGAAACTGGCGGTGTTACAGGCGGTTTGCAGCATATGCATGCTTTGCGCGCCCCAAGCGTGGGTTTCGCCCGTTGTGCGGGATTTGTAGAACCCCCCGATGGGCAGCACGTTGTCCGCGCCATTGAAGGCCCGCGCGTGGACTTCTTCCAGCTTGGTCTGGATACCGCTGACGCCGATGCCGCTGATCCGGCTGGTCAGGCCGGGGAAATATTCGGCGCACATGGCGCGCGACAGGCCCACGGCCTCGAAGTTCAATCCGCCACGATAGGACGAGATGACCGAAATCCCCATCTTGGACATGATTTTCAAAAGCCCGGCATCAATCGCCTTGCGATAGCGCGAGACGGCTTCGGTCAGGGTGCCATCCAACAGGCCACGGTCAATCCGGTCGGCCAGTGAATCTTCGGCAAGATAGGCGTTAACCACGGTTGCCCCGGCACCGATCAGCACGGCAAAATAATGCGGATCGATACATTCAGCCGACCGCACATTTAGCGAGGTGAAGGTGCGCAGACCCTTGCGCGTCAGATGGCTGTGCACGGCGCTGGTGGCCAAAATCATCGGCATGCCGATCCGGGTGTCACTGACGGCCCTGTCGCTTAGCACGATATGGCCCGCACCGCTGCGTACGGCATCCTCGGCCTCGGCGCGGATGCGTTCCAGACCAGCGGCCAGAGCGCCGGGACCGGCGGTAAAGGTGCAGTTAATCGTGGCCTTTTCTGCGTTGAACTGTTCCATCAGGACAGTCCATTGCGCATTGCCCACAAAGGGACTTTCCAGCACCAGAATTTCAGTCTGGGCACTGGACTCATCCAGCACGTTCTTCAGGTTTCCAAACCGCGTTTTCAGGCTCATCACGCGGTATTCGCGCAAACTGTCAATTGGAGGGTTTGTCACCTGGCTAAAGTTTTGGCGGAAGAAATGGCTGAGCGGGCGGTACTTCTTGCTTAGAACCGCACTGGGCGTGTCGTCGCCCATCGAGGCAAGCGCCTCTTTCCCGTCTTCGCCCATCGGGGCCAAGATTTGTTCCAGCTCTTCAATCGTATATCCAGCGGCGATTTGACGGCGGCGCAGGTCGGCGTCGGTGTGGCAGGGGGCCTCGCTGACCACGCCCAGCTTGTCGTCCAGATTGTTGATCTTGCCCACCCATTCGCTGAATGGTTGGGCGGCGGCCAGTTTGTCCTTGATCGCGCGATCATGGAACATCACGCCTTCTTTCATGTCCACGGCCAGCATCTGACCGGGGCCAAGCGCGCCTTTTTCGATCACGGTAGCTTCGTCAATCGGCACCATTCCGGCCTCGGATCCCGCAATGACCAAACCGTCGCCGGTGACGACATAGCGCATCGGGCGCAGGCCGTTGCGGTCCAGCCCGGCGCACACCCAGCGGCCATCGGTCATCGCCAGCGCGGCGGGGCCGTCCCACGGTTCCATCACCGAGTTGCAGTAGGAATACATATCGCGCCACGCCTCGGGCAGATCCTCGGCCTGTTTGGACCAAGATTCCGGCACCATCATGGTTTTCGCCATCGGGGCCGAGCGGCCCGCGCGCACCAGAACTTCGAACACCGCGTCCAGCGCGGCACTGTCGGACGCGCCGCCGGGGATGATTGGTTTGATATCTTCGGCCAGATCACCGAATGCGCCACTGGCCATGCGGATTTCGTGGCTTTTCATCCAATTGACGTTGCCCTTCAGGGTGTTGACCTCGCCGTTGTGGGCCAACATGCGGAACGGCTGCGCCAACCACCACTGCGGGAAGGTGTTGGTCGAATAGCGCTGATGATAGATCGCGAAGGCGGATTTGAATCGCGGGTCCATCAAGTCAGGATAAAATACCGCCACCTGCTCGGCCAACATCATGCCTTTGTAGATGATCGACCGGCAGCTGAGCGATGCGATATATAGCCCAGAAACGCCAGCAGCGGCAGCGGCCTTTTCGATACGGCGACGGATCACATATAGCTCGCGCTCGAAATCCTCCTCGTCGATGCCCTTGTCGTTGGAAATCAGGATCTGTTCAATCTCGGGTCGGGTCGCATTGGCCTTTTCACCCAGACAGGTGATGTCGACGGGCACATGCCGCCAGCCATAGATCTTGTGTCCCATGCGCAGCACTTCGGTTTCAACGATTGTGCGACACGTTTCCTGCGCACCAAAGTCCGTGCGCGGCAAAAATACCTGACCAACGGCCACCAGTTGATCCTGACGCGGCTCGTGCCCGGTGCGGCGGATCTGGTCATAAATAAAGCTGACGGGGATCTGCAAATGGATGCCCGCGCCGTCGCCGGTCTTGCCGTCCGCATCCACCGCGCCCCGGTGCCAGATCGCCTTGAGCGCATCGATTCCGGCCTGAACGACCCGGCGCGACGGCTTACCATTCACACTGACCACCAGGCCAACCCCGCACGAGGAATGTTCCTCGGACTCGGAATACATGCCATTTTCGGTCAGCCAGCTGCGCTTGGCCTCTTCGGCCTTTGCCCAATCGGTATCATAGACGGTCATGGCGTGTCTCCTTTGACGAATGGGTTTGTCGCCTCGTATTGGTCGGCGGTTTTACGGGGATGATCGCCGGCCAGCGGCACATAGGCGGGGGCCTGATCGATGTAGATTTCCGAAATCAGCGGGAATGTGGCGGCGTCCGGGAAGATACCCGCGATCAATTCAAAATCGGCATCATCTGCATGGTCGCGTATCCACAGGTTGCTGCCGCATTTCGGGCAGAAGGCGCGTTCCGACAGGTGGGATGAGCGATGGTGCATGACCGCCCCCGTCACCGATACAGCATTGGCGGGGGCGTCGAATGTGGCGAACAGGCCGCCGGACCAGCGCTGGCACATGTAGCAATGACAGACCGATACGCCAGCCACAGGAACATCTGTCACGGTGATCTGCACCGCACCGCACAGGCACTGACCCCGATATGGTCCGCCGCTGTTCATTCGGCCGCAACTTTCGCTTGAGTGGTGAGGTCAGACAGCAGCGCGTCTGCCGCATCACGCCCGTCACGAATGGCCCAGACCACCAGCGATGCGCCACGCACGATATCACCCACGGCATAGACGCCGGGCAGGGCGGTACGCCCGGTCGTGAACTCGGCCTTGACGGTGCCCCAGCGGGTCACGGTCAGCTCGGGCTGGTTCCACAGGGTCGGCAGATCCTCGGGTTCAAACCCCAGCGCCTTGATCACCAGATCGGCGGGCTCGTCTTGTTCTGCACCTTCGATTTCTTCGGGGCTTTGGCGGCCCGTCGCGTCGGGCGCACCAAGGCGCATCTGTTGCACGCGCACGGCGGTCACGGGATCGCCGATAAAGCCCTTGGGCGTGCTGAGCCACTCGAACACCACGCCTTCTTCTTCGGCATTCGTCACTTCGCGCTGGCTGCCGGGCATGTTGGCACGGTCGCGGCGGTACAGACATTTGACCGATGTGGCCCCCTGCCGGATGGCGGTACGAACGCAATCCATCGCCGTATCGCCGCCGCCAATCACGACTACGCGCTTGCCCTTGGCGTTCAGGCGGCCACTGTCGAAATCAGGCACTGAATCACCGAAACACTCCCGATTGCTGACGGTCAGATAATCGATGGCGCGTTCGATCCCGGCGGCACCGGATCCGGGCCCACCCAGATCGCGCGACTTGTAAACACCGGTGGCGATGATCACTGCGTCATGGCTGGCCCGCAATTCGTCAAAGCCGATATCCTCGCCCACGGTACAATTCAGCCGGAAGGTGACGCCGCCCTGCTCCAACTGGTTCATCCGGCGCATCACCACGTCTTTTTCCAGCTTGAATCCGGGGATGCCATAAGTCATCAACCCGCCGCCACGGTCGTAGCGGTCATAAACTGTTACTTGCACACCCGCGCGACGCAGGACGTCAGCCGCGGCCAGACCGCCGGGGCCTGCCCCGATAATACCAACGCTTTCTGGGCGTTCACGCGCAGGCGCGGCGGGTTTGACCCAGCCCTTCTCCCACGCTGTGTCGGTGATGTATTTCTCGACGGAGCCGATGGTGACGGTGCCGTGGCCGGATTGTTCAATCACGCAATTGCCTTCGCACAGGCGATCCTGAGGGCAAATGCGGCCACAGATTTCGGGGAAGGTGTTGGTGGCTTGACTGATTTCATACGCTTCTTGCAGCCGACCTTCAGCGGTCAGGCGCAGCCAGTCGGGGATATTGTTGTGCAGCGGGCAATGCGATTGGCAATAGGGTACGCCACACTGGCTGCACCGACTGGCCTGTTCGCGCGCCTTGGTGGTGGCATACTCGGCGTAAATTTCGTGAAAGTCCTGATTGCGCAGGTTGGGGGGCCGTTTTTCAGGCATGTCGCGGGCGACAGTCACGAATTTCAGCATTGGATCGTTGGCCATGGACACACCTCAATTTCTGCAAGACGCGTGCGTTTTTCCGTGATCAGAAAAGACGCAAAACGCTCATGACTGCTTAAATTGGTGGCGAAACAAATAAAAGACAGTAATGCTGACGTATATAATGGTTTTGCGCGTAAAAATTGCCATGGATCTAGAAAAACATCTCAGATATCCGTCGTTCCTTAATATTTAGGTATGATATACTGACCTAAATATCATCCACCTGCCCATAACAGAACCAAAGCGACGCTTCCCACGATGATTCGCCACCAGCCAAACAGAGAATACCCATGGCGACTGACGAAACTGAGCAACCATTTGACCACCAAAACGGCGCTCACAAACGCCACGACAAAGCCGACCACGATATCGCTGAGTGCGCTCAGATCGAGAACGTTTCGGTTCTGAAAAAGGTCGAAGGCAAACGCCCCGGCCATTGTCGGCATCGACAAGAAAAATGAAAACTCGGCCGCCGCGCGTTTGTCGACTCCGTTCAACAGGGCACCGACAATGGTTGCCCCCGACCGGCTGACGCCGGGTACCATCGCCAAAACCTGATACATGCCAATCTTCAACGCGAGAGACATCGGAAGGCGCGTGGGATCATGGTGCACTGGCTCCGGCGCGAACCGATCGACGAACAGCAGAATGACTCCGCCGATGATCAGCATTACGGCAATCAGGACGGGCGTCTCAAACAGCACGGTCTTGATAAAGTCATGTGCCAGAACGCCGACAAACAGCGAGGGCAGGAAGGCCACGATCACCGTCAGGATAAAGCGCTGTGCCTGCCGATCATGGGGCGCATCCGCAACAAGGCGGGCCAATTTGCTGAAATAGACCGTCAAGATCGCCAGCACCGCACCCAATTGGATGACGACCTCGAAGGTGCGCCCGACGCTTTCAAACCCCAGAAAACGACCGGCCAGCAACAGATGGCCGGTGGAGGAAACAGGAATGAACTCGGTCAGGCCCTCGATCAGGCCAAGGGCCGCCGCGACCAGTGTCGTATCTGACATGTTCCGTCCCGGATGTGAGGGGGCTTAGCCCGCGTGCAGGTTCCCTGCCGAGTCTTTGATTGCCGCATATTGCCCCGACGGGCGATAGGGCCAAAGGTATTCAGGCAATATGGCGCCAGGCGCCTGTGGCTCAATCCCAAGATCGGAAAACCCGCGTGCATTCGGCCCGACGATATTATCGGTCCGCAGGCTGGTCACCTGATCGCGGGTGATCTGCGCAGGAATCAGTCCCAAGGAAACGGTTTGTATCAGATCCATCACAGCGCCCATGGCGCCCGCAATCCAGAACGGAATGTTCATGATCAGACGGCGGCGATGAATGACGCCCAACATTTCCTGCAACAAGGCGCGAAAGCTGGCTACTTCGGGCCCGCCAAGCTCATAGACGCCGGGCGCGGCGGTGCCTTCGGCCCCCATCATAGCCGCCTGAGCGACATCATCCACATAGACGGGCTGAAATTTCGTATCCGCCCCAACAACCGGCAGGACCGGGCTAAGCCGCGTCATCGCGGCAAAGCGGTTGAAAAATTGATCTTCATTGCCGAAAATCACCGAAGGACGCAAAATCACCGCAGTGGGAAAGCTTTGCAAGACGCCAGCTTCGCCCCGCCCCTTGCTTTTGGCATAATGACTGTTCGAGTGCACATCGGCGCCGATGGCCGACAGGTGGACCATCCGTGTTACGCCTTCTTCCGCAGCGATCCTGGCGATCCGCCCTGCGCCTTCATTCTGGACAGCATTGAAGTTATTTTTGCCTTTGCGATCAAATGTGCCGACGCAGTTGATCACCGCATCAGCGCCATGAAGGGCCGCACGCACGCTGGCTTCGTTGCGGATGTTGCACAAAATCGGCTCGACCTGACCGACGACGCCATACGTTCTGACATGCATCGCCTCGTTCGGGCGACGCACGGCAACGCGGACACGCCAGCCGTCCTTGGCCATCCGGCGGGCAATATAGCGACCGACAAAGCCTGATCCGCCGTAAATGGTGACGAGTTTCGACATGGCAAAGCCTCCGATGCACAAGGGCAAACTATTGTTATATGTTCCTACCCGCCACAGGCGCTGCGGGCAAGGTGGTAAGACAATTACGAAACAGCGGCAAATTGCCGTTGACACGCCTCCAGCCCGCGTCTAAACGGCGCATATCCCACCTGCCCAGGTGGCGGAATGGTAGACGCGCTAGCTTCAGGTGCTAGTACTCGCAAGGGTGTGGAGGTTCGAGTCCTCTCCTGGGCACCAAATCATCTTGAAATCGTTATGTTTGTATCGCGCTGGTGGTACAACCACCACTACACGAACGCCACACTGAGTCTGGTGTTGAGCATGCGGTTGTCGATGGATTTTGCCGGACCTGAAGGTCGCAAAGATTGATAGCGCCAAGTCTAGGCACCTAGTGCGCCGCACCGACGCGTTTGGACAGGGATGCTTCCAGGATCATTGATGCATCGTACAACAAGACGGCAAACAGCCCGACGATCAGACCGCCCTGTAGAACAAACGCCGTATTATTGGTCAGTAACCCCGCGATGATGACTTCGCCAAGTGTTTTGGCTGCAACTGTCGATCCTATGGTGGCTGTGCCCAAGGCGATGACAACGGACAGCCTTACACCCGTCAGGATCACCGGAAGCGCGAGCGGCAGTTCCACCCGGATCAGACGTTGCCAACGGTTAAGCCCAATACCGCGTGCGGCCTCCATCGTTGCCGGGGGCAATGTGGTCAGTCCAGTGATTGCGTTTTCAAAAATCGGCAGCAATCCATAAAGAAACAATGCCACCAGCGTCGGCCCTGCCCCGAACCCCAGCGCAGGCACGGCCAACGCCAAGACAGCCACAGGGGGAAACGTCTGGCCGATGTTTGTAATCGTACGCGATAACGGGCGAAACGCCGCGCCTGCGGGGCGGGTCACCAAAATAGCGAGTGTTACCGATACAATCGTTGCCGCGGTCGTTGCCAGCGCAACCAACCCGAGATGATTCAGCGACAATGACAGAAGCGATGCCCGTTCATAAATGATCGGCCCGCCCGTCGGCGCAAACGGGGCGAAAGCCCATTCAAACCAATCGGGTCGCAAGACCAGTGCCAGCAGGATGGCGATCAAGACTATGCGAATAAGGCTCGCCAACCTCATCGTGGACCCTCTGCTCGCGCACGGATTGCATCAAACGTCACGCGCCCGATAATGGCCCCATCCCGCGTTACCGGGGCCATTTCGCGTCCTGTCCACAAACATAGCGACAGGGCATCGCGCAGGTTTATATCAGCGTCCAAGGCTTCGCCGCTGGCGGGGCCGTCCTCGACAATGTCGGACACAGGAATCAGCGACAGAAGACGCAGGGGGCGATCAAGGCCGCCTACCATTTCAGCGACAAAATCGGTCGCTGGATTGCGGATGATGTCTGCTGGGGTGCCATGTTGCACCAAACGGCCCGCATCCATCACGGCGACACGATCCCCAAGATGGATTGCTTCCTCCATGTCGTGCGTGACCAACATGATCGTCGATCCAAGTGCCCGTTGAATACGCCGCAGATCTGATTGCGCCTTGGCCCGAATGATCGGGTCCAGCGCGCCGAACGGTTCGTCCATCAACAACAAATCCGGCCGCGATGCCAACGCGCGGGCAACACCGACCCGCTGTTGTTGGCCGCCCGACAGTTCGGCAGGAAATCGGTCTCTGAACTGGGCCGGATCAAGGGAAAACAACCCCAACAATTCGTCAACGCGCGCGCGGGTTTTATCGGACGCCCAACCAAGCAAGGCGGGAACCGCGCCGATATTTCGTGCAACAGTGTAGTGCGGAAAAAGGCCGTGACCCTGAATGGCATACCCGATCCGCCGCCGCAGGATATGTTTGGGCATGGAATCCGTCAGATCGCCGTTGATGCGTACCGTTCCCGATGTAGGCTCCTCAAGGCGGTTGATCATGCGCAAAAGCGTCGTTTTGCCGGACCCGGATGTGCCGACAATTACCGTAATCGAGCCGGTTTCGACCGTCATGGACACATCGTCGACTGCGGCCATCCCGTCATAAACTTTGCTGATATGGTCGATTTCGATCATGTCTTATGCTCCGATTGTGGTTTGGCCAGTTCAACCAGGATGTCCATCACAACGGCCGCCACAAGAGCCAGTGCAACCGTTGGCAAGGCACCCAGCAAGATCAGGTCGGTTGCGGTTTGGTTCAGTCCCTGAAAAACAAACGCGCCAAATCCACCGCCGCCGATCAAACCTGCAATCACCGCTAGGCCAATATTTTGCACCAACACAATGCGGATACCCGTCAGAATAACGGGTAATCCAAGCGGTAGCTCTACGCGCACCAGGCGCTGTAATTGCGTCATGCCCATACCGCGTGCAGCGTCCAGTGCGGCGGGCGGCGTGCTTTCGATGCCTGCGATCGTGTTCGAGACAACGGGCAGCAACGAATACAAGATCAGCGCGATAAACGCGGGCGCAAAACCGATTCCCGCGATGCCGATGGCCTGCGCGGCCGGAAAACTGTCTCCGATCCAGCCCAGAATTGGGATCATGATCCCAAACATTGCCAGCGACGGAATCGTTTGCAGAAAGCTTAATGTCGGAAGAACGGCGCGGCGCAGGCGTTCGCGGCGGTGACATATCACTCCCAGTGGCAGGCCTATCGCCGCAGCC
This sequence comes from Rhodobacteraceae bacterium KMM 6894, assembly GCA_035798175.1. GTDB lineage: Bacteria > Pseudomonadota > Alphaproteobacteria > Rhodobacterales > Rhodobacteraceae > Roseovarius. Next base: position 45,001 of record JAPFBS010000014.1, read on the forward strand.
ACTGCAAGCGATCCAAATGCCAGCCACAGGTGGCGAACCGCCGCATCTTCAAAGGCATCTTGCCGACTGGCGAACTCTTTGGAAATCGATAGCGCGGATAAGGCCCCAGACTGAAACAGACACGCCAGCAAGCCGACGACCAAAGCCAGAAATAACGCCCGCGCAAATGGTCTCAACGAGAGTTGGGTCACCGCGTCCGCCGCCAGCAATCCCATGATTGCCAGCAAATACCAAAATCCCGACGACGGTGACACGCGCGCATAATCACCCGCGCCCACAAGCAAAGCTGGCGCGCCCAGCGCCAACAGAAATGCCAGCGCTGCAAGACCGATGATCGCGCCGATCAAACGTACAAACGGCAAATGTGCAAACAGCCCTGCAATCAACGCTACGATCACGACCACTAGCGCCGGAACAATGACGTGCGTTCCCGCTACATTCCACATCGCCACGCTGTCACCGGCCACAATCCGGTTGGCTGCAAGGGTCATGAACGGTGCGAACAACGCAGCACCACCCAACACAGCAAACAACAGACCGGGCGGCGACAGCGCGGGAAAGTTCAGGCGGTGCATCATCAGCTTAACGATTACTCCAGCACACCGATTTTGGTCAGATAGTCACGTGCAACAACATCGGCGGGTTCACCACCAACCTGAATACGCCCGTTCAGCGTTTGCAGCGTCTCCATATCCAGCCCTGCAAAGATCGGGTTCAGAACCTCGGCAATCTGTGGGTATTCAGCAAGCACTTCGTCGCGCACGACTGCGGCAGGTTCATACACCGGCTGTACGCCTTTATCGTCCACCATGACGACCAACCCCGACGCACCGAGACCACCATCCGTGCCATAGGCCATCGCGGCGTTAACGCCCGATGTTCCGCGCGCTGCGGCCTGAATGGTCGCGGCCGTATCACCACCCGATAAAACCACCGTCTGATCAGGTGTCAGGGCGAATCCGTAGGTATTCTGCATCGCTGGAAGCACCGCAGGCGAAGATACGAATTCGGTCGATGCGGCAAGTTTCACTTCGCCCCCGCCCGCAACCCATGCGCCGAAATCCGACATCGTGACCAGCGAATTGTCCGCGGCCACAGCCCCCGTCACAGCAATCGCCCATGTGTTGTTTGCTGGCGCGGGCTGCAACCATGTCAGCGCGTTTTCACCTGCGTCCAGCTCCGCAGCGCGGGCATAGGCAGCGGCAGGATCTTTCCAGATCGGGCTGTCGGCCTCGTTAAAGAAATACGCGGCGTTGCCTGTATATTCTGGATAGATGTCAATTTGTCCGGCCAACAACGCCTCGCGCACGATCTGGGTCGCGCCAAGCTGCAAGCGACGTTCGACAGGCAGGCCCGCGTCCTCCAGCGCCAGTGCGATCACATTACCAAGCAAGCCACCCTCGGTGTCAATTTTGGACGAAACGGTTATGTCGGCCTGCGCACTCATTGACAGTGCAAACGTTGCCACCGCAGCGGCCAGTGATGTTTTCAATTTCATTGTATTGGTGATCCCTTGCTTATTTTCCATGAACAGTAGCGCGACTTTAACCAACGTCGAGTCCAACATTAGGTGGATCACGCGCAGCCCTGTCTCGATTGCGGGTCGTCGACGGTTTACGTCGGAGCGGTGCGCATCCGTCGGCGTTTCAAATTATAGTTAATCCGGTAGATTTCCAGCGCAACAAGCGGCCCGAAATGCACCAGCGCCGCGCCCACACCACCCCAATCGTGCAGGGAGGCCCAGTGAAGCAATGTCATGACCGCAGCGAGATAGACAAAGCGTTGCAGCAGCTTCCAACGTTTTCCCAACGACTTGACCCAGCCATCTGTCGACGTAATCGCAAGCGGTACGAACACCAGGAACGCCAACCAGCCCGTCCAAATATAAAGTTTGGAGATCTCACCGCTTGTGAAAGCGACGGTTCCTTCATCAATCAGGTACAAGATCGTATGCGCAAGGGCATAACTGAACGCCGCAACGCCCAGATAGCGGCGCCGTTTCAACATCCAACGTGGCCAGTGTGCGCCCTTGAACAGCATCACCAGTGGCGTAATCATCATCCCTATGATCATGAACCGCGCGGCGAATTCGCCTGTTGGGTGCAGCGCACCCTCTATGGCGCCAGGGTTTCCTGAAGTCAGCGAAAGAAGAATGGGAATGGCGGGAAGGCTAAGGAGGGCCCAAAAAGTGTATGGGCTATTGAAGAATGATTTGACGGCGCTCATTGTTTTGGTCTCCAAAAGGTTGCCGTTGCTATGCGGAATTTCAGCATATTGCGCGCCGCGCTCAGGTGGTTAATGAACTGAAATAATCTTCCCAACTTTGGTGTGGCCTGCCTGTGACAGCTTCGAAATCGCTTGGACTCTCATAGATTCCCTGCCGGATACCTTCATAGATGCCGCCAATGATCGGACCGATGAAGTCACCCAGTTCGGCGGTACGATCCGCGATGAATTCTGCTGATGTCATTTCACGATATGTCAGCGATGTGCCAAAGGCGTCGTTCATATACTGGGCAAGCTGGGTTTGCGTGATTGGTGTGCCGTAGAGGGTTACGATTTGGCCATTGTGGTCATCGCTGGTCAGAAGCTTAGCATAGGCATGGGCCAGTTCCGCACGGGTCGTGTAGCCGCATTTACCCGCGCCCGCGCTGTTGGCGATTTCGCCTTTGGCTTTGTAGCTGGCGATATACTCTATGTCAGGCTCGATATAGATGCCGTTGCGTCCGACGGCATAATCCAATCCGCTCGCGCGTATATCGGCCTCTGTTTGGCGGTTGCTTTGCACGACTGGGGAAAAGGCTGTGCCTTCTTCGACGCCTTGAATGCTGGTGTAGACAATCTTTTGCACCCCTGCAGATTTCGCAGCCTCGATGACATTGCGGTGCTGCTGAATGCGGGCATTTGGCGCGTCCATGCCCGACACAAGCAAAAGCGTATCCACGCCATCTAACGACGTGCGCAACTGATCTGGTTGGCCGTAATCCCCAGCACGGATATCAATCCCAAGATCGCGGGCGTTCGCCGGTGTGCGTGCCAGGCCGACAATCGTCTCACCTTTCGCTGTTGTCACCAGATTGCGGACGATTGCGCCGCCCAAATGGCCAGATACGGCGGTTACTGCGATTGTCATGGCTGGACCTCTATATGCATTAACGAATTTGGTGATAACGGCGATGCGACAAACACGGACGTTTCCTTAACTATCGGCTTACTGTCCCGACAACTGCTGTCATGCGCCTGCCCGGTCTTCGATTTGATAGCTGCGCAGGATGGCACCGTCTTCCAATTCGGGGATGACTGCGGACGCGAAGAGGAACGTAAGGTTCTCTATTATTGGGCTTGCTTGCTGGGTGCTGCACCGTGATTTCGATCAAGTTGCCTAAGCAGGCAGCCATTCGATTGCAGGTTTTTCGCGAAACGCGAACCGTTCAAGGTGGCTGGCGATAACGTGGCTGGTTTTGGTCAAGTCTTCTTGCGTTTCGGCGGTAGCAGTCAGTTTCAGTTCATTTTCGCCAGCTTGCAGATCGCAGTGACCGAAAGGGAACTTGATATCGCCTGTCTGGGGATCAAAACGAACCTCGATTTTGTGTGCGAAGTGTTTGCAAAGCTGCTGCAAGTAGGTGCTGGCGCGCGTCGTGGTGATCGTGGCTGTACTAGTGAACATTGCTGTTTCCTTTCTGCTGAATCCAGAAATAGACAGATGTTATCTTTTTGATTATCCCAATATTTAAGAAATCAGTCTTACAGGAATTAGAAAGATGATTGACGATTATCGCAGCCTCGCCGTGTTTGTGGCGATTGCCGATACGGGCAGCCTTAGCGCGGCGGGACGCAGGCTAAAGCTGTCCACGTCTGTCATTAGCCACCACTTGTCGCGTCTGGAAGAACGCCAAGGTGTAACGCTGTTTTTTCGATCCACGCGATCAATGGCGTTAACGCCGGAAGGTCAGATTGCCCTTGATCCGGCGCGGCGCATGGTTGCGGCTGGCGAAGAAGCCTTGGACGCCATTCACGCCGGCAGTGACGAACCCGTTGGTGCATTGCATGTCACCATGCCTGCCTTTGGAGAACAAAGCCGCTTGCATGATGCGCTGTGGAATTTTGCGAAATTGCACCCGATGGTCGCGATCTCGCTTCATTGCAGCGATACGCCAACTGATCTGGTGAAAGACGGTTTTGATCTGGCGATCCGTCTTGGGACATTGCGCAGCAGCAGTCTGAAAAGCCGCCGCATCGCCGACTTCAAACGCTGGCTCGTTGCTTCACCCGACTACTTGGCTACACGGGCGCCGATCAAGTCCCCTGATAACCTCACTAAGCATGAATTCATCGCAGTCACACAAATTCCATCGTTGATGACGCTGGAACGCGATGAAGAGACGATCCAATTCGACCCTGTAAATATTCGTGTCGAGGTCAACACAGTGACCGCTGCCAAGGCTGCGGTGTTGGCGGGGCTTGGTATTTGGCACGTCCCGCTTGGGGAAATTGAACACGACCTCGCGCAGGGCCGGTTGGTTCACGTCCTTCCCGACTGGAACTTGCCCGAACTGGGTATCTACGCCGTCTGGCCCGATATCGGCCCGCAAAAGGCGCTTACGCGTCGGCTGATTGATCATTTCCTGGAAAACCGCACTGACCTGATGTTGTGATGGAGTGCGTAAATCCTGCCGGTCCAAACCCAGCCGATGAGCAGGGGGCAAGCCCGTCGTTGGCGATATCCGAGAACAACAACGGCCTTTTCAAGCCACGCGTAACTCAGTCAAGACGTTTGCCGCCATCTGAAATGATCGCACCCGCGCGGCATTGTCATGGATCATGCCTGTCACAATGATTTCGTCCGGCTTGTAGGTGTCTATCAACTGCGACAATTGCGCTTTGATCGACGACTCTGACCCGGTTGCGGAACATGACAGCGCATGTTTGACGCCAGCAAGAACCGGCGCGGGAATTTGCGCTTCTACATCATTAACCGGACGCGGTAGCTTGCCCGGCTTCCCTGTTCGCAAACGTGCAAAGGCCAAGTACTGCGACGAGCGAAGATAGTCCGCTTCGCTGTCGGTATCTGCCCCACAAACCCCCGCCGCCATCATTGCATAGGGTTTTTCCAGATGCTCGGATGGTTGGAACGAGGCGCGATAGACCTTCAATGCTTGCGCCAGCATATCGGGCGCAAAATGCGACGCAAAGGCGTAGGGCAACCCAAGATGGGCCGCCAGTTGCGCACCATAAAGGCTGGACCCGAGGATCCAGACCGGTACGTGGGTTCCCGTTCCCGGTATGGCGCGCACTGCGGCGTTGTCGGGCCTGTCACCAAGGTAGCCGATCAATTCCTGCACGTCCTGCGGAAAGCTGTCGTCGGGCGCCATATGGCGGCGCAATGCGCGCGCCGTTGCCATGTCCGTGCCGGGCGCGCGGCCAAGGCCAAGATCAATCCGGTCGGGATAGAGCGTCGCGAGTGTTCCGAATTGTTCCGCGATGACCAAAGGCGCATGGTTGGGCAGCATGATCCCGCCAGCGCCGATGCGCATCGTTTTGGTTGCACCTGCCACATGGCCGATCACGACAGATGTCGCCGCACTCGCAATGCCGGGCATGTTGTGATGCTCGGCCAGCCAGAAACGATGATAACCAGCGGCTTCGGCTGCCAGGGCCAGTTCGACGGTATTGGCCAACGCATCCGCCTCGGATTTGCCTTCGGGGACAGGCGAAAGATCAAGCAGTGAGAATTTTTGCATTTGGGTGCTCCTTACCGATCTAACTAAGTAGAAGGCGCGCCCAAACCAAGGGTTGGGCGATGTGTTTTGCTGGGTCTCGGTCGTCAGTTCGCCCCGATGACTTTGCTAGCAATTCGCCGCGCGTCGACTTCGCCGCGCGCGCAACGTGCCATCCGGGCAAGCGTCCGGCCGGTTTTTTACGGTTCATGTTCCCATATAATGAGTGCGGTCTGACGTTGCTAAAATCGTCTCGCCAGAGCGCACTCTCACATGGCTGCATCACAAACTTGATGCTGTCAGTGGGGATATGAAACGGCTCACATCACTTTCGGAAAACCCGCACCAGTTCCGGCAGATAGGCATCGCCTGCGCCCCCCTCGACGGCGTCAGAAAGGGCCTGATAAACGCCATCGGCAATCGTGTGCTGCGCGCCTGCCTCGGTCGACATGGTGCGGTAATAGTCGAAATCTTTCAGCGCGTTTGCGATGATGAAGGGCAAAGCGTCGCGGTTGCCGTCTGTGATGAAGGGTGCCAGACGATCTAGTGCGACACTGGCCCCGCCGCCATTGGCCAAAACGTCGACGAACGATTGTGGGTCGATCCCCGCATCCGCCGATTGCGCGGCTGCTTCTGCCAACAGGGACATAAAGCCGACCGAGACGAAGTTGTGCAGCAGTTTCAACCGGTGGCCGGCGCTGATGCCGCCAACATGCGTGACTTCTTCGGTAAATGACGCCAGTACCGGGCGGACGCGATCCAGCACGGCGGCGTCGCCTCCGACCAGCAGGTTCAACTTGCCCTCATGCGCCGCTTGAGCGGTGCGGGTCATCGGCGCGTCGATAAACGCCCCACCAGCTGCCTTGACAGCTTCGGCCATTTTCAGCGTCGAGTCGGGCAACGCGGTGGAGCAATCGACAACAATCGCACCCTCTTGCAACCCAGAAATCACACCATCCGGCCCGGTCAGAACGGCCTCGACCTGGGGCGAGCCTGTGACGCACAGGATCACGACATCGGACGCGGCAGCCACCTTTGCGGGTGTGTCCAACGCCTGCGCACCAAGGCTTAGCAGTTCATCGGGCGGCTGGTTTCCCGGATGATCCAGAAAGCTAAGAGAAAAACCACCACGCCGCATCACATTGCGTGCAATGCCGTGGCCCATTCGTCCAACGCCGATAATACCTACATTCATTTTCAGTCTCTTTCATGGATACTGGCAGCAGGCCGAAAGGCCGCGCAACTGTGAAAACCCGACTTGATCGGTGTCAGCCACCAAAAGCCAAAGGATCGCGCCGGATGCAACCGGGTTTTCGCGATCCAAAGCCGGGTTTTCTCAGCGAGCGAATGGGGGCCTTGTTGCGCGGCCTTCCATCCAAGGTGTTTCTGATGCGCTCTACGAACTAAATGACCTTTGAAACAAAGGGGCCAGGCGAGCTCCATCAGTGTCCTAACTGACACTGCGTTCAGGATATCGATGGATTCAAAGCTCCGATTCCCAAGACACTAACCACGTCGCTTTGCGGATTGTCCCAACCTAGACGGCATTCAAGCACCGAAATTGGCCAATCTTGATCATTCACCCGGTTGCACCTTGGCCTATAAACATAGAAAGACGCCGGGAAGCGAGGGAAGAGTAGGCTAACAAAATGACGTGGCTATTGAAGATTTCGTGCGCTATCGACGCGATAACCGGCTTTTTCGGTAAGCATGTGTCGTGGTTCGTCTTGGCGGCGGTTTTAGTGAGCACAGCAAATGCCATTTCGCGCAAGGCCTTCAACGTGTCGTCCAACGCCTGGCTTGAGCTGCAATGGTACTTCTTTGGTGCCGTGTTCATGCTGGCCGCTGCTGACTGTTTGCGCCTCAACGCCCATGTGCGCATCGACATCCTGACCAGCCTGCTGGCGAAAAAAACTCGCGATGTGATCGACCTGATCTGTCACATCACCTTCCTTTTGCCGTTCTGCATCATGATGTGCTGGCTTAGCTGGTCCTATTTCCTGCGCGCCGCCCTGTCGGGTGAATCATCGTCGAACTTTGGCGGTCTGGTGATCTGGCCCGCGCGATTCCTGATCCTGTTCGGTTTCGTGCTGCTGTTGTGTCAGGCCGTGTCGGAAATCATCAAGCGGATCGCGGTGCTGACCAACGCACAGGCCGACACGCAACGGGAAGGGGGGCTGGATCTGTCATGATAGATTTCATCGCACATAACCTTGCCCCGATCATGTTCTGCACCGTGATGGCCATGCTGTTGCTGGGCTATCCCGTGGCCTTTACGCTGGCGGCGGGGGGGCTGGCATTCTTTGTGATCGGCGTCGAGCTGTCGCATCTGTCAACCGAGATCAACCTGACCTGGACCCTGTTGCAATCGCATCCGGCCCGCGTCTTTGGCATCATGTCCAATGAGACGCTATTGGCGATTCCGTTCTTTACCTTCATGGGGCTGGTGCTGGAACGCTCGGGCATGGCCGAGGATCTGCTGGACACCATCGGGCAATTGTTCGGCCCGGTGCGCGGCGGTCTGGCGCTGGCGGTGGTGCTGGTCGGGGCGTTGCTGGCGGCAACGACGGGGATCGTGGCAGCGTCGGTCATGGCGATGGGGCTGATATCGCTGCCGATCATGCTGCGCTATGGCTATAGCCCGTCGGTCGCGTCGGGCACGGTGGCCGCGTCGGGCACATTGGCGCAGATCGTGCCACCGTCATTGGTGTTGATCGTCATGGCCGATCAATTGGGCCGTCCGGTGGGGGATATGTATGTCGGGGCGTTTGTGCCTGCGATGATCTCTATCGGCCTGTATTGTGCCTTTGTGATGTGGCTGGCCGTGTTCCGCCCCAATCTGGTGCCTGCCTTGCCGCTGGAAGCGCGCAAGTTCCATGGCGGGTTGATGTCACTGGTTGTCATCCTCGCGTTGTCCATCGGCGTGACGCTGGCCGCGCATCGCTGGGGGTTCGCCGGTTTCACTGACGAGGCGCGGCTGGTGGTGTCAGTGACGCTGGGAGCGCTGTTTGCGCTGGGCGCAACCTTGATCAATCGCAAGCTGTCGCTGGGCCTGCTGTCGCATCTGGCCGAGCAGGTGGTGATCGTTTTGATCCCGCCGTTGGCGCTGATTTTTCTGGTGTTGGGCACTATCTTTCTGGGCATCGCCACCCCGACCGAGGGCGGAGCGATGGGGGCCACCGGCGCGCTGATACTGGCGTTCCTGCGGCGGCGACTGAATTATGACACGCTGAAATCCGCGCTGAACGCCACCGCGCGTCTTGCGGCCTTCGTAATGTTTATCCTGATCGGCGCGCGGATTTTCGGGCTGACCTTTTATGGCATCAACGGCAACCTTTGGATCGAAGAATTGTTGTTGCAATTGCCGGGGGGCGAACTGGGCTTTTTGATCTTTGTTACGCTGATCGTCTTTATTCTGGGCTGTTTTCTGGATTTCTTCGAGATTGCCTTTATCGTCGTGCCCCTTCTGGTGCCGGTCGCGGATCAGCTGGGCATCGACCTGATCTGGTTCGGGGTGATCTTGGGCATCAACCTGCAAACCTCGTTCCTGACGCCGCCTTTCGGGTTCTCGCTGTTCTTTCTACGCTCGGTCGCCCCGGACGAGGATTGGACCGACCCTGTCACATCGCGCCGCATGAAGGCCGTGCGCACGATCGAGATCTACAAGGGCGCGCTGCCCTTCATCGGCTTGCAGGTGTTTTTGCTGGCACTGGTGATCTCGTTCCCCGGATTGGTCACGCATTACAAAGACGTCACGCCGCCCACGGCGGGCAGCATCCAGCAAGGGCTGCCGGGCTTGGGCGCCTTGCCGAGCTTGGGTGGCGGATCCCTGCCCGGGCTGCCGGGGTCGGACAGCGGCGGGGGGATGCTACCGTTGAAACTGTCGCCATTGGGCGGGCAGGATTGAGGGCGCAGGCGTACCGGGGCAATGCGGTCGATCAATCCAGTTTTGATTTCACCGTTGGGTCGACGGTTTGCTGTTGCGTCGTTTTAGGTTTTGTCGGTGTTGGATTTGACGGATTTTCCAAGAACTTTCGGGGTTTGTTCCCACAATAACACGATGTCTTGTCAGCCGTGCAGGCCGTAAGGCAACTGCAATGAGCCATATCATTGAACGAATGACATTTGACGCGCGCATATGCAGGGTCAGGTGCAGCGAGCATCAGTACAAAAAGAAACAGAACTGCACCAATCAAGAAGTGTACCGCGTTAACAATGGTATAAGTCATATCAAAAACCTTTCAGAAAAGCCGCAGTTAATTGATATCAATCCGCCGCCGTAAAATTGAAACGGCGCGACGATGAAAAAATCGCCGAGTGCGGGTGCGACGTCCAAGCCAACATCGGTGTGGCTTTTTCGCCCATTGAACGTGTCCAGGATACACGGATTACGATGCCAAGTATACGTCCTGCGCGAAGTCGTCATCGGCAGGGGCCAATTGCCAGCTTGAACCCATATCGAAAAAAGGGCGCATCCCTTCGGATACGCCCCACATTCTTCTCTTAAAAATAAAAGCTTAGCTTTTCGGCCAGTTGCCTTGCTGAGCCTGATAGTTAACATAGTCGAACGCAAAGTCCGAGATGTTCGTAAAGGTCCGCGCCTTGTCCATAAAGTCGAACATGTGGTCGTGGATCTTCTTGAAGCTGGCGCTTTCCGCAGACATTTCCGCATACAACATATGCGTCTGGCGATAGCTTTCGCGCAGGATTTCCTCGGACAGGGTGCGCACTTCCACGCCCTCGGCCAGCAGGCGTTGCAGGGCCGCTGCGTTGCGCGCGTCATAGCGGTGCATAAGTTGTGCGCCGCTGGACTTCGATGCGTGCTTTAGGGCCGCCTGAAAATGGGGCGGCAGGGCAGCATGGGCATCGGCGTTGACGAAATAGCTCAGCTCGCCCGACGGCTCCCAGAAGGCGGGGGCATAATAGTATTTCGCGACCTTGTAGAATCCCAGCTTTTCATCGTCGGCGGGGCCGACAAACTCGATCGCGTCAAGAACGCCGCGCTCCAGCGCCGGATACATGTCCGCGCCCGCGATCTGTTGAGGGATCACGCCCATGCGGCTCATCACTGTGCCGCCCAGACCGCCGATACGCATTTTCAGACCCTTAAGGTCGTCCAGCGTGTTGATTTCCTTGCGGTACCAGCCAGCCATCTGGGTGCCGGTGTTGCCTGCGGGAAAGTTGATCAGGTTAAAGTCGATCAGGACTTCGTTGATCAAGTCATTGCCGCCCGCCTCATGCATCCATGCCTGATACTGGCGCGCGTTGCCGGACCATGGCATCGCGGTGCCAAAGGCAAACGCCGGATCCTTGCCCATGTAAAAATACGATCCGGTGTGGCCCATCTCGACCGTGCCGTCGCCGACGGAATCGGCGATGCCCAGTGGCGGAACCAGTTCGCCACCGGCAAAAACCTGAATTTCGAACTGGCCGTCGGTCAGATCATAGACCGCTTTGGCCATTTCTTCGCTGGAGGCAAACAGCGTGTCCAGCGATTTGGGATAGCTGGAGGCCAGCCGCCACGTGACCTTTGGGTTCGCCTGTGCGATGGCCGGGGCGGCCAGTGTGGCACCCGTTGCAGCGACAGCGCTGCCTCTCAAGAAATTTCTGCGGTCCATGGATGTCTCCTCCAATTCCATATGACTAATTTTCACACAAAACGCCCTGCCTAAGGTGCTCCCGGCAAGGCGTTCTGCGGTGGTGGCGCACTTTAGAAGCGCGCCGTGATCGCGGCAATGGCGTAAAGCCGAATAGCCAGAGTTTCTGCGCGATAAGGTCGGTCAGTCGGTCTGAATCCAAACCGCTTTGGTGTCCAGATAGGCGTGCAGATGTTCCACACCGCCCTCCTTGCCGTAACCCGACATTTTCAGCCCGCCAAACGGCACTGCGGGGTCGATTGCGTGGTACATATTCACCCAGACCGACCCGGCCTTGATCCGTTTGACCATTTTGTGCGCGGTCGACAGATCGCGGGTAAAGATGCCCCCGGCCAGACCATAGGGCGTGGCGTTGGCGCGGGTCACGGCCTCGTCCAGCGTATCGAATGGCATGGCCGAAATGACCGGGCCAAAGATTTCTTCGCGTGCGATGGTCATACCGTCATCGACGCCACCAAAGACGGCGGGGCGCAGGAAATTGCCACCTGCGTAAGCGTCGCCGGTGGGACGGTCGCCCCCGGTGATCAGCTGCGCACCTTCATCCTTGCCGGAGGTGATATAGCCCTCGACCTTGCAGGTCTGACGATCGTTGATCAGCGGACCAAGGTCAGTTTCCGGGTCCAAACCGTGACCGATTTTCAACGTCTGGGCATACTCGGACAGGCCGTGGATAAATTCATCATGGATTTCACGCGCCACGAACAGGCGGGATCCTGCGATACAGATTTGACCCGAATGGGCATAAACGGCCATCGCAGCCACCGGGATCGCCTTGGCGATATCGGCGTCCTTGCAGATGATCATCGGGGATTTTCCGCCTAGCTCCAGAGTGGTGCGTTTCAGCGTCTCGACACCGGCGCGCGCAATTGTCTGTCCGGTCGCGGTGGAGCCGGTAAAGACGATCTTGTTCACATCCGGGTGCGACGCCAGCCGCGCGCCTGCCTCGGCTCCGGTGCCTGTGACTACGTTGACCACGCCATCAGGCAGCCCCGCCTCTTGCATTAATTGCGCCAGCCGCAGGGGCACCAAAGGCGCGTCTTCGGACGGTTTCAGCACCACCGTGCATCCAGTCGCCAGCGCCGGGGCGATTTTCCAGATCGACGCGGCGGTGGGGGCGTTCCACGGGATGATCGCGCCGACAACGCCAACGGGTTCGCGCGTGGTGTAGGTGATCATCGACTGCGAGACCGAGTTTTCGATGTAATCACCATGCAGTGCCGTGGCCTGCCCGGCATAGAACCGCAGCATGCCAATCACCCGGCGCTTGTTGCCCAAGGTGCGCGAAATCGGCAGACCCATGTCCAGCGTATCGGTCACGCACAGCGCGTTCCAATCCCGCTCGACCAGATCGGCGATGCGCAGCAGCATCTCTTGGCGGTCATAAGGCGTGAATTTGGACCAAGGTCCCTCAAACGCGCGCCGCGCGGCGGTGATGGCTGTGTCTACATCGCCCGCGGCACCACGCGGCACGGTCGCAATGTTGCGCCCGCTGGCCGGGTCGGTCACGGCCAAAACGTCACCCGATTGTGCGGGGACAAGCTTGCCATCAATGAACATCGGGCAGAACTGGCCAGTGTACAGCGCGTCTGCCATCTTGCGGGGGTCGAAGGCTAATGTCATGCGAAACCTCATTGCATCTGGAATCTCTCCCTATCAACGATATGTGGGGCATCCAATGTGGAAAAATCGAAGGGGCGTAGCGTGGCGCAAACAGTGACCCTCAATTTGGTGGGGGCGGGTAATGTGGGGCAGACACTGTGCCACCTTTTGTTGCAGGCAGGTGTTTGTGAGGTGCAGGACATCACCAACCGCACCCCGCAACGAGCAATTGACGCCGTTCAGTTTATAGGCAGCGGGCGTGCTGTGGCATCTGTGCAGGATATGCGCCCGGCCGATATCTGGTTGATCACCGTATCGGATACCGCGATTGCCAGCGTCGCCGCCGATCTGGCTGCCTGCGGACATCCCCCGGCCATTGCGGTGCATTGCAGTGGCTTCCTGCCCGCCAGCGAAATGGCGCCCTTGGGGGCCAATGGGTGGCATCTGGCCAGTACGCATCCCATCGCGTCCTTTGCCGACCCATCAGTCTCTATAACGCAGTTTAGAGACACATATTGCGGCCTTGAAGGGGATGAGGCTGCCGTGACTGCGCTGGATCCCTTGCTGTCAGAAATCGGCGCGCGGTGCTTTCCTGTCAGGTCCGATGCCAAGGCGATTTATCACGCCGCGGCGGTCTTCTCAAACAACCTGACAACCGTTCTACAGGCTCTCGCGCAAGAGGCGTGGGCCGAAGCCGGGGTGCCCGACGAGGCCACGCACGCCTTGCAAGCCACCCTGTTGAAAAGCACTGTTGAAAATACGCTGGCGCTGGGCCCGCAAGCGGCCCTGACAGGCCCGGCGGCACGCGGTGACAGCGATGTCGTTACCCGTCAACATGCCGCCGTTGCCGCCTGGCACCCCGAGGCGGGCCGTGCCTATGACACGCTTAGCACGATGGCGACGCGGCTGAAACGGACCGGAAAAACGCGGTGAGGCAGGTCTGGGGCGTCGCGCCGTATTCCCATTGCCGCCAGATGGGGCGATCCGAAAAAACCGGGTGTCAGGCGTGCGCGCACGCCTTAAGTTGCAACACAGGCCATGCGAACAAGGATACCCCATGACGGATGACGAAAAGCGCGCCCTGCGCGAGGCGTTTGGCCAGTTTGCCACTGGCGTAACCGTCGTGACCACACGCCAGCCGGACGGCACGCCGCGTGGCTTTACCGCGAATTCCTTTACCTCGGTTTCGCTGGACCCGCCCCTGTTGCTGGTCTGCATTGCAAAAAGCGCGCACAGCTGCGCCGTATTCGGCGAGGCCGAGCATTTCGGCGTCAACGTACTGTGCGAAGATCAAAAGGACATCTCGGGCCTGTTCGCATCTCGCGCGCAAGACAAGTTTCAGCAGATCGACTGGATTGAGGGGACGGGCGGCGTTCCGTTATTGCCCGGCTCGGTGGCGATGTTTGCATGTGTGCAGCATCAAAGGATCGACGCAGGGGATCATGTGGTGCTGATCGGGCGGGTTCTGGATAGCACAGTGAACACCGCACCGCCCTTGGGCTATCATCGTGGCAGCTATTTTTCCATCGGTCTGGAGGACAAGCTGGTCAGCGCGGCGGCGCGGGCTGGTGACGTGTCTATCGGCGCGATCATGGAGCAGAACGGGGCAATATTGCTGGTGCGCAATGCGGATGGCACCGTGACTGTGCCCGACGCACCCGACCATTCCGTCAGCCTGCCAGGGTTGACCGAGCGTATGACTCGCGCGGGTCTGACGCCGCAGTTGGATCATCTCTATGCGGTTTATGACGATGCGGACCGCGCGCGCCACGCGATCGTCTATCATGGCACGGTGTCGGGGCCGGCCCCCAAGGGGATGTTCTTTTGCCCGCTGGAGGAAATCCCGCTGAACCGTGTCGTGAGTGCGCCGGAACGTGCAATGTTGGCGCGCTATGCGCAGGAATATCGGCACGGGCAGTTCGGGATCTATCAGGGTGATGCGCAGCGTGGAATCGTGCACAAGGTCTCGGGGCGCGAGACGTCGGATTTGTAGGACGCGGCCACATGCCGCCGCGCCCTACATCAGATCAATACGAGTATTCGGAGTAGATCCGGCTGAGATCGCCGTTCCAGTCGCCGTGGTAATGCGCCAGCAACTCATCCGCAGGCACCTGACCTGAATCCACGCTTTCGCGCAGGGCGTTCAGGAAATGCGTCTCGTCCGGGATCAGACCGTTGGCACCGGGACGGGCGCGGGCGCGCAGACCAGCCTCGGAGATATCGACCGCCTGTCGGGCCAGTTCGTGCATGTCGATGCCGTCCACCTTGGCCTGCAACGCGTCAACGCTGGCGGCAACACGCAGCGCTTCGCGCTGTTCGGCGGTCCAGCCTTTGACCAGATCCCAAGCAGCATCCAGACTGCTTTGATCATACATGATGCCGGTCCAGAACGCGGGCAGGGCACACAGGCGCCGCCACGGACCGCCATCGGCCCCGCGCATTTCCATGAATTTCTTGATCCGTGCCTCGGGGAAGGTGGTGGTCAGATGATCCGCCCAATCCGACATTGTCGGCATTTCACCGGGCATCGCAGGCAGTTCGCCCTTCAGGAAGTCGCGGAACGACATGCCCAGCGCATCGATATATTTGCCGTCGCGATAGACGAAATACATCGGCACATCCAATGCGTAGTCGACATAGCGTTCGAACCCCATGCCGTCCTCGAACACAAACGGCAGCATGCCGGTGCGGTCCGCGTCCAGATCGCGCCAAACCCGGCTGCGCCATGATTTGTGCCCGTTTACCTTGCCTTCAAAGAAGGGTGAATTGGCGAACAGCGCTGTCGCGACCGGTTGCAGCGCCAGTGCTACGCGGAATTTCTTAACCATGTCCGCCTCGGACGCGAAATCCAGATTGACCTGAACCGTGCAAGTGCGCCGCATCATCGAGCGGCCCATCGTGCCGACCTTCTCCATATAGCTGTCCATCAGCTTGTAGCGGCCCTTGGGCATCAGGGGCATGTCCTCATGCGACCACTCCGGTGCCGCGCCCAGCCCGATAAAGCCGACGCCGACCTTGTCCGCGATATCCTTGACCTCGCGCAGGTGGATGTTCACCTCATCGCAAGTCTCATGGATCGTCTCCAACGGTGCGCCCGACAGCTCCAACTGCCCGCCCGGTTCCAGCGAGACATTCGCGCCGGCCTTTTCCAGCCCAATCAGGTTGCCGTCCTCGGTGACGGGCGACCAGCCATGCTTGTCCCGCAGGCCTTCCAGAACGGCCAGCACGCTGCGCTCGCCTGCATAGGGAATCGGCTTGTGCGTGTCCTTGCAATAGCCGAACTTCTCGTGCTCGGTGCCGATGCGCCAATCGGCTGCGGGTTTATTGCCCGCTTCCAGATATTCGGCCAACTGGCCATGGTGTTCAATCGGCCCGCCGCCGGACTGGGGAATAGACATGAGGCAACGCTCCTGTGCACAGTTTAAGGGGTCAGTCGTGATGCGGGCGGCGGGTGGTGTCAACCCGCGAAAGGCGTGATTAGGTCAGGCGCAAATGTGCAGGCGCGTGGCCTTCACGGTGCCAAATCACCACGTGGCCCGGCGTGTCGCGGCGCATTTCGGCCAGCATCCGTTCGGTGCGCATACCGGGCAGGGCGGCAAAAGCATCAAACAGCGCATCCGCGCCCTCAGCCCCCAACGGGATCATCACATCCGGCTGGCCCGGCTGACTAAGCACCCAATGCGCGGGCCGCCCGGTGCGATCCAGCGCCAGCACGGTCATCTCCGATCTGGCCACCACGCCCCCGGTCAAAGGCCCGAAATAGGCAATCGCGCCTTCATCGACGCGCACCACGCCGGGCGCGTTGGTATCTTGGCCAAAACGCATGCGCTGGATTGCCGCGATGGCCATCGCCCCTCCCGCAAGCGCCAAGACCCCGCCGAGCCACACCAGCGTGCCGTAGCTAAACAGGGCCCACCACAGACCAAATGCGCAGACCGCGCCCCAGATCAGCACGCTGCGCCACCGGGTCAGGGCCGCATGGGCCTCGGGCCGTACGAAGCTCATCGCCAATCCCCCAGCGCGCTTTGCCACAGGGTCAGCGCCGCAATGGCAGCGGTGTCCGCGCGCAGGATGCGGGGCCCAAGGCTGACGGCGTGCGCGTAGGGCAAGGCGTGCAGTCGGGTGCGTTCGGCCTCGGAAAACCCGCCTTCGGGGCCGATTAGGATTGCCCATGGGGTGGTTTCGCCCCCCAAATCCCCGATCTGCGTCGGCGCTTGCCCTGCCAGACCTTCGTCGCAGAAAAGGATGCGGCGTGACGTATCCCACCCATCCAGCACGCGATCTAGTTTTTGCAAGTCATCAACCGGAGGCACATAGGTGCCGCCGCATTGCTCGGCGGCCTCAACGGCATGTGCTTGCAGGCGGTCCTGTCGGATTCGGTCGGCGTTCGTATGGGCGGTTTGCACTGGGCAGATGCGGGCGGCGCCCATCTCGGTCGCCTTTTCGACGATAAAATCGGTACGCGCCTTTTTGATCGGGGCGAACATCAGCCAGAGGTCGGGCGGCATCTGTAAGGTGCGCGTTTGCGCACCTGCCTGCAAAATGCCACCACGTTTACCGGCCTGAACCACCTCGGCCTGCCATTCGCCATCGCGCCCGTTGAAAAGTAGCACCTGCGCGCCAACGCCCAGCCGCATCACCGAAAACAGGTAATGCGCCTGATCGCGGTTCAGAGGAACCGATTGCCCTGACCCCAAAGGGTGCTCTACATACAGTCTGATTTTTGCAGTCGTCATGGGGCGCACCATATGAGCCAGCCGGGTCCAACGCCAGAGCCTGAAAACCCAGAGCCTGAAACAACTGTTGCCGATGCCGTGCGCGGCAATTGGGTGGATCGCCTGGCCCCGCCCGCCACGCGCCCCTATCTGCGCCTTAGCCGCGCGGACCGGCCCATCGGCACCTGGTTGCTATTGCTGCCGTGCTGGTGGGGGTTGACGCTGGCGATGCTGCATGACGGACAAGCGCGCTGGATGGATCTGTGGATCTTTGCGGGCTGCGCCATAGGTGCGTTTTTGATGCGTGGCGCAGGCTGCACCTGGAACGACATCACCGATCGCCATATCGACGGCAGCGTTGCGCGCACGGCGTTGCGGCCGATCCCGTCGGGTCAGGTCAGCGTCAAGGGCGCGCTGATGTGGCTGGTGTTGCAGGCGCTGGTCGCATTTTGTGTGCTTCTGACATTTCCGCCTATGGCGATCGTGCTGGGCATTGTCGCGCTGGTCCCGGTCGCGATTTATCCGTTCGCGAAGCGTTTCACATGGTGGCCGCAGGTGTTTCTAGGGTTGGCCTTCAATTGGGGCGCGTTGCTGGCCTGGACCGCCCATACCGGGCGGTTAGAGTGGCCTGCCGTGATCCTGTATCTGGCGGGAATCGCGTGGACGCTGTTTTACGACACCATTTACGCCCATCAGGACGCCGAGGATGACGCCCTGATCGGGGTAAAATCCACCGCGCGGCTGTTTGGCGACCGGTCGCCCATCTGGCTGCGCCGGTTTCTGGTGGTGACCGTCGTGTTGATGACTGCCGCGGTGATTCTGGCCGCAAAGGGCGGCGATCCGATGGCGCTGCTGGTGGCCCTTCTAGGGCCTTGGGCGTTGGGTCTGCACCTTATGTGGCAGTTGATGCGACTGGATATAGGCGACACCGGACGCCTGTTGGCCCTGTTCAGATCCAACCGCGACGCGGGCCTGTTGCCCTTGCCGTTTTTCGCCGTCGCGCTTTTCGTGTGATTGAACTTGGCCCCGGCCCTGCCTAAAGAGTAGGGGACCCGTCCTAACCTCAGGCCAGCGTATGCGTTTATCATCGATCTCTGCGATTGTCGGAACCTTCGTGTTGTCGGCAGTCCTGTGCTGGGTGGCCGCCGGATTCGCGGTCACTGTGATCGAGGATAACTCACGCGGCGAAGTGCGCTCGGCGTTGGATCTTGAGGGGCTGACTTGGGCCGAGGTGGATTCCGACGGGCTGCAGGTGTTTCTGGCCGGCACCGCCCCCAGCGAGGCCACGCGGTTCAATGCGCTGTCCATCGCCGGGCGGGTCGTAGATGCGGCACGCGTGATCGACCAGATGCAGATCGAAGACAGCGCCGCGTTGGTTCCGCCGCGCTTCTCGATCGAGATTTTGCGCAACGAATCGGGCATATCGCTGATTGGACTGATCCCGGCCGAAACGGATCGCGAAGCCCTGTTGAAAAGCGTGAACACCGCAGCCTCGGGTGCGGATGTGGCCGACCTGCTGGATGCTGCCGATTACCCTGTCGCCGACTCATGGGAGCCGTCGCTGAACTATGCGCTGCGCGCACTTAAAAGCCTGCCACGCGCCAAGATCTCGGTCGAGGCCGGGCGCGTGTCTGTCACGACCATGGCGGACAGCCCCGAAGAAAAGGTCGAACTGGAGAAGGATCTGTCGCGCCGCGTGCCCAGCGATGTGCGTGTGACGTTGGATGTTTCGGCTCCGCGCCCGGTGATCACGCCCTTTACGCTGCGCTTTCTGATCGAGGACGGCACGGCGCAATTTGACGCCTGTTCCGCCGATACCGAGGCGTCGCAGCGCGCCATCATCGCCGCCGCCCGCGCCGCAGGTCTGGAAGGCGAGGTGGATTGCGTCATCGGTCTGGGCGTGCCCACGCCGCAATGGGGCCGCGCAGGGGCGCTGGCCATCGCCGCAGTGGCCAAGTTGGGGGGTGGCAGCGTCACGTTTGCCGATGCAGATATCTCGCTTTTGGCGGCGCAGGGCACGGACGAGGCCCTGTTTGACGATGTCGTCGGCGCGCTGCAAAGCGACCTGCCGGATGTCTTTGCCCTGCACGCCGTCCTGCCCCCGCCCGAGGACAACAGCGCGCCGGTCATTCCCGAATTCACCGCCACCCTCTCCCCCGAGGGGCTGGTGCAGTTGCGCGGCAAGGTCGGCAGCGACCGGATGCGCGATACTGTCGACAGTTTCGCCCGCGCGCGGTTTGCCTCGGGCAGCGTCTATACGCAGGTGCGCGTGACCGAAGGCTTGCCGCAGGCCTGGCCGGTGCGCGTGCTGACCGGGCTGGAAACGCTGGCCTATCTGTCCAACGGTGTGGTCAACGTCACGCCAACCTCGCTGCGTGTCAGCGGCAAGACCGGTCGCAAGGATGCCAGCGCGCAGATCGCAGGGCTGTTGGCGGAAAAACTGGGCGAGGCCGAGAAATTCGACATCGACGTGACCTATGTCGAAGCGTTGGATCCCATCGCCGGTATTCCGACGCCAGAAGAATGCATCGCCATGATCGTGCAAATTCAGTCCGAGCGTAAGATCAACTTTGAACCTGGCGGAACCGCCATAGACAGCAGCGGCGCGGCCATCATGGATGATATCGCCGAAGTTTTGAAAAAATGCGGTGACCTACAAGTCGAGATTGGTGGTCATACTGATAGCCAAGGCCGCGAGGAGATGAACGAAGAGCTCAGTCAACAACGCGCCAATGCCGTTTTGGACGCACTACGCGCGCGCCGCATTTCGACCGCAGGGTTCACCGCCAAGGGCTATGGCGAAAGCCAACCGATCAGCACTAACGACACCGAAGAAGGACGCGAACAAAACCGCCGCATCGAATTCAAGGTAGTCGATCCAAACGCAGACGCAGATGCGCAATCAGAGCTTGAAAGCGACGGGCAAGACGGTCAAACAGGCGCACAACCCGAAAGCACCGAGTCAGAGGAAGACGCAGCCGATGAACAGAACTGAGTTTATCTTTGCGACCGCTATTATTCTCTTTGTTGCTTTCAGTCTGGGGTGGTTTGCAAACTGGCTGGTGCATCGCTTTATCCGCGTGTCGCAATCTGACCTGGGCGAGTTGGACCGCATGGCGCAGGAACTGCACGAGGCCGAGGAAACCCGCGATCAGGCCATCACCTATCTGCAACAGCGCGAGGCCGAATTGACCAACCAGCTATCGCAGACCGAGGCCGAATTGGCCGCGACAATGGAGGGCCTGCGCGAAGCCCGCCAAGAGGCCGAGCACATGCGCGCCCATATCGAGCGTCACAGCGCGGGCTAAGGTGTTACCGCTCCAGCGTACTGCACTCATAAGATGATCGCGCCAACCATTCGGGATTGACTTCGATCCCCCAACCTGGGGCATCTGTCACGGTCGCTTGGCCATCGGTGATCTGGTACGGATCGGTCGTGAACAGTTGATCCTGCCACGGATAGTAATCCAGACCTTCGATGGAAAACTCCAGATACTTCCCCGCGTTTGGGATGGCGCGCAGCAGGTGCATCGTGAACAGCGTCACCATCGACAGGTTCGCGGCATGTGGCGTTACCGGTATTCCCGCCGCTTCGGCCAGTTTGGCAACGTGCAGTGTGCGATTGATGCCGCCGATGTAGCATACATCGGGCTGAACGATATCGACCACACGGCGCGTGATCATGTCCTGCCAATTGGCCATCATGCAATCCTGTTCGCCCCCTGTCACATCTATGTCCAGTGCGTCCGTGACCTGTTTGGTCTGATCGAATTCCCAATAGGGACAGGGCTCTTCAAAATGGGAGATACCGTTGTCTTGCAACAGTTTGCCCACTTCAATGGCGCGGGCAGGCGAATAGCAAGAGTTGGCATCGACCAGCAGCGCGGCATCGTCGCCCAAGGCGCGGCGGATCGTCGGCACGATTTCCTCTGTTCGGCCCGGCCATTCGTCGGTGTCGTGCCCGACTTCGGCGCCGATGCGGAACTTGAACGCATCAAATCCGTGCGCATCGCGCAGGCGTTGAAACCTGTCGGCCTCGGCAGCCGGGGTAATGTCGCGCTTCATCGAGCTGGCATAGGCCCGGAACGGCCCCGGTGTGCCGCCCAGCAGCGTGCAGACCGCCACGCCCTCGCGCCGCCCGCGCCAATCCCACAGGGCTGTGTCCAGACCGCCCATCGCCCGGCGCACATAGGAACCGGGGAATTTATGTTCGCGGTCGCGCACCAGTTCCAGTGCGCCGTCAATATCCAGCATATTACGCCCCAACACATGGCGCGCGACCTGACGATGCACCACCTTGGCGGTAATATCTGCGCAATAGGGCGCGACCTGCCCCCACCCTTGGCTGCCGTCCGCGCCGGTGACGCGCACAAAGCAGATGAACTCATCCGAAAACGTCTCGATTGATGTGAGTTTCATGTTCTGCCTGCCTTTTGGGAAATGTCTGTTAATCGGGGCAGCGTTACAGGATATTGGACCGTAACAAATATCCATTTTGTTAAAACGAGATGACCAATTTGAAAGCAACGCGATGAAACAAGAGGCAGGTGCGTTATTGTCGTCGATCCAACTGGATCGTGGGTCGCACAAAAATATCAGTGTGCAACTTTATATGGCGCTGCGCGACATGTTGTTGTCGGGCGGATTGCGCCCCGGTGATCGCCTGCCCGCCACGCGCACCTTGGCGCGTGAAACCGGGGTGTCGCGGACCACGGCGATCGACGCGATCGACCGTCTGATTGCCGAGGGCATGGTCACGTCACGCGTTGGCGCTGGCACGTTTGTCAGTGACACATTGGTAGCGCGTCAGCCCCCTGTAGCGCCGGGAACGACCGGAACGCAGTCCGCGCCGCGCCTGTCCTATACCGTTAGCCACGCGTCCTCCAGCTATGCGCCACGGGCGCGATTACCGCATAATCCGCAGGCCTTTGTTAGCGGCTTGCCGGCGTTGGATGCGTTTCCCATGGCCAGTTGGGCGCGCATTTCGGCCCGCCATTTGCGCGGCCATCGCACTGAGGTCATGGGGTATGGTCCACCGCAAGGACATGCAGGCCTGCGCGCCGCCATCACGGCGCATCTGGCAGCGGCGCGCGGTATTCAATGCCGCCCCGAACAGGTGTTCATCACCGCCGGTGCACAGCACGCTTTTGCCCTGATCGGACAGTTGTTCCTGAATGCAGGCGATAAGGTTTGGTTTGAAAACCCCGGTGCCAAGGGCGCGCGCAATGCGCTGATCGCAACCGGGGCGGAATTGGTCCCTATCGGGGTGGACGAAGACGGGCTGAATGTTGTGCAAGGCATTGAAACTGCGCCTTACTTCCGCATGGCCTTTGTCACGCCATCACACCAGCAACCCTTGGGTCACATCATGTCCCTGCGCCGGCGATTGGATCTGTTGCAGGCCGCGCACGAGGCCAAGGCTCTGATTGTCGAAGACGACTATGACGGCGAATTCCACTTCGCCTCGCGCCCGCAGCCTGCACTTCAAAGCATCGATACCGATGGGCGGGTGATCTATGTCGGCACGTTCTCGAAAACACTGTTTCCCGCGCTGCGTCTTGGCTTTGTCGTGGTGCCCGAGCGGATGATCGATATTTTCGACACCGCGTTTGCGTCCTGGGTCAGCGGCCCGGCGACGGCGGTACAGGCGACCGTTTCGGATTTCATGGATGAAGGGTATTTCGCCACCCACATCCGCCTGATGCGCCGTTTGTACAAGGTGCGCTATGAGGCGTTGATGACCGCCGCACAGGCGCTGCCCGACACGATCAAGGTTCAGCCCACGACCAGCGGTTTCCACACTTGGGCACAATTGCATTCTAATGTGGATGAGGTCACTGCCGCCGCTCAGGCCCGCGATCAAGGGGTGATTGTCGTGCCCTTGGCGCAGTACTGTCTGGCCCCTCTTGCGCAAAAGGGGCTGGTTCTGGGGTTTGGCAGCAGCCAACCGGACGATATCGCCAAAGGGATTGAAATCCTGCGCACGTTGCCCGCGTTAGGTGGATGATTGGTATGGCTAAAAATCTACAATGGATATGAAGTACCGACCAATACGTTCGTAGTATTCCTTTTGAACGACCGGACCGAACAAAAAGGGTTAACACAATGACGAAGGGGCTTTTGGCGGGCTATACGGATCAGCCTTATTGGCATGATCAACTGGGCGCGCCCCCGGCCTTGCCGGATCAGCCGATTCCGTCTGTCGATGTCCTGATCGTCGGGGCTGGCTACACAGGCCTGAACGCCGCGATTGAAACGGCGCGAGGCGGGCGCAGTACCATGGTGCTGGACGCTGCCGATCCCGGATATGGATGCAGTACCCGAAATGGTGGCCAGATCAGCGCCAGCGTCAAACCCTCGCTGGCCAAGCTGACGGCGAAATTTGGCGCGGACAAGGCGCGCGCCATCCGGGGCGAAGGGACCAGCGCCCTGAAATGGATCGCCGAACGGATCGAGGCCGAGAAGATCGATTGCGATTTCGCCCGTTCGGGCCGGTTTCATGCCGCCCACACGCCCCAGCATTACGAGGCGTTGGTGAGGGATGCCGAAACGCTGGCGCGCGATGAGGGCGTCAACGTGCATGCCGTGCCGCGCAGTGAACAACATACAGAACTGGGCACGGACAGTTATTGGGGCGGCCTGATTTACGCCGATCATTGCAGCCTGCACCCGGGCAAATACCTGCGCGGTCTGCTGCACAGCGCGTTGGACTCAGGCGCGCATGTGACCGGCAATGCGGCGGTGACGAACATCACCCGCACGCCCACCGGCTTTGACGTGCAGACCGCCAAGGGCCGCGTCAGCGCGCGCGACGTGATCATCGCCACCAACGGTTATACAACAGGCGTCACGCCTTGGCTGCAACGCCGGGTGATCCCTATCGGCAGCTATATCATCGCGACCGAGCCGTTGCCGAAAACGCTTATGGATCAGCTGTTCCCGACCCGCCGGGTCGCCAGCGACACGTGCAAGGTGCTGTATTATTATCGCCCCTCACCCGACGGTCAGCGCATCCTGTTCGGCGGTCGCGTCTCGGCGCGTGAAACCAACCCGGCGGAAAGCGGCCCGCGTCTTTATGACAGCATGTGCCGCATCTTTCCCGAGCTGCGTGCCTATGGCGTAACCCACAGCTGGAGCGGAACTGTCGCCTATAGTTTCGACGAACTGGCCCATACCGGCGTGCATGATGGCATTCACTATGCGTTGGGGTATTGCGGGTCGGGCGTGCAGATGGCCAGCTATCTGGGCATGCGCACAGGCCAAAAGGTTCTGGACCTGGCCGAGGGTCGCACCGCATTCGATGACCTGCCCCACCCGACACGCCCGCTCTATACTGGGAAGCCGTGGTTCCTGCCTGCTGCTGTCGCTTGGTATCAATGGAACGATCGTAGGCAGTTTGCGCGCGCACGCGCCTCAGCGGCCTGAAAAATCTAGAATAGTCTGGACCGGATAGACACTTTCACCGCAAGATCAATCAACAAAAAAACCAAAAGGGAGAAGATACATGAAGAAACTATCACTCGTAACGGTTTCGGCGGCGCTGCTTGCGACCACCGCAATGGCGCAGGATAAAAGCCTGACCATCGCGTCTTGGGGCGGCTCTTACCAAGAGGCGCAAAGCAAGGCGTTGTTCGTGCCCGCGTCGGCCAACACCGGCGTCGAGGTCAAGGAAGAATCCTACGGCGGCATGTCCGACGTGCGTCTTCAGGTGCAAACCGGACAGGTCACATTGGATATCGTTGTCAGCGGGTCGGGCAGTGCCGCGCGCGCCGCCGAAGAGGGTCTGTTGGAAAAGCTGGATTATGACGTCATTGACGTGTCCACCTTCATTCCCGGCACCTACAACGACTATTGCGTCGGTGGCGATGTGTTCTCGACAGTCTATGCGTGGAACACTGAAACGGTCGGCGAAGAAGGCCCGCAAAGCTGGGCGGACTTTTTCGATACCGAGAAATTCCCGGGCAGCCGCTCGTATCGCGGAAAGGTTGCCGGTGCGCTGGAGCCAGCCTTGATGGCCGATGGCGTTGCCCCCGAGGATGTCTACTCCGTTCTGGACAGCGAAGAAGGCATCGAGCGCGCAATCGACAAGATCCGCGAGTTGAAGCCGAACATCGCCGTGTTCTGGTCTTCGGGCGCGCAACATGCACAGTTGATGAAGGACGGTGAGGTCGACATGAGCACCGGTTGGAATGGCCGGTTCGACAATGCCAAGGCTGACGGCGCGAAAGTGGCCTATGGCTATAATCAGGCGCTGCTGGACTATGACTGCTTCGCGATCCCGAAAGGTGCGCCGAACAAGGATCTGGCGATGGAGTTCATCGCAGAGATCTCAAAGCCCGAGTATCAGGACGATCTGCCTAAATACATCACCTACGGTCCGACCAACTCAACCGCCTATGAAACTGGCGTAATTGATGCGGCTACCGCTGCGGCCCTGCCGTCGTCGCCCGCAAACGCGGCCATGCAATTGCCTATCAACCTAGCATGGTACAGCAAGTGGGAAACCACTGCGGCCGAGATGTATCAAGAAATGCTGACCGAGTGATCGGCGCCTCCTTATGACTTTGTGACGGGCCGCTTCCGGCCCGTCACGCATTGAAAAAGTGGACAGATCATTGAGCAGCACACCCAACGTCGCCCTCCCGATTTCCGTAAGCAACATTACCAAGACCTATGGGTCGGTCCATGCGTTGAACGATGTGTCGATCGAAATTAAAAGCGGCGAGTTTCTTACCCTGTTGGGCCCCTCTGGATCGGGTAAAACGACACTGTTGATGGTGTTGGCAGGGTTCACCCGCCCTGATCGTGGCAGCCTGAAATTTGGCGACAAAGAGGTGATCCGTACCCCCCCGCATTTGCGCGATGTCGGCATGACGTTTCAAAGCTACGCCTTGTTTCCGCATATGACCGTGGCCGGCAATGTGGGCTATCCCCTGCGGCTGCGTGGTGTGTCCAAGGACGAGATCGCCACACGCGTCGAAGGCGCGCTGGAAACGGTGCAACTGGGCGGTTTTGGCGACCGCCGGATTGATCAACTGTCAGGCGGTCAACGTCAACGTGTCGCCGTAGCCCGTGCCATCGTGTTTGAACCGCGCATCCTGCTGATGGACGAACCACTGTCGGCGCTGGATAAGAAACTGCGCGACCAGATGCAGATCGAATTGCGCAGCCTGCACGAAAAGCTGGGCATCACCACAGTCTATGTCACCCACGACCAGCGCGAGGCGCTGACCATGTCGGACCGCATTGCGGTGGTAAACCATGGACGCATAATGCAAGTGGCCACCCCGCGTGACCTGTATGAACATCCCGCGAACCGGTTTGTCGCGGATTTCATCGGTGAATCCACCTTTCTGGAGGTGCGCAAATTCGGCTCGGATGTGCTGTTTCGGGATCAAAAGCTGGCTCACTCGGGCACGGTGCCCGACGCGCCAGATCTGTTGCTGATGGCCCGCCCCGAGCGCCTGCGCCTGCTGGACGGTCCCGCACCTGAGAACATGAACACGTTCGCGGCGCGCGCCGAACAGGTAGTTTACCAAGGCGACAGTTACCTGTTGAACGCACGGCTGGACGGGGGCGAAATGATCACGCTGCGCGGTTCCGTGCGGCAGGGCACAGTGGCCACGTTGCCGACGGTCGGCGCAAGCGTCACCCTGGGCCTTGCCCCCGAGGATACCGTCATCATTGACGGCGGGGAGGTCTGAGATGGCCATGTTGGACCAGTCGACAGACATGAACGCCGCCGGCCTGCGCGCCGACGAGCGGATGGAGCGGTTGAAGCTGTTCGGGCTTAGCTCTCCGGCGTTGATTTTGGTGATGATCGTTCTGGTGCTGCCGGTCGGCTGGCTGTTCTATGTGTCGTTCATCGGCGCGGACGGTAACTTTTCCTTGGAAAATTACGAGCGGATGATCGCGCGCAAGTCCTACATCCGTATTTTCAAGACCACCTTTCTGGTCAGTATCATGACCACCGGCATCTGTATCCTGATCGGCTATCCCTTGGCCTACTTTCTATCGCAACTGCCAAAGAAGTGGGCCGGTATTTGCCTTATCTCCGTTTTGTTGCCGTTCTGGACCTCGCTGTTGGTGCGCACCTATGCGTGGTTGGTGTTGTTACAGAAACAGGGGCTGATCAACGAATGGGCCATGTCGTTGGGCCTGTGGGATGAACCGCTAAAGATGGTTCACAATATGACCGGCAATCTGATCGGCATGGTGCATATCATGCTGCCGTTCCTGATCTTGCCGCTTTACGGCGCGATGACAGCGATCAACCGCGATTACATGAATGCCGCGTCCAATTTGGGCGCCAGCCCGCAGCGCGCCTTCTGGACGGTGTTTTTCCCCCTATCCACGCCGGGCCTGTTTGCCGGGTCGCTGATGGTGTTCATCCTGTGCCTCGGATTCTTTGTGACACCCGCCGTGCTGGGCGGCGGCAAAGTGATCATGGTGTCGATGAAGATCGTGTCCAACATTGAATTGTTCGTCAACTGGGGCGCGGCCAGTGCCCTTGGCGTGGTCCTGTTGGTGGCGACGATGATCATCCTGTGGGTCGCATCCCGATTTCTGAACCTTGATCAGATGACAGGCGGGGGGCGGCACTGATGGCAAACTGGTTCACCTCCCCCGCGACCGAAACGCAGGTCACCCATGGTCAGCGCCTGTGGCTGTATGTCATTGCCGGGATAACGATGGTCCTGCTGGTGGTGCCGACGCTGATCGTCATCCCGATGTCATTCTCTGACAGTCAGTATCTCGAATTTCCGCCTGAAACATGGTCGACCCGCTGGTACGACAATTATTTCAGCTCGCCCGAGTGGATGCAGGCGACGCGCACGTCGCTAAAGGCGGCGTTCCTGACCATGCTGGTCGCCACGCCCGCCGGCGTTTTGGCGGCCTATGGTCTGCATGCCTCGAAAGTCCGGTTTATCCGGGTCGCTTTCGTGTTGCTGATCACGCCGATGATGGTGCCCGTCGTGCTGGTCGCGATTGGCGCATTCTATGCCTATGTGCAGTTGCAGATCCTGTATACGCTGACCGGTCTGGTTCTTGCGCATACGGTTCTGGCGCTACCACTGGTGGTGATCGTCACCGGTGCCGCGCTGAAAGGCTATGATATGAGTCAGGAACAAGCGGCTCGCAGTCTGGGTGCCCCCCGGTGGAAGGCCTTTCTGACCGTCACCCTTCCGCAGATCAAGTTCGCGGTGATCACCAGCGCGCTGTTGGCCTTTCTGACCTCATTCGACGAGGTGGTCGTGGCGATGTTCGTGTCCGGAGGCGACAATCCGACCCTGACGCGCAACATGTTCAACGCGCTGCGCGATCAGATTGATCCGACCATTGCGTCGATTTCAACCATTATGGTGCTGGTGACGACAGGGGCGATGGTGCTGGCGCAATTGTTCGGGCAGAAGAAATAGGGGGCTTCCCCTGATATTTGAAAATCTACGAGGACAAAATGATCTCACTTGATGCCTTCCCCGATCTCGCGTCGGTCAAACTGAACCCGTTCAAGCCCAAGCCGACCACCCTGACCGATGGTCAGGAAGAGGCGTCGAACAACCTGTTTTCCTCGGTTGATGGTCTGACCAATATCGGCGTCTGGGAATGTACGCCGGGCCGGTTTACCGCCGACCGCACCGGGGGCGCGGAATATTGCCACATCATCGCGGGCCGTGCGACCGTCACAAACGCTGACGGATCGGGCAGCCGCGATATCGGCCCCGGTGATCTGCTGGTTTTGCCGCTGGGCTGGACTGGCGAATGGACGATCCACGAGCATATGCGCAAGCTGTATGTGATCACCGCCGTTCCCGGCTAACCGGACGTGACCCAGTTTGACTATATCGTCGTCGGCGCAGGCTCGGCCGGATGTGTGCTGGCCAATCGGTTGACGGCGGATGGGAGGTATTCCGTCCTACTGTTAGAGGCGGGGGGCAGCGACAAGAACTTTTGGATCTGGCTGCCCATCGGCTATGGCAAGACGTTCTACAAGAAATCGGTCAACTGGATGTACCACACCGCGCCCGAACCAGCGCTGGACAGCCGCGTGGGCTATTGGCCGCGCGGCAAGGTCATGGGCGGGTCATCTTCGATCAACGCGATGGTCTATATTCGCGGCCAGCACGCCGATTTTGACGACTGGAAGGCGATGGGCAATCCCGGCTGGGGCTGGGACGATGTGCTGCCCTATTTTAAACGGTGCGAGACGAATGATCGGGGCGGCGATGCCTATCGTGGTGGCGATGGCCCGGTGCATGTGGCATCAATGGAACGTGACCTGCATCCCCTGTGCCAGACGTTCATAGATGCGGGGGGTGAGTTGCAATTCACCCACAACACCGATTTCAACGGCGCGTCGATGGAGGGCGTGGGCACATATCAAAACACCGCCAAGGGCGGTATGCGGATGAGCGCGGCACGCGCCTATATCGGTCCCGCCAAAGGCCGTGCGAACCTGATGATAGCGCGCAATGCCCTTGCCGAACGTATCGTGATGGAGGGTCGGCGCGCCGTTGGCGTCGCCTATCGCCAGAACGGACAGCTAAAGCAGGCCATGGCCCGGCGCGAGGTGATCGTATCTGCGGGGTCCGTTAATTCACCCCAACTGCTGCAACTGTCAGGTATCGGCCCCGGCGCGCTGCTGCGAAAACACGGAGTCGACGTGGTGCAGGACCGGCCCGCCGTCGGGCGCAACCTTCAGGACCATCTGGCAATTGATTACCTGTTTCGTTCGCGCGTGCCGACATTGAACGACCAATTGCACAGTTGGCAGGGCAAGCTGTGGCAGGGGCTGCGCTATGTCCTGACGCGGCGCGGGCCGCTGTCGCTGGGTGTCAATCAGGGTGGCGGGTTCGTGCGCTCGCGTCCCGATGTGGAGCGTCCAAATATGCAGCTCTATTTTTCGCCGGTCAGCTACACAAAGGCCCCTCCCGGCCAGCGACCTTTGATGAATCCCGACCCGTTTTCAGGCTTCCTGCTGGGGGCGCAGCCGACCCGACCCACCAGCCGGGGCCATATCGAAATTGTCAGCAACAACCCCAAAGATGCCCCCGCGATCCACCCCAACTATCTGTCCACGGATAATGACATAGCTGAGATGATCGAAGCCTCGCAATTGATGCGCCGGATCGCTGCCGCGCCATCCATGGCGGCAGTGATTGACAGCGAACTGACACCCGGCCCGCAGGTGCAGACCGAAGATCAGATGTTGGCTGATTGCCGCGCGCGGGCGGGAACGGTATATCACCCAGTCAGCACCTGCCGGATGGGGCCGGACCCTGCGCAGGACGTGGTGGATGCGCGGTTGCGTGTTTACGGGGTCGATGGGCTGCGCGTGGTCGATGCGTCGATCTTTCCGGCTGTTACATCGGGCAACACCAATGCCCCCGCAATGATGGTGGGCGAAAAAGGGGCGGATCTGATACTGGAGGATGCGCGCGCGTGACGCGCTATTTGCCCATTGCCCACGCCGCGCCGTAAACCGGCCAGAACCACGCGCGCCGGTATTTGCCCAAAGGCCAGCGGCCCGGCGGCGATTGCATCACCGATGGGTACAGATTGCGCGGTTTGCGATCCATCGCCATATCCGCCAGTAACGCACCCGCATAGCTGGCCATCGCCACGCCGTTGCCGTGGTACGAAATCGCCGTATAGGCCCCCGGCATCGTGTCGATCGGTCCAGCATAGGGGGTCAGATCGCGCGAAATGCTGAGCAGGCCATGCCAGCTATAGGGGGTTTCCACATGTTTCCACGCAGGGAACATCGTCTCGAAATGTCTGCGGATATTGCTGTGCATCCGCTTGTCCGCCCAAGGCGCGGAAAACAGCCCGCCGCGCATGCCGAACAGCATCCGCTTGTTGGGCATCAGGCGGAAATAATGCACGAAAAACCGGTCGTCATAGCAGGCTTGCGTACTGGTCCAGCCCTGTGCGGCCAGTTCGTCATCGGTCATTTCCCGCGTGACCAAAACGTTGGATTGCGTCGGTAGATAGCGCCCGCGCATCCAGTCGGGCAGATCATCCGAGCTGTAACCGTTGGTGGCCACGATCAGGCGGCGGGATTGCACCCGTGCCTGCGGCGTTTGCAGGGTAAAACCGCTGCTCTGGTCGATCCGGTTGACCGGACTGCGTCCAAAAATCCGCACGCCGGCCGCACGCGCGGCTGTCGCTAACCCTTGGGCGTATTTCATCGGATTCAGGGCAAATCCGGCCGGGATGGTCATCGCACGGTGAAACGGGCCGGTCATGCCGTTGGCGGTCAGCGCATCCTGTTCGATGATCTGGGGCGTCAGGCCATAATCGCGTTCCATGTCGCGCGCGCGGGCATCAAAGCTGTTGGCGGATTTCATATCATGCGCCATCATCGTTTCGCCGTCTGAATGGATATCGGCGTCGATCCCGTGATCGCGGATCAGACCGGCGGCCAGATCGACGGCCAGACGTTCAGTCGTGCAGAAATCGCGCCGCCCGTCTTCGCCATACATCCGCGTGATCATCTGATCCGACGCTGCCGCGCCGCCCAGACAGCAAAAGCCACCGTTGCGGCCCGATGCGCCCCAGCCAACATCGTTGGCCTCCAGCACGATCACATCCGCGCCATCCTGCGCCAGATGCAGCGCCGCAGACAGGCCGGTAAATCCCGCGCCGATTATCACCACATCCGCCGTCAAAGTGCCACGCGCGGGCGCGCTGACGGGCACCTCCATGGTCGAGGGCCAATAGCACGCGTCGCGCGGGACTTCGCTATATGCGTGGGCTGGAAAAATCCGACGCATGCTCATGCCGCCGCCCGCTCATCCGCCTGACGTTTCAGGCTGGCCCGTTTGCTGGTCAGTGACGCGGTGATCACACCGACCGTTACGATGGCGATCATGATGGTCGACAGGGCGTTGATTTCCGGACTGAGGCCCAGACGGATCGACGACCAGATCTTGATTGGCAACGTGGTGGACGATGGCCCGGAGGTGAAGCTGGCGATGACCAGATCGTCCAGCGACAGGGTGAACGCCAGCAGCCAGCCGGAAATCACCGCAGGCGCGATGATCGGCAGGGTGACCAGACGAAATGCCGAGGCCGGTGAACAGCCAAGGTCCAACGCGGCCTCTTCCAAGGAGCGGTCAAAACTGACCAGTCGGGACGATACAACGACTGACACATAGCACATCGAGAATGTCGTATGCGCCAGGATCACCGTCAGGATGCCCCGGTCCAGACCAATCCCGATGAACAGTAACAGCAGCGACAGACCGGTGATAACTTCGGGCATCACCAGTGGCGCGTAGATCATGCCGGAAAACAGTGTGCGCCCCGAAAAGCGCCCCGCCCGCACCAGCACCAGTGCGGCCATTGTGCCCAGCACGGTTGCGATGCTGGACGAGATGACTGCGACCTTGATCGTGACCCACGCGGCGTCAAGAAACGCCTCGTTGCGCATCAGCTCGCCATACCATTTGGTCGAGAACCCTGCCCAGACCGTCACCAGCTTGGATTCATTGAAGCTGAAGATGATCAGGATCACCATCGGGATATAGAGAAAGGCAAACCCCAGCGTCAAAGACGTGACGTTGAACCATGTCATACGTCTCATTGTTGGCCCCCTGCGTTAACCGACAGGGTCGGGGTGTTTTTGCGGTATGCGTCGTGTTTCATCCCTCGGCCTCCCGCTGTTTTTGCTCGTTGCGCTGGAACAGCACGATGGGAATGATCAGGATCAGCAGCAGGATCACCGCAACGGCGCTGGCCACCGGCCAATCGCGGTTGTTAAAGAATTCCTCCCACAGGACCTTGCCGATCATTAGTGTCTGCGATCCTCCCAGAAGCGACGGGATCACAAATTCGCCGATTGTCGGGATGAACACCAGAAAACACCCGGCGATGATGCCATTCTTGCTAAGCGGGATTGTCACCAGCCAAAAAGCGCTGGCACGGCTGCATCCCAGATCCTCGGCTGCCTCCAGCAAGGAACCGTCCATCCGCTCCAGCGCCGAATAGATCGGCAGGATCATAAACGGCAGGTAGGTGTAAACGATGCCGATATAGACTGCCGTATTGGTGTTGAGGATGGTCAATGGTTCGGAAATCACGCCGATCCCCAGCAGGAATTGGTTCAGATACCCCTCGTTGCTCAGGATACCGACCCAGGAGTAGACCCGGATCAGAAAGCTGGTCCAGAAGGGCAGAATCACCAGCATCATCAGCGTCGGGCGCCAGTGATCAGGGGCGCTGGCCATGCCATAGGCGATGGGATAGGCCACGATCAGGGTCAGGATGGTCGCTATCGTCGCGATCTTGACCGACGATAGATAGGCCTTCCAATACAGATCATCCGTCGTCAGGAACGTGAAGTTCTCGAAATCTAGACCAGACAGGAAATCCTTGAAGCCCGCCCAGCCCTGCGACAGGTCCAACGTGGGCGTATAGGGCGGAATGGCCACCGCGGTATCGCTGAGGCTGATTTTCAATACGATCAGGAACGGCACCAGAAACAGCGCCAGCAGCCAGAAATACGGAACGACGATCAGGGTAAAGCGGCGCATCCCCTAACCCTCCAGCAGAACGCCGGCGGTGGCTGTCCAACTTAGCCACACGGTGTCCTCCCATGTGAAACTGCGCCGCGACAGGCGGCGGGTGTTGGCCGATTGGGCCTTGATCATCTGACCGTTCGGCAATTCCACGTGATAGGTCGACAGGTTGCCCAGATAAGCGATATCGATGATTTTGCCCTGTACGGCGTTATCCGCGCCTTGGGGCGGATCTGCGGTGATGGTCACCTTTTCGGGACGGATTGCCAGATGGCAGGCTTGG
Organism: Rhodobacteraceae bacterium KMM 6894; assembly: GCA_035798175.1. Lineage (GTDB taxonomy): Bacteria > Pseudomonadota > Alphaproteobacteria > Rhodobacterales > Rhodobacteraceae > Roseovarius. Next base: position 79,495 of record JAPFBS010000014.1, read on the forward strand.
CCGTTTTGCAGAACCGTGTCCGAGTGCGCCCGCAGAGGGGGGACGCCCTCGCCATAGGTCACATCATAGCCCTTGCCGGACTTGGTCGCGCGGCCTTCGATGATTGTTACCTCACCGATGAAATCGGCCACATAGACGCTGTTGGGCATCTCGTAGATGTTGGCGGGCGTGTCGGCCTGAATGATGCGGCCATGGTCCATTACCGCAACGCGGCTGGCGACGGTCATCGCCTCTTCCTGATCGTGGGTCACGATCACGAAGGTGGTGCCGGTCTTTTCCTGAATGTCCATCAATTCAAACTGCGTCTCCTGACGCAGCTTGGCATCCAGCGCGCCCAGCGGTTCGTCCAGCAACAGCAGCTTGGGCGCCTTGGCTAGACTGCGCGCCAGCGCCACACGTTGACGTTGACCGCCCGAAATCTGATGCGGCTTGCGCTTGCCGAATTTTTCCAGCCGGGTCAGCTTTAGCATCTGATCGACGCGCTCGGCGATCTTGTCCTTGGGCATGTTGTCGCGCTTCAACCCGAAGGCGATGTTTTCCCAGACCGACAGGTGCGGAAACAGCGCGTAGGACTGAAACATCATGTTCACTGCGCGTTTGTTAGGTGGGATTGGCGCGATGTCCTGACCGGCCAGAAGGATCGTGCCCTCGGTCGGTGTCTCAAAGCCCGCCAGCATGCGCATCATGGTGGTCTTGCCACAGCCCGACGGCCCCAGCAGGGCAAAGAATTCTTGCGCGTAGATGTCAAAGGACTGGTTGTCGATCGCTATGAAGTCGCCGAACCGTTTGGTGACGTTCTTGAACTGGATCAGCGGCTTGGCCTGCGGATCATTCCAGGGTGCGAAAACAGTTTGGCTCATCATGGCTCCCGGTCGGGGTGGATCTAAAAAGGCCCGCGCAAACTGTGTTGCGCGGGCCGGATCGTTTAGGGTCAGGTGCCGGACTTGATCTTGGTCCAGAGGCGGGTGACGACCCGCTGCACCTTGGGCCCATAAGGCGAGGTGGTATAAAGGTTCTCCAGCGTCTTTTCGCCCGGATAGATCGCCGGATCACCGATCACGTCCTCGGCCAGAAACGGTTTGGATGCCTCGTTGCCGTTGGCGTAATAGACATAGTTCGACGCGGCGGCCATGTTCTCGGCGTCCATGATGAAGTTCAGGAACTTGTGCGCACCGGATGGGTTGGGCGCGTCAACCGGGATCGCCAATTGGTCAAACCACATCAGCGCCCCTTCGGTGGGCGCGTTATAGACGATCTCGACGCCATTATCGGCCTCGACGGCGCGATCACGCGCTTGCAGGATGTCCCCGGACCACCCAAAAGCGACGCAGATGTCACCGTTGGCCAGTGCGTTGATGTATTCCGAGCTGTGGAACTTGGTCACATAGGGCGCGACCGCACTTAGCACCGGCTCGGTCTTGGCGATCACTTCGGGGTCCTGGCTGTCGGGGTCTTCACCTAGAAACTTCAGTGCGGCGGGGATCATCTCGGTTGGCGCATCCAGAAAATGCACACCACAAGTGGCCAGTTTTTCCATATTCGCGGGATCAAAGATCAATGCCAGCGAGTCGACGGGCGCGTCTGCGCCCAGTACTTCTGTCACCTTGCCGACATTTGCGCCGATGCCGGTGGTGCCCCACATGTAGTTGATCGAATAGGCATTATCAGGGTCATACTGCGCTGTGCGCTTCGCGACCACGTCCCACAGGTTGGCGTGGTTGGGCAGCTGTGTAAGATCCAGTTTCTGGAACGCGCCTGCGGTGATCTGGCGTTGCAGGAATGTGCCCGAGGGCACGACCACATCATAGCCCGATCCGCCCGAAAGCATCTTGGTTTCCAGCAATTCGTTGCTGTCGAACACGTCATAGATCAGGTCGATCCCTGTTTCCTGCTCGAATTTGTCCAGCAACGCTTCGTCGATGTAGTCGGACCAGTTGTAGACACGCACCTCTTCGGCCATGGCGGCGCTGGCGGACAGCGCCGCGGCAATCGCGGCGGTAAAAATCGTCTTTTTCATACTTCTCTCCCGTTTAACGGTGATTTGTTCACCCTGATGCTACATTTGATCATGTTTTAGCGCTTGGCAACATGGTAATGTTTTCATGGGGTGGATAAAATGCCAAGTAACGCAAGCAATCACGCACAGGAGCGCGGCAACGAATGAGGTCGATAGCACAAGATTTAAGCGAATCTGATGGCGCGCAGCCGGTGCCGCCTGCACATGCACAGGTTTATCTGCGCCTGCGCGAGATGGTGCTGTATGGCGATCTCAAGCCGGGGCAGGCGGTGACCATTCAGGGGCTGACCACACGACTGGACGCCGGCATGACCCCCGTCCGCGAGGCAATTCGTCGTTTGATTTCCCAAGGTGCGCTGGAATTACAGGGCAACCGGCGGGTCAGTGTGCCCTTGCTGCACGCCGCCGACATTTCTGAAATTATCGTTGCGCGTGAATGGCTTGATCCGTATCTGATGCGTTTGGCGCTGGCCAATGCTGCTTCGGATGATATTGCCGCGATGACTGCGCTGGATACGGCCCTGGATGCGGCCATACTGGGCGGGGATCTGCGCGGATACCTTGAGTTAAATCACCGATTCCACCTGATGCTCTATAATCTGGCCCAATCACCGATTCTTGCAGACTTGGCCGAGGGTCTGTGGCTACGGTTTGGTCCGTCCATGCGGGTCTTGTGCGGCCGTTTGGGCACGCAAAACCTGCCCGATAATCACAAAACGGCGCTGGATGCGATGCGGGCAGGCAATGCTGACGCAGCCGCCGAAGCGATCTGTCAGGACGTGCGGCAGGGAATGAACCTGTTACGCGACTCGCTTCAAGGGGATGACGGATAGACTGATTCGATTGACAAGTTGGAATATGATCATATTCTGGCGCGGCATGATCCGGCGCACATGCCCTCAGCATGCCTCACACAAATTCGCAGCACGGAAGGCCAGCCCATGAATATCATTACCAATCACCTGCCCACGGCAGAGCTTCAGGCGCTGGACGCCGCGCACCACATGCACCCGTTCACTAACGACAACGAATTGGAAAAGAAGGGCGCGCGCGTCATCACCCGTGCCAACGGCGTCACCCTGACCGACAGCGATGGCAACAACTATCTCGATGCGATGGCGGGTCTGTGGTGCATGAACATCGGTTATGGCCGGACGGAACCTGCCGAAGCCGCATCGCGTCAGATGCTGGAACTGCCGTATTACAACACGTTTTTTCAGACCACTCACGTGCCGGCCATCGCGCTGAGCGCGAAGCTGGCCGAACTGGCGCCGGGAAATTTGAACCACATCTTTTATGCTGGATCCGGGTCCGAGGCGAACGACACTAATATCCGTATGGTGCGCACCTATTGGGCCGAAAAGGGCCAACCGGACAAGAACATCATCATCAGCCGCAAGAATGCGTATCACGGTTCCAGCGTGGGCAGTGCCAGTCTGGGTGGTATGGCGTTCATGCATGCGCAGGGCGGTCTGCCGATCCCGAATATCCACCATATCGACCAGCCGCATTGGTGGAGCGAGGGCGGAGATACATCGCCCGAGGAATTCGGTCTTGAGCGCGCGCGTCAGTTGGAAAAGGCCATTCACGAACTGGGCGTCGATCGCGTCGCAGCCTTCATCGCCGAACCTATTCAGGGCGCGGGCGGCGTCATCATCCCGCCCAGCACCTACTGGCCCGAGATTCAGCGGATCTGCGACGAGAACGACATCCTGTTGATCGCGGACGAGGTCATCTGCGGCTTTGGGCGCACCGGCAAATGGTTCGGCAGTGAAACGCTGGGCATCCGCCCGGACATCATGACCATCGCCAAGGGTCTTAGCAGTGGCTATGCGCCCATTGGCGGCTCGATCGTGTCCGATGAGGTCGCCAGCGTGATGGACGCCTGCGAATTCGCGCATGGCTATACCTATTCGGGGCACCCTGTGTCCTGTGCTGTTGCGCTGGAAAACTTGCGCATCCTAGAGGAAGAAGGCATCGTTGATCGTGTCGGATCGCACAGCGCTGCGTATCTGGCCGATAAATGGGGCGGTCTGGCGGATCACCCATTGGTCGGTGAGGCAACAACAATCGGCATGATGGGTACGTTGCCCCTGACGCCGGATGTCGAAAATCGCGCCGCCTTTGCCGGGAATGAGGGCGATATCGGCCTGATGTGCCGAGAGCATTGTTTCCAGAACGGTCTGGTGATGCGCCATGTTGGCGACCGCATGATCATCTCGCCCCCGCTGGTGATCAGTGACGCCGAGATCGACACATTGGTCGAGCGCGCGTGGAAGGCCCTGGACCTGACCCACGCGCAGGCCAAGAAAGAAGGCCTGATGAAAGCGGCCAAATAAGGCGTTTTCAGATAGTTTTGGGACGAAACATCGGCCCCTGCCCATCACACCGGGCAGGGGCCTTTTTTATGCGTTAGTTTTTAACGAACAACTTTCTGGGGCGGTCGCACAGCGCCTCCGCCGGCCCATTTTCGCGGATCAGAATCGTCTCGGTGATCTCAAGCCCCCAATCGTCCATCCAAAGGCCGGGCATGAAGTGGAACGTCATGCCGGGTTTCAACACGGTCTGATCCTCGGGACGCAGGCTGACGGTGCGTTCGCCCCAGTCGGGCGGATAGCTTAGGCCGATGCCATAACCGCAGCGCCCGCTGCGCGCGATCCCGGCGCGTTCCAGTGCGTTCCCCAACGCATTGGCGATATCGCAGGCGCGGTTGCCCGCGCGCGCGGCCTCCATCCCGGCCTCCAGACCTTCGATCATCGCAGCCTCGGCGCGCAGGATCGGATCGGTCGGTTTGCCCAGAAACACCGTGCGGCAACACGGCGCGTGATAACGGCGATAAACGCCTGAAATCTCGAAAAATGTGCCCTCCCCGGTCTTGAAGGGCCGCCCGTCCCACGTGAGGTGCGGCGCCGAGGCATCCGCGCCCGAGGGCAGCAACGGCACGATGGCCGGATAATCGCCCCATGCGCCGTCGACACCGCGCAGGGCGTCGCGATAAATTTCGGCCGTCAGCTCGTTCTTGGGCAGGCCGGGTTCGACCCTCTCAAGATAGCCGTCGATCATTTTCTCGGTGATGCTGGCGGCCTTGCGCATAAAGCCGATCTCGGCCTCGGATTTCACGCCCCGCTGCCAGTTCACCAGCGCGGTCGCGTCCACCAGCGTGGCATCACCAAGGCTGGATTCCAGCACGGCGTGGGCTTTGGCCGAGTAGTAGTAATTTTCCATCTCGACGCCAATCCGGCCGGTGCCCCGCCCCAGATCGGTCAGCTTGGCGGCCAGATCCTGCATCGGGTGACGGGTGGTCGATTGCACGAATTCATCGCCGTAATACCAGATGCAATCGTCTGCCATCCACACGGTCAGCAGCGCGCCGTTGGCATCCATCCGCCGCCCCCACCAGACCGGATCACGATCGGGGAAAACCACCACGCCCTGATGCACATAGAACGACCAGCCCTCATAGGCGGTCAGCCACGCCTGATTGGACGGGTCGGTGACAAACAGGGCATCCAGCCCGGCCACCTCCATCGCCGCGCGGGTGCGGGTCAAACGGTCCTGATATTCGGATTGGGAAAAGGGAATGTCCTTGATTGGCATGGCGTGACCTTTTGTTTTTGGGTCCGGTGTTGGAAATCATCCGTGATCCCGTCATAGTTTCCCGCAAAGCGATCAAATAACAAGCGTTGGAACACCCGGTGGCGATCAAAATGGCAACAACAGGTCGGGTCGCATGACGCGGTTGGATGCGCGCGACATTGCTATCCTGCGCGCCCTGTCGACTGACGGGCGCATGACCAACGCGCAACTGGCCGAGGCCGTGGGCCTGTCTGCCAGCCCCTGTTGGGAGCGGGTGCGCAAATTGCAGGCTGCTGGTGTGATCGAGGGCACGCATGCGCGGATTGCGCTGAAGAAACTGGGTGCGCATGTGCAGGTGTTCGTGACTGTGGAGCTTAGCGATCACACCGCCGCTGCCTTTCGCCGATTTGAAGCGGCCATGGCGGGCTATGATGAGGTCACGGCCTGTTGGGCGCTGGGCGGCGGATTTGACTATCTGTTGCAGGTCGTGACCCGCGATATCGACGCCTATCAACGCCTGATCGACGACATGCTGGAGGCCCGCATCGGTCTGGCTCGGTATTTCACCTATGTCGTGACCAAAACGGTCAAGAACAGCGCGGTGCCACCGTTTGCGGCGTTGCTGGATGACTAGCGCAGAAGAATCTTCTGCCACGCTCGCATATTTCAGTATCACAGCCCGCCCGCCCCGGAGCATGATCCGCCCAACAGATCCCGGACTCCGTCCGGGACAGGTATCACCAAAGGAAATGACATGCTGCGCAACGATGAACTGGCCGAATGGGACCGCGACAACTTTTTCCATCCCTCAACGCATCTGGCGCAATTTGCACGCGGTGAAATGGCCAGCCGGATCATCACCGGCGCGTCTGGCTGTCATATAGAGGATCGCGACGGTAACCGTCACCTTGATGCCTTCGCCGGGCTGTATTGCGTCAACGTCGGCTATGGCCGCACTGAAATCGCCGAGGCGATTTCCAAGCAGGCGCATGAGCTGGCCTATTATCACGCCTATGTTGGCCACGGCACCGAGGCGTCGATAACGCTGGCCAAGATGGTCCTGGACCGCGCGCCCGCGCACATGTCCAAGGTGTATTTCGGTCAGTCGGGCAGCGACGCGAACGAAACCAACATCAAACTGATCTGGTATTACAACAACATCCTTGGCCGCCCTGAGAAGAAGAAGATCATCAGCCGCTGGCGTGGGTATCACGGCTCGGGCCTGATGACCGGCTCGCTGACGGGGCTAGAGCTGTTTCACAAGAAATTCGATCTGCCACTGGCGCAGGTGAAGCACACCGAAGCGCCTTATTACTATCGCCGTGACGACTTGGACCAGACCGAGGAACAGTTTGTCGCCCATTGCGTGACCAAACTGGAAGAAATGATTGCCCGTGAGGGCGCCGATACTATCGCCGCCTTTATCGGCGAGCCGGTCTTGGGCACCGGCGGTCTGGTGCCGCCGCCCGCAGGTTATTGGCCGGCCATCCAGAAGGTTCTGGATCGCCATGACATCCTGCTGGTCGCGGATGAGGTCGTGACCGGATTCGGACGTCTGGGCACGATGATGGGGTCGGATCATTACGATATGAAGCCGGACCTGATTACCATCGCCAAGGGCCTGACCAGTGCTTATGCGCCCCTGTCGGGCAGTATCGTGTCCGACAAGATGTGGAAGGTGTTGGAGCAAGGAACGGATGAAAACGGCCCCATTGGCCACGGCTGGACCTATTCGGCGCATCCCATCGGGGCGGCGGCGGGCGTGGCCAACCTGAAACTGCTGGATGACTTGAACCTTATTGCCAATAACCGCGAGATTGGCGGATACCTGAACACCCAAATGCGCGCCGCGCTGGGTGATCATGTCAATGTGGGGGATATCCGGGGCGAAGGCATGTTGTGCGCCGTCGAATTCGTCAAGGATCGTGATGACCGGGTTTTCTTTGACGCAGCCGAAAAGGTAGGCCCACGGGTTGCCGCTGCGTTGGCCGAAGACGGTGTGATCGGGCGTGCGATGCCACAGGGCGATATCTTGGGCTTTGCGCCACCGTTCTGCCTGACACGTGAAGAATCGGATGAGATCGTAGGGAAAACGGTAGCTGCGGTCTCAAAAGTGCTGGGCTAGGGTCCGGCCGGAGTTCCGTGAAATTACGTTGTAATCGGTCAGTAAGACTTGCCTAAATTACAGGCCGAACGTCAAAAACCATTTGTAATCCGTCGCATTCATGACCGAATTTGCCGCACTGCGCTTGCAACCCAGATAGTTTGTGGTTTTAGTGTTGCTGGGGGCACGCAAGATGCACCAGGGGAAGTATAGGGAGCCTGAATTGGCCGACAAAGCACAGAACGATGCGTTCGTTGAATTCGAACGCGTTCAGAAAAGCTACGATGGTGAAACTCTGGTCGTGAAAGACCTGAATTTGACTGTTCCGCGCGGCGAGTTTCTGACCATGTTGGGCCCCTCAGGGTCAGGCAAAACAACCTGCCTGATGATGCTGGCCGGGTTCGAGACAGCGACCCACGGTGATATTCGTCTGGACGGTGTTTCGATCAACAACATCCCGCCGCATAAGCGCGGCATCGGCATGGTGTTTCAAAACTACGCCCTTTTCCCGCATATGACGATTGCCGAAAACCTGTCCTTCCCACTGGAAGTGCGCAAGATCGGCAAGGATGAGCGCGAAAAGAAAGTTAAGCGCGCCCTCGACATGGTCGAAATGGGCACGTTTGGCGGGCGTCGTCCCTCGCAATTGTCCGGCGGTCAGCAACAGCGGGTCGCATTGGCGCGCGCGCTGGTCTTCGAACCCGAGTTGGTCCTGATGGACGAACCCTTGGGTGCGTTGGATAAACAGCTGCGCGAAAAGATGCAGTTCGAGATTACGCACCTTGCGCACAATCTGGGGATCACCACGGTTTACGTCACCCACGACCAAACCGAGGCGCTGACCATGTCTGATCGCGTCGCCGTGTTCGACGATGGCCGCATCCAGCAGATCGATCCGCCCGATACTCTGTATGAAGAGCCGAAAAACAGTTTTGTTGCCCAGTTCATCGGCGAAAACAACACGCTGAACGGCACGATCAAAGAGATCAAAGGCGATACTGCCGTGGTCCAATTGGACGATGGCGAATTGATTGATTGCAAGCCCGTTAACGTCAGCAAAGTGGGTGAGCGCACGCAGGTCTCAATCCGCCCCGAGCGGGTTGAATTCAACAAAGACCGCTTGCAACCGGGCGCGCACACACTGAAGGCCGAAGTGCTTGAGTTCATCTATATGGGTGACATCTTTCGCACACGTTTGCGGGTGGCTGGTAATGACGATTTCATCGTCAAGACACGCAACGCCCCCGATCAGAAACGCCTTAAGCCAGGCGAGCAGCTGGAAATCGGCTGGTTGCCACAGGATTGTCGCGCGCTGGACGCCTGAGCGGATAATGAAATCACGGCCTGTCATACGACGGGGCCGGATAAACAGGGGGCCGGGATGCATAGCCCGTGGCAGGGTCCTCGCAGTTAAACAATGGGCATACTAGGGAGTTATATATGAAACTGACCAAAACACTGATGGCAACGACGGCCCTGACAGCAATGGCTGGCATGGCATCTGCCGAAGTCAAAGAACTGACAATCGTCAGCTGGGGTGGCGCGTACACCGATTCGCAGACCAACGCGTATCACAAGCCCTACACCGAGATGACCGGCGTCACGATCATCAACGATGATTCTTCGAACGAGGCCGTGGCCAAGCTGCGCGCGATGAACGAAGCCGGTAACGTCACTTGGGACGTGGTTGACGTGGTCGCCGCTGACGCCATCCGCCTGTGCGACGAAGGTCTGGCGCTGGAAATCGATCCCGACACCATGTTGGCCGACGGCGACGATGGCAGCAAGGCAAGCGAAGATTTCGGCGATCTGCTGGTGTCTGACTGCTATGTGCCCAGCATCGTTTATTCGACAACTTTCGGCTATCGCACCGATCTGGTCGGCGACACGCCCCCCAGCAAAGTCTGCGACATCTTTGACCTCGAAGCGTATCCCGGCAAGCGTTCGCTGGAAAAGCGCCCGATCAACAACATGGAATGGGCCCTGCTGTGTGACGGCGTCGCCAAGGAAGACGTCTATGACGTTCTGGCAACGGCCGAAGGCCAAGATCAGGCCCTTGCCAAGCTGGACACGATCAAGGACAGCGTCATCTGGTGGTCGGCCGGTGCCGATACGCCCCAACTGCTGGCTGATGGTGAAATCGTCATGGGTTCGACCTATAACGGTCGCCTGTTTAGCCTGATCGAAGAACAGAAACAGCCCGTTGGCATGCTGTGGGACGCTCAGGTGTTCGACATCGACGGCTGGATCATCCCCACAGGCCTGTCCCCCGAGCGTGAAGCCGCGGCGCTGGAGTATCTGAAGTTCGCGACAGACACACAGCGTCTGGCCGATCAGGCCGCTTACATCAGCTATGGCCCCGCGCGTAAATCGTCGGCACCGCTGGTTGGCAAACATGCCGAGCTGGGTATCGAAATGGCGCCTCACATGCCGACCGATCCGGAAAACGCCAAGAACACGTTCCTCTATAACTACGAGTTCTGGGCTGACTACCGTGACGACATCGACGCCAAATTTCAGGCGTGGCTGGCTCAATAAGCTACAGAAGAGGGCATAAATAATCGCCCTCGCTGATACCACAGGATGCGGCCCTTGATTGGGGCCGCATCCCAAATAAAAATAATGACAAGACGATTTCAGGGGACAACTGCCGCAATGCCCAAGGGCTATATCATCGGACATATCACCGTATCGGACCCCGAGGCATACAAGGAGTATGTCACGCGCGACACGCCGATCCTTGAAGGTCTGGGTGGTCGTTTCATCGTCCGGGGCGGCACATCCGAAACGCCCGAGGGCGAGACGCTGAACCGTCATATCGTGATCGAATTTCCCAGCTACGCCGCTGCCAAGGCAGCCTATAATGATCCGGACTATCAAAACGTGGCCGATATCCGCCGGCGCACCGCCGACAGCGTGATCATCCTGGTCGAGGGCACCTGACATGACAGACACCGCACCCAACGCTCCGGTATTGGCCGCCGATGGCAGACCGTTGAAACGCAGCCTGTCACGCGCCTTGCGTGTCCAGAAAATGCGCGCACTGGCGCTGATCGCGCCGTTGCTGATCTTTGTATTCATCAGCTTTATCATGCCGATTGGGGATATGCTGTTCCGGTCGGTCGAAAACCAAATCGTCGAAAATACTCTGCCCTATACCGTGCAGGAACTGAGCCACTGGGATGGCAAATCCGATGCGCTGCCGGATGAGCAGACGTATCAGGCGTTCTACTTTGATATATTTCTTGCGGCCGAATTGAAGCGCCACACGCGCCTAGGGTCGCGATTGAATTACGAAAGCTCCGGCATGTCGTCGCTGTTTCGCCAAACCGGGCGCAAACTGGACGATGTGGCGAAGGATTATCGCAAGCTGATCACGGATTTTGATCCGGTTTGGAAGGACGGCGCGACGTGGCTTGCGCTGATCTCGGGCGGGGCAGGAGCTGAACCATCCGGCGCGCTCTATCGTGAGCAGTTGCTTCGGGTTGGTGCCTTGAATGACATGAAGTTGAAAGATACGTCCGACTTTGAACCATCCACCCAAATCGCCCAAATACTGCCGATCACCACGCGCAATTTCACCGCTCAGGCGGTCGTGACCGAATTGGTCGACAACAAGGATCTGACCAAGGCCAAACCGGTGGAATCGCTGTACTTGGCGCTGGCCCACGACCTGACGACCGCTGACCTGTCCGGATATGACGGCCCGTTTGCGGATGAGCTGCGCGCGCTGCAATCCAACGCGGCATTGCCTGCCCCCGATTTCACGGCCATCTTTGCCGATATCGACGAGGACTGGGTCAACCTGGATACATGGCGCACGATTGAGACGCATTCTTCGACCTATACCGCCGGGTATTTCCTGAACGCCGTCGACTATGAGAAAACCCCGGATGGAATTAAACCGCTGCCGGATGATCGCAAGATCCTGATCCAGTTGTTCATCCGCACGCTGATCATGTCGATGATCATCATGGGGTCGTGCATTCTGTTGGGCTATCCTGTTGCATGGATTTTGGCCAACGTTCCGACGCGTCAGGCCAATATGCTGATGATCCTTGTGCTGCTGCCCTTCTGGACCTCGCTATTGGTGCGGACTTCTGCGTGGAAGGTGATGCTGCAACAACAGGGTGTGATCAACGACGTTCTGGTGTGGATCGGTCTGGTCGCGGACGATGCGCGTCTGGTGATGATCAACAACCAGTTCGGCACGATTGTCGCGATGACGCACATCCTGCTGCCGTTCATGATCCTGCCGATGTATTCGGTCATGCAGACGATCAATCCGACCTATCTGCGCGCCGCGAAATCACTGGGCGCGACAAACTGGACCGCCTTCTGGCGTGTATATTTCCCGCAGTCCATTCCGGGCATCGGGGCGGGGTCGATTTTGGTCTTTATTCTGTCGATCGGCTATTACATCACGCCCGAAATCGTCGGCGGAACCAAGGGTGTCTTCATCTCGAACCGGATCGCCTATCACATTTCGTCCAGCCTGAACTGGGGCCTTGCGGCCGCGCTGGGCACGATCCTGCTGGCCGTCGTTCTGGGCCTATACTGGTGCTATGACAAGATCGTCGGCATCGATAACGTGAAACTGGGGTAACGCGCCATGAGCCTTCCAATCTATGCAACGTTCGGGCAACGCGTCTGGTATTACGCCTTCAGGGTGATCTGTGCGCTGATCTTCATCTTTCTGATCACGCCGATCCTGGTGGTCATTCCACTGTCGTTCAACGCGCAGAACTTTTTTACCTTCACGCCCGAAATGCTGAGTTTTGATCCTGCGGGATATTCGCTGAAGCATTATCAGGACTTCTTCAGCAACAACGAATGGCAGCGTAGTTTCAAAAATTCGCTGATCATTGCACCGATTGCCACGATCATCTCGGTCAGTCTGGGCACATTGGCGGCCATCGGCCTGTCGCAATCGCATGTGCCGTTTCGCCGGGGAATCATGGCCATCCTGATCTCGCCGATGATTGTGCCGCTGATCATCTCGGCCACGGGCATGTTCTTTTTCTACTCGAAAATCGGTAACTTCATGGAAGGCACGATGGGCCTGGACAAGAATCTGGTCGGGTACATCAAGGTGATTTTGGCGCACGCGGTTCTGGGCATCCCGTTCGTCATCATCACCGTGACCGCGACACTTGTGGGCTTTGACCGCTCGCTGACGCGGGCGGCGGCGAATATGGGGGCCAATCCGGTTACGACATTTTTCCGGGTGCAAATGCCGCTGATCCTGCCGGGCGTTATTTCGGGCGGATTGTTCGCCTTCATCACATCGTTTGATGAGGTGGTCGTCGTGCTGTTCGTCGGCTCCGCCAGCCAGAAAACCCTGCCTTGGCAGATGTTCACCGGCCTTCGCGAACAGATTTCACCGACTATTCTGGCTGTCGCGACCATCCTTGTCGGTATCTCGATTCTTTTGCTGACCACGCTGGAACTGCTGCGCCGCCGATCCGAGCGGTTGCGCGGGATGTCACCGGGCTAAATGCCCGGACCTGACCTGAATACAAAAGAGGCGCGTCTGATGACGCGCCTCTTTTGTTTTGTGCAACAATGGCTTGAGCGTTAGCTGCGCACCAACTTCTCATAGCTTTGAGCAATCTCGCGTGTCAGCGCGCCAACCTCAAAGGTGTAGTCTCCGATTTGTCCCACCGGTGTCACCTCGGCGGCGGTGCCAGTTAGCCAGCACTGTTCGAACCCTTCCATCTCTTCGGGCATGATGTGGCGTTCATGCACCTTGATGTTGCGGTCCTTTAACATGCCGATCACCGTCTGCCGGGTCAGACCGTTGAGGAAGCAATCTGCGTCGGGGGTGTGCACCTCACCGTCCTTGACGAAAAAGATGTTCGCGCCCGTCGCCTCGGCTACATAGCCGCGATAATCCATAAACAACGCGTCCGAGCATCCCTTGGCTTCGGCCTCGTGTTTGGACATGGTGCAGATCATATAGAGGCCCGCCGCCTTAGCGTGAACCGGGATGGTTTCGGGGCTGGGCCGTTTCCATTTGGAAATGTCCAGCTTGGCACCCTTCATTTTGGCGTCACCGTAATAGGCGCCCCATTCCCATGTCGCGATGGCCAGATGCACGGGGTTGCGCGCGCTGGCGACACCCATATCCGGGCCGGCACCGCGCCACGCCACAGCGCGCACATAGGCATCGGTCAGGCCGTTGGCAGCCAGAACTTCTTGCTTGGCGGCTTCGATTTCGTCGACGGTGAAAGGGATCTGAAAGGCCAGTTCACCAGCGGAAAAATGCAGCCGCTCGGAATGTTTCCGGCTGAGGAAGATCTTGCCATTGTAGCAGCGTTCGCCCTCGAACACGGAGCTGGCATAATGCAACGCATGGGTCAGGACGTGGACATTGGCCGCACGCCAGTCAATCATCTTGCCGTCCATCCAGATTTTGCCGTCGCGGTCGTCATACCCGGTCATTTCGTCTCTCCTTTGGGGCATCTTTTCATAAGTTGCGTCATATATGTCCGTATCGGACATAAAGTTGCGTAAAAACTGAGGATCGCTACCAGTTAAGTCTTGGAGTGTCAATAAAGCTGACGTAAAACTGTTGTAGAGGACAGGGGGCACACGGATATGGCGGATTTGCAGGGTGACGAACTGCGGTTGTTCCTGACCGATGAACAACTGCGCCAAGGCATCGAGGCAATGTTCTTTGCCTATCGCGGGTTTACGGCCGACCCAGATCGTATTCTGGCCACGATGGAATATGGGCGCGCGCATCATCGGGCGATCCATTTTGTGGCCCGAAGCCCCGGCACGACGGTGAATAACCTGTTGGCCATGCTGGGCGTGACCAAACAGTCGTTGAACCGGGTGTTGCGTACCCTCATTCAGGATGGGCTCATCGAAAGCCGGGTGGGAACGTCTGACAAGCGCGAAAGACATCTTTACCTGACCGAAACCGGCACCACACTGGAGCGCGAGTTGAGCGATGCACAACGCGCGCGTATGCGCGCCGCCTACCGCGCCGCTGGCCCCGAGTCCGTGGCCGGGTTCCGCCAAGTTCTAGAGGCGATGATGGATCCCGAACAGCGCCGTCGCTATCACACCCTTCGAGAGGCCAGTACATGAGCGAGCCTGCCCCCCATCTGCTGATCGTCGACGACGATGAACGCATCCGCGGCCTGCTGCGGAAATTCTTGGCGCGCCACGGGTTTCTGGTGTCGGGCGCGCGCGACGCGGGACACGCGCGCCGCGTTCTGGCCGGCTTGGAGTTTGACCTGATCGTTCTGGACGTGATGATGCCGGGCGAAGATGGAATCTCGCTGACGCGGGATTTGCGTCAGACATTAGCCACCCCGATCCTGCTGTTGACTGCCAAGGGCGAAACCCAGGACCGGATCGCAGGGCTGGAAGCCGGTGCCGACGATTATCTGGCCAAACCGTTCGAGCCCAAGGAGCTTTTGTTGCGCATCAACGCCATTCTGCGCCGGATGCCAGAACCCGAACCGGAAAACACCGCGCCGAAGATTCTGCAACTGGGCCCGGTGCGCTATGACATCGAACGTTCGGAAATGATGAAAGGCGACGAGACAGTGCGCCTAACCGCGACCGAAACCCAACTGATGCGGATCTTTTCAGACCACCTGCGCCAGCCGGTCAGCCGGGCAAAGCTGGTCGAGGATTTGGGTCGCGACAAGGGGCAGGCCCAAGAGCGGGCGGTAGATGTTCAGATCACCCGCCTGCGCCGCAAGATCGAGGCGGACCCCAAGCAGCCGCGTTACCTGCAAACTGTGCGCGGTGAAGGTTACATGCTGGCCCCGGATTAAGAGCGGTGCGATCTGACGGAGTGCGCTGCGCGCACGCTTGGTCATTGTTTGCGTACACGCAGAAGAGGGGGCTTTGCCCCCAACGTAGAAAACCCACAGGGTTTTCAACGTTTCCCCCAGAAGATTTTCGCCACTAGGCAATGTCAGTGAAGCATCTGTCGCGCCGGTTTGAGCATATCCACGTGCTTCGCTTGTTTGGCCGCTTTGATGCATGATGGAGTGGACTGCCATCGCCCTTGCGAGACTCGGGCTGGCGCTATATCTGATCTGCATGAAACGGATTTTTGACATGGATGATCGTGCGCGCCTGCCATGGCGGTTTTTTGGTGCGTCCTTGTCTGTGCTAGCGAGCCTATGACGGGCTAGCTCCTTTTTTAGCGACGTTTATCGAATAGCCAAAACATGAAGGGAGAGGACCTATGTCCCCCAAAACGCTCTACGACAAGATCTGGGATGCTCATCTGGTGGATGAGGCCGAGGATGGTACCTGTTTGCTGTATATCGATCGCCATCTGGTTCACGAAGTGACCAGCCCGCAGGCCTTTGAGGGGCTGCGCATGACGGGCCGTACTGTGCGCGCGCCGGACAAGACGATTGCCGTGCCGGATCACAATGTGCCGACCACGCTGGACCGTGCCAAGGGTATCGAAAACCCCGAAAGCAAGATCCAGGTCGAGGCGTTGGACCATAACGCCAAGGATTTTGGTATCCACTATTACCCGGTGTCGGATGTACGTCAGGGCATCGTTCATATCGTCGGCCCCGAACAGGGCTGGACCTTGCCGGGCATGACGGTGGTCTGTGGTGATAGCCATACCGCCACCCATGGCGCGTTTGGCGCTTTGGCGCATGGCATCGGCACCTCAGAAGTCGAGCACGTTCTGGCCACCCAGACGCTGATCCAGCGTAAGGGTAAGAACATGAAGGTCGAGATCACCGGCAAGCTGGCGCCGGGTGTAACGGCCAAGGACATCACCCTGAGCGTGATCGGCGCGACCGGCACTGCTGGCGGTACGGGCTACGTGATTGAGTATTGTGGCGAGGCGATCCGCGATCTGTCGATGGAAGGCCGCATGACCGTCTGCAATATGGCGATTGAGGGCGGCGCGCGCGCCGGTCTGATTGCTCCGGATGAGAAGACATTTGAATACTGCATGGGGCGTCCCCACGCGCCCAAAGGCGCCCAATGGGAGGCTGCGTTGACATGGTGGAAAACACTGTTCTCCGATGATGATGCGCATTGGGACAAGGTCGTGACCCTGAAAGGCGAGGATATCGCGCCGGTCGTGACCTGGGGCACCAGCCCAGAGGACGTTTTGCCGATCACCGCCAATGTGCCCGCTGCCAGTGATTTCACCGGGGGCAAGGTGGACGCCGCACAGCGCAGCCTGGATTACATGGGTTTGACGGCCGGCACGCCTCTGACCGAGGTCGAAATCGACACGGTATTTATCGGGTCATGCACCAACGGCCGGATTGAGGATCTGCGCGCCGTTGCTGACATCATGAAGGGCCACAAGGTCAAAGAAGGCTTGCGTGCCATGATCGTGCCCGGCTCGGGTCTGGTGCGGGCGCAGGCCGAGGAAGAGGGGCTTGCCGATATCTTTATCGAGGCCGGGTTTGAATGGCGGCTTGCCGGATGTTCAATGTGTCTGGCGATGAACCCCGATCAGTTGTCCCCGGGTGAGCGGTGCGCGGCGACGTCCAACCGCAACTTCGAGGGGCGTCAGGGACGAGGTGGGCGCACCCACCTGATGAGCCCGGCCATGGCGGCCGCAGCGGCCATCACTGGTCGTTTGACCGATGTCCGTGAATTGATGTGATGCAAGGGACGCAGCGATGAAAGAATGGCTTAAATTGTTGTTGTTGGGCGCGCTGTCTGTCGCCTTCGGCATTTTTGTTCTGGGCAATGTGGCGATGGCGTCACTGGCTGTGACCACGCTGGTCGGTTTTTTGTTTCTGATCAGTGGCGGTTTTCAGGTGGTCGCCGGGTTCACCGGTGATGCAGGATCGGCGCGGGCCTTTTCGATTATCATGGGCGTCCTGATGGCGGTTCTGGGTCTGTCCTTTTTGGTCAACCCGCTGGAGGGCATGATGTCCCTGACGATGCTGGTTTTGATCCTGTTGGTGGCCAGTGGTGTCGTGCGCCTTGTTCTGGCGTTCCGCATGCAGGCGACGCCCTATTTCTGGCCAATGTTGATTTCCGGCGCCCTGTCTGTACTGCTGGCGGCCTATATCATGGCCAATTTTGCGACGGCTTCGGTTTCGCTGTTGGGGATCATTATGGGGATCGAGTTGCTGTTCAACGGTGCCGGTCTGATCGTTCTGGCGTTCTTTGTGCGCGCCGTTCTTCCCAAGTAACCGTCAGAGATTAATATTTCAGGCCTCAGGCGGCCTATAGGAGACCACGATGGAAAAGTTCGAAAAACTCAGCGGCATTGCTGCACCGATGCCCATGATCAACATCGACACGGATATGATCATCCCCAAACAGTTTCTGAAAACGATCAAACGCTCAGGTTTGGGCGTGAACCTGTTTGATGAGATGCGCTATGATGACGATGGCAAGGAAATTCCCGACTTTGTGCTGAACCAGCCTGCGTATCGCGAGGCGGAAATTCTGGTGGCGGGCGATAATTTCGGCTGCGGCTCCAGCCGCGAACACGCACCTTGGGCTATCAAGGATTTCGGTATCCGCTGTGTCATCGCGCCCAGCTTTGCCGATATTTTCTATAACAACTGCTTCAAGAACGGCATCCTGCCCATCGCCTTGCCGCAAGATCTGGTCGATACCCTGATGGACGAGGCGCAAAAAGGTGCCAACGCCCGGATCGAGGTGGATCTGGTGAACCAGACGATCACCACATCGGACGGCACTGCCATCGCGTTTGAGGTGGATGCGTTCAAGAAGCATTGCCTGCTGGAAGGCTTGGACGATATCGGCCTGACCATGGAAAAGGTCAGCGCCATCGACGCGTTCGAAGGCACTGCCAGCGTTTCGCGCCCTTGGGTCTGACATCTTGCGGCCCGCCTGCATGCGGGCGGGCTGCACCCCGTTTTGTTTCGGAAATACTGGATTCCGCGACAGAGATCACGCTATAGGCGTGCCACCCCTCCCATTAGCTACATCTTGTGTGCATCACATTCCTTTGCCTTTTACTAGGCACGGGCTGATGTATTCGCGCACCAGTCTGACCGCCTTGTCATGTTAATCAAGGGCTTGGCATCTGTGACGGCTTGAGCCCTTGCCTGAAAAAAGGCAAGATTAAGACGTAATTGAGGCATACCGCCATAAACAGCGGGATCAGTTTGGAACAACGCCACGGCATCGTATCGCGGCAGGCCAAGTTGAAGGGATCGGGCAGTGGTAGCACAGCTGACGGGCGCAATCGTGCGCGCATTTTTGATGGCAGTACTTGTGGCATGGCCGTGTCTCATGCTGCCCACTGTCACGTCCGATACAACGCAAATCGTGTTGTTACTGGCCCTTTTGGCGGGCCTTCTGGTGTTCGTGGAATACAAGGCCAGCAGCCCCAGTATCTTGGAATTCCGCTTTGCCGCGCCGTATAATCGTATCCGGTTCAGTTGTGTCGCGCTGGCCGTGTTTACATTGTCGGTGATCGCGCGTGGCATGACGGATCCCGGCAGCTGGAGTATTCTGTTAACCTCAATGGGGCGCACGATCGGCTCGGCGTTGGACTTTCCCTATTCCCCCGTGCGCTTGGCACTGTTGGCCTTGCCCAGCCAGGCATCGCTTGAGGTCGCGGACCTGCTGCGCATGGCGGCAGGGGTGTGTTATGCATTGTCGCTGGTGATGATTTTTGTGTTCGTGGCGATTGTGCGTATCTTGGGCTGGCCTGTGCGCAAAGGCGCGTTCAACGTCTGGCTAAACCTGCCGCTGTTCGACCCCACTGGTGGCGGAGATGTTGTCCAACGTCTCAATCGCGAGGCCAGTATTAACGTCGCGTTAGGGTTTTTGCTGCCATTCTTGCTTCCAGCGGCGGCGACGTTGGCCGCGGATCTGATGGATCAGGGGGCGACCCTGACTCCACAGACCTTGATCTGGATGACCTGCGTATGGGCCTTTCTTCCTGCTGGCATGATTATGCGCGGCATCGCCATGCACCGTGTTGCGGAGCTAATTACGGCCAAGCGTCGCCGCGCCTATGCCAAGGCCGAAAGCAGTTTGCAAACCGCCTGATCGCGTCTGTTCTGTGCGCGCTTGTCTTGGTGGCCGGTGCCGCCAATGCAGATACAGTGCGAATTGCCACCTATAATTCCGAATTGAAGCGTGATGGGCCGGGCCTGTTGCTACGTGATATTGTGCGCGGGGAAGATCCGCAGGTCGCGGCCGTGGTCCAGATGATCGCGTCGGTGCAGCCTGATATTCTGGTACTGCAAAACGTCGATTACGATCTGGAGTTGCGCGCGCTACTGGCCTTGCGGGCCGCGCTGGCCGATGCTGGTGTGCACTACGGCACGGTGTTCGCACGACGGCCCAATACGGGTAGGGCCACGGGGCTGGACATGGACGGCGACGGTCGGTTGGGCGAGCCTGAGGATACCCACGGCTTTGCCGCTTTTGCAGGACAGGGTGGCATGGCGGTCCTGTCGCGATATCCGGTGATGGTCGAGGGGGTGCAGGATTTTACGGCGCTGCTTTGGCGGGACATTCCGAACGCTCTGCTACCTATATATGCGGACGGTACGCCCTTTCCCGACAAGCAGGCGCAGGCCGCCTTGCGACTGGGAACTGTTGCGCAGTGGGCTGTTCCGATCCGGCACCCGACGGGGCCGATCACACTGTTGACGTTCCATGCCAACCCGCCGGTGTTTGATGGCCCCGAGGATCGCAATGGGCGGCGTAATCATGATCAGCTTAGGTTTTGGCGGCACTATATGGACGGCACGTTCGGCTCTGCGCCCGAACAACGGTTTGTCGTGCTTGGTCACGCTAATCAGGACCCCGTGCGCGGCGAGGGGATAAAGGCGGGCATCGGTGGCTTGTTGGCCGATCCCCGATTGCAAGATCCGAAACCCGCCCGCCCCGGTATGGTGGACGCACCATATGCCACTGTGCACTGGCCGCGCGTGACGCCGTCTATCCAGCGGGTCAGTTATGTCCTGCCCTCGCGCGATTGGCAGGTTGCCGATTCTGGTGTCTATTGGCCGATGGACGACCCTAGGATCGACATTGCCAGCCGCCATCGAATTGTCTGGGTGGATTTGCTGGTAGATTGATCCGGATCAGACCCATTTGGCCATAGGGGGCAGCGACATCAGGACGGCATTGGCATCATGCCCGGTGGCCAACCCGAATTTTGTGCCCCGATCATAGACAAGGTTATATTCGGCATAAAGCCCGCGATGCACCAGTTGGGCGTCCTTGTCGGCATCATCCCATGCTTGCGTACGGCGTTGTTCAATCAGCGGCACGAATGCGGGCAGGAAGGCGCGGCCGATGTCCTGTGTCAGGGCAAAATCAGCCTCCCAATCGCCCGAGTTGCGATCATCCATAAAGATGCCGCCCACACCGCGTGCGCGGCCCCGGTGCGGGATATAGAAATACTCGTCCGCCCATGATTTCAGGGCCGGGTACAGGTCGGTCCCGTGAGGATCCAGATGCGCCTGCTGCTGGGCATGAAAGTGGGCGGTGTCGGTATCATATTCGATGCAGGGGTTCAGATCGGAACCACCGCCGAACCACCACGTATGTGGCGTCCAGAACATGCGCGTGTTCATGTGTACTGCGGGGCAATGCGGGTTCTGCATATGCGCGACAAGGCTGATTCCGCTGGCCCAGAAACGGGGATCGTCCTCCATGCCCGGGACACCGCGTGCGGCCATTGCCGCCTGCGCGCCCGCGCCCAACTGGCCGTAAACCTCAGAGACGTTCACGCCGACCTTTTCAAACACGCGTCCGCCGCGCATCACGCTCATCAAGCCGCCACCGGCATCCCCGCCGCCCTCGGCATTTCGCGATGTCTGGCTGACGTCGAACCGGCCCGGCGCGGCGTCGGACAGGGGCCCGTCTGCATGGCTGTCTTCCAGCGCCTCAAAGGCCGCGACGATTTGATCGCGCAGGGTGCGAAACCATGCCGCAGCGCGCTGTTTTTCGGCGGTGAAATCCTGCGTCATGTCCGTTTCCTTAATGCGCGGGGGCGGAAACCGGATCAACCAGGGATCGGCCCCCGTCCATTGTCATGATTTGCCCGGTCATAAAGGCCGAACTGTCACTGGCCAGAAACTGCACCGCCTCGGCCAATTCACCGGGGGCGGCGATGCGCCCCAGGGGCGTATTCTGCTCGATATCCTCGCGATAGCCGCTGTTTTCCTTCAGCGCTTCGCGCAAACTGGCGCTCATCACGGACCCAAAGGCCAGCGCATTCACCCGGATGCGATGCGGGGCCAGCGTGACGGCCAGTGACCGCGTCATTTGATCCACCGCCGCTGAGGAGACCGAATAGGCCAGCAGGTCGGGATGGGTACGTCCGGTGGTGATCGACGACAGGTTGATAATGCTGCCGACGCTGCCGTCTTCTTGATCCTCGGACTGCTTGATCATGCGTTTCGCCACCAACTGGCTAAGGCGCAAGGCGGTCATCAGGTTTTGTTCCAGCAACATTTCTACTGCGTCATCATCCGGGTTCAGAGGGTCAGACGTGACTATCTGACGCGACGCATTGATCAGCACGTCGACCTTGTCGAAGGCATCGATTGTGGCCGACAGAAGGTTGGCCAACGTCAATTTCTCGCGCAAATCGCCTGCGAAATAACGAATGGCGTCGCCATCATGCTGCTCACCGAATTGTTCAATCAGCCCCTCTTCGTCGATGTCCGCGAACATCACGTTCGCGCCTTTGTCGGCAAAGTGGCGGCCAATCGCCAATCCTATGCCGTTGGCCCCGCCCGTGATGATCGCGGTCTTGCCGGAGATGGACAGAGTCATGTCTGGATTCCTTTCAGAAAAGGCGGTTCGACCAGCCTAGCGTTTCGCGCGGGCCGGGCGACGTGCGTGCAGGATCTTGAACCGTGTGTCCCCAGACACTTCGCGGCTTTCGGCGAACAGGCCGGCCAATGTCGGCTCATACGGCAGGTGCCGGTTGGCGACCATCCACAACTGACCGCTGGTTTTCAGCAGGGCGGCGGCGGCGGCGACAAACGCCTTTCCCAGTGCGGGATCGGCATCACGTCCTGTGTGAAACGGCGGGTTCATGATGACCGTGTCGGCCAGCGCCTCGGGCTGCCAGCGCAGGGCATCGTCCCAATGCAGACGCGCGCGCGGATCGGTGATGTTCAGGCGCGCGCAAGCCAATGCTGCATGATTCGCTTCGACGGCGTCCAATGACTTGATCTCGGGGTGCGTCGCCAGCACCTCGGCCGACAGGTATCCCCAGCCAGCGCCAAGGTCGATCACATGCGCGCCCAAAGCAGCGGGCAGCGCCTCGATCAATGCGCGGGAACCGTCGTCGATCCCGTCGGCGGAAAATACACCCGGCGCGGTGACATAACCGCCCTCAATCTCGCCCGGTTCAGCAAACTTCCAGTCTTCCATCAGCGGGCTGGCCGGGAACCAGAACAGTTTGCCATGGGCCTTGATCACCGGGGCCGAGACACCATCCAGCCGCTTGCGGCAGGCCTTTAGCGCCGACTCGATGCCATCGGTTTTTTGTCCATCCACGATCACCGGCCCGTCCGTCACGGCGCAGGCCTGTGCGATCAGATCGCGCGCAGCATCCTTGGCGCGCGGCAGACAAACCAGCGCGGCACCATACCGGCCTTCGGGCGCGGTGTTACAGGCATAGCCCAGCCCGGCGAAGTAATCGTAATCCGGTTTGAACCCGGTGATCACATGGCACAGATCCTGCGGCAATGCCGTCAGATCGGTGTCGATGCGCGGGGCGAACACGGCGATGCGCGCAGCCTCGGGCAGGTCTAGACCGGCCTCTAGGGCCAGTGACAAACGAACTCCGGTCATGAGGGAGTTATTCCTTTTCCATGGTGCATTGCAGCGGGTGCTGATGCTGGCGGGCAAAGTCCATGACCTGCGCCACCTTTGTTTCGGCAATTTCGTGGCTGTAGACACCAACCACGGCAAGGCCCTTTTTGTGGACCGTCAGCATGATGTCGAATGCTTGCGCCGAGGACATGCCGAAAAACCGTTCCAGCACAGCAACGACGAATTCCATCGGGGTATAGTCGTCGTTCAGCAGTAACACCTTATACAGCGGAGGACGTTTGGTGCGCGGACGCGTGGCCGTCACGACTGACGTGTCGTCGTCATCCTTGCCGGGGCCGGCAGTTATGAAAGGCTGATGTGTCATGTGCGTTAGTCGGCTCTCGACGTGGCTGGGCTTGGCCTGTCTATATAGCCTCTGGGACAGATGTGAAAAGGGGGTGTGTCCATGGCGATGTGCGGCAATGCGGCCGATCTGGCGATTATCGCCTTCGACGCGGACGATACACTGTGGCAGAACGAACAGTTTTATCGCCTGACGCATGACAGATTCGCCGCGCTGATGGCGGATTACGCGCCGCCCGAGGGGCTGAAACAGCGCCTGCTGGAGGCCGAGGTGCGCAATCTGGGTCGGTATGGGTTCGGCATCAAGGGATTCACCCTGTCGATGATCGAAACCGCGATTGAGGTGACCGAGGGTCGCGTGCCCGCGTCGGTGATTTCCGATCTGATCGCGGCGGGGCAGGATATGCTGGCCCACCCGGTCCATCTGTTGCCCCACGCGGACAGCGTTCTGGCCGAGGTTGCGCAACGTTACACAGTTCTGCTGATCACCAAGGGGGATTTGCTGGATCAGGAGCGCAAACTGGCGCAATCGGGACTTGGCGATTATTTCGACGGTGTCGAGATTGTCTCGGACAAGACCGAGGATGTGTATCGCCGAATCTTTGCCCGGCGGGGTGTCGCAGCGGAACAGGTGATGATGGTGGGTAATTCGCTGAAATCCGATGTGCTGCCGGTCCTGGGCGTGGGCGGCTGGGGCGTTCATGTGCCGCATGATCTGACATGGAGCTATGAGGCGGCAGAAGCACCAGTGAAGGCTGAACGGTTTCGGGCGTTGCGCGATCTGGGGGAATTGCCGGAGTTGTTGAACGAATTACGTTAGGTGCGGACACTTAGCGCGGTTTAAGCGCCCCAGTCTTCTGCTTGCATTTCGCGCAGGCGGCTGGCGGTGCGTTCAAATTCAAACGTGCCTTCGCCCTCTACATACAGATATTCAGGCTCGGCCGCCGCAGAACAGATCAGCCGCACACGCGCCTCATACAGCGCATCGATCAGCGTCACGAATCGTTTCGCCTCGTTAAAGTTCTGGCGGCTGAGCTGGGGAATATCCTCAAGCATCAACACGCGCGTCGCCTCGGCCAGGGCCAGATAGTCGGCCGGGCCCAATGGCTTGCCGCACAGGTCATAGAATTTGGCGCGCGCGACGCCATTGTGAAACGCCGGGATGATAAGCTGACGCTTTTGCACTGTCAGCGTGTGGGGCTGTGCCTGTCCGCCGGTCAGATCCTGCCAGATCGCCTGCATTTCGGCGCGGGTCTGGGCGTTGATGGGCGAAAAGTAGACCGGGCTGCCGGCGATTCGATCCTGTCGGTAATCGGTGGGCGAGACCAAGTGATGCACCACCATCCGCTCTTTCAGCAGGGCGATGAAGGGCAGGAACAACTGCCGGTTCAGCCCATGTTTATACAGATCATCAGGCACGCGGTTGGACGTCGTCACCACCACGACGCCTGCCTCGAACAAGGCCTGAAACAGACGGCCTACGATCATCGCATCGGTAATGTCGGTGATCTGCATTTCGTCAAATGCCAGCAAACGCACGTCGCTGATCACCTTCGCCGCAACGGGGGCCAGCGCATCTTCGACGCCTTTTTGGCGCGCGTCATGCATTCCGGCGTGGATTTCCTGCATGAACGCATGGAAATGCACGCGCCGGTTGGGCACGTCCAGCGAGGCGGTGAACAGGTCCATCAACATGGATTTGCCGCGCCCGACGCCGCCCCACAGGTACAGGCCCCTGGGCGGTTCGGGGGCTTTGCGAAACCAACCGCCGCGGGCGGGTTCGGCCAGCGCGGCCCGGATGCGTTCGAATTCGGGCATCAGCGCCTGTTGCGCCGGGTCGGCGGTCAGCTCACCTGAGGCCACTTTGGCGGCGTAAATTTCGGGCATGGTTTTCATGGGGCTTGGCATAGCGCGGGAAACGCGTCCTGAAAAGCGCGATCAGGCACGTAGATCCTTGGGCGAACCCATGACAACATAGGACGTAATCGCATTCACCTGCGGTAGCACGCCCATAATATCGGTGTGAAACGCCTTGTAGCTGGGCAAATCCGCCACCTCGATTCGCAGCAGGTATTCTACCGCGCCGGTGATGTTGTGACATTCGGTCACTTCCGGGGCACGGGCCATGGCGCGCTCGAACGCCTCTTGGCTGGCCTTGGTGTGGCTGTTCAGGCCCACGGTGGCATAGGCGACAAACCCAACCCCCAAGGCGGGACGATCAAGGATCGCCCGATAGCCCGTGATCACGCCCCTGCGTTCCAAATCCTGCACCCGGCGTAAACAGGCGCTGGGCGACAGGCCGCAGCGGTCAGCCAGTTCGATGTTGCTGATCCGGCCATCGCGGGACAGCTCGTGCAATATGCGGGTGTTTATCTGGTCCATCGCGCGTACTAATTGCGCAATATCTTTCCAAATGCAAGATAACGCAATTTCATTGCGGTCATGGCCGCATAATGTTGCGCCTTATGACATATGAAATCTTTAGCGCCCTGATTGCCTTCTGCTTTGTCGGGGTGATCACGCCCGGGCCCAACAACATGATGCTGATGGCCTCCGGGGCCAATTTCGGGTTTCGCCGGACGGTGCCCCACATGCTGGGGATCGGTCTGGGGATGCCTGTCCTGACCTTGATGGTTGGTATCGGCGCCATGCAGCTGTTCGAGCGTTGGCCGTTGGTGCGCGCGGTTCTGACCGTGCTTAGCGTCGCCTATCTGCTGTGGCTGGCATGGAAAATCGCCCATGCCGCCGCCCCGGAAAACGCGCAGGCAACGGGCCGCCCCTTGACGTTTTTACAGGCGGCGGCGTTTCAATGGGTCAACCCCAAGGCATGGTTTATGGCGTTGTCAGCGATCACGCTGTACGCCGCTGGGCGCGAGATGTCGGCGATCCTGTGGGTGGCAGGCAGCTATGTCATGGTCAGTTGCATCAGCACGACTGGCTGGACCGCCATGGGCCAACAGTTACGCCGCTGGCTGACCAGCCCGGCGCGGTTGCGCGCATTCAACTGGACCATGGCGATCCTGCTGGTCGCCACGATGATCCCCGTGTTATGGCCCGCCTGAAAAAAAGGGGCCGTTCATGACGCTGACATTGTTGCACACTTCCGAGGCACACCGCGCCACGTTTGATGCGTTGCGCGACCGCATCGCGCCAAATACCGAACTGGCCCATATCGTGCGCCCTGAATGGTTGGAGCGCGCGCAAAACGGTGTCGGGGATGTCCTGCGGGCCGAAATAGCGGCGTTGATCGACAGCGTGTCAGGCCCGGTTCTGTGCACCTGCACCACTTTGGGGCCTGTTGCGGCGGAACTGGGTGCGATGCGGATCGACGCGCCGATGATGACGAAGGCCGCATCGCTGGCCGCAAAGGCCAAGGGCGACATCATTCTGGCCTATTGTCTGGACAGCACGCTGGCCCCATCGGCGGCACTGCTGGACAGCGCGTTGGAGGCGGAAGATTACAAGGCTCGCGTTCACGCCTACAGTCTTGCACCCTTCTGGCCACTGTTTGAGGCTGACCAAATCGAGGCGTTTCACGCCGTCATCGCCTCGGGACTGCGCGAACATATCGGGCAGGTGCCCGACGCGGCCTGCATAGTGTTGGCGCAGGCGTCCATGGCGGGCGCGGCCCCGTTGCTGGCGGATCTGTCGATTCCGGTTCTGACCTCGCCGGAAACGGCTTTGCGTGCGGCGCTGGGGCTGTAACGATTGCAATTCACCCCCGTGACGCGCATATAAACGGGGCCTAAATGCCGGAGTGCCCGATGAACAACTATCTCGATTTTGAAAAACCCTTGGCCGAGATCGAAGGCAAGGCGGAAGAGTTGCGCGCTATGGCCCGCGCCGGTGAAGGCGTAGATGTTGATGCCGAGGCCGGCGCGCTGGATATCAAGGCCGCCACCATGCTGGCGGATATGTATAAATCCCTGACACCTTGGCGCAAATGCCAGGTGGCCCGCCACCCCGAGCGGCCCCACTGCCGCGACTACATCAAGGCCCTGTTCACTGAATACACTCCGCTGGCTGGGGATCGGAATTTTGCCGACGACCACGCCGTAATGGGCGGTTTGGCGCGGTTCAACGACCGTCCCGTTATGGTGATCGGTCATGAAAAGGGCAGTGACACGAAATCACGGATCGAACGTAATTTCGGCATGGCCCGGCCCGAAGGCTATCGCAAGGCGATCCGCCTGATGGAGACGGCTTCAAAATTCGGCCTGCCGGTGATTACCTTGGTTGACACACCCGGCGCCTATCCCGGCAAGGGTGCCGAAGAGCGCGGTCAGTCCGAGGCGATTGCCCGCGCGACTGAAAAATGCCTGCAAATCGGTGTGCCTCTGGTCAGTGTTATCATTGGTGAGGGCGGCAGCGGCGGCGCGGTGGCCTTTGCGACGGCCAACCGCGTGGCTATGCTGGAACATTCGGTTTATTCCGTGATCTCGCCCGAAGGCTGTGCGTCGATTCTGTGGAAGGATGCCGAAAAGATGCGCGAGGCCGCCGAGGCCCTGCGCCTGACCGCGCAGGATCTGATCAAGCTGGGCGTCGCGGATCACATCATCGACGAACCGATGGGCGGTGCACATCGAAACCCCAAGGCGGCGATTGATGCTGTCGGCAAGGCGATTCAAATCATGCTGGATGAAATGGCAGACAAATCGCCCAAGGCGTTGGTGCAGGACCGCCGCCAGAAATTCCTGAATATCGGCGCCAAGGGTCTGGCCGCCTGACGCGGCGGTGATGTGACGCGGTGTCGTCGAAGGTAACGTGCGCTTAAGCGCACGTTACGCCAGCAACATCCGCAACCCTTGTGTCACGTCCGAGCGCACGGCCAGGCGCAGCGCTGGTTCGTCCCCTGCTTTCAGCGCGCCGATAATTAGGCGATGATAGGACGGCGGCTCTTTTTCGCGCAGGCGACCATAGAGGGCACGCATCGTTGGGCCCAGTTGCAGCCAGACAGTTTCGGCCATGGCCAGCATTGCCGGGGCCTGAGCGCGCAAGTAAAGCGTGCGGTGAAATTCCAGATTGCGCCGGATATAGGCCACGGCATCCTGTCGCGCGATATCTTCGCTGATGGCGGCGTTGATCGTGGCCAGCCGATCAATCAGGGCCAGATGCGCACGGGGCAGGGCGCGGCTGGCCAGTTCGACCTCGATCAGGGCACGCAGGGCTGACAACTCTTCGATGCGGTCTTGGGTCAGTTCGGGCGTTGACACCCGCCCTGAACTGCTAAGCGTTAGCGCCCCTTCGGCCACCAGACGGCGCAGGGCCTCGCGGGCGGGGGTCATCGACACCTCGAATTCTCGCCCGATTCCGCGCAGGGTCAGGGCCTGACCGGGCGCGATCTGCCCATGCATAATACGCGCGCGCAGCCCGCGATAGACGCGGTCGTGGGCGGCAGGCGTGGGGTCGGGTCGGGTGTTCAGCAGCATGCCGTCTTTGTGACCACAAATCTCCGTGCCCGTCAATCAAAGCGATAGCGATGCAACCCTGCGCCATGCGCGCGCAGCCATTGACGCGGTTCGTCGTATCCCGGCAACAGGCGCGCGACCCCGGCCCAATAGGCGGCAGAGTGATTCATCTCAGCCAAGTGTGCCACCTCATGCGCGGCAACATAGTCCAGCACCTCGGGTGGGGCCATGATCAGTCGCCAAGAGTAGCTGAGCGCGCCGCTTGATGCGCATGACCCCCAGCGCGAGCGCGTGTCGCGCAGCGTGATCCGCGAATAGGGCCGACCCAGCGCAGCCGAATAGCGATCGGATGCCTCGACCAGACGGTCGCGCGCCAGCACCTTCAACCACGCCTGCAAACGCGGTCCGGCCTCGCCCGGAACCAGCAGTGATTCGCCCTGCACCACAACGCGTCGCCCGGTGCTGGGCGCGATTTGCATCATCCGCCCCTCTATCGGCAGCGTGGCACCTTCTGCGACAATCACATCGGGCTGCTGGGCGGCCAGATGGCGGCGCATCCAGTCCTCTTTCTGACGGGCAAACTCCAGCGCTTCACGTTCGGGCAGGCCTTTGGGCAGGGTCAGCGTTACCCGCCCGTCCAGCGCGCTGATACGCAGTGATATGCGGCGCGCACGCGGTGACCGGCGCAAGCTAAGCGCGATCGGGGGGTTGCCGGGAAGGATGTGATGGCCCATATGGCCTCCGTAAGGCAATCTGCTGCGGCCTTAAAGCCTTTGACACCTCTGCCCTGTTATGGCAGGTGGCGCAGATCGTATGCAAGACACGTAGTAATGGAAGGGACCACCTATGCCAAAGGAAGAATGGGGCGTCAAACGCCTGTGCCCGACCACCGGCCAGCGTTTTTACGACTTGAACAAGGATCCGATCGTCAGCCCCTACACGGGCGAAGTGGTCGAACTGAACATCGGCAAGAGCCGGTCTATCAAGGCTGACGCGGAAGACGCGGAAACCAAGAAGATGAAGGCCCTCGACGATGACGAAGTCGTGCTGGACGATGATGACGATGACGATGATGTCGACGTCGATCTGGGCGATGACGTTCTGGAAGACGAAGATGACGATGACACCGTTCCGCTGGACGAAATTGCGGATGTGGCCTCGGACGACGACGACAGTTAACTGACCGACACCGAAGGCGGGATTTTTCGCTTGATCCCGCCAATAGGTTTGAATAGTTAGCGGCAGCGGGACGGTTGTCCTGCACCTTTAGGGGCCTTAGCTCAGCTGGGAGAGCGCCTGCATGGCATGCAGGAGGTCAGGGGTTCGATCCCCCTAGGCTCCACCATCCCTCTTTAGATCAATGACTTAGAGAAGCCTTTGAGGGGTGTGCCACATCAGTGGAACACAACCATGCATCTCAACGCATATCTTTCTCGGTCCCGGCACGGCGTATTTTACTTTCGCTGGCCGCTACCAGAACGCCAAAACTGTGACAAACGCTCTTCTCTTCGCCTCTCGTTAAGGACACGGTGCCCAAAGCTAGCGGGTCAACTGGCCCGGCATCTTGCATCATGCGGTAATGCCCTGCGACACAGTAGAGGTCCGTCCACAATGCGCCATGACGAACTCAGGGCCTTGATCCATAAATACTTCAAGAAGGCGTTATCGGTGCAGCTAGATCGGCTCGGCGCGAAAGGCCCCGTGTCGGAACTCGAGCTCGCGCCCTATCAGGCCTCACAGGCGCTCGCTGAGGCGTCAGACGAAGATTTTTGGGGCATCCTGCGGCCAGATGGTACTGACGCCTTCCTGCGGCAATTTTGCGAGGCCAGCGGCATTCCTCAGCCCGAAGCTATCGACAATCCGGCAATGGTGCTGAGAGAGTACAAGTTGGCTTATCGCGACATGCTCAAGGCGTGGGAAGCCAAAAGGCTTTCGCTGGACACCTATGAATACACGCGGGACGTCGACATAGCGGAACGTGACGAAACAATACCGCACAACGGCACGACAGGTACCCTACAGCAGGCCATTGATGCTTACATGCAAGAAAATAAGCACATTGGGACATGGAGGGCAGCGACCTTTGCTAAGAAGGAGGCAAGCCTTGGCCTGCTTACCGAAGTGTTGGGAAGCTACCTTGTAGATTTTCACGCAGAAGTGAGCCGGATACACGGATAATTTCCACTGAGATTTGAGCCATGTAACCCTTTCCTCAGCGCGATGCGCAATGGGGAGCAGCGGAGTGATACACATGGGACTTTTGAACATTATTCGACGCATGTCTTTGCGGGAGAAGCTATCGATCCGTGAGATTGCGCGGCGCACTGGTTTG
>JAPFBS010000015.1:0-108673 GCA_035798175.1 Rhodobacteraceae bacterium KMM 6894
GACGCCTCCATCTGCGGCCTCGGACAGGCCGCCCCAAACCCCATCAGATCAACACTCAAGCATTTCCCGGAGGAACTGTAGGGCCGCACGCCCTCCCTTTCAAATCCGGCGCAAGGGGATTAGGTGGGGAGGGTAGTGTAGTGCGGGGGCGATATGGCGTTCTTCAAGAAGCTCAAGAGTAAGCTGTTCAAATCATCCTCGAAAATCGAGGATGGGCTGGACGCAATTGTGACCGAGGGAGCACAAGACGCGCCCGAAACGCCCCTAATCCCGGACCCTGATCCGACACCTTCCCCCATTCCCGCGCCCGTCGAAGTGCCTGAACCACCGCGCGAGGTTCCCCCATCCCCACCGCAAGAGGCCCCTACACCTCAACCGGATCCAACCCCCACACCGACGCCCATCGAGATCCCCGAACAGTCGGTGCAGGAAATCCCGACCAAACCCGGCCTTCTGGGTCGTATCTTGGGCCGTGACACGCCGCAGGCCCCGCGCCGTGTGTTGGACGACGCCATGCTGGAGCAGCTGGAAGAGCTGTTGATCACGACCGATATGGGTGTCGATACAGCGCTGCGCGTGACCGCGAACATGGCCGAGGGGCGGATGGGCAAACGCCTGTCGACGCAAGAAATAAAGCAGCTTCTGGCCAATGAGATCGCCCGTATCATGGAGCCGGTTGCCCGCCCGATGCCCATATATCCCAAGACACCTCAGGTCGTGCTGGTGGTCGGCGTCAACGGGTCGGGCAAAACCACCACAATTGGTAAGCTGGCCAGTCAATTTCGCGCGGCGGGCAAATCCGTCGTGATTGCTGCCGGGGATACGTTTCGCGCCGCCGCCGTTGAGCAATTGCAAATCTGGGGCGAGCGCGCAGGCGTGCCGGTTCTGACCGCACCCGAGGGCAGCGACCCTGCAAGTCTGGCGTTCGATGCCATGACCAAGGCCGCTGCCGATGGCGCGGATCTATTGATGATCGACACCGCCGGACGCCTGCAAAACCGGGCCGACCTGATGGAGGAATTGGCCAAGATCGTGCGTGTCATCCGCAAGAAGGATCCGACTGCGCCGCATAATACACTGCTGGTTCTGGACGCCACCACGGGCCAGAACGCGCTTAGCCAAGTCGAGACGTTTCAGAAGCTGGCCGATGTTTCGGGCTTGGTGATGACAAAATTGGACGGCACTGCGCGCGGCGGTGTTCTGGTGGCGCTGGCGGACAAGTTCGGGTTGCCGATCCATGCGATTGGCGTAGGCGAACAGATCGATGATCTGGCCCCATTTGATCCCGAGGAATTTGCAGCCGCCCTGACCGGTCTGGAACCATGAGCGGGCCTATTTCGGCCCAAACCGCCGGGCAATGGCGCCGAGGGCCGACAGAACGATGACAACAATGCCCGTTGCCATCGCCGCCAATGGCATCTGCCCAGACCCACAGGCAAGACCGATCCCCCCTGCCAGCCACATCGACGCGCCCGTCGTAGTGTTTCGCACCTGCCCGCCCGACGTAAAGATGATCCCGGCGGCCAGAAACGCCACGCCTGCGGTAACCGCCTCGATCAGCCGCAGGGGATCGACACGCATAGATTCCTGGTGTCCGAACTCCATCGTTGCCAATTGCTGGCTGACGATGATGAACAGGCATGCCGCCATCGAAATCAACATATGCGTGCGCAGACCTGCCGGTTTCTGCCGCCATTCGCGTTCGATCCCGATGATTCCACCCAGAATCAACGCCGCCGTCAGCCGAATGGCCGCGACGGTGGGGGATACCTCGGCAAAGCTTCCGGTCAACTCAGTCGTGATCTGGCTTAGCATGTGCATCCTTGTGGGTGTGTCAGGAGTTTTGAGTTGTCCAGAGCAACGCATCGCCAGGTACGATGGTTCCACAAGGCGGCGTATACCCCGGTTTGACGCCCGCGGTCTTGGCCGCGCTGATCGGCGCGCTGGTGCTGTAAGAAACGGTAGGATCACGGCGTATTGCGGTGATGTCCTTGATTGCCATGTGCGAAGTCATAATTGAAATGGGCGGATAATCCGCAAAGGAGGGCCACATGGCGGAAAAACAGATAAACCGCGCGCTGAAAACCGGGCTGGAGATGGGCCCGATCTTGGCGTTTTTTGCCGCCTATCTGTGGCTCAAGGACAACACATATACATTTGGCGGCACAGAGTATGCCGGATTTATCGTTGTAACAGCGGGGTTTATCCCGGTGTTTCTGATCTCCATCGGCGCGCTGTGGTGGTTGACGGGGCATCTGTCGCGCATGCAGGCCGTGACCGCCGTGCTGATCGTAGTCTTTGGCGGGCTGAGCATTTGGTTCAATGACCCGCAGTTTTTCAAAATGAAGCCGACAGTGATTTATCTTCTGTTCGGCGGCACCTTGGGGGTCGGTCTGTTTCAGGGGCGTTCGTATCTGCAGTCAGTGATGGACGGGCTGATGCCGTTGACCGATGCGGGCTGGATGATCCTGACGCGACGGTTGATGGTGTTTTTCTTCGGCCTAGCCGTCCTGAACGAGCTGATCTGGCGCACCCAAACCGAGGAGATCTGGGTCTATTTCAAGACCTTCGGCCTGACCGCAGCAATTTTTGTATTCTTCATCACGCAAGGAAAGTTGTTTCAGGAACACGCCATCGCGGACGACACCGACACCTAAAACGATACGCTACAACAGTCAGATGGGGCCGGGGCAAAATCCTGTGGCCTTGTCCTGTCTGCGTACACGTCGCACAGTTTGGCCCCCTCGACGACGCTGCTGAGCGCGCGCCATAGTTGACGCCCTGCCCCCAAACCGTTAATCGAATTCCAGTGGCGCTTTGTTACCGGATTGCGGGCCACTTTAAATATTCCGCTAAAAGGTCAGGAAAAGGACCCCCTTTTGCCAGACCGGCACGGGGGTTTTTTTGTGGGCCAAGGGCCCGAAGGAGAGACATGGACAAGACATGGAACAGCCGCACGCAAATGGTGCACGGCGGCACACAACGTAGCCAATGGGGCGAAGTCAGCGAAGCGATCTTTATGACTCAGGGTTTCGTCTATGACAGCGCCGAGGCCGCCGAAGCCCGCTTCGTGGAATGTGGTCCGGACGAATTCATCTATGCCCGCTACGGCAACCCGACCGTCGCCATGTTCGAACGCCGCATCGCCGCGCTGGAAGGGGCCGAGGATGCCTTTGCCACCGCCAGCGGCATGGCAGCGGTCAGTGGCGCGCTGACGTCAATGCTGCGCTCGGGCGATCATGTGGTTGCCTCGCGGGCATTGTTTGGCTCGTGCCTGTATGTGCTGGAAGAGGTACTGACCCGCTTTGGCGTTGAGGTGACATTCGTCGACGGCACCGATCTGGATCAATGGCGCGCCGCCCTGCGCCCCGACACGCGCGCGGTGTTTCTGGAAACTGTCGCCAACCCCACGCTCGAGGTGGTCGACCTGCGCAGCGTTGCCGATCTGGCTCACGCCGTCGGCGCGACAGTGATAATCGACAACGTCTTTGCCACGCCGGTGTTTTCCGATGCCATCGCACAAGGCGCTGACGTGGTGGTCTATTCCGCCACCAAACATATCGACGGTCAGGGCCGCGCCTTGGGCGGGGTTATACTTGGCACGCGCGATTTCATCCGTAAAACGGTGGAACCCTATATGAAGCATACCGGCGGCTCGATGTCGCCCTTCACCGCTTGGGTGATGCTGAAGGGGCTGGAAACCATCGACTTGCGCGTGCGCGCGCAGGCCGCCTCGGCACTGGCCCTGACCGAAGCGTTGCAGGGCCATCCAAAACTGACCCGCGTGATCTATCCCGGCCACGCCAGCCATCCGCAATACGATTTGACGGTGCGCCAGATGGGCAAGGGCGGCACGGTGGTCGCATTGGATCTGGGCGGACAAACGCAGGCGTTCCGCTTTCTCAACGCGTTGCAGATCGTGCTGATCTCGAACAATTTGGGCGATACCAAATCAATCATCACCCACCCTGCTACAACGACCCACCAACGCCTGTCCGAGGACAAGCGCGCCCTCCTGGGCATCACCCCCGGACTTGTACGCCTGTCACTGGGGATCGAGGATACCGATGATCTGATCGCAGACGTCCTGCAAGCTCTGGACGCGATCTAAGCAAGACACGGCCCCGGATCAAACCCGGGGCCGCTACTCTGACAGTTAATGGTCGGTCTGGGCCAGAACGATCACACAGCGCACTCGCTTACCTGCCGCTTATTAACCAACGTCAGACGTGCCTCAACCGACGTGAAACAACGTGCTGAACAGCTTGGGATCCAGGCTGTCGGCCTTGAATGTCGGGCCTTCTGTCAGGACACTGACCGCATCATGGCTGTGCAGGCTTTCCTGATGGCTGGCAATGACGCGAAAATCACCCACCCGCGTATCCGCCAGCAATCCGGCGCAGAACAGGCGCGCCGCATCTTCGACAAAAATCGGGTTGGCCGCGTTCAACTCGGCAAAGGCCTGCTCATCCTCGCGCTTGACCATCACCTGCGTCTCGGTCGGCACGGCGGCGCGGGCAATCTCGATCAAATCTTCGAACCACAAACAATCATCATAGGACGCCTCGACTGAAATCCGCACGACCGAGCGTTGCGAATGTGGCGTCGCCAATTGCCCACGAAACTGACGGGCATGCTCGCTCAATTCCAACGAACAGGGGCAGGTCGACGAATAGACATAGTCCAAGTGCATGAACTTGCGCCGCGCGCCGTTCTGCTCAACCAGCTCCAGCGCGAAATCGTAATACTGATAACCTTCCAGACCCGAGCGCAGCGATTTGATCTTCATCGGATAGGAAAACCGCATCTGAATGCGCGCATCCACACTGTCCAAATCCTTGATGTAATCATCCAGCGCCGCCTCGATCACTTCAAAACTGAAGGTTTTCTCGGCGTGCTTGTAGAAGCTACGCATGATCCGGGACATATTGATGCCCTTTTTCTCGGCCTCCAGACTGACTGTGCCAGTCACCGACGTCTCCAACGCCAGATCCCCGCTATCACGGCTATGAAAGCGGATCGGCAGGCGGAAATTACTGATACCGACATGCTGTAACTGCTGCTTTGCCCCGCGGATCAGGGACGAGGGGCCGTTTTGCAAATCAGGCATGGTGGCGCGATATGCGTCATCGGCCTCGAAATCCTCGGGATAGGCGCGCGCCATCGCCGGATAGTTCGATACCGCTCCGCCCGGCAACAGGCGTGCCACGCTTGGATCCAGATCGGCCACTTCTTCCGGCGTCACAGACGCCGCCCATCGGCGCAGCAGATTCAAAGCGTCCTGCGCTTCGTCACGACCGGGTTTCTTGTGCAAATCCGAAGTATGATGGCTCATGGCCCTATCCCTCTCAAGGTCCTGTAAAAGACCACGCAAAGCGGCCTCTTCAACAGTTCGTATCAGGTCTTACGAGGAGGTGACAGAAACAGATTACTTTGCAACACAATCAGCGCCTCCATCACACCCCGAGATAAACACCGATACCACCCTGATCTTTTTCTTGGTTTAAATATCCAAATTCTACCCTGTCACAGCAAAACGCCCGCCGGGTCAGGGCGGGCGCTGTCAACAATCGGCGTCAATCGGGGCTTAGCCGTAAACCGCTTCTTTGCCGAAATGCTTGGTCAGCATATAATAAACCACGACGCGGTACTTGTTGCGCTCGGATTTGCCATAAGTCTCGATCACAGAATTGATAGCATCCATCAACTGTGGTCCATCGGCCAGACCCAGTTTCTTGATCAGAAAGTTGGCCTTGACGGTTTCCAGCTCGGAAGGCTGGCTGCCTGCAACAGTCGAGGCATCGGCGTTGTAGATCGCAGGGCCGCATCCGATCGTGACCTTGGTCAACAGATCCATATCCGGCGTCATCCCGCATTTGTTTTTCAGATCGTCTGCATATTGCGCGATCAAGTCATCACGTTTGCCCATCAGTTTTCTCCCACCTGTCGCGGTCTCGCCGCGGGTTAGTAATATTTCCTGCCCCGTTTGGGTACGCGATAACAGTACGGGCAGTTTTTGCTGCCACAAGGGGAAATTTCATGTCCGTTCCCCCAGTTATCCCCAAAAATTGAAATCCCGACACGTCGACTTCGGATGAAAAACACCGACAGGCAGCACGTTATACGACCCTCGGAACAAAAACGCCCGGCACTAGGCCGGGCGGGAACAGGTCGTTTGCGCGCTGTTATGCTTCAAAATGTTGCGCCCTTAATCAAAGGCGAAACACCTTAATAGCGATAGTGCTCGGGCTTGAACGGGCCGTTTTGCGGCACACCAATATAATCGGCCTGCTCCTTGCTCATTTCCGTCAGTTTCACACCGATCCGGTCCAAATGCAGCCGTGCGACCTTTTCATCCAGATGCTTGGGCAAGATATAGACGCCGGGCTGATACTCGTCGCCCTTTGTCCACAATTCGATCTGCGCCAAAACCTGATTCGTAAAGCTGGCGGACATCACAAACGACGGGTGGCCGGTGGCGTTGCCAAGGTTCAGCAAACGGCCCTCGGACAGCAGGATCAGACGATTGCCCGAAGGCATTTCGATCATGTCCACCTGTTCCTTGATGTTGGTCCATTTGTGGTTTTTCAGGCTGGCCACCTGAATTTCGTTATCGAAATGGCCGATGTTTCCGACGATAGCCATGTCCTTCATCTCGCGCATATGCTCGATACGAATCACATCCTTGTTGCCGGTGGTGGTGATAAAGATATCCGCCGACGACAGAACGTCCTCCAGCAGAACCACCTCGAAACCGTCCATCGCGGCCTGAAGCGCGCAGATCGGATCGACTTCGGTCACTTTTACGCGTGCGCCCGCACCCGACAGGGACGCGGCAGACCCTTTGCCAACATCGCCATACCCCATGACAACGGCGACCTTGCCAGCCATCATGGTGTCGGTGGCGCGGCGGATGCCGTCAACCAGCGATTCCTTGCAGCCGTATTTGTTGTCGAACTTCGACTTGGTGACGCTGTCGTTCACATTGATCGCCGGGAAGGGCAGCTGACCCTTCTTGTGCAGATCATACAAGCGATGGACGCCTGTCGTGGTTTCCTCGCTGACACCTTGGATCGCGTCACGCGTCTTGGTGAACCAGCCCGGCGTTTCCGCCATGCGTTTCTTGATCTGGGCGAAAATCGCCTCTTCTTCTTCGGAGGTCGGCA
Organism: Rhodobacteraceae bacterium KMM 6894; assembly: GCA_035798175.1. Classification (GTDB taxonomy): domain Bacteria; phylum Pseudomonadota; class Alphaproteobacteria; order Rhodobacterales; family Rhodobacteraceae; genus Roseovarius. The sequence continues at coordinate 7,167 of JAPFBS010000015.1, forward strand.
CTTCGATCAGCCCAGTTTCGCCCGCCTCGACACGCGCGCCCAGCAAGACATACAGCGTCGCATCGCCGCCATCGTCCAGGATCATGTTCGCACCACCCCCATTTTCGTCGGCGGGGAATTGGAAAGACCGATCCAAGTAATCCCAATGCTCGACCAACGACTGACCCTTGATCGCGAACACGGGCGTACCACCCTCGGCAATCGCCGCCGCAGCGTGGTCCTGCGTGGAAAAGATGTTGCACGAGGCCCAGCGCACATCAGCGCCTAGCGCATTCAGCGTTTCGATCAGAACAGCGGTCTGGATAGTCATATGCAGCGAACCGACGATGCGCGCGCCCTTCAGCGGCTTGGACTCGCCAAATTCGGTGCGCAAGGCCATCAGGCCGGGCATTTCGGTTTCGGCTATATTCAGTTCCTTGCGGCCAAAGGCGGCCAGGGCGATATCCTTGACGATGTAATCTTTTGCCATTGTGGGCGGCTCCTGTGAATAATTTGTTGTCCGCCAGATAGCACCGAGGCGACGTTTGGACAATGGCGGCGTATCGGGACATTGTCGCACCACCGTTTACCCGTTAGGACAAGAACCAGTTCAAGACGGAGATGCCCCGTGCCCCCACCCCCCCGTGCCTGGCAAAAAATGCTGTCGGGTCGCAGGCTGGACCTGCTGGATCCCACACCGGTCGATATCGAGATCGAGGATATCGCCCATGGCCTCGCCTTCGTCGCGCGCTGGAACGGTCAGACGTTGGGTGATCACGCCTATTCGGTCGCAGAACACTCACTGCTGGTTGAGGTATTGTTTGCGCGGATGGCCCCCAAGGCCCCCGCAAAATGGCGGCTGGCCGCGTTGCTGCATGATGCGCCCGAATATGTGATCGGTGACATGATCTCGCCTGTCAAAGCCGCGATCGGCCCGGATTACGACGCGCTGGACGCGCGGTTGGCGGCGGCCATCCACATCCGGTTCGGCCTGCCCGCCGCGATCCCCGTTCAGATCAAGAAGCAAATCAAGAAGGCGGACAAGATCAGCGCCTGGATGGAGGCCATCCGCATCGCCGGCTTCACCGAAGCCGAGGCAGACAAGTTCTTTGGTCGCCCTGATGCCGCGCTGATCGACGGTCTGGACATTCGCCTGCGCCCCCCGGTCGAGGCCCGTGCGGATTACACCGCCCGCACCGCCGCCCTGTTGGAGCAGATGACATGATCACCGTGCGTCGCGCCACCACGATGGATGCCCGTCCCATGGCAACCCTGCTGAATGCGATCATCGCGCATGGCGGCACCACCGCCAGAACCAAACCCGTCAATGGCGCGGACATCACTGCATTGATGGACTCGGCGCCGAACCGATCCGCATGGCATGTCGCACTGGACGACAGCGGTGCCGTGATCGGATTTCAATACATCGAGCCCATGGACTCGCTGCCCGCCGACGCCTGCGATATCGCCACCTTCGTTCAGATGGGGCGCACAGGATTGGGCATCGGATCGGCCCTGTTTACGGCAACGAGCGAGGCGGCAGCGGCGCTGGGCTATGTCTGGATCAGCGCAAATATCCGCGCCGACAACGAAGGCGGGCTGATCTATTACCAAAGCCGGGGATTTCGCGATTATGGACGCCGCGAGGGGGTCACGCTGTCCAGTGGTCTGGTGGTGGACAAAGTTCTGAAACGGTACGACATCTAAAACATCCCAAGCGCGAACCATCCATAAATCTGCGCTTCAAATCTTCAGCTTTGCCGCCTCCATCGCACGATAAGCAGGCAACGCCGCATCGACCAGTTCAGCCAAATCACCCGCAACCACCGGCAACGCCCCCTCAGGTCCTGCGAACCCGGTCGAGCGATGCACGGCCCCATACCAATGCCGCGCCCAAACCCCATCGGCAGCATGCCCGCCTGCGGGCCAGTGCAACATCGCGGCATCCCATGGCAGGCCAATGGCGTCACACAGGACACGCAACGCGCGCTCAGGGTTTTCGCGGATTTCATGGGAATCAATCACGATAGCACCGGTATCCGCCATTTGCCGATACAGCTCTAACTGTTGGACAAACCCGATATCCTCCAGCGTCGGTTGCTCGTATTTCGCAGCAAAGCTGGCCACCACCCGCGCAGGGTGGCGGATCAGAAACACGTTCACCACATCGCGCGCCCAATCGCGAGGCACGCCCGTGATCATGTGCTGCGTCATGTGCTTTTGATACAAATGCGTGCGGCCATCGGGCACCGGCCCCATTAACTGTTTCACCACCGTCAACGGGTCCTGCGACTGTGACGCCAGCACCTCGTCGTGCATCGGATGATCCAACCCGGTCTGCGCCAGATAGGCGGCATAAAACGGTTCATCCACCACAGCGAAATCGGCGCGCGCGCCGAACGAATACATCATCGCCGTGCTCAAATTACGCGGCCCCGACCACATCGCAATCCGCATCAACCCCGCTCCGCCGCAACCAGATCCTTATACAACGCGCGCAGGCGCAACGTGACCGGCCCCGCCTCGCCGGTGCCGATCTGCCGACCATCAATGGAGCCCACCGGCGTTTGCGCCCCGAACGTGCCGGTCAAAAAGGCCTCATCCGCGCCATAGGTATCGACCAGACTAAAGTTGCGCTCGAATACCGGGATGTCATTAGCACGACACAGGTCGATCACCTTCTGCCGGGTGATCCCGTTCATGCAATAATCCCCGGTCGAGGTCCAAACCGCGCCCTTGCGCACGATGAAAAAGTTGCAAGCGTTGGTGGTGTTCACAAACCCATGCACATCCAGCATCAGCCCCTCATCCGCCCCCGCCTTTTCCGCCGCGATGCAGGCCAGAATGCAGTTCAGCTTGGAGTGCGAGTTCAGCTTGGGGTCCTGCGTCATTGGCAGACCGCGCAAATGCGGAACGGTGGCCAACCTGATCGGGCGTGCAATGCGGGGCTTGGAATGTTCCATGATGATCGTCACGGTCGGTCCCTGCCGACTAAGCGACGGATGCTGAAAGGGCCGCGTCTTGACCCCCCGTGTCACCATCAACCGGGCATGCGCGTCGCTGGTCATGCCATTGGCCGATGCTGTGTCCAACAACGCCTGCATCACCGCGCCCCGGTCCATCCCAATATTCAGATCAATCGCCTTTGCCGCCTCGAACAACCGGTCTAGATGTTCTTCGGCAAACGCCCATGTCCCGTCATACAGGCGCAAACCCTCCCACACACCGTCACCCAACATGAAACCGCTGTCATAGACGCTGACCAGCGCTTCGGCTTTGGGTACGATCCGCCCGTTTAGCCAGATCAGGATTTCCTCGTTGCGTGCATCCTCTTCGGCCTGATGCGTGGTCTGGTGGTCCATGGTCTGCCCCTCAATTGTTACAGAACACGCTAAGCGGACCGCAATCCACCCTCAAGCGGTAAAGCGATGTCACCTCCGCGTGAGGACAGCGCGCGCTCTATTGGCGTAAACATTGTCTTGCGTCATGGTCATCCAAACCCAACGGAGGACACCAATATGACGCCTGCACTGACCAGACTGAAAACCCTTTTACTTGGCGGGCTTATTGTCGTCGGCTTTTTCGCCCATGGCGATCAGGCAAACGCAGCAGGCACCGAGGTGCTGACCGTTGCAGGCGGCTGTTTTTGGTGTGTCGAATCAGATTTCGAATCCGTCAAAGGTGTATCCGAGGTGGTCTCGGGCTATACTGGCGGCACAACGAAAAACCCGACCTACAAGGACGTGACAGGCGGCCGCACCGGCCATTACGAGGCCGTGCAGATCATGTTCGACCCCGCCAAAGTGTCTCGCGATGCACTGCTGGCGATGTTCCTGCGCTCGGTCGATCCGACCGATGCGGGCGGACAGTTCTGCGACCGGGGTGACAGCTATCGCACCGCGATCTTCGCCAATGGCACAGATCAAACCACTGCGGCAAAGAAGGCCGTCAGCGACGCGCAAAAGGCACTGGGCCAAAAGATCGTAACGCCCATCCTGCCCACCGCAACCTTCTACAAAGCCGAAGATTATCACCAAGACTACTACAAAGGCGACAAGCTGATCCTGACCCGCTTTGGCCCCAAGCGCCAGTCCGAGGCATATGACCGCTACCGCAAAGCCTGCGGGCGCGACACCCGCGTGCAATCCCTGTGGGGCGATGCCGCACCCTTCGCGAAAGGGCACTGAACCGGCGCTATTTCAGAAACGCCGTTACCTCGTCCCGAGTGGGGATCGCTGCGGCGGTCCCCATGCGCGTCACCATCAGGGCCGCAGCAGCAGACGCCCGGCGTAACGCATCGGCCACTTCCATACCCTCAGCCAACCCAGCCACGGCATACCCGACAAACGTATCTCCCGCCCCGGTCGTATCAACAGGCGTGACCTCAATGGCTGGAACGTGCAGCGGCGCAGCCCGCTCTTGATACCACACTGCCCCCTCGGCACCCTTGGTGATTACCACACAAGGCACCGGCCAAGCCTCTGGTCCACAACCCAGCGCCTCGCTCAGTTCAACAGCCTCGCCACTGTTCAGGATCAACAGATCGGTAAACGGCAACATCGCGCGCGCGGCCTCGGCATCAAAAGGTGCGGCAGAGTAAGCCACGCTTACCTCACGCCCGCGCGCCACCCGCGCCGCGTCAACCTGACAATTCGTTTCGTTCTGCACCATCAGCCAATCGCCCGGCCCGGCGTGCGATAGGGCCTGCTCAACCTGTGAAGCCGTCAACAAACGGTTGGCGCCTCCATGCACGACAATGGCGTTCTCTGCTCCCGCATCAACCAAGATGATCCCATGTCCTGACGCACCCTCAACGCAGGCTACGGCACCCACATCCACTCCGGCTTGTACCAACGCGCGCCGCATCCAATCCCCGTCTGCTCCAACGGCCCCGATATGCACCACAGACACCCCGGCCCGCGCCGCCGCAACGGATTGGTTCGCCCCCTTGCCGCCCAGCCCGATCGTCAAACTTTCAGACGCCAAAGTCTCACCGGGGCGCGGCATATGCGGCACACGGTATGAATAATCTGCGTTAATGGACCCCAGGCAATAGACGGTTCCGGCTTTTTCTTGGTTCAAATATCCAATCCCCCAGCCGCTTCAGGAACTCACACCCGCGTTCTTGCCCAATGTGCGCATCCCGTCCTGCCACGCCGCCTCTGGCGCAATCTCGCTTACCATTGCGCCCTGCGCCTGCAACGCGGCGGCATACAGCCCGACACTCTCAACCACCAACACGTCTTGACCCAACCAATAGGGACGCATCGCGGCCAGTTCGGCCCCGATCAAATGGCCTGTCACCGCCGCAGCCTCGCCCGCCAGAGCGGCAGAGTGCAGGTGACCCGCCAGCCGCTCGGGGCGTGATAGGGTGTCGGCCAGCGCCTCGGTATCGCAAACCTCGGGTGTGCCACCCAGTGCGGTTATCAAACGGCCCGTCGCGGCCCCCTGAAAGCTGATGATCTCTCCCGCGCTGACATGCACCCAATGGGTCGCGTCCCCTTCGGCCAAACAGATCACACCATCCCAATTGGCCCGTCCGTGAAGAACCCCTGCCAGCATAATGCGCTGTCCAGGTGACAGCCACCCCATCGGAGCGTCTTGCAGCACCCCACCAAGGTCGCTCAACGAATCGGGCAATAGCCGCGCAGGCAGCGATGTGGCGGGCGCACGGCCCAAAACGATCAGGCGCTCAGACGGCAGATCGGCAGCAACAATCGCATCCTCGACGCTGGCATGGTCCGATGACACCACGGACCCAACCACCTTGTGAAGGGCCGCGCCCTCAGGCGTTTCAAGGACCAGACCCCAAGGCTGCGACATGCCCCGCGCCTAGCCTTGTTGACGCGACATCTGCGCGACAAGACCCGACATATCATAGCCAGCGGCGGCAGCGGCTTCGACGATTTTCTCACCGGGCATCTTGCCCATTTGCATGATGCTCCACATCATCGTGCAGCGTGTTCCGCTGCGACAATAGGCAAGGATCGGCGCGGGCATCGCGTCCAGCACGGCCTTGAAATCCGCCAAATCCGTCTGGCTGACCGCAGCCGAGACGATGGGCACACTGCGAAACTCCAGCCCAGCCTTGTGCGCCGCCGCCTCGATTTCCGCATGGCTGACCTGCCCCGGCTCCTCGCCATCCGGGCGATTGCACAAAATCGTGCGGAACCCCGCCTTGGCGATGGCTGGTACATCTTCAAGACTGATCTGCGGTGAGACGGTGAAGGTATCGGTGATCTTGTGCGGGTCCATGCCGGGCCTCCTTGGGCGGTTTCTGAAGTGTATATGACCCCAAGCAGGGGGGCAGTTCAATGCAAGGATCACGCGCACGTTAACCATACCTTAAAGCGATTCGGGGTTAGCTTGAACGATGAGCGAAAGCCGAGGCGTGCGAAACATGACGAATTATTCCTACTTCAACGATGCCGCCCTGCCCCTATTCGCCGGGGACGAAACCCCTAACGCTGTCCCCACCCCGCGCAGCGCGGCACAGCCATCATACATCCGTGACCATCGGGCGCGGCTACGGTCGCGGTTTCTACAAGGCGGCGCACAGGCCATGCCCGATTACGAACTGCTGGAGCTGGTTCTGTTCCGCGCTATCCCGCGCCGCGATGTCAAACCACTGGCGCGGCAGTTGCTGGACACGTTTGGGGATTTCAATGGCGTCGTGTCGGCGCCAGTTGCGCGGTTGAAGGCAATCACCGGCATTGGCGAGGCCGTGATCGTCGAGTTGAAAATCATTGAGGCCGCCAGCCACCGCTTATCCCGTTCGCGCGTGATGAAACGACAAGTTCTGTCGTCTTGGAACGCGCTGCTGGACTATTGTCAGGCAACGATGGCACATCGCGACACCGAACAGTTTCGACTGTTTTTTCTAGACACAAAAAACGTGCTGATCGCAGACGAAGAACAGGCCAAAGGCACAGTCGATCACGTCCCGGTCTACCCGCGCGAAGTGGTGAAACGCGCGCTGGAGTTGAACGCGTCGGCACTGATCCTGGTTCACAATCATCCGTCAGGTGATCCCACGCCATCCGAGGCGGATATCGTCATGACCCGCAAGATTCAGGACGCCGCCGAAGTGATGGGGATCACGCTGCACGATCACCTGATCATCGGAAAATCCTGCGAATTAAGTTTTCGCAGTGAGGGGTATTTGTAAAAGCCGTCTGAAAAAACAGATTCGGCCATCACCCGTTACCGCACCCAGATTTCAACCCGGCGATTGGCGCGGCGGCCCCATTCGCTGTCGTCGCAGGCCATTGGCATCGCCTCGCCGAACGCGTCGATTTCAAGGCTCAGCAGGTTCAACTGAGCGGTTTCGGCGGTGCGTACAACCGCGTCGCGCACCGCAGCAGCGCGGCGTAGCGCGATCTTACGATTGGTTTGCGCCGGGCCTTCACCGTCCGAAAATCCGACAAAGACCAAACGCCGCCCATCATAAAACCCGCTTTCCAGCGCACGCGCCAGACCTGCCACGTTCGAGCGCGATTGCGCATCCAGCCGCGCAGATCCGGCCTCGAAACGAAAGGTGGTGGTCAGCCGTTTCAGCGGGCTTAACGCCTGCACCATGCGTTGAAGATCCTCTAAAGGAACCTCACCCCCGGCGCGCAAGATGGCATTTGCGAACCGATCACCCTGATCGTTGATGGCGATTTCTTCGGGCAGTTGATCGACAAACCCCGCGCGGCGAATGACCAGTTGTGCGGCGGGTTCGCGGGTAAACGCCAAGAATTCGCGCACCAGCTTGGGCATCCGGCGCGCCGGCGTATAGAGGAACATCGGCGCGGTCAGAGGATAGTCTTCGGTCTTAACCGCGCGGCGGCTGGCCAACATCGCAAAACCGCAGGCGCCTTTCAATGACAATTCGAACGTCAAACCCATTTCTGACCGGCTGCCAACGCCCAGCGCAAAAGGATCCCGCGACACCGCTTGCGTCAACGATTCGCCGTCAAGGTGGTTCACCGCATCCGGTACAAAGGCACGCGCGTTTTTGATCAGCATACGCTCGGCGGTGGATTGGCCCAGCCCCGTGGCGGGATCGTGAAGATGGACCGCGATGGGGGCGTCAGGCCCACCAAGACCCACCCAATTTCGGATTTCGCCCGACAACACCTGTGCCAGTTCCGGCGTCGTGATCGCGGTTACAGGATTGCCAACCGACACCAGCGGCACCAGCGCATCCAGCGCCAGAACCCGACCGCGCGCAGCCTGACGCAGATCGCCCAGACCGGCCTCGCGCCCGCGCTTGGCCTCGTCCCGCGTGACTTCGCGCAGGGACATCGCCATGTCGGCCTCACCCGCCAGCAGATCGGCAAAGCCTTCATCGGTATTGGTCAGCCGGAACCGGAAAAGCCCGCGCACCTCATCAGCCTCGCGGTCAGCCAAGATATAGCTAAATTGCGTGTCAGACTTATTTTCGCGGCTCAGGTCCAACCCCTGACGCAGGGCGAACGCTTCGATCAGGGCGGGCATCAAGACGCGTCCGATGGTCGGCGCACCGGACAATGTAACCTCGGCTACATAGTGGCTGAGGTTGGGGCACCCCGGCCCCTCGCACAGCACGCCCGACCCATCCACCGTCAATTCGCCATAGATCGTGTCGACGCGATAAAATTCGCCGTCAAAGCCCAAGAGGTTGCCAGCAATCTCGACCTCGCCGTCAGGTGACGTCAGGGTGACATCCTGCGCCCTGGCCCCGGACACAGGTCCAAATAGAAAAAGTGCGGCGACAATCGCCGCACGCACCAAAGTCATCAAAGGACCCCCAGAGGTAACGGATTAATTCCGGGCGATTGTCAGGTCATTCAGCAGGTTTTTCAACACCAGAAAGTCACCTGACGCATCGCAATCCGGCATTGCCAACAAAACATCCTGCACTTTCAGGCCACCACCGGTGCGAACTTGCAAAGATTGGGCGTCGATATCGCGCGCACAATTGGCTGCGGTTACTTCGGCTTCAACACTCAGACTGACGGTGCCGGCGGGGCCGATCATCTGGCTGGGAAAAGTATAGACCTCGGCCACCAGCGCTTCGGGCAGGGCGGGATTGCCCAGACGCGTCATGAAGCCACGGTCGCCGTCGGCTGCATCGCTGACGTCGCGGGGCGCACCGGACCAGACGTGTCCATCGCTGCCAAACTCGGCACCGAATTCCAGCGCGTGCAGGTGAACGCCCGCGTCGCCCTGCCATTGTACCGCAACGCGGTCATAAAACTCCATCGAATCGACAGTCGTGTTGGCCACAGCCCCTTCGCCATTGGGAAAGGACACGATGAATACGGCCTGCGTTGCCATTGCAGGCACCAGCATGCTGGCGTGACCACCTTCGTCTGTCATTTCGGTGAACATCAGGCCATTGTGATGCAGCGTAAACCGTTCACCCGGCATGCAGGGCACGTCCAGCGACAACAGCGCCATCGCGCCCGGGGCCGGATCCGCCGTCAGGGTATAATCACAGCCAAAGGCGGGGGCAGGTTCTTCGCCCGGAACCTCTGCTGTGGCGGTCGTATCCAATGCGGCGGGTGTAACCAATGCGGGTGGTTGCACCAGCGGGCCGGGTTGCAATGTCGCTGACGGCAAGGCCGACGTCAGCGTGATCGCGCTTAACTCCAGCGCACCATTGGTGTTTGCGCCCTGCACGGTTGTTGACGTTGCCGGAGGCGTTTCTGCAAAAGGCGTGACATCCGCGCCTGACTGCATGAAATGGCCCGCGCCCAGCGCCAGTGCCAGCGTGCCACAGCCCAAGGCGATCATCTTGATCTTTTGCATAACGATTCTCCACGAAACTCAGGAACTCTCCTAAAGAAACATGGGCTATGAAAACGGCGCGGGTGTGACCTCGGCGCGGAGTCATTCGGGCCGCAACATGGCGGCCCGATGACGGTAAAGCAGGAATTCGGAGCTGGCGATCAGGTCAAAAGATCAGGCCAGACGGCCATGACAATGCTTGAACTTTTTGCCCGACCCACAGGGACACAATGCGTTGCGCGCCGGATCGCCCCAGGTGGATCTGTCGTTCTCATCAAACCCTTCCACAGCGCCCTCCGTCTCATGCGACGAGTCAACCGCATCATCCAGTTTGGACTGCGCGGCGGCCTGTTGGGCCATCAACTGCTTCAAAAGCGCCTGATGTTCTTCATCCGACACCGGCTGGGCCTGACCCAATTTCTGGGTCACGTCATGGCGCAGGCTGTCCAGCATGGTTTCGAACAGTTGGAACGACTCGTTCTTGTATTCGTTCAACGGATCGCGCTGCGCATAACCGCGGAAACCGACGACGCTGCGCAAATGCTCCAGCGTCAACAAATGTTCGCGCCATTTCGCGTCGATGGTTTGCAACAACAGTTGCTTTTCGACCTGCCGCATATTGGCGGGACCAAAGGCAACGGTCTTTTGCGCCATCATTTCGTCTGCGGCCTTTTCGATGCGTTCGCTGATTTCCTGGTCATCGACGCCTTCTTCATTGGCCCAATCCACCACGGGAAGGTCCATGTTCAGGGCCTCTATGATGGCGGCGCGCAGGCCTTCGACATCCCATTGATCGGCGTAGGTTTTGGGCGGCATGTATTGATCAACCAGATCGTCGATCACCTCACCGCGCATGTCCTTGACGATGCTGCTGAGGTCGGCGGCGCGCATGATTTCCAGACGCTGACCAAAGATCACCTTGCGCTGTTCGTTCATCACGTCGTCGAATTTCAATAACTGTTTGCGAATGTCAAAGTTGCGGCCTTCGACCTTGGCCTGAGCGCGCTCCAGCGATTTGTTCACCCAAGGGTGGATGATCGCCTCGTCTTCTTTCATGCCCAGTCCAGACAGCACTTTTTCCAGACGCTCCGAGCCGAAAATGCGCATCAGGTCATCATCAAGGCTAAGGAAGAACGCGGATTTGCCCGGATCCCCCTGACGGCCAGAGCGGCCGCGCAGCTGATTGTCGATCCGACGGCTTTCGTGACGCTCGGTCGCCAGAACGAATAATCCGCCTGCATCGATCACCGCTTGCTCGTCGGCTTTGTGCGCCTCTTCCATCTTCGCGCGGATCGCTTCGGGGTCACCGTCGGGGTCGTCGGAAATGGCCTGAAGAATCTTCAGTTCCAGATTGCCACCCAGTTTGATGTCGGTGCCGCGTCCCGCCATGTTTGTCGCGATGGTCACGGCGCCCAGTTTCCCGGCGTCGCCGACAATCTGCGCTTCTTGTTCGTGCTGGCGGGCGTTCAAAACGTTATGTTCGATGCCCTCGGCGGTCAAAAGTTGACTCAGCGTTTCGGATTTTTCAATCGAGGTGGTGCCGACCAGCGTGGGCTGGCCTTTTTCATTGGCCTTCCGAACCGCCTTGATCACAGCCTTGAATTTTTCAGCCTGCGTTCGATAGACGGCGTCGTGTTTGTCCACGCGGGCGATGGGGCGATTGGTGGGCACTTCGACCACGCCCAGACCATAGATTTCGGCAAATTCTTCGGCCTCGGTCGCGGCGGTGCCTGTCATGCCTGACAGCTTGGAATACAGGCGGAAATAGTTCTGAAACGTCACCTGCGCCAGCGTCACATTTTCGGGCTGGATTTCGCAACCTTCCTTGGCTTCGATCGCCTGATGCAGACCATCAGAAAGACGTCGCCCAGCCATCATACGGCCGGTAAATTCGTCGATCAGCATCACTTCGCCGTCGCGGACGATGTAATCCTTGTCCTTGGTAAACAACTTGTGCGCGCGCAGACCCTGATTGACGTGATGCACGATTGTCGTGCTTTCGGGATCATACAGGGACTGATCCTCGGGCAGAATACCACGTTCGCGCAGCAGGTTTTCCAGAAACTCGTTGCCGTCATCTGTAAAGGTGACGTTGCGGGTTTTCTCGTCCAGTTTGAAATGCTCTTCGGCCAGTTCCGGGATCAGCTTGTCAACGGACAGATACAGGTCCGACCGGTCCTGCGCCGGGCCGGAAATGATCAGCGGGGTGCGCGCCTCATCAATCAGAATACTGTCGACTTCGTCCACGATGGCAAAGTTGTGGCCCCGCTGGCCCATCTGCCCCAGATCCGAGCGCATGTTGTCGCGCAGATAATCAAAGCCCAACTCATTGTTGGTGGCATAGGTCACGTCACAGGCGTAGGCCGCGCGTTTTTCACCATCAGGCTGTTGGGGATAGACCACACCGGTGGTCATACCCAGAGCGGTGAACACGTTGCTCATCCATTCGGCGTCACGTTTGGCCAAGTAATCGTTGACCGTAACGATATGCACGCCCTTGCCGGTCAGCGCATTCAGATAAGCCGGAAAGGTCGCGACCAAGGTTTTACCTTCGCCCGTCTTCATTTCCGAGATATTGCCTTGATGCAGGAAAATCCCGCCCATCAGCTGCACATCGAAGGCGCGCAGGCCCAATGCGCGACGCGCGGCCTCGCGGCAATTCGCAAACGCCTCGGGCAGTAACGCTTCCAGCGTTTCGCCATCCGCGGCACGCTTGCGCAATTCGCCGGTTTTTTCAATCAGGCCCTGATCCGTGAGCTTTGAGATCTCCGGCTCTAGCGCGTTTATCTTGTTTATCAGGGGGCGCGTCGCCTTGACCTTGCGGTCATTGGGGGTGCCGAACACCTTTTTGGCGACAGTTCCTAAACCCAGCATATTCAATCCGTTCCGGTGATTTGACGTCTCATTGTTGGCAATGACTTGCCCCGTTCCCAATGCACCCCTAAAACGGGCACATAATGGCGGGAATGCCTTGATCTTAAGGCGATGTAAGGGCCTGCTGCCACAGTGTCAACGTTGCGCACCGCGCGCCCGCTATCCCCCTTGAGGACAAAGGACCCCTTGTATGCTTGACCGTTTCAGAACTTTTGCCACTGCACTTGCCGTTACGGGGCTGTTTGCCGCCGCGCCAGTGGCTGCCGAAGACGCACCCAACGCCGACACAGTCGTCGCTACGGTGAACGGCACCGACATCACGTTGGGTCATATGTTGGTCTTGCGCGCGGGCCTGCCGCAGCAGTTTGCGCAACTTCCCGCCGATGTGTTGTTCAGCGGTATTCTGGACCAGTTGATCAGTCAAACATTGCTGATGGACGCCAAAGAGGGTGACCTGTCCAAACGCGCAATACTGACATTAGAGAACGAGCGGCGCGCGCTGGTAGCAACGGACGAAATGACCCGGATCGTTGCGGACGCCATTACCGATGAAACGGTGACCGCCGCCTTTGAAGAAACATATGCCGACGGTACTGAAACCACCGAATACAAAGCCTCGCATATTCTAGTCGAGACCGAGGAAAAGGCCCAAGAACTGATTGGTCTGTTGGAAAACGGTGCTGATTTTGCCGCTCTGGCGCAGGAACACTCGACTGGTCCTTCGGGCCCCAGTGGTGGCACTCTGGGCTGGTTCAGCGCTGGCATGATGGTGCAACCGTTCCAAGATGCCGTAGAAAAAATGTCGGCGGGTGACGTGTCGCCTCCGGTGCAGACGCAATTCGGTTGGCATGTTATCCTTTTGGAAGAAACCCGCGTTAAGGATCAGCCAAAATTGGAAGACGTGCGCGGCGATATTGAAAATAAACTAAGCCAGCAAGCCATTGACGCTGAAATTGCACGCCTGACAAAATTAGGCGGTGTTGATCGCGCCGCTGGCGATGCGATGGACCCGTCGGTTCTGGATCAAACCGACCTTTTGGAAGAGTAAATAAACGTGGCCAAGATTACATCCGTCTCCCCGCTGGCCCCAGCGACCTTTCCTGACCTGCCCGTGATCGAAGGCGTGCGCTTTGCCACTGTGCAAGCGGGCGTGCGGTATCAGGGGCGCACCGATGTCATGTTGGCGCATCTTGCGCCGGGCAGTACGGTGGCGGGTGTATTCACACGATCAGCGACGCGGGCAGCCCCCGTGCTGGACTGTCAGGCCAAGATCGGACGCGGCGGGGACGAGGGCGCAGCGATCATCGTGAATTCGGGCAACGCCAACGCCTTTACCGGGCGCGGCGGGATTGAATCCGTGCGCCATGTTACCAGTGCGGTTGCCGCCGCACTGGGGCTGCCGGAGAGCCGCGTGTTTTCATCCTCCACCGGCGTGATCGGCGAACCGCTGCGCCATGAACGCATCACGGCCAAGGTCGATGATCTGGTTGACGCGCTGGACGCTGGCGGGATCGAGGCCGCCGCGCAGGCCATCATGACCACCGATACTTTCCCGAAAGGCGCGTCCACCGATGTCGAAATAGATGGTCAGACTGTACGCATCGCCGGGATCGCCAAGGGATCAGGCATGATCGAACCCGACATGGGCACGATGCTGGTCTACATCTTTACCGACGCACGGGTCGACCTGCCGGTATTGCAATCTATGGTCACGGCCCTGAACAAGCAAACGTTCAACTGCATCACCGTCGACAGCGACACATCGACGTCCGACATGCTGCTGGTCGGGGCAACCGGCGCGTCCGGCGTGAATATCTCCGAACATTCCATCGGCTTCATGGAAGGGTTACGACGCGTCATGCTGGATCTGGCGAAACAGGTGGTGCGGGACGGAGAGGGTGCGACGAAACTGGTTGAAATCTCGGTTACTGGCGCGGCCAGCGACAGTGACGCACATATCCACGCCAAATCTATCGCCAATTCGCCCCTCGTAAAAACGGCCATCGCGGGCGAGGACCCCAATTGGGGTCGTGTTGTCATGGCTGTTGGCAAATCCGGCGCGCGCGCGGATCGCGATACCCTGTCGATCTGGTTTGGCGACATTCGCGTGGCCGAAGACGGCTGGGTCAGCCCCTCCTACGACGAAGAGGCGGCCGCGGCCTATATGAAGAATCCCGAGCTGATGATTCAGGTCGATCTGGGGTTGGGCGGCGGCACCGCCCGCGTGTGGACCTGTGATTTGACGCACGGCTATATCGACATCAACGCTGACTATCGCTCGTGAAGGTTGTTCTGGTAGCGGCCGTCGCGTTGATCGACGTTGACGGCCGGATTTTGCTGGCCCAACGCCCCGAGGGCAAATCAATGGCCGGGTTATGGGAGTTTCCTGGAGGCAAGGTGGAACTGGGCGAAACCCCCGAAGTCGCGCTGATCCGCGAATTGCAGGAGGAATTGGGCATAGACACTTGGGCCAGTTGCCTGGCCCCGTTGACCTTCGCCAGTCACAGCTATGACGATTTCCACCTACTTATGCCCTTGTTTGCCTGTCGCAAATGGCAGGGAATTCCCCATGGGCGAGAGAATCAGGCGCTGAAATGGGTGCGGCCCAGCGACCTTCGATCCTACCCGATGCCGCCCGCAGACGTTCCATTGATACCGATTTTGCGGGACTGGCTGTAAATATGTCGATTTTAAGGCGCACATCGGGTGAGAATATATTTTACAGCATTTTTTATCGTCACTATTAAGATATGGTTAACTATGTACCTGTTGAATGCACCTAGTAGGACGCATTTTAGGTAAATTGCTTGCGTCAATATCTGGGGGGATATGACATGATAAAGACGATACGGTTGGGTAGCTGCGTTTTGGTGCAGGGCATCTTCGTTAAACTGCTGCCCGACGGACGGGTTCAGGTGCGCGATGGAGATCGAGTGTTTTCCGGTATGCCAGTTAGTAAGGCCGCCTGACACCAAAGCGACCAGATTGATGCGAACAAGGGCTGATCCGCCGGGTCAGTCCTTTTTGATTCCGGTGTTTTGTTACCCTCAAAGGTCATGATTGCGGGCAATAAAAAAAGGCCGCACAATGCGCGGCCCCCTTTTTATCCTAATCAGATATGCCCCTTACAGGGAACGTTCGACCTCTTCACGTTCGAAGATCTCGATCACATCATTCGGGCGGATGTCCTCGTACTTCTCAAACGCCATCCCACATTCCTGACCCGATTGCACCTCGGACACTTCATCCTTGAAGCGTTTCAGGGTTTTCAGCGTGCCTTCGTGGATCACGACATCGTCGCGCAGCAGGCGTACACCGGCCGACCGGCGGGCCACGCCCTCGGTCACAAGACACCCGGCGACCATACCGATGCCCGTCACCTTGAACACCTCTTTGATCTTGGCGTAGCCGATGAACTTTTCGCGAATTTCCGCGCCCAGCAGACCCGAGGCCGCGGCCTTCACGTCATCAACCAGATCATAGATGATCGAGTAATAGCGAATCTCGACACCCTTCTGGTTCGCACTTTGGCGCGCAGATGCATTGGCGCGGACGTTAAAGCCGAACACCGGAGCACCAGACGCTTCTGCCAAGCTGATGTCGGACTCGGTGATCGCGCCAACACCCGAATGCAGGACACGCACACGGACCTCATCGTTACCGATTTTCTCCATGGCCTGCACAATCGCTTCTGCGGAACCCTGCACGTCGGCCTTCACAAGAATAGGCATTTCGGCCATCGTCTTGCTTTCCTTGGCCTGCGCCATCAGCTGATCCAGCGTCACGGCAGCACCGGCAACGGCACGTTTTTCCTTGGCCGCTTTTTCGCGATACTCAGCGATTTCACGCGCCTGCGCCTCGGATTTGACGACGTTCAGGACATCGCCAGCCTCGGGTGTACCGTTCAGGCCCAGAACCTCGACTGGGACGGACGGACCCGCCTCCTTGATACGTTCGCCGTGATCGTTGATCAGGGCGCGGACCTTGCCGTACTGTTCACCGACAACAAAGATGTCGCCCTGACGCAGCGTACCGTTCTTGACCAGAACCGTGGCAACAGGGCCTCGGCCTACGTCAAGCTGAGCCTCAATCACAGCACCTTCGGCAGCGCGGTTCGGGTTGGCCTTCAGTTCCAGCAATTCGGCTTGCAAGGCAATCGCCTCAAGTAGGTTATCAAGGCCCTCACCGGTCACTGCGCTGACTTCAACATCCTGCACTTCGCCGGACATTTTCTCAACAATAACCTCATGTTGCAGCAGGTCCGTCCGCACTTTGTCGGGATTCGCTGCCGGCTTGTCGATCTTGTTGATCGCCACGATCATCGGCACTTGGGCCGCCTTGGCGTGATTGATCGCCTCAATCGTCTGGGGCATGACAGCGTCATCAGCCGCGACCACCAGAACCACAATATCCGTCACCTGCGCACCGCGTGAGCGCATCGAGGTGAACGCCGCGTGGCCAGGGGTATCAAGGAAGGTCAGAGCTGCGCCACTGGCAGTTGTCACCTGATAGGCGCCGATATGCTGCGTGATGCCGCCGGCCTCGCCCGCGACAACCTTGGCGTCACGGATCGCGTCCAGCAGAGATGTCTTGCCGTGGTCAACGTGGCCCATGATCGTGATGACCGGCGGGCGGTCCTGCAAATCTTCGGGCTTGTCCGCGACCTGTTCGATCACATCTTCGACGTCCGAGTCGGACACGCGCACAACGCGGTGGCCAAATTCCTCGATGATCAGTTCGGCAGTATCGGCATCAATCGCTTCGTTCTGAGTGACCATCAGGTCATGGCCCATCAGCGCCTTGATCACGTCACCAACCCGTTCGGCCATACGAATAGCCAGCTCGGAAACGGCAATGGTTTCCGGCAACTGCACGTCACGAACAATCTTTTCACGCTCTTGCGTACCGCCCATCGCCTTTTGACGCGCGCGCTCTTGCTTGCGCTTCATGGCGGCCATGGATTTCTGTCGGCCACCTTCGCCGCCCAGCGCCTGATTAAGCGTCAACTTGCCAGAACGGCGGTTGTCCGCACCCATACCCTTGCCGGGGCGCTGATCACGTTCGCGATCGGATTTGCGCGGAGTCGGCGCAGGACCGGGGCGATTCATCGGCGCGCCGCGGCCCGTGGGGGTCTCGGTCGCGGCAGCAGCAGGAGTGCGTGCCGGTGTGGCTGCCTCTTTGGCGGCAAGCTCGGCGGCGCGGCGCACGCGCTCTTCCTCGTCGGCCTTGGCCTTCAGGGCTTCTTCGCGTTCTTGCTCGGCACGCTCTTTGGCCTCGGCCTCTTCGCGGCGACGCATACGTTCTTCTTCGCGCGCCTTTTCATCGGCTTCACGGCGTGCGGCATCTTCGGCTTCGCGAGACTTGGCAGCCTGCAAAGCCTTCATGCGGCGTTCCATTTCGGCATCTGAAATGCCTGCCGGGCGGCGGGACGGGCTCGCAGTCGCCGCCGGTTTGCCGGCGGCACCAGGTGCCACGCCCGCAGCGGGCTTGGGAACCACAACGCGCTTGCGCTTGGTTTCCACCACGACGTTCTTGGTCCGGCCATGGCTGAAGCTTTGCTTCACGTTGCCCGCGCGGGGGCCGCCACGAACACCCAATGTTTTCTTTCCGTCGTCGTCGCTCATCTGGTCTACTTCCCTTTCCGACGGCCGCTGCCGTCGTCCGAAACGCGCAGGCCTTTCAGCCTTGCCGCTTCCTCTACAACACGTTGCGCCAAACCACCAGCATGCAGTGCTGCATGGATTGTGGTTTGCCGCCCAAAGGCCTGACCCAGCTCGTCCGCCGTCAGCCAGCCTATGAATGAGCCGCCATGAGGCGTGCTCAGTTTTGATTTTCCTCGCTCGGATCCGTCACTAGCCTGGATCAGAACCTCGGCCTCGTCCTTGGACAGCCAATCCTTGACCTTTTCATAGCCAGATACAGCATGTCCGCCCTTGCGGCACAGGCTGATCAGATCAACGACACGGCGTGCCAACATCATTTCGACCTGTGCAACCAGACCATCGGGAACGGTTACTGGCTGTTTGGCGGCGCGGGCAAACAGGCCCTTGGTGGCTGCCTTGGTCAATGCAGCCGGATCCGCCGTTACCCAGATACCACGACCGGGCAGCTTTTCCGCCAGATCCGGCACGATCAGCCCATCCGGGCTGACCACAAAGCGCACGAGTCCCGATTTTGGCTGCACCTCGCCTGTGGCGATGCATTTCCGCTCGGGACCGTCATCTCGGTCTTTGGGGTGGCCGCCGCGTCCCATCTGGTTACTCACGAGGCCTGCGATCAGGCCTCGCTGTCCTCTTCTGTTTCGTCACTATCCGAGTCACCTTCCAGATCGGCGGGATCGACCCATCCCAGAATGATCCGGGCGGTCATGACCATATTTTGAGCCTCTTCCAAGGACACGTCGAACGGTTCCAAAATACCTTCATCCTTGACGCGCTCGCCGTTGACGATGGTCCAGCCGCCGGCCAACTCCCAGTCGGCGCAGGTTGCGAAATCTTCCAGCGTTTTCACGTCATCGTTGGCCAGCGCCAATATCATTTGGGGTGTCAGACCCTCAAATTCAAACAGGCTGTCCTCGACGCCAAGTTCGCGGGCCTTGTCCAAAGCCTCTTTGGCCTTCGCCTCAAGGATATCGCGGGCGCGGGCCTGCAATTCCTTGGCGGTGTCTTCGTCGACACCGTCGATGACCAGCAGTTCATCCTGATCGACATAAGCGACCTCTTCGAGGCTGGTGAACCCTTCAGAGACCAGAAGCTGGGCAAAGAACTCGTCCAGATCCAGATGTTCCATGAACAATCCGGTCCGCTCTTCGAATTCTTTCTGACGGCGCTCGCTGTCCTGCGCTTCGGTCATGATGTCGATGTCCAGACCGGTCAACTGGCTGGCCAAACGTACGTTTTGACCGCGACGGCCGATGGCCAACGAAAGCTGTTCTTCGGGAACGACAACGTCAATCTTGCCTGCCTCTTCGTCCAGAACCACCTTGGTGACTTCGGCGGGCTGCAAGGCATTCACCAAGAATGTCGGCTGATCGTCATTCCATGGGATGATGTCAATCTTTTCGCCCTGAAGCTCGTTCACGACGGCCTGAACGCGGCTGCCGCGCATACCAACGCAGGCCCCGACGGGGTCGATGCTGCTGTCATGGCTGATCACGGCAATCTTGGCGCGGCTTCCCGGATCGCGGGCGCAGGCCTTGATTTCGATAATGCCGTCATAGATTTCCGGCACTTCCATCTTGAACAGTTCTTCCATGAATTCGGGCGCGGTGCGCGACAGGAAGATCTGCGGGCCGCGCTGTTCGCGGCGCACGTCCTTGATGTAGCAGCGGATGCGATCATTGGGGCGATACGCCTCGCGACCGATTTTCTCGTTACGACGCAGGATCGCTTCGCCACGACCCACGTCGACGATGACGTTGCCGTACTCTTCGCGCTTGACCAGACCGTTGATGATGGTCCCGGCGCGGTCCTTGAATTCCTCATACTGGCGGTCACGCTCGGCTTCGCGGACCTTTTGCAGGATCACCTGCTTGGCCGACTGAGCCGCGATGCGACCCATTTCCACCGGGGGAACTTCTTCGATGAATTCCTGACCAATTTCGGGATCGGCCATGTATTGCTTGGCTTGTTCGACGGTGAATTCGGCCTGATAGTTTTCCAGCTCGTCATCGGCGACAACGGTACGCACACGGGTGAACGTGGCGCGCCCGGTCTTGCGGTCGATATGGACGCGGATGTCCATTTCGGCACCATAGCGCGATTTCGCGGCGCGGCTCAGGCTTTCTTCCATCGCCTCAACGACCAGACCGGGGTCGATCATCTTTTCGCGGGCGACGGCCTCGGCTGTTTGCAGCAGCTCTAGCTGGTTGGCGGATGTAATTGCCATGGTTTCAGTCCTCCTCAGAACCGTCGTCAGTCTCGATTGAGTCAAAGTTGTCTTCGTCGATGATACCTGCCGCTTTGCGCTGGCGCAGCATTTCCTTGATCAGTTCGTCCGTCAGCACCAGCTTGGCATCGGCCAACCAGTCGAATTCCAGGCCGATGGTGCCTTCCTCGACGTTGATCAATACCTCGGTGCCCTCGACGCCGGCCAAGATACCCTTAAAGCGCTTGCGCCCGTCGATCATCTCGTTCGTTTCGATCTTGGCCTCGTAGCCCTCAAATGTCTCAAAATGCTTCAGCATGGTCAGGGGCCGGTCGATACCGGGGCTGCTGACCTCCAGCGTATACGCCTCGATCAATGGATCCTCGACATCAAGTGTCGCGCTGACCGCTGTCGAAATCTGCGCGCATTCATCCACTTCGATGCCGCCTTCGGGACGTTCGGCCATGATTTGTAACGTGTGATACTTGCTGCCCATCAGGCGCACGCGCACCAGATCAAACCCCATATCCTCGATCACCGGTGTGATGATCTCGGCCAAGCGGCGGTCGATAGGGGCTTTTGCAATCAGGTCGTTGGTCATGGGTGTCAGGCAGTCTCTCAAGCACAAAAAAACGGGCGCGCGGCCCGTCGAAATTCTCGATGGAGCCTTTCGGTGTGGACCCGATAAGCGCCGCTGTTGAAGGGGATATAGCGAGGGTGGCGGCAGGATGCAAGGGGAATGCGCGCCTACTCCATCCGATCCATCACCCGCACCAATTCGGCGCTGATCCCCGGTTCGGACAAGGCATGACCGGCGACAGGCACCATATGAAGGCGCGCGCGCGGCCAAGCCTCGGACAGGGCATACGCGATTCCGGGGGGGCAAATCATATCGTAACGGCCCTGCACGATGGTACCGGGAACGTCGCGCAACGCGTCAATGTTTTCCAAAATCCAGCCATCATGGTCCAAAAACCCGCCATTGATGAAATAGTGATTCTCCAGCCGGGCAAAGGCGCGGGCATAGTCGGCGGGGCTGTCACTGCCGACGCCGGTGGATTGAACGGTCGCCAGCGCATTTTCCCACGCACTCCACGCTTTGGCGTAAGTGGTTTGAGTATGCAAATCTTCGGAAAACAGGCGTTTGTGATAGGCCGTGATCAAATCGCCATGCTCGTCCTCGGGGACGATCTGAACAAAACGCTGCCACGTTTCCGGCCAAAACCGCGCCGCGCCGCCGCCATAGAACCAATCCAACTCGGCCTGGGTCATGGTAAACACGCCGCGCAGCACCAGATGGCGACACCGCTCAGGGTGGGTGATTCCATAGATCAACGACAGCGTCGCGCCCCAACTGCCGCCGAACACGATCCACTGATCAATGCCCAGATCGGTGCGAATCCGCTCAATATCGGCGACCAAATGCCATGTCGTGTTATCCTCGACACTGGCATGAGGGTGCGAGCGGCCGCATCCGCGCTGATCGAAGAGGACGATACGATAGCGGGCGGGATCAAAATAGCGCCGCATTGCGGGGCTGCATCCACCGCCGGGGCCACCATGCAGCACCACAACAGGGATGCCGTCGGGGTTTCCGGATTGCTCCATGTAAATACGGTGACCGTCGCCCACATCCAGCATACGCCGGTCGAAAGGCTCGACCGGGGGATAAAGATATTGCACTGCGCTTTTTTGACCCAAGATTTTATTCATGGTCGTCCTATGTTAAGGCCGCACCGACAATTGATCACATGGAGATCAGAATGCAACCCGCTCGCAGCACCATCGACCCCGCCGAGGTCGCCAAGTTTCAGGCAATGGCCGCCGAATGGTGGGATCCCAATGGTAAATTCAAGCCGCTGCACATGCTGAATCCATGCCGTCTGGATTACATTACAACGCAAATCGCGGCTGAATTTGATCGCGATCTGGGCGCGGACACGCCCTTTGCCGGTTTGCGCATCCTCGATATCGGCTGTGGCGGCGGATTGCTGGCCGAACCGATGGCGCGACTGGGGGCCGAGGTGGTTGGCGCGGATGCCGCCGAGCGTAACATTCCCGTGGCTCAGGTCCACGCCGAAGCGTCCGGCCTGATCATCGATTATCGTCACACCACGGCCGAGGATATGGCGGCAAAAGGCGAACAGTTCGACGTGGTGTTGAACATGGAGGTGGTCGAGCATGTGGCCAGCCCCATCGACTATCTGACCGCCTGTCGCCAGTTGCTGAAACCCGGCGGGCTGCACATCTGTTCGACGCTGAACCGTAACGCCAAAAGCTATGCAATGGCCATCATCGGTGCCGAACATGTGATGCGCTGGCTGCCCAAAGGCACGCATGAATGGTCAAAATTCATAACGCCGGATGAGCTGTATCAACTGCTGCGCGACGCAGGGCTGGATCCGGTGGATCGCAAGGGATTCGTTTTCAATCCGGTGCGCTGGTCGTGGTCCCTGTCGGATCGCGATCTAAGCGTGAATTATGTCACGGCGAGTTTGAAACCGCGCTAATCCCGCTCGTCGCCCAGACGCGCGCGCAGGCTGCGCAGGACAGGCAATATGGCGCGCACGCGGTCTTCGCCCAACTCAGTCACAACATCCACAATCAGCGGGGCGATTGACGAAATCGCCACCTCGCGCGCGGTGCGTCCTGCCGGGCTGATGGCCACGCGTTTGCGGCGTGCGTCATCCCAATCGGGGCGAATGTGGACATATCCGGCCCACTCCAGCTTGCTAAGGGTGTTGGTCATCGCGCCGCGCGTCACATGAAAACTTTTCGCCAACTGCGCAGGGCTGCGTTCATCCCCGGCCCGCGCCAGATGGTTCAGCACCGAAAAATGCGACACCTCCATGCCTTTGGGCAACACGCGGCTTAGCTGGTTACGGATCAACTGATCGTTTGTCAGGATCTCGCTAAACAGGGCAACTGCCAAGGCGCTGGCGTGGGAATCAGGCATTCACGGGCCGTTAAATTCGGGGTTATGTGTCAGCGACAGGATACGCTGACGTGCTTGTGCCACTGCGTTGCGGTCCAGATCAACGTGAATGACACCGGTTCTTTCCCCGGCATCCGCAATCACCTCGCCCCAGGGCGATACGGCTAAGGAATGACCATAGGTCTGGCGCGGTTTGCCGACGGTGGCGGGATGCGTGCCGGCCTGGGCCGGGGCGAGTATCCACGCGCCGGTTTCAATTGCGCGGGCGCGCAGCAACATATGCCAATGCGCAGCGCCGGTGACCGGCGAAAACGCAGACGGGACGCTGATCACCTCGGCCCCGGATTGCGCCAAATGGCGGTATAGATGCGGAAAGCGGACATCATAGCAGATCGTCATGCCCAAAGGGCCACAGGGCATATCGGCCAGAACGGCCTGCGCCCCCGGACGATAGCCAGCTGATTCGCGGTAGGATTCGGTGTAGGAAATCGTGACGTCGAACATGTGGATCTTGTCATAGCGCGCCGCAATCTCGCCCGATGGCGTGATCAGATAGGATCGGTTGGCAAAACGCCCATCCGCATCGTCGGTCTTGAGTGCAAGCGAGCCGATCAAAAGCCAGATTCCCCGCCTTGCAGCCAGATCGCGCAGGGCCGCAAGGCTGATATCCTCGCACTCAGGGCGCAGCACCTCGATCTGACGCGCGCGGCTGGCCGACACGCAATTCGTCACCTCCGGCGTCAGGACAAACCCCGCGCCCTCATCCACTGCGCGGTCGATCAAGGCGGTCGTCACCTTCAGGTTTGCAACCGGATCATCCCCGCTGCACAACTGAAGCAAGGCCACTTTCATGCCTTCAACAACGAGTCCAACTTGCCCGCGCGATCCAGCGCGAACAGGTCGTCACAACCACCGACATGGGTTGTTCCCACAAAGATCTGTGGCACAGTGCGCCCACCATTGGCGCGTTTCATCATCTCGGCGCGGCGCTCGGGCTGACGGGAAATGTCGACTTCCGAGAAGTTCACGCCTTTTTGCGTCAACAACCGTTTGGCAGCGTGGCAAAAACCGCAAAGCGGCGAGGTATAGATTTCAACGGGCTGCATAGAAGGATCCTTGGGTAATTGAATATTTCACCCATATCTAAGGATCCTTGCCCGCGCGCGCCAGTGCCAGAATGCTGACCTCGCTGGCCCCGGCGGCAAGACAGGCCTCGGCGGCGGAGGCGAATGTCGCGCCCGACGTCATCACATCATCAACCAGCAGAACATGCCGCCCGGCCAGCCGGTGACGGCGTTTTGGGTGGACGGTGATCGTGCCGCTGAGTGTGGCAAAACGCGCATCGCGCCCCTTGCCGCCCAACGCGGGGGTATGCCGGGGCCGGATCAGCAGATCGGGACACCAAGGGCGATCCACCTCATCGGCAACCGCGCGCGCCAGCAGCGCCGCTTGATTGAACCGACGCTTCAGCAGGCGCAGCCAGTGCAACGGGACCGGCGCAATCAGGGTATCGTGATGCAGCAAGGGCCGTGCGGCGCGCGCCATCCAGACGGCGGCGGGGCGCACGACATCGTGCCTGTCGCCATGTTTCAACGCCAGAACCAGCTTGCGACCGTTGTCGCGATACATCAATGCCGCGCGCCCTGCCCGCCACGGCCGGGGCAGGATCAGGCAATCATCGCAATGCAGCGTATCGCCCTCGGCCTCGGGGCCAGCGGGCAAAGGGACACCACACAGATCGCACGCGGCCCCGGCGATGAAGGGCGTATCACGCCAACACGGGCCACACAGGCCAAAATCACTGTCCACCAGCCCGCCACACACGGTGCACCGTGGCGGATAGATCAAACGCAGGGCCGATTGCAAATGCGCCGCCTTCACTTATATGTCCCCTTCATGAATATGCCCACGCCCCTGACCGACCGCGCCGCCCTGCTGCGCAACCGCGCCCGCGCCGCCCGGAACACGCCCGCGCTGTTCTTGCATGACGCGGCCCTGAACGAGGTGCAGGATCGCCTCTCCATGGTTAACAAATCCTTTACCGCGCCCGGAATTGTCACCGGATGGCCGGAACCTTGGGCCGCTGCCTTTCCAGATGCGCGTATTGTCGCAGATGACGACACATTAGCGCTGGAGGCGGGCGCGCATGATCTGGTCATTCACGCGCTTTGCCTGCATTGGGCGAATGATCCGGTCGGCCAATTGATCCAGTCGCGTCGCGCCTTGCGCGCCGATGGATTGTTCCTGTGTGTCACGTTGGGCGGCACCACCCTACATGAACTGCGCGCCTGCCTTGCCGAGGCCGAGGTCGAGATCACTGGTGGCCTGTCGCCCCGTGTCGCCCCTATGGGCGAGCTGCGCGATATGGGCGGTTTGTTGCAACGCGCCGGCCTGACCCTACCTGTTGCGGATGGCAGCGCCCTGACCGCTACATATGCCGATGCCTACGCACTGATGCGCGATTTGCGCGCAATGGGTGAGGGCAACGCGATGCAGGCCCGTCCGCGTCATATGGTCCGCCCCGCCATTCTGCGCCGCGCCAACCAGATCTACACGCAACGTCTGGCAGGACCTGACGGACGCATCCCCGCCACCTATGATTTGATCTGCCTGACCGGTTGGTCACCCGACGACTCACAGCCAAAACCGCTGCGCCCCGGGTCGGCAAAGGCCCGGTTGGCCGACGCCCTGCGCACCGACGAGACCAAGCTGAAAGATTGACGCGACGCATAAACCCCTTATGTCCCGACCCAAAGCGCATCTTCAAAGGAAAAACCCATGTTGAACGCACCCAGTCAGGCCACCTGCCCGATACACGCCCCTGCAGACCACCCCAAGGTACCGCAGGCGAAAACGGGGATCCTGCTGGCCAATCTGGGCACACCCGACGCGACCGATTACTGGTCCATGCGCCGTTACCTGAACGAGTTTCTATCAGATCGCCGTGTGATCGACTATGCACCGTGGAAATGGCAACCTCTGTTGCAACTGATCATCCTGACCAAACGCCCCTTCACCAGCGGCAAGGCGTACAAGTCCATCTGGAACGAAGAGCGCAACGAAAGCCCGCTGATGACGATCACCCGTGATCAGACCACGGCCATCGCTGACGCGATGAAGGCGGAATATGGCGATCAGGTGATGGTTGATTTCTGCATGCGCTATGGCAATCCCTCGACCAAATCGAAGGTGCGTCAAATGGTCGAAGCGGGTTGCACGCGCATCCTGTTTTTCCCGCTCTATCCACATTATGCCGGGGCGACCTCAGGCACCGCCAACGATCAGTTCTTTCGCGCGCTGATGGAGGAAACCCAACAACCCGCCGCCCGCACGGTTGCGCCCTATTTCGAGCATCCGCTGTATATCGACGCGCTGGCCCGCTCGGTCGAAACGGCCTATGCCGACATCGCCAACCGCCCCGAAATATTGGTGGTGTCCTATCACGGTATGCCGCAACGCTATTTAACGCAGGGCGACCCATACCATTGCCAGTGTCAGAAAACGACGCGCCTGTTAAAGGAACGGCTGGACTGGGACGACACCCAGATCAAAACCACTTTCCAATCGGTCTTTGGCCCCGAAGAATGGCTGAAACCCTATACGGTCAAAGAGGTTGCGCGCCTGGCCAAGGAAGACGGCAAGACACGGATCGCTGTCATCGCCCCGGCCTTTTCCGCCGATTGCATCGAGACACTGGAAGAAATCAACGAAGAGATCCGCGAAAGCTTTGAAGAGGCGGGAGGCAAGGAATTCACCTATATCCCCTGCCTGAACGACGCGCCCGACCACATCAAAGCCCTGTCGGCGGTCATTCGCGAAAACTTGCAAGGCTGGGTTGATCCCGCCTGACAGCGCGTTAGCCCAAATTTCCGAGCACCCAATCACGTCTGAAGACTGGGCTGCACAAAAGAAAAAGGCGGTGGAAAATCCACCGCCCTTTCCAAATCAAAACCGACTGGTTTAGTCAGCTGCGACAACAGCCGCAACGATCGCCAGAAGCACCAGGGGAACCCAGATGCCTGCAGCGGACGAGCTTGCAGCAGTTTCTTCAACGATGACGGGTGCTTCCATCACAGGCTCTTCGTACGAACCAGCGAATGCAGTCGAAGCAGCAGCTGTCAGAGCAGCGGCGAGAACGATTTTTTTCATGTTATCCTCCAGAAATTTTGCCCAGCGTAATATATTAAAACGCCAAGCACCCAAGACTTACCTCGTAAGTTTTTCTAATCAGCAAATCCGGGCGATTGCAAACGCAACTTGTGGTGCGTCGCGCACTATCAGCCGCGATTTCGTCAAATTAGCAACACCTGTGTACCCACCTTGGCCATGCTGAACAGTTCGGCGATATGTTGATTGTACAAACCGATACACCCGTTCGACGACCGACGGCCAATTTTGCGCGTGTCGTGTGTGCCGTGAATACGATAATAGGTCCAGCTAAGATAAAGAGCGTGCGTGCCCAGCGGATTGTCCGGGCCGGGGCCGACATAGGCGGGCCATTCGGGGTTACGCTCTAACATCGACGGCGTCGGGCGCCAGCTGGGGCCTTCGACCTTGCGGACGACGCTGGTCCGGCCCCGACGCGTCAGATCCTCCGACAGCGGCACCGAGGATGGGTACAACCTGTAGGTTTGACCGCCCTCTTCCCAGAAATGCAGCGAACGCGAATCGATATCGACTAAA
The DNA here is from genome assembly GCA_035798175.1 of Rhodobacteraceae bacterium KMM 6894. GTDB lineage: Bacteria > Pseudomonadota > Alphaproteobacteria > Rhodobacterales > Rhodobacteraceae > Roseovarius. The sequence continues at coordinate 35,260 of JAPFBS010000015.1, forward strand.
ACAGCGCCATTGTTCAGGTTTGTGAAGTAAGGACGCCAGTCCAGCGCCCGAAAGCTGGAAATATTGCGTCGCACAGTTTCCGTCACCTGGCGATCCATCTCGACCGTACCGGTCGAATCCAGCGTCTGCGCCAGCGCGGGTGTGCCGATCAGTGCCGCACTACCCGCCAGAAACGCGCGCCTGTTCAAAGCTTTGGTGTTGGTGAGTGTCATTGAGTGCCTCCTGGACGTCTCGTTCTAGACTTCTGCGGGAAATATATGGCGCGAAAGACGCAGTCGCAATTCAAAGATTCCGGAGGCGGCCAACTTCCGGCCAAGTGGGTTTGAAACACAACGAGGACCGTTGTAGAGCATGTACAAACAAATAATCAGGTGGTTTTTCGCCAATGACGCGTATTCTGGTCCTTCTTCTGTCAGCCGTTCTTGCCCTCAGCGCGTGCGCAACGCCACCGCCATCGCAGCCTCAGCTGGGCAGTGACGGCAAACCGCTACCCAAAGTCTATCGTATTCGCGCCTCGGATGCGTCAGCCGTACAATTTCGGATGCTCGACTCGGTCAACTCCTTGCGCACGGCCGCTGGCCAATCTCCGGTTCAACTGAACGCTCAGCTGAACGCGGCGGCGGCCACGCATTCGCGCGATATGTCTCTGCAAAACCGCCCTTGGCACTTTGGCTCTGACGCCTCCTCCCCGATTGATCGCGTCCGCCGCGTTGGATACCCGGGCAATCTGGTTGGCGAGACGATCTCGGAAACCTATGAGACCGAACTTGAAACACTGGCGGCATGGATGGACGATTCCAGTACGCGCAAAGTCATCCTGGCACCAGACGCCCGCAACATGGGCTTTTCTTGGCTGCAAGAGGACAACGGCAAAATCTGGTGGACGCTGGTGATGGGCAACTGATTCGCATACGCGAAACTGCATTTTCATCGATCTAGAAATACTCATGCGCGCGGGTTAACCCCGCGCGCTAAGTTTTTTATTTATTGATCGTGATCGGCGTGCCGTCCTTGACCATCGCATAGATCCATTCAATCTCGCGATCCTTCACGGCAATACAGCCTGCGGTCCAATCCGGGCTTTTCCGGCCTTTGCTTTTATTGGGCAGACCGTGGATAAAAATGTCTCCCCCCGGGCTTTTACCGCGGGACATGGCCTGTTCGAAATCAGCCTTGTTGGGGTATGAGATACCGATCGACAGGTGGAAATCGCTGTTCGGATTGCGCCGGTCGATCAGGTAGGTACCTTCGGGCGTACGCCCGTCGCCGCGTTCGGTCTTGTGTCCATCGGGGGCGAATCCAAGATCAAACTTGTAGCTTTCCAGAACCTTTTCGTGATGCAGAAGATACATCTTCCGCGCGCCCTTGTTGACCACGACATGCGTGACCTCGGGGCCGTTATACGTCTTGAATTTGGACGAGCAAGCCGACAAGCCCACCACCATCAGCGCCACTGCTACAAATTTGAAAAACCGCATTGCCTGCCTCATATGTTGTTTTTGCCTTCATACTCCGGCAAGGCCCCTCTCAGATAGGGGGTATTTCCAGCCCTCACGCAGATTTTCGCACAAAGCCTGCAACCATCTCGACATGGCTGGACCAACGAAACTGGTCGACCACACGCAACTGGCTGATCTCATACCCACCGGCGACCAACACGGCAGCATCACGCGCGAAGGTCACGGGGTTGCAGGACACATAGGCGATTCGCGGCACGGCTGCGGTGATCAGTTGCGCCACCTGTGCTTCGGCCCCGGCGCGGGGCGGGTCAATAACGGCAGCGTCGCATTTGGCCAATTCATCCGGCAATAACGGGCGGCGATAGAGATCGCGCGCCTCGACGCTCAGCTGTTTCAGGCCCTCGGTCTTGCGCCATGCGGCCTGCATTGCATCTGTCATCAAAGCATCCCCTTCGGCGGCATGAACACGCGCCATCGCGGACAACGGCAACGCGAAGGTGCCGCAGCCCGCGAACAGATCGACAATACGCGTCGCACCTGCGGTGATCTGGATCACATCTGCCAACAACGCGGCCTCGCCCTCTGCTGTGGCCTGAAGAAATGCGCCCGGCGGCGGTGTCACATGCGCCGCGCCAAACTGCTGTGTCGGGGGACGGCGAGTCGCGATCACCTCATCATACCAGGCCAGCCGGGCCAGATCATGCGCCTCGGCGATCTGTGCCAACACGATCCGCAGGGGGCCGTCCAAATCCTTGCCCCCGGATACCTGCACGTCCAACCCGCCGGCAGACAGGCAAACTGCCACGCTTAGCTCACCCTTGCGACTGGCGGTTTGCTGGGCCAAATCCTCGGCCAGCGGCAGGGCGCGCATCAAATCTGGATGCAATAGCTGGCAATCAGGCACTTCGATAATCACGTCTGAGGCGCGACCATGAAACCCCGCCATACCACCCTTCTTTGTGCGCCGCGCGCTGAGTGTGGCGCGCCGTCGTGCCCGGGCCGGCGACGTGGCAATCGACAAAAATGGCGCGCTTAGGCCGTGCGCCTCTAATGCGGCACGCACGACGCCGACCTTCCAATCAGCCACAAACGCACCCGATGCATGCTGTAATTGACACCCCCCGCACGCCTTGAAATGGCGGCAGGGTGGTTTCACACGATCATCGCTGGGCGTTTCGATGCGTATGTCGCTCAGGCGTGTGCCGTTCAATATGCCGGTCACGATATCGCCCGGCAGGGTCAGCGGTGCAAACACCGGCCCTTCGGCGATACCGTCACCCTGATGGCCCAGTCTTTCGATGCGATAAGTCAACACTCGTCCCCTAACAATGCGGCGCGGCTCAGCGCAAAATCCGACGCGATCCAGCGCGCCTCAAGCTGTTTCAACTGCGACCCCAGCGCGGGACCCGCGTATTCCGGCATCAAATCCTGCGCCTTCACGGGAAACACCGCGCGCGCGCCGATGTCTAGCTGCACAAATGCACCCTCGGAAAGGGGATGTTCCAATAAGGCGGCCCGCAACAGCAGGATCGAGCGCGCATCTCCCGCCCCATACCGATAGCCCAGCGCGCCGGGCGACTCGGCGCTGCCGATACTAACGCGCAGCATTTGCAATCGGTTCGCATCGGCGTTGGACAGGCGCAGGCGCGTCTGCACATCCTCGCCGCCCAGCGCCGCCAGCCGCCGGATCGGATCAGCCGGTGTATCGGTCAGACCCTCCAGATGTACCAAGGGCGCCAGCGCGCGCGGGTCTGCACCGGGCAGAACACGCAGCAGCGCGCCAACCTGCGCCATCGCAGAAACAGCCGGGGCCGGATCAGGGGCCGCCAGAAGACGCAAAATCTCGGACCCGACGCGTTCGCGCGCCAGTGTCTCTAGTCCGTCCAGATGCGCGCCAACAGCGGCAAGTCCTTCGGCGTCCAGCCCATTTTCGCCACCATACCACGCGTGAAACCGAAAAAACCGCAGACTGCGCAAGTAATCCTCGACGATGCGTTGATTGGCGTCCTCGATAAAGCGCACCCTGCCCGCCAACGCGTCAGGCAGCCCCGCCAGCGGGTCAATCACCGTCCCGTCGAAATTGGCATAAAGCGCGTTCATCGTGAAATCCCGACGGCGCGCGTCCTGCATCATATCAGTGGTAAAGGCGACGGTGGCATGCCTGCCAAACGTTTCGACATCGCGACGAAACGAGGTGATCTCATGCGGCACCCCGTCCACCACCAGCGTCACTGTACCATGTTCCAACCCGGTCGGAACTGATCGGATACCCGCCGCCTTAGCCAAGGCCATTACTTGATCCGGGCGCGCGGGCGTCGCCAGATCCAAATCCCCCACGGGCATACCACGTACCGCGTCACGCACGGCGCCGCCCACCAGATAGACAGGCTGCCCAGCGGCTTCAAATGCCGAAAAAACCCGCCGCAAATGTGGCGCCGTAAGCCAAGCTCCTGTGATCTTGACGCCGCTCATCGCGCCGCCGCCACATCAGCCAGCGCGCGCAACATCCGCGCGGTCGCGCCCCAGATGTAATAGGGGCCGTAGGGTACGGTATAATACAGCCGACGCGTGCCGCGCCAACGCCGCCCTTCGATCCTGTAGCGCCCAAGCGTCAGCAAATGATCCAGCGGCACCTCAAATACCTCGGCCACTTCCCCCGCCTCTGGCACGGGAATGAACGGACGCAACACACGGCCCACCACGGGCGTCACATCAAATCCCGTCACCGTCTCATGTTTGGACAGATGACCCAAAACGCGCACGTTTCCCGGCGACAACCCGATTTCTTCATGCGCCTCGCGCAGAGCGGCTGCGGTAACGTCAACGTCGCCCTCGTCTTGCTTTCCGCCGGGAAAAGCGATCTGGCCGGGATGATGTTTCAACCGCGACGACCGCATGGTCAGGATCACCCGAGTCTGCCCCTCTCGCTCGATTAATGGCACCAACACCCCGGCCGGGCGCAAACGCCGGTCGGGGGGCAGAACCGTATCCGGATTCAGATCAAAATCCGACGTAGGGCGCGGTGGTCGGGCCAGCGCGGCGGTCAGAGCGTCGATGTCATCCCTGCTCATGTAGGTGTGGGCGTGCTATTCTGTGCCTCGCCCTGATCAGCCTCGAACCCCAGCGTGGCCGGGTCCAGATCGTAATGCGCGCCGCAGAACTGGCAATCGGCGGTCACACGCCCCTCTGCGGTGGTCATCGTCTTGATGTCTGCGGCCGAGTAGATCGACAGGCTTTGACGCACGCGATCCTCGGAACAAGTGCAGCCGAAACGCACAGGCTGTGTATCAAATACGCGTGGTTGTTCCTGACTGAACAGACGCACCAAAAGGTCGGTCGGCGCCACGGACGGGCCGATCAACTCTAGCGTATCGACCGTATCCAGCAAGATATTTACACGGGACCAGTTTTCGCCTGCCTCACCATCTACGATATCGACGGCCTGCAACAAACCACCCTCGCCCGATCCGCCGCCGGTAGCATGCGGTGACGCTTTGGGCATGTGTTGAAGCATCACGCCGCCGGCGCGCCAATGTTCCGGCCCGTCGCCTTCGGTCGATTGACCGAAGCTGAGGGAAAATCGCGTTGGTAGCTGTTCCGATTGAGCGAAATACGCCTCGGCGCAAGCACTCAGACTACCACCCGCCAGCGGGGTGATGCCTTTATATGGCTCCATCCCCTGTCCCTGATCCAGCATAATGGCGAAATATCCCTCGCCGATCTGATCGAAAGGACTGCCATCGGTCAGGCGGTCTGCATCATAACTGGCATAAGCGCGAATGCGCGCCGGCTCACCCTCGTCCGTTGGGCCGTAGTAATCGGTGGCGATCATACGCACAGGGCCGTTGGACTGGACCTGAAGCTGCAATTTCCAGCGCAGTTTGATCGTTTGGCCAATCAAAGCGGCCAACAGGGCCATCTCGGCCACCAGCGCCTCGACCTGCGCAGGATAATCGTGCTGCTTCAGAATGCCGCCCAACACCCCGTCCAGTCGCGCAACGCGACCGCGAATGTCTGAATTATCCAGTTGAAACGGCAGAACCGTGTCATCCCAGGCAAGATTTTGTACAAGTGTCATGGGGTTTCCTTATCTGCCAGACCTTGGCATATCGCGAAGATATAGGCAGGGGCAACCCGGCGTCCAAGAGGAAGGCACCCAATGATCAAACGTGTGGGCGAGACACCCCTACCGGATGTGTCCTACAGGATGAGGCACGGTGTTTATGCCATTTTGCCGCAACGCGGTGGCCTGTTGGTGACACTGCAACAGGATCCACAGTTGGAATTACAACTGCCCGGCGGCGGGATCGATCCTGGCGAATCACCCCTTCAAGCACTTTATCGCGAGGTGATGGAGGAAACCGGCTGGACCATCGCAGCACCCCGACGACTGGGCGCGTTTCGCCGGTTCGTGTTTATGCCGGAATACGATCTGTGGGCCGAAAAGCTGTGTACGATCTATGTTGCTCACCCCGTTCGTGCGATATCCGCACCGACCGAACCGGGACACACGGCCCTGACGATCAGCACCGAAACAGCCATGACTGAATTGGGGAATATGGGGGATCGCATGTTCGTGCGGCGCTGGTCAACCAATGGGCGGCGTTGATTTCATTTCAAGCAGTATCGCCGAAACGTCATCCGCAAAATGATCATCCCCCGCGAAATCCGCCAGCTTCCAGATCAGTGATTCCAGACAAGCCATGCCGCGCGTCTGACGCAACTCACCCAAAATGGCGGCCAGCCCCTCATCGTCCAACAGGGTGCCATCCTGTGTCGCGCATTCCACCACGCCGTCGGAATGGATCATCAGGCGATCACCGGGACGCAACTGCACCTCGAATTCTTCAAATGTCGCCCCCGGAATAAGACCCACAGGCAGCCCCCCGCACCCCACCGCTTCGACCATGCCATTAGCGCGCTGCAAGGCCGGATAGGGATGCCCCGCCTGCGCCATCACTACGCGCCCCGTTTCAAGGTTCACATCGGCCAAAAGCAACGTAAAATATAGCTCGGTCTCCATTTCGTTCAAAAACAGATCATTTAACGCCGCTATCGTTTCCCCCGGAGGACGCGGTTCTAGGCTGCCATCGGGCAAGCGGCGCAGCGCCACATTCTGCTCCGGTGCAACGCCAGACAGATACCCCGCCAGTCGCGCCGTCATCAAAGCCGAACTGATCCCATGACCCGACACGTCGATGCCATAAAGGCCGATCCGCGTTTCACTGATCGGGTACATGCCCACCAGATCCCCACCCACATGCCCGGAAGAGCGCAGAAGCATCGATACCTCGGCCGTACCGAAATCGCGGTAGCGATCACTAACCAGAGACTGCTGAAGTTTCTTGGCCTCCATCAGGTCGCTGTCCAGAGCATCATAGAGTGCTTGAATGGTGTCCAGCGTGGATTTGACCAAGCGGTTCTTTTCCGTCAGCTCGCGTTCCATTCTCAAGATCCGTTCGCCCGCAGCGATACGCGCGCGTAGCTCACCCGCGTTGACTGGTTTGGTGAGAAAATCATCGGCCCCGGCATCTAGGCCGTTTGCAATTTCCGCCTTGTCGGACTTGGATGTCAGAAGGATGAAATAGCCATAGCTTTCCCGCGACATCTGTCTGAATTCCTTGCAAAATTCTGGACCAGACATGCCCGGCATCATCCAGTCACTCAACACCAGATCGGGGGGTGACTCATGACAAATCTGCAACGCTTCGTCGCCTGACGCGGCCTCGGTGATTTTGAACCCCCATTTTTTCAAAGACACTGCCAAGATTAGGCGCTGTAAGCGGCTGTCATCCACCACCAGAACATGACGGATGGCCCGATTGACCTCAGGTGGTTCGGTTGGAGTGGGCGCAACATGTGCCACAAATTGCCTCGCTACAAATACCTGAAAGGCTTTAGCCCACACCGGCTTAATGAACCGTGAATCCTAAAATCGAGGTGGTTTTTTCGTCTCTGTCAGGGATCCGTTAACTTTCCCGCGCAACAATGAACGAACAAAGCCAAAGATGTGACGCCGAGGAACCCCATGATCGATTGGAAAAGGGTCGCGGAACTACGCGATGAAATCGGAGCCGAAGATTTCGGTGATGTGGTCGACTTGTTTCTGGACGAGGTAGAGAGTGAAATTTCCGAATTGCGAAAGGGTTGCCCGCAGGATCAACTGGAATCAAAGCTGCATTTTCTGAAAGGCAGCGCATTAAATCTAGGGTTCAGGGTTTTCTCTGATTTCTGCCAAACAGGCGAGACAGCCACAGCAACGGGTGCATTTGATCGAATTGACCTGCCAAAAACTTTCAATTGTTTTGACGCATCAAAAGCGGAGTTTATAAAGGGTCTGGAGGCCTTAGATGACGGATGATTTTCGTCAAATGCTTGCCGTCATCCATGCCCAAAGCGATCAGATCAGAAATTCAGCCAAGACTTCGTCATTGGTGATATCGCGGTACTCAAACCCATTCTTCTGTAAGGCTGTCAAAAGCGTGGTAAAGTTCGATTCTTCGCGCGTTTCGATCCCAATCAAAACCGATCCGAAGTTGCGCGCAGATTTTTTAAGATACTCAAACCGCGCGATATCGTCGTCCGGACCCAGTAGATTGAGGAAATCCTTCAACGCACCGGGGCGTTGCGGCATGCGCAAGATAAAGTATTTCTTGACCCCAGAATATCGCTGCGCGCGCTCCTTGACCTCGGGCAGGCGCTCAAAATCGAAATTTCCGCCCGACGTGACACAGACAACAGTCTTGCCCCGAATGCGATTTTTCATGTCTTTCAGCGCATCAACCGCCAAGGCACCGGCAGGCTCCAACACGATCCCCTCGACATTCAACATCTCGATCATGGTCGTGCACAAACGGTCCTCGGGGATGGAAAGGGCCTGTCCCGGATCAAGATGGGACAGGCGCGCAAAGGTGAGCGCCCCAATTTGGGCGACAGCGGCCCCATCGGCGAAATTATCCACATGCGGCAATCGAACGGGCATGCCGGCCTGCAACGCCGCCGCCAGACTGGCCCCGCCTGACGGCTCGACCAACGTCACCTCGACCGCATCGCCCATATAGCTGACGATGCCCGCCGACAGGCCGCCCCCACCGACAGGCATCACAATATGATCAGGAAACCCGCCTAGATCCCGCTCAATTTCCACGGCGACGGACGCTTGACCTTCGATCACATCCTCGTCGTCGAAGGGGGACAGAAAATGACCGCCAATTTGTTCGCAATACGCCTGTGCCGCCGCCAATGTGACATCGAAATAATCCCCCGTCAGGGTGATCTCGATAGCATCGCCGCCGAACATTTCCGTCTTGCCAATCTTTTGCTGTGGCGTCGTTACCGGCATGAAAATCACGCCTTTGACCCCAAAGTGGCGGCACATGAAGGCCACACCCTGCGCATGATTGCCCGCGCTGGCACAGACAAACACCGGCGCATCGCCCCCGCCCGCCAATACCTTACGCATCGCATTAAATGCGCCGCGTAGTTTGTAGGATCGCACCGGCGTCAGATCCTCGCGCTTGAGCAGGATGTTGGCGTCGTACAGTTCGGAAAGATGCTCGTTGCGTTGCAGGGGCGTCGCGTCAAAGACAGGGCGCATGGCGGCCTCGGCGGCGCGGGCGTTTTGCTGGAAATCATTCATGAGTCTTGCCTAGACCCAACGCAGCGCCAGACGCAAGGCCTCGCGCGCAACTGCCGCACTTACGCGAGGCTGCGCCCTTGCACGCAATAGCCATAAAGCGTTGTCAAAATGGATGCATTTACCAAGCTTAGAAACAGGGTCAGGCCGACCCAAAGGATCAGGCCCAGGCCCTCGTTCACATCGGCAGCCCCCTCGACAACCAATTGCACCGCGCGATCCACCCCATAACGGGTGGCCATGATCAGCAGGATCGCGCCACTGACCATCTGGGTCGACACAAAAGCCTCCATCGCGCCCATTTTTACACCCAGCGCGGCGGCAGGCAAAGTCGGACTCACACGCAGGATGATGTAAATTAGAATAACGTTACCCAACAACAAGACCCAACCGGACCCTCTCAAAGCAATCGCGGCAACAAAGATCAGAATGAAGATGCTGACGAGCCAAAACCCGATCAGCTTTGTTGCGGCGATGACATAAGCCAGCCCGACATCCTTGTGCACCGGTGGAAACCAACCCTTGGGGTACTCCGCCAACAGGATGAACCGATGCCAGTTCACAAAGGTCCACACGCTGGCAAACGCCCAAACCAACATCAACAGGAACGCGTTTTCACTTTGGAAGGCGTTGATCAAGACCACCAAAAAGGTCTGCGCGTGTCCCATCGTCCAGATGGGCGTGCCCGGCTCCCGTAGCACCACTGTCGCAACGATCATCAGAAGCGCTGGCAATAGCCCGATGCGCAATGCCATCGCGCGATTGGTCCAAACCATGCGCAGGGCATGCAGAAAAATACGCAAACCCAACGTCATTGCATCACTCCAACGACCGGTTCTGAACATAGTATCCGTAAATCGTGGTCAGAACGCTGACACTGATCAGGCTGGTCACAGCCCATAAAACGGCTGTCACCGTAAGGCCCAAGGCCAAGTTGATACTCAACACCGCCCCGCCGACAAGCGACGCGATCTGATCCAGCACGATCAACAGGACAATCACCAACGCGATGGCGCCGCTACCGGGACGCGTCGCCTCCCACGCGTCTGAAAGGCCAAGCTTTTCTCCGATGGCCGCGCTGGGCAAAACCGGGCTGACCCGAAAAAAACCATAAACGGCCAGTCCTGCCCAGACCATAAACGGCGCGGCCCCAACCATGGGAAGACCCATCGTGATCAGCACGGCAATCGCCAATATGGTCACAGCGATCAGCCCGATTTGAACCGATTTCCATAAATATGCACCGATGCAACGCCAATGCAGCGGCGGCATCCAGCGCCGGGGGTATTCAGACAGCAGAACATATCGATGCCAGTTCACAAAAATCCAGAGGGTGCAAAACGCCCATATGCTCGACGTGGCGAATATGCCGGACGCTTCGCTCATGCTTGGCTGCATATTGGCCTTTGGCCCGACCAACCCGATGGTCAGTGGAACGTTCATCGCATTCAACATCAAACCCACTGTCGCCGCACAAATCGCCATCGGCATCAGCCCGATGCGCAACGCATCCTGCCAGTTGTTCACAACAATACGGACCGCGTGCGTGACTATCTTGATCCCGAACATAGATGTCGCCCTTTTCGATTTGCGTCATACTGCACGCACACGCACCCCACGCAAGCCCCGCACGCTTGCCCTGATGGGTGAAACCCGCTAAGTCCCTGCGCGACCCAGACAAAGGAAAACACTATGTCCGCGCCCAAGAAAGTCGTGCTGGCCTATTCCGGCGGCCTCGATACGTCGATCATCCTGAAATGGCTGCAAACCGAATATGGCTGCGAAGTGGTGACATTCACCGCCGATCTTGGCCAAGGCGAAGAGCTGGAGCCGGCCCGCGAAAAGGCGGTTCTGTTGGGGATTGACCCGAAAAACATCTATATTGAGGACGTGCGCGAAGAATTCGTGCGCGATTTCGTTTTCCCAATGTTCCGCGCAAACGCGGTGTATGAGGGTCTGTATCTGCTGGGCACGTCTATCGCGCGCCCGCTGATTTCCAAGCGCCTTGTCGAAATAGCCGAGATGACCGGTGCCGATGCCGTCGCCCATGGCGCGACGGGTAAAGGCAACGATCAGGTACGGTTCGAACTGTCGGCCTACGCGCTGAACCCCGATATCAAGGTGATCGCGCCATGGCGTGAATGGGACCTGACCAGCCGCACCCGCCTGTTGGACTTTGCCGAAAAGAACCAGATCCCGATCGCCAAGGATAAACGCGGCGAAGCACCGTTTTCTGTCGATGCGAACCTGCTGCACACCTCGTCCGAGGGCAAGGTTCTGGAAGATCCGGCCGAAATGGCCCCCGATTACGTCTATCAGCGCACCGTTTCCCCCGAAGAAGCGCCGAACACGCCCGAATTTGTCGAAATCGGGTTCGAGCGCGGTGATGCCGTGTCGATCAATGGCGAGGCGCTGAGCCCCGCGACGATCCTGACCCGGCTGAACGAACTGGGCGGCAAGCACGGCATTGGCCGTCTGGATTTCGTTGAAAACCGCTTTGTCGGGATGAAATCGCGCGGCATCTATGAAACGCCTGGCGGGTCTGTGCTGCTAGAGGCGCATCGCGGCATCGAACAGATCACGCTGGACAGCGGCGCGGGCCATCTCAAGGACTCGCTAATGCCGCGCTACGCCGAACTGATCTATAACGGCTTCTGGTTCTCTCCCGAGCGCGAAATGCTGCAAGCGGCCATCGACCACAGCCAGTTGCACGTCACCGGCACAGTGCGTCTGAAACTTTACAAAGGTTCGGCGACCTGCGTGGGCCGCTGGTCCGACCACTCGCTCTACTCCGAGGCCCATGTCACCTTCGAAGATGACGCAGGCGCATACGATCAAAAAGACGCTGCAGGCTTCATTCAATTGAACGCCCTGCGCCTGAAACTGCTGGCCGCACGTAATCGGCGCATCAAAGGCTAAGTTTTGGCCCGTTTGGAACCTTCCAGGCGGGCCTCACCCCCTTTCATCTTTCCCATAAATATTCAAAATGTCCCGGCATCTGCCACACGCGGACCAAAGGAAAGCTGATCGTGACATCCCCCACCCCGATGATGGCCCAATACCTTGAAATCAAGGCCGAGCATCCCGGCGCGCTTTTGTTTTATCGCATGGGCGATTTTTACGAGCTGTTTTTCGACGATGCCGTCGCAGCCTCTGAAGCGCTGGATATTGCCCTGACGAAACGCGGCAAGCATCTGGGTCAGGATATCGCGATGTGCGGCGTGCCGGTTCATGCCGCCGAGGGCTATCTGCTGACCCTGATCCGCAAGGGATTTCGCGTCGCCGTTGGCGAGCAGTTGGAAAGCCCGGCAGAAGCTAAAAAGCGCGGTCACAAATCTGTGGTCAATCGCGGGGTCGTTCGGCTGGTAACACCCGGTACACTCACGGAAGAATCCTTGCTGGATGCGCGGCGCCACAACTATCTGGCCGCTATTGCAGAGGTCCGGGGCAGCCACGCCATCGCTTGGACCGATATTTCCACCGGCGCGCTGCATGTTATGCCGTTGGAGCCTGCGCGGATCGCATCCGAACTGGCCCGCTTGATGCCAAGCGAAGTATTGATGGCAGATGGTGAAATGCCGCATTGGGCGGAAACAGTCACTGATATTGGCGCGTCCTTGACGCCAATTGGCAAGGCCGCCTTTGACAGCACCGGCGCGCAAAAACGGTTGTGTGCGCTGTTTTCTGTCGACTCTCTTGAGGCTTATGGAAATTTTTCACGTCCCGAAATTGCCGCCATGGGCGCCGTTGTCGAGTATCTTGAGATCACCCAAAAGGGCAAACTACCACTGCTACGCCCGCCCCAACGCGAAAACCTTGCCGGTGCGATGCAGATTGATGCGGCAACGCGGCGTAATCTGGAACTGACGCACGCCCTTTCTGGTGGGCGTGCTGGATCGCTTCTGGCTGTGATTGACCGCACGCTGACCGCAGGCGGCGGCAGGCTTTTGGAGCGCCGTCTATCCAGCCCGTCCTGTGATCTGGCGGTCATACAATCCCGACAAGATAACGTTGCTTTTGCGTTGGAACAGTCGCGTTTGCTGACCGATCTGCGCGATGCGCTGCGCAAAGTGCCGGATCTGGATCGCGCGCTGTCACGACTGGCAATGGATCGTGGCGGACCGCGCGACCTGACCGCTGTTCGAGGCGGGTTGGAGGGCGCATTGGATATCGCCGAACTTATGTCCGGCCACAATCTGCCTGATGGGCTGATGGCAGGTGTCGCCGATCTATCGTGGCAAGATGAATTGCTGCCCCTCCTGCAAGAGGCCCTGGTTGCCGAACCACCTTTGCTGGCGCGCGATGGAGGGTTCATCGCACCTGGCTTTGACGCGGAACTGGACGACTCCCGTAAATTGCGTGACGAGGGGCGTGGCGTCATCGCCCAAATGCAATCAGAATATGCCACCGAAACCGGCATCACCTCGTTGAAGATCAAACATAACAATGTGCTGGGGTATTTTATCGACATCACTGCGACCCACGCAGACAAGATGTTGAAACCGCCCTTGAGCGAGCGATTCAAGCATCGCCAAACGACAGCAAATCAACTGCGTTTCACCACCCCTGAACTGTCCGAAATCGAAACCCGGATCCTGAACGCCGGTGGGCGCGCCTTGGAGATCGAAAAGCGGCTCTATGACACGCTGAAAGTTGCCATTCTTGAGCGTTCGGCACAGATCGCACAAACCGCCCGCGCCTTTTCAGAACTGGATCTGACATGCGCATTGGCGGATCTGGCCAGCGAACAAGGCTGGTGCCGCCCTAAGGTCGACGACAGCCGCGCGTTGGAGATCACCGCCGGTCGGCATCCCGTTGTGGAACAAGCCCTGCGCGCCCAAGGCGCGGGCCCGTTCATTGCCAACGATTGTGCGTTGGGCACGGATAGCGATATCTGGTTGCTCACTGGCCCGAACATGGCTGGTAAATCAACGTTCCTACGTCAGAACGCATTGATTGCCCTGCTGGCGCAGATGGGCAGCTATGTGCCGGCAACGTCTGCGCATATCGGGCTGGTCAGCCAGCTGTTCAGCCGCGTAGGCGCATCCGATGATCTGGCGCGCGGACGATCGACCTTCATGGTCGAGATGGTCGAAACGGCGGCGATCCTTAATCAGGCCAACGACAAGGCGCTGGTCATTCTGGATGAAATCGGGCGCGGGACGGCGACGTATGATGGCCTTTCAATCGCTTGGGCCACGCTGGAACATCTTCATGAGGTGAACCGGTGTCGCGCATTGTTCGCAACACATTACCACGAGTTGACCAATCTCAGCGCCACCTTGGACCGCGTCGACAATGCCACCGTTACCGTCAAGGAACATCAGGGCGATGTGATTTTCCTGCACGAAGTGCGCAAGGGTGCTGCAGATCGGTCTTACGGGGTGCAGGTGGCCAAGCTGGCCGGGCTGCCCGCCGCAGTCATTGACCGCGCACGGATCGTGCTTGAGGCACTGGAGCGGGGCGAACGCGAGGGCGGCACAGCGCGTGAAGCGCTGATCGACGACCTGCCATTGTTTTCATCCCGCCCTGCACCGGCGCCAAAACCGCAACCAACATCCGAGGTTGAAACCCGGCTTACCGAAGTATTGCCGGATCAATTATCACCGCGTGACGCCCTGACCTTGATCTATGAATTAAAGGCGCTGTTGGAGGGCGAGAGCGGGTCGTGACACTGTCATTCGCGCATTGACGATACACCAACCTGCGCAGGTCGCAAAATGCGGTCGTGCAACATAAAGCCCTCGGCAGAGACCTGAATGATATCACCCGCTTTGGTTCCAGGCAAAGGAGCCTCAAACATGGCTTCGTGCATGTTGGGATCAAACCGGTCACCAACCTCGGGTGACACGATGCGCACACCATGTTTGCCAAAAACATGCAGCATTTCACGCAACGTCAATTTGATGCCTTCGATCAAAGCAGGCGACGCGGCCATTTGCTCGTCCGTCACTGAATCAAGCGCGCGTTTCAAGTTATCGTAAACCGGCAGCAGATCGCGCGATAGTTTGGCACCGCCGTAATTCTCGGCTTCGCGGCGATCTTTGTCGGCACGTTTGCGCATGTTTTCAGCGTCCGCCAAGGCGCGCATGAACTTGTCCTTAAACTTGTCCCGCTCGGCCTTCAGGGCGTCAATCTCAAGCTCTTCATCAGTGGCGTCGTGCAGGTCCTGCTCATACGCCTCACGCGCGACAGCATCGATATCGTCCAGAAATTCGTCGTTTTTCCGCTCAGCCATTTTTCTGCCCTTCAACTTCTATCGGCGATCAGCTTGCCCACCAGCTGCGCCGTATAATCCACAATCGGAACAATCCGCCCATAGTTCAGGCGTGTGGGTCCAATGACCCCGACCGCTCCGACAATCTTACGGTCAGCGTTCATATATGGAGAGACGACCAAAGAGGAACCCGAAAGTGAGAAAAGTTTGTTCTCTGAGCCAATAAAAATTCGCACGCCCTCGCCCTCATCGGTCAGTTCAAGGAAATTGGCGATGTCCCGCTTGCGTTCCAGATCGTCAAACAGGCTGCGAATCCGGTCTAGATCGGCCTCGTCCGCGCCTGCACCCAAAAGGTTCGAGCGTCCCCGCACAATCAGGCGTTCGGGACTGTTGGTATCGCCATCCCAAAGGGCCAGACCACTTTCGACCATGGCCTGCGCCAACTGATCAATTTCTTGACGGCGGGCCGCGATCTGTTTGGAAATAACCGATTGCAAATCACTAAGGGTGCGCCCCTCGATGAACGCGTTCAGAAAATTCGCTGCCTCCCGCATGGAACTGGGGGTTTGACCCGGCGGCGGCGTGAAAATACGGTTTTCAACGTGACCATCTGCGAAGACCAAAACCACCAAAGCGCGGTCGTGGCCCAAACTGACAAATTCGATATGCTTGATTGGCGCCTCATGTTTTGGCGCCAGAACCAGCGACGCACCGCGCGTGACACCCGACAATGTCTGCCCGATCCGGTCTAACATACCCGCCACGTCCTGCGAATTGCTGGACATGGTGTTGTCCATCAACGCGCGATCCGCGCTTTGCAAATCGCCAACTTCCAGCAACCCATCGACAAACATACGCAACCCGCTTTGCGTCGGTATGCGCCCCGCGCTGGTATGGGGGCTGTCCAACAGGCCCATGAATTCCAGATCCTGCATGACGTTGCGAATGGTCGCCGCACTGACCTTCTCGCTCATGTCGCGGGTCAGGCTGCGCGACCCGATGGGTGCGCCCGTGGCCAGATAGCCCTCGACAACGCGACGAAACACTTCGCGCGACCGATCGTTCATTTCCTGCAACAGCTGTCTGCCGTCCGTCATTGTGGCACCGCTCCTATGCTGTTGTGTCATTAAATCCCCCTTACACCAAAGGTCAATCGGGGTTGGCCTTTGCCCCGGCGCGCGGTATTGCGTGGCCCAAACTAACAAAGGAAAGCTCAATGCGCCCTTCAGGACGACAGTTGAACGAAATGCGCCCGGTTTCAATCGAAACAGGCGTTACCAAACACGCAGAGGGATCGTGCATGATCCGCATGGGCGACACACACGTCCTGTGCACCGCCACGATCGAAGACCGCGTGCCACCCTTTATCAAGGGCTCGGGTCTTGGATGGGTCACAGCAGAATACGGCATGCTGCCCCGCTCGACAACATCGCGCATGCGCCGCGAAGCATCTGCGGGCAAGCAAGGCGGACGGACCGTCGAAATTCAGAGACTAATTGGGCGCAGCTTGCGTGCTGGCGTTGATCGCGTGGCCTTGGGCGAGCGTCAGATTACGGTGGATTGCGATGTGATTCAGGCCGATGGCGGTACACGCTGCGCCTCGATCACCGGCGGGTGGGTTGCCTTGAAGTTGGCTGTGATGAAACTGATGAAAACGGGCGACGTCGTCAGTGATCCGCTGATTGACCCGGTTGCGGCCATTTCGTGCGGTCTTTACGCTGGTCAACCAGTTCTGGACCTGGACTATCCTGAAGATAGCGAAGCTGGCGTTGATGGTAATTTCATTATGACAGGCAGCAAACGCCTGATTGAAGTTCAGATGTCTGCCGAAGGCTCTACCTTCAGTCGCGACCAGATGAACCTGCTGATGGATCTGGCCGATAAGGGCGTAAGCGAACTGGCCGCGCTTCAACTGGCAGCAGCCGGTGCGTAAATTTACCGGCGATACCCTGTTGGTCGCAACGCATAACGCGGGCAAGCTGGAAGAGATCGGCGCGCTGCTGCTCCCTTTTGGCGTGTCTGTGGTTGGCGCAGCCTCTAAGAACCTTGCCGAGCCCGACGAAACCGAGAACAGTTTTGTCGGCAACGCAAGGATCAAGGCCCACGCCGCCGCACGCGTCACCGGCCTGCCCGCCCTATCTGATGACTCGGGTATCGAAATCGACGCGTTGAACGGGGCGCCGGGTGTCTATACAGCGGATTGGGCCGAAACACCGGACGGGCGCGATTTCGTCATGGCGATGACTAAAACCCACGACCGCCTTGTAGCAAGTGGCGCGCTCCAACCCTGGACCGCTCGATTCTGTTGCACTTTAGTTCTGGCATGGCCCGACGGGCACGACGAAGTCTTTCCCGGCAAGATCGAAGGACAGATCACTTGGCCAATGCGGGGCGATCAGGGCCACGGATACGATCCAATTTTCATTCCAAACGGCTATGATCTGACCTTTGCCGAAATGGATCGCTGGGAGAAAAACCGCCTCAGCCACCGCGCGGATGCGTTCGCCAAATTGGTAAAGGGCTGCTTTGACTGAGGATTGGCGCCAAGGGGGTTTCGGCCTATATCTGCACTGGCCATTTTGCGCGGCCAAATGCCCGTATTGCGATTTCAACAGTCACGTTTCCCGCCAAATTGATCACGCTGCCTGGGCAGAGGCATACTTGGCCGAGCTTGACAGATACTCAGAACTGACCTCGGATCGTGTCCTGAATTCAGTGTTTTTCGGTGGCGGCACACCCAGTTTGATGGACCCCGCCACAGTCCATGCCATCCTGGACCGGGTACGCGCACGCTGGACCCTCGCCAACGATATTGAAATCACGCTGGAGGCCAATCCCGGATCCGTCGAGGCCGGTCGTTTTGCAGATTTTGCACAGGCCGGCGTCAATCGGGTTTCAATGGGCATTCAGGCCTTGAATGATCCTGATCTGCGCCGTTTGGGCCGTATCCACACCGTTGCCGAAGCCCGTGTAGCGTTTGACACAGCGCGCGCTCAGTTTGATCGCGTGAGCTTTGATTTGATCTATGCCCGGCAGGATCAAACCCTTTCACATTGGCGGTCGGAGTTAACCGAAGCCCTCGCAATGGCGGTCGACCATCTGTCGCTATATCAATTGACGATCGAACCTGGCACCGCTTTCGGAACACGCCACGCCGCAGGCGGTCTGAAGGGTTTACCAGCCGATGATTTGGCCGTCGATATGTATGAAGTCACACAGGAACTGTGCGACGCGGCTGGAATGCCGGCTTATGAAGTGTCAAATCACGCTAAACCGGGGAATGAATCGCGCCACAACCTGATCTATTGGCGGCACGGCGATTACATCGGTATTGGCCCCGGCGCACATGGCCGACTTACGTTGAATGGTGTCCGCTACGCAACCGACGCCTATCCGATGCCAAATGCTTGGCTTCCTCGCGCGGCAACGGGATCAACTGAGAAATTGCGCGATGCGATTCCGACCCGCGAACAAGCCGGCGAGTATTTGATGATGGGCCTGAGGATTTCCGAAGGTATTGATATCGCGCGCTACTCTGCTTTGGCAGGTGAGCCGCCTAATACTGCTACAGTGGCACATCTCACCCATCTTGGCATGATCGAAACCACGAAAACTCACCTTCGGGCGACACGCCAAGGTCGAATGGTATTGAATTCAGTGATCGGGGCGCTGTTACCTGACTAATTCCTCAAGAACTTGAGGTCAGAATACGGCACAGATCATCCAACTCGTCCAGCGTCGTGAACTGGATGGTAATCGACCCATTCTCGTCGCCCTCTTTATGGGAAACAGCCACCTTCATTCCCAAATTTGCCGACAAGTCTGCTTCTAAGGCGCGCGTGTCCGCCGTCTTTTCAGAGGGCTTTCGCGTGGTCTGTGCAGAACGTCCAGTTTTAGTGAAAACGTTATCCGAGGTCGTTTTGGCCAATTTCTCGGTTTCGCGCACGGAAAGATCCCGTTTGATCACCTGTTTCGCCAAAGCAAGTGGATCCATCGACGTTATCAACGCCCGTGCATGTCCCGCTGATAACTGACCGTTTTGCACAAATTCCTGAACAGAATCAGGGAGTTGCATCAATCGCATCGTATTCGCGATATGGCTGCGGCTTTTGCCCAATGCTTCGGCCAGCTTTTCTTGCGTGTGACCAAATTTGGTCATCAACTGTGCATACCCAGCAGCTTCTTCGACCGGATTTAGGTCCGCACGTTGAATATTCTCAATAATCGCAATTTCCAAAACCTCGGTGTCGTCAAACTCGCGGACGATGACCGGGATCTGATGCAGCTTTGCTTTCTGCGCAGCGCGCCAACGCCGTTCGCCAGCTACTATTTCAAATGTGCTAGTCTCACCCGGTTTAGGACGAACAATCAGCGGTTGGATAATGCCCTTTTCTCGAATCGATGCGGCAAGATCCTCCAACAATTCGGCATCAAAACGCCGACGTGGCTGATCTGGGTTAGGAACGATTCGTTCAATGGGCACCAACATATCATGCGGCTTGGATTCTGCCGCATTGTCAGGTGTACGGTCCGCGACATCAGCCATCAGGGCCGAAAGACCCCGCCCTAATCCGCGCTGCTTGGATGATTTATTGGACATTATTTGACCCTTGCTGTTCAGGCAGCGACAAGCGGTGCATGGTTGCTTAACAATTCGGCCGCCAAGTCCCGGTAGGCTGCTGCGCCGCGTGAATGGGTATCATATTCAAGAACTGAGACGGAGTAAGACGGGGCTTCGCTTAATCGCACGTTTCTAGGAATTAAAGTTTTGAACACCAGATCTCCTAGATTATCCCGCGCATCTTTTTCCACCTGAGTAGACAGATTGTTGCGCGCATCGAACATCGTCAAAACAACTCCCTCAATCCTTAATTTTGGATTAGCAGATTGGCGAACTTCGCGGATAGTCAGCATCAACTGCGACAATCCCTCCAACGCGAAAAACTCACTTTGCAGCGGAACGAGAATAGAATGCGCGGCAACCATCGCGTTTACCGTCAATAGGTTTAGAGAAGGCGGGCAATCGATCAGTATGTAGTCCAATTCATACCGGTCAACGGCCGTTTGCCTGAGGGCGTCATGCAACAGGAAGCTTCGTTTTTCGTTTGAAATCAGTTCAATATCCGCAGAACTGAGGTCCACTGTCGCCGGGATGATCATCAGTTTTTCATTGCTAGTGGTCTGAATCACCTGCCCCAGATCGATTTCGTCCAGCAAAAGGTCATAAGTCGTAAACTCGCGATCATCCGCCTCTATACCCAATCCAGTGGACGCATTTCCTTGAGGGTCTAGATCAACAATCAAGACACGCTGTCCTGCTTCAGCCAAGGCTGCGCCCAAATTTATTGTCGTCGTCGTCTTGCCGACGCCGCCCTTCTGGTTTGCAACCGCGATGATTCGGGGGCCACGAGGCCGTGTGATATCAGGCACGGGAAACTCCTGTAATTCTGAGAATAGCGGCATTTGGATCTAGTAGACTTGTAACGACCTGCGTCGAGAAGTTCCATTCCGATTTAGCGGCTTCTACCTCATCACGCCAAGTTGCGCCTTTCGGAAAAATACCAACGCCCCCTGGCGCTAAGTGACGCTCAGCATAGCCTATAAGGTCCGTTAAGTCAGCCAGCGCACGTGCCGAAACAACCTGGGCCTTTTGAGGCACCGCCCGTTCAATTCTTTCGGTCAAAACCGTGGCGGAAACACCGGTTTCTCGCAGTGCTGCGCGAAGGAACGTCGCCTTGCGCGCGTCGCTCTCGATCAACGTAATGTCTCTTGATGGGGACATCTCGGCCGACAAAATTGCGATTACAACGCCAGGAAATCCTCCGCCACTTCCAATATCGACCCAATGATCAAACGGTTCCTTAACTGCTTGATATGTCTGGATTGAATCAAGGATATGACGCTCGCGCAGATCAGCCAAACTGTTACGGGACACCAGGTTGATAGCCGGGTTCCATTTACGAACAAGCGCTTCGAATAAATTCAAACGCTCGGATGTTTCACGTGAAACACTGTCCAAAATCGAATCGGTCACGCGCGTTTTGCTTTCGATTGCTGGCGAATCAAACTTAAAAGCAACGTGAGAGCCGCCGGCGTCATTCCGTCGATACGTGAGGCATGCGCCAAATTGGCCGGACTAACCTGCTTCAACTTCATTTTCAGCTCATTCGAAAGACCATCAACAGCATCATAATCGAAATCAGAAGGAATAACATGCGCTTCATCCCGCCGCATCAACGCCACGTCACGCTCTTGACGCAGGATATAATTTGCATAAAGCGCGTCCTTTTCCAACTGAGAGCGGGACGGCGTATCAATAACTGACCACTCGGGTTTAAGCTTGACCAGATGATCGAAAGTTACATTTGGAAACGCCAAGATCTGAAATCCGCTTCGCCGGCCGCCGTCTTGGTTTACCTCCAAACCGATCGACTTCAAATCATTGGGTGTGAATGTCACGCCTTCAATCCTGTCACGCGCAGCATCCAGGCGGGCCATCTTATCTTCAAAGGTAGCTTTCCGAAAATCGCCAACACAGCCCAAGGTGATACCTGTTCGCGTCAGTCTTTGGTCAGCATTGTCCGCCCTTAAAGACAGGCGGAATTCCGCCCGTGACGTAAACATCCGGTATGGTTCAGAAACACCCCGCGTCACCAAGTCATCGATCATAACCCCAATGTAACTGCTGGACCGGCTGAAAATTTCCGGGTCTTTCCCCTGAACTGCCAATGCGGCGTTCAAACCAGCCACCAAGCCCTGTGCGGCGGCTTCTTCATAGCCGGTGGTGCCATTGATCTGACCGGCGAAATACAACCCCGGAACGGAGCGAACAGCCAGCGTTGCATCCAAGGCGCGCGGATCGATATAGTCATATTCGATTGCGTATCCGGGTTGCATAATTTCCGCTTTTTCCAAGCCGAAAATCGAATTTACATAAGCTTGCTGTACATCCTGCGGCAAAGATGTGGAAATCCCGTTAGGGTAAATCACATTATTCGACAGGCTTTCCGGTTCAAGAAAGATCTGATGTGACGTTTTGTCGGCAAATCTAACAACCTTATCCTCGATAGAGGGACAGTACCTAGGACCCACGCCATCGATATGACCGCCATACATGGCAGACAAAGCAAGATTGTCGTGGATGATTTCGTGGGTTCGTTCGTTGGTATGCGTGATACTACAAGGGACTTGCTTTGCCGTAACCGAACTAGACAAAAATGAGAAGAGTGTCGGCACGTCATCGCCTGGTTGATTTGCCAGTTGGGACCAATCGATAGTTTTTCCGTTCAGTCTAGGTGGAGTTCCAGTTTTTAAACGCCCCATAGGTAGCCCGAAACCATCCAGTCGTTCTGCAAGCTTGATCGAAGGTTTATCCCCGATCCGGCCGCCGGGCCGCGAAACATCCCCAATGTGAATGACGCCACGTAGAAAAGTTCCCGCAGTCAAAACGACGGCGCCCGCGCGAAGAACAGATCCATCTAAGAGGGACACACCGCCAACGCACGTGCCGTCCATTACAAAATCAGTGACCTCACCCTCTATAATCGTGAGATTTGGTTGCGCCTCGGTTTCGCGCAACATTGTCTCGCGATAAATTTTACGATCTGCCTGCGCTCGGGGGCCTTGGACTGCGGGGCCCTTCCGGCGGTTTAGTAGCCGAAATTGAATACCTGCTGCATCCGCAACACGTCCCATGACGCCATCCAACGCATCAATTTCACGAACCAAATGCCCCTTGCCAAGCCCGCCTATGGCCGGGTTACAGGACATCACGCCAATGCCCTCCTTGGTCAAGGTAATCAAGGCCGTCCGGACACCCATGCGCGCGGACACGTGCGCGGCCTCGGCACCAGCATGGCCACCGCCGACAACCAGAACATCAAAATCGCAATGTTTCACGTGAAACAATCCTTACTTTCCAACACAGAAACTGCTGAAAATCTCGTCCAACAGGTTTTCTACATCAATACGACCGACCAGAGAATCAAGCCCACGTACAGCACTGCGAAGCTCCTCGGCAGCTAAGTCGGCCGTGAGCGCGCCACCCTCAATCAATGATAACGCAGATCTAAGAGATTCGCGACCGCGCATCATGGCAACCCGATGCCTCTCTCGCGTGGCGAGACCTGCAGTCGCGGCACGCCCATTCAAGGTGGCGCTGATCCGATCAATCAAATCTGTCAGGCCTTGCCCAGTTTTAGCAGATACAGAAGGGCCAACCGTGGGAGCAATGTCTGATTTGGAGAAAACGACAATGTCTTCCGGTCCGGCAGGAAAAGGAATGTCTTCGCCGGGCGCGCATAAAATGACACGCAAATCGGCCAGCTCGGCACGCTGACGCGCGCGATCAATGCCTATGGATTCAACCACGTCCTGGGTCTCCCGCAAACCCGCTGTATCCAAAAACGTCACGGCCAGACCTTTGAGGTCCATGCGGACCTCAATGACATCACGGGTTGTTCCGGCGATATCCGACGTAATCGCCGCTTCGCGACCCGCTAGCGCATTGAGTAAGGTTGATTTTCCAACATTAGGCGCCCCCAGAATAGCAACCTCAAATCCTGTCCGGATACGCTCTGCCATACCTACACCAGCGGTTTGGGCGTCCAAATCATGGAGGACTGCAGTGATCAGCGCGGTCACTTCGGGCGACACGTCCACGGGAACTTCTTCGTCTACAAAATCTATCGTCGCCTCCAACAGCGCTGCTGCGCGTATAAGATCGCGACGCCAATTTTCGGCTTGGCGACCAAGATCGCCCGACAGGACACGTAGGGCTTGTTTACGCTGAGATTCGGTTTCGGAGTCAATCAAATCCGCCAGGCCTTCGACCTGCGTCATGTCCATACAACCGTTTTCCAACGCGCGCCGTGTAAACTCTCCGGGTTCAGCGGCACGTAGATCTTTTAGTTCGGACAGAGCCGACAGCACGGCGGAAACAACTGCGATACTGCCATGAACCTGAAATTCTACACTATTTTCCCCAGTAAAACTGTGACCTTCATCAAAGACGAGAACCAGCGCCTGATCCAAATGCAGGCCTGCCCCATCGCGCAACGACCGCACCGACGCGACCCGCGCCGGTGGAAGATTACCGCAAAGTGCACGGGCCGCGTCATGGGCACGCGCGCCCGAGACGCGAATCACAGACACGCCCGCCTTCCCCTGCGCCGAGGACATTGCATAGATCGTATCCATGGTTTTGGCCCCGCTGCGATCCGACGTGTCAGGTGTTCATAGAGTCAAAGAAATCTGCGTTGGATTTGGTCTGCTTCAACTTGGAAATCAGGAATTCGATAGCGTCGGTCGTGCCCATCGGGTTCAGGATTCGACGCAAAACGAAGGTTTTTTGCAGGTCAATTTTATCGACCAACAGTTCTTCCTTACGCGTGCCTGATTTCAGAATGTCGATAGCAGGGAATACGCGCTTATCTGCGATTTTGCGATCAAGCACGAGTTCCGAGTTACCGGTACCTTTGAATTCTTCAAAGATCACCTCATCCATCCGGCTACCGGTGTCGATCAGCGCTGTAGAAATAATGGTCAGCGATCCGCCCTCTTCGATATTACGCGCGGCACCAAAGAAACGCTTGGGCCGTTGCAGGGCGTTTGCATCCACACCACCGGTCAAAACTTTGCCGGATGATGGGACAACCGTATTGTACGCCCTACCAAGTCTTGTGATGGAATCCAGCAAGATAACAACATCTCGCTTATGCTCGACCAGACGTTTGGCCTTTTCAATCACCATCTCGGCCACAGCAACGTGACGTGTCGCGGGTTCGTCAAAGGTCGAGCTTACAACCTCGCCTTTAACCGAGCGCTGCATATCGGTAACTTCTTCGGGACGCTCGTCGATCAGCAGGACGATCAAATAAATCTCGGGGTGATTTTTCTCGATGCTATTTGCAATGTTCTGCAAAATCACCGTTTTACCGGTCCGCGGCGGTGCCACGATCAACGAACGCTGGCCTTTGCCGATAGGTGCCACCAAATCGATGATACGTGCCGTGCGGTCCTTGATTGTCGGGTCTGCAATCTCAAGGTTCAGGCGCTCGTCAGGATAAAGCGGCGTCAGGTTATCGAACGCAATCTTATGACGTGCCTTGGCAGGATCCTCAAAGTTAATCTGCGTAACGCTTGTCAGGGCAAAATAACGCTCGGACTCTTCAGGCTGCTTCATCTCACCGTCGATGGTGTCGCCTGTTCGCAACGAATAGCGCCGGATCATATCGGGCGAGACATAAATGTCATCTGGGCCCGGAAGATAGTTTGCCTCGGGCGAGCGCAGAAAACCGAAACCGTCCTGCAAAACCTCAAGCACACCATCACCGAAAACGGTCCAACCCTCTTCGGCACGCTCTTTGAGGATTGAGAACATCATCTCGCCCTTACGCATGGTCGAGGCGTTTTCAATCTCTAGCTCTTCGGCCATCGCCAAAAGATCCTTGGCGGTATGCGCCTTAAGATCGGCCAGGTTCAAACGGTCTTCGGTCTCTTCAGACATGGGTCACCTAAATGCCGGCAGGAATCCCGCAAGCGTTTTCATCATCAAAGGAAAATGCACATCCCGAACGGGCGGCTGTCAGCCTGCTACACGTCCCAGCGGCCAAAGTCAATTCGTCGCTTAGAACCGTAGGACAACCGAAAACACAATCACCAGCATCAAAATCGTCGGCACCTCGTTCATCATCCGAAACGTGCGGCCTGTTGTCTGGCTGGTTCCACTAACGAACTCCTTGCGCCGATATCCCAGCCAATGGTGAAACCAGGTCAGCGACAAAACGCCAGCCATCTTTGTCCATGGCCAGATCGAGGTCCAATCCACAATTCCGGGCGTCAGGACCAGCAACAGCCCAAAGACCCACGTGGACACCATCGCCGGGTTCATGATGACGCGCAGCAGCTTGTATTCCATGGTCTGGAACACCTCGTCACGGCTATCTCCTGGATGCGAGGTTTCTGCGTGGTAGACGAACAAACGTGGAAGATAAAACAAACCTGCCATCCATGTGATGACGGACACGATGTGCAGCGCTTTGGTCCAAAGATAAAAGTCCGAAAGAAAGTCAAACATGCGTGCATCCATTCTCAGCCTGATCTTCTCTATAAATAAAATAGAAAGATTAGAAAGGTTGATGATTAAGTAGGGAGGTGTCCTGCCTGTGGATTACTGACTTATACGCTGATTCCATCACAGGTGAATATCATGGGGATAAAACGGTGAATCGTTGGGGGTGGTTGTTTAGATCATCGTAAAAACATATAATATACAGTACGTTGAAGCATTCTTATCGTCATGGCCTCTGTGGATTAAACACGGCAGGTATGTCCAATATTTAAACTGCTCACAGATGCGGATTCATACAATCCCCAATAGAGCAAAATGCCTGGAGCGGCCTGAAAAGGCCAAGCTATCCCAAGGGGGATGCGTTCATCCTGGATATACATTAACTTCTGTGGATAGATCGTCAGGTTCCCCCTCACTTGTCCTCAGGTTGTCCACATGACTGAACGTATTATTCTTGCGTCAAACTCGGCCATTCGACAGGCTTTGTTGCGCAATGCGGGTGTGGAGTTCACTGCCCTGCCCGCCCGTATCGACGAAGACAGTGTGCGTGACGCTCTATTGGCCGAGTCTGCACCCCCCCGTGACATCGCTGACGCCCTGGCCGAAATGAAGGCGTTGAAGCTTAGCGACAAACACCCCGGTGCGCTGGTCGTTGGCTGTGATCAGGTGCTGGCGCATGACGGACGGATACTGTCCAAACCAAAGACCCCGGAAGACGCGCTTGACCAGTTGCGTCAAATGCGGGGAACTGCGCACAGGCTGATTTCGGCAGTGGTTGTGTGCGAAGGCGGTAAACCTCTGTGGCGTCATGTCGGAGTTGTCAAAATGCAGATGCGGGATGTGTCTGACGCTTATCTGGACGGTTACATCGCGCGAAACTGGGATAGCATCCGCCACGCGGTTGGCGCATATAAACTTGAAGAAGAAGGCGTTCGATTGTTTACCGGCATCACGGGCGACTATTTCCACGTACTTGGATTGCCCTTGTTAGAGTTGTTGGGCTTTCTCACTACAAAAGGAGAACTGGAGTCATGAGCGATCAGAAAATCCCTTTGGCAGGCGTCATCGGATCGCCAATAGCCCATTCCAGATCACCCCAGATTCACCGCCATTGGCTGACGACTATGGGTATTCGCGGGTATTACGTCCCAATGCACGTCGCTGCCGAGGATCTTGAGACAGTCTTGCGCACTTTGCCCAAGGCCGGGTTCGTTGGGGTCAACATCACTATTCCGCATAAGGAAAAGGTGATCGAGATTGCCGATCTAGTGACAGATCGTGCGACTTTGATCGGAGCCGCCAACACTCTGATTTTTCGCAAGGACGGCAAGATACATGCCGACAATACGGATGGCTACGGGTTCGTCAAAAACCTGCAATCCGCGCCTGAGGGCTGGAATCCGCAGGCTGGCCCTGCTGCGGTTCTGGGCGCTGGCGGCGCGGCGCGGGCTGTCATCGCGGCTTTGTTGGACGCGGGTGTGCCGGAAATCCTTCTGGCCAACCGGACGCGTGTGCGTGCCGACGCCTTGCAACAGGAGTTTGGCAAGCGGATCCGCGTGTTTGATTGGGTTCAGGCAGGTAACATGCTGGAGTATGCCGCAACTGTCGTGAACACCACATCGCTGGGAATGATCGGCCATCAGCCTTTGCGCGTGCCATTGGATGGCTTGCAAAAAGGCGCGGTTGTGACGGATCTGGTCTATGCGCCGCTCAAAACAAAGCTACTGGAAGTCGCGGAAGAAATGGGGTGTCATACTGTCGATGGGTTGGGCATGTTGCTTCATCAGGCGGTGCCCGGATTTGAACGATGGTTCGGCACACGTCCGACGGTGGATAGTGCCACACGCGCCGCTGCGCTCAGATGACGTTTATATTGGGCCTGACGGGATCCATTGGCATGGGTAAATCCACCACCGCGCGTTTGTTTGCCGAGGCGGGCTGCGCGCTGTGGGATGCGGATGCTGCTGTGCACCGTCTTTATGCACCCGGTGGCGCGGCTGTGGCCCCGATGTCTGTCGCGTTTCCCGATGCTATCAAGGATGGCGGTGTGTGCCGTTCGCGTCTGAAAGACGTGATTGCTGCGGACCCCGGTGCGTTGCGCCGGATTGAACAGATCGTGCATCCGTTAGTGTCTGCCGACCGGGCACAGTTTCTGGCCGAGGTGACGGCCGATATAGCCGTTTTGGACATTCCCCTTCTGTTCGAAGGTGGTAACGAGGCGATGATGGACGCCACAGTTTGCGTGACCGCGCCGCCCGAGGTACAGCACGCCCGCGTGATGGAACGCGGCACGATGGACGCAGATCACTTCGAGACTATTCTTGCCAAACAGATGCATGACTCGGAAAAACAAGCGCGCGCGGATTATGTGATTGTGACCGATACGGTTGAAAATGCCCGCTCTCAGGTCCACTCTGTCATCGCTGACATTACCCAAAGGTTGACCAATGCGTGAGATCGTTCTGGATACTGAAACCACCGGATTCGAGCCTGATCAAGGCGACCGCATCGTCGAAATCGGCTGTGTCGAGTTGTTGAACCACATGCCGACGGGCCGCACCTATCATCAATACATCAACCCCCAGCGCGGCATGCCGGAAGACGCATTCAAGGTCCACGGGTTGGGGGATGATTTTCTACGGGACAAGCCGGTATTCGCCAAAATCGCGCAGGATTTTTTGACCTTCATTGGCGATGCCCGTTTGGTCATTCACAACGCATCATTCGATATGAAGTTCCTGAATGCCGAGTTGGGATGGTTAAAACTACCCAAGATTCCGCTGGAACAGGCACTGGATACGCTGGCGATTGCGCGAAAAAGGTTTCCGGGGTCGCCTGCGTCGCTGGATGCGTTGTGTCGGCGGTTCAATATCGACAACACGTCGCGCACGCTGCACGGGGCGCTGCTGGATTCGGAAATTTTGGCCGAGGTGTATCTGGAGCTGATCGGCGGTCGACAGCCAGATTTTGCGCTGGCCACGGGCCCATCGCAGGTATCAAACACTGGCCCCGATACCAACTGGCGGGCGATGCCGCGCCCTCGACCGCTGCCCGCGCGGCTGACCCCTGAAGAAGCCGCCGCGCATGAGGCGTTCGTTAACACGTTGGGCGAAGCGCCGTTGTGGCGCAAAGCCCGGTAGCAATCAGGAATCCAAAGGTGCCGCGGCGCCTGCTGTTTCGGACTGACGTCGCATGATTTCGTTGCGATAGATCGAGACAAAATCGATGTTTTCCAAGTTGAGCGGTGGGAAACCACCGTCGCGCGTCACATCTGAAATGATCCGGCGGAAGAACGGGAACATCAGACGCGGGCATTCGATCATCAGGAATGGATGCAGTTGATCCTCGGGCACGTTTTCAACGTGAAACACGCCGGCATAGTCCATCTCCAGCAGGAACAGATCCTCATCCGTGCCTTTGTTGCGCGAATGGATCTTCAACTTGGCAATCACCTCGTACTGATGCTCGGCCGAACGTTTCTTGGCGTCCAGGCTGACATTGACCGTCACGTCGGGATGCACTTCGCCACCTGTGCCGCGCTGTGCCAGAATGTTCTCGAAAGACAGGTCCCGCACGAATTGCGTGAGGATCTGCATCTTGATCTGGGGCTGCTCGGCGGGTGCTGCGCCGTTTTCATTTTCTGCCATTGTCGTCTCCTGAGATACCAGTTTCGCGGCTTGCTTTAGCAGGTCGGTGGGCGTGCCTCAATGCTTTGTCCAGCCCGAAGGCCCTTGGCGCATATCATCATCGGGTGACACTTCGCGAAACTCTCCCTCGATCGTGCCATTGCCGCCCGTGCGCTGCGGCCCCTGCGGCCCCTGCGGCCCGGCACTGTGAAAGCTCTGGATCGTGACGCGCTTGGCGATATAGGCAAAGGCCGCGCGACGGAACGGCGGCGTCAACAGGGCAAATCCGACAGCGTCAGTGAAAAATCCTGGTGTCAGCAGAAGGACACCCGCGATCAGGATCATTGCCCCATGCGCCAGCGGTTCAGTTGGGTCGCGTTGTTGGGAAAACGATCCACGCAACTCACTCATGGCCAGCGCGCCTTGGGCCCGCACCAGCCAAGTCCCCAGAACCGCCGTCAGCAGGACGATCAGCAACGTAGGCCACAAACCCAGCCATCCACCGACCTGAATGAACAATCCGATCTCGATCAATGGCACGGTCAGAAATGCCAGCAGTATCCACATACGCATCTTCCTTAAGTTTTACGGAGGCGCCAAGGTGGACTTGGCATGCCTCGTCACCTACATAAGGCTTTGGAACAACGCTTTTCAACGTATTGCCCTGAATGAGGTGTTTATGAACTCGTCCATCATACAGCTGCTGGTGCTTGCCGGTATCGCTGTTTTTCTGATCTTGCGGCTGAAAAGCGTTCTGGGCACCCGAGATGGGTTTGAGCCCAAACGCGAGGTAACCCCCCTGCCCGAGCGAACTCGCCCCCACGGTCTGGAGGTCATCGAAGGTGGTCCAGATCATGATATCACCGATCACGTCGCCGAAGACAGCGACGCCGCCGCAGCGCTGGCAGACATGAAGCGGGCGGAACCGTCCTTTGGCGTCACCGACTTTCTGCAAGGCGCGCGGGGCGCGTATGAGATGATCCTGATGGGGTTCGAGCGCGGCGACGTTGACTCGCTGATCCCGTTTCTGGCGGAAGATGTCTATCAGACATTCGTCGACGTGATCGAGGTCCGTAAGGATAAGGGCCTGCAAATTGAGGCCGAGTTTATCGGTATTCGTGATATGACCCTGACCGACGCCACCTACGACAGCAAAACTGGCGCGGCGCAGATCACCATGAAATTCATCGGTGAACTGGTTTCGATCGTGCGCGATAGCGAAGGTGAGATTGTCGAGGGTGAGCCCGGAAAATCCAAACGCCAGCGCGACATCTGGACATTCGAGCGCATGATGGGCTCGGATGATCCAAACTGGCGGCTTGTCGCCACGGGCGAATGATACGGGCGGCCTTGATCGCATGTTTTTTGGCGCTGCCCCTATCGGGTGGCGCCTTTGCGAACGAGGCCACCTATGACATTCTGCGGTTTGATGATCTGAACGGCTGGGAAGAAGACGATCACGAAAAGGCGCTTGAGGTGTTTCTGGACACCTGCCCGGACATGAAGGACCCCGATTGGCGGTCCCTTTGCGCGTTGGCCCAGCAAAAACCGGACGCTCGCGGGTTCTTTCAGCTGTTTTTCCGCCCGGTTCTGATTACCGAGGGCAAGCCGGGCCTGTTCACTGGTTATTTTGAGCCTGAATTGAACGGCTCATTACGCCCCGATGGGCGTTATCGCTATCCGCTATACCGCCAACCCCCGGAAGCACAGCAAGAGTCCGTCTGGCTGACGCGCCGCGAGATTGAAACAGGCCCGGCGATGCAGAACCGTGGGCTTGAGATTGCCTGGGTCGATGACCCGGTCGAACTGTTCTTCCTTCAAATTCAAGGATCGGGTCGTATTCGCCTGCCAGACGGGTCGACGATCCGTGTCGGCTATGGCGGGTCCAACGGGCATAATTACCGCTCGATCGGGGCCGAATTGGTTCGGCGCGGGGTTTATAACCTTCATCAGGTCAGCGCGCAGGTGATCCAGAACTGGGTGCGCCGCAACCCTATGGATGGCTTGGAATTGCTGCATCATAACCCGTCTTACGTGTTTTTTCGCAGGATTGACGATTTGAAGGCCCATAAGGGGCCGCGCGGCGCGATGAACCGCTCAATCACCGCAAAACGCTCGATTGCGGTTGATCCGGCCTTTGTTCCATTGGGCGCACCTGTGTGGATCGAGAAAGAAGGCAACGCGCCTATTCGACGTTTGATGATCGCGCAGGACACTGGCTCGGCGATCAAGGGCGCGCAACGCGCTGACATCTTTTTCGGCACCGGAGATGATGCGGGCCGCGCTGCCGGGCGGCTGCGCGATCCCGGCCGCATGATGGTTCTCATGCCGATTCAGCGCGCCTATGCCTTGGCCCCCGAGGCGGTCAATTGACCCGCCGGCGTGTCCGTCAGGACGAGCTGGATTTGTGGCGTCAGGTGGCGCGTACGGCCAAGCCACTGACACCGAACCAGCCGCGCCCGGTGCATACGGTGATACCTGCCCAGAAATCTCATGTGGTGCATGATGTTTCTCCGGCCCCGGCGCCAATCCCGGCCTTCAAGCTGGGGCAAAAGGCCAATGGCGCAGCGGCTGGTCATGACGTGCTGCCCGGCCTGACGGACCGAATGCGCTCCCTGCCCGTCACGATGGATCGCAAGGCTTATGGCAAGTTGAAGCGCGGCAAGATGCGGCCAGAGGCGCGGATCGACCTGCATGGTATGACGGCCGATCGGGCGCATGGCGTGTTGTCGGGGTTTATCCTGCGCGCGCATGCGCAGGGCAAGCGTCTGGTGCTGGTGATCACCGGAAAGGGGCGGCGCGCCGATGACGACGGGCCGATCCCGGTGCGGCAGGGCGTCTTGCGCCACAACGTGCCCCATTGGCTAAGCATCCCACCGCTCAATCAGGCCGTGATGCAGGTCAGCGAGGCCCATGGCCGACACGGCGGTGGCGGCGCGTACTACATCTATCTACGACGCCCGCAGGGGTAGAAACGGCTGCGCGCGACGGATTCCAATGGTCATCAATATTGTCGAGACCACAAAAAACCCGGCCACGCCGATATACTGACGTTCCAATCCTAATCCTAGGTCAATCCCCAGCCCGGTAATTCCGGGTCCGATGGCCGAGCCGAACACCATCACCGCCGCTGCCATCGCCTTGATCGAGCCGATATGGCGTGTGCCATAGAATTCAGCCCAGAAGGCGGCAGGTAAGGTGGTATTCATGCCGGTATTCAGCCCCAGAAATAGAAATCCCAGCGACAGCCCCCAAGCGCTATGGGCCAGTGCAAAAGTCAGGAACGCCGCGACCATGGGCAGTTGCATGAAGGGGATCAGACGCGCCGTGCCGACCTTGTCCAAAGCCCAGCCGCTGAACATCATCGCGGCAATGCTGACGGCGGTGTAGAATGGAAAGAATGCCACCAGTTCGATATGGGAGATTGATTTCAGCGTGGCGAAATGCACCTGATGGAAAAAGAACGCGGTGTTGAAGGCCGACGGCCCCAGCAAGGCAGGCACCATGAACCAGAACAGCCAGTGACGGAACGCCTGATTGCGGGTCCAGTTGCGGGCCTCCATCCCAACGGCCTGTTCGCTGCCAGCATGGCTTTGCGGTGTGCGTTCGTGGCGCAACAACAGCATCAGAACCGGAATGCCCGCCAGCGCGATCACGCCCGCCAGCACCCATAAAATGCGCCAGTCGATAAACACCATCAGCGTGACAAACAGCAATGGCAACAGCGCTTCACCGGCGGCAAATCCCAATGTCGCAACTGCCAGCGCCTTGCCACGCGTGGCGGTAAACCAGCGCGCCATTGCGACCACCGCCAAATGGCTGGTCATACCCTGCCCGGTAAACCGCAGCGCGAAAATGACCACCGGCAACAGCCACCAGACCGGGTTCAGCGCCATCGACATGCAGGAGATCATCAACAGCGCGAGAATGATCGCGCCCAGCCCCCGCACCCGGAATTGATCGGTTAGCCCCCCGGCCCAGACCATCACGATGGCCGAAACGGTCGTGCCCAACGAATAGATCCCGCCCCATTGCCCATGCGTCAGGCCAAAGCTTTCGCGGATTTCACCGGCAAAGATCGAGATGAAAAACGTCTGACCAAAGCTGCTGAGAAAGGTCAGCAACACGCCCGCCCCCAGCCAGGGAGCATTGTCACGCAGGAAAGTGATCGTTTTCATGCCTTTTCGTGGCCCGAAACGTAGCGGAAGAAAAGACGTAAAGCGCAAACTACCGGTGTGATTAGGCAAACGGACCGGTTTGCACATCAACACCACTGGCCTTTTGCGTGTTTGACGTTAGCCTGATCTCACCTGAACAGGGGATGGACTGAATTGCCCGCTGCACTAAGCCCGAATGATGACTGACCGACTGTACAGAATATCGCCCGCGCATGTCTTTCTTGGGACTGTGGTTCTGGGACTGGCCATGGCGTTTTTGACAGCCTTGGTTGCGTTGCGTCAGCCCTATCTGGATCTGCCGCCGGGCGCGGTTCCGGTGCAGGTGGCTGATATACCTCTGACCGAAACCGACCTGATTCAGGAACCGGATCAGTTGGGAAATTACGATGTGATCCGCGCCTTTCACGCGCGTCAGGACGTGTTGGCGGATGCGCTGCGTGTCGATCCCGTCACTGTGACATATCGGCTTGATAGTGTGGAGCATACCGAAACACTGTCGCCGCACAATCGCCATATGGGTGACTTGCCTTTTGCCTTCTGGTTTCAGATCGGCGTCGGCATGGTGTCGCTGTGTATCGGCGGTTGGGTTCTGGGCCTGCGCCGCGAGGATTGGGGCGCGCGGATGTTTGCACTGACCGCGCTGATGGTGCCGGTTTTTACCATGCCCGCCGCCATTTATTCCACCCGCCAGATTGCGATTGACGGCGATCTGTTTCGTCTGCTGTCATCGCTGAACGGAGTTGGCGCGCTGGCCTTTGGTGTCGCGCTGATCGGGTTGTTCTCGCAATATCCCAAACCACTGTTCCGGCCCCGGTGGCTGCTGATCCCTGCGGCGATTTATGGCGCGGTGGCGGTGATGCACATTCTGCAAAGCGGGCCAGACAACGCTGTTGGCTTTGGCACCTTGTCGCAAATGGCGTTGGCACTGGTTTTGGGCGTGGTGCAATGGATTCTCAGCCGACGCGAGCCGCTAAACAGGGCCGGCCTGCGCTGGTTCATCCTGATTTCGCTGTTGGGCTGTTCGCTGTTCATCGGGCTAAGTGCGGCGCCGGTGATTTTAGGTCTGTCCGAAGACGGGCTGATCCCACAGGGCTATGCCTTTGCGTTCTTCAATATCATGCACATCGGTCTGGCACTGGGTGTGCTGCGCTACAAAGTGTTCAACCTGGATCGCTGGTCTTACTACATCTGGTTGTGGCTCAGTGGGATGGTTCTGATCCTGGTGCTGGACGTTGTCCTGATCCGGCTGTTGCAAAGCCAGCCATGGGTGTCCTTGGGTGCAGCACTGTTGATCGCGGGCTTTGTCTATTTCCCGTTGCGGCAACTGTTGCTGAGGCTGCTGATGCAACGGCGCAGCGCGACGCTGTCGGGTCGGATGGCGCAGATCGTCAATTGTGCGCTGGCCCCGTCGCAGCGTGAACAGGCCGACAGGTGGGATGTCCTGCTGAACGATATTTATCAGCCCCTTGCCCCGCCGGAACGCTGCGTTGACCCCGTAGATGCGCCCCGGCTGGCCGAAAGCGGTCTGTCCCTGCTGATTCCGGGTGTCGACGGGTTGGATCCGCGCCGCCTGCGCTATGCGCAAAAGGGGCGTCGCCTGTTTACGCCCAGCGACCTAGAGGTGGCCGCCAATCTGGTGCAGATGCATGATCTGGCTGCCGAAAGCCGCCATTCCTATGAGCGCGGCGTGATCCTTGAGCGGGACCGCATTAGCCGCGATATCCACGATAACATCGGTGCTCAATTATTGAGTGCGCTTCACTCGCCGGAACCTCAGCGCAAGGATGATCTGCTGCGCGATAGCCTGAATGACCTGCGCGCCATCATCAACGATGGGTTTCAGGCCGAATACGCGCTGGGCCCTGTTCTGGCCGACCTGCGCACAGAAACCACGCGGCGGCTGGAGGCCGGGGATGTGCGGTGCAGTTGGACAGGCCCGGACTTGCCCGATGGCGAAGACGGGCCGGTCTTGCCTTTTGAACTGATCAACGGCCTGCGTTCGATCCTGCGGGAGGCCGTGTCGAACGTGCTGCGGCACGCAAACGCGCGTCACACCGATATCGCGATATCGCTCGGCGCGCAGTCTATCGACTTGCGCGTCGCGGACGATGGGTGCGGCCTGCCTGTGATCGGGCAGATTGGTAACGGAACCTCCAACATCGCTGAACGTGCGGCGGCCTTGGACGGGCAGGCCATGATCGGGCGCCGCTCCGGGACGGCCATTGGCACGCAAGTGACCGTGACCCTGCCCATCCGTCTGATGACCTTGCCCAAGGTGGCCGAATGATCGAGCGCGTTCTGATACTTGAGGATATCCGCCAATCGCGCGAGTTTTTGGCAGCTATCGTCGCGCGCATTCTGAATGCCCCGGAGATCGCCAAAGAGGCCACATTACGCGGTGCCGAACATGCCTGCGGGCGCTATCGGTTCGATCTGGCGCTGGTGGATCTCAGCCTGCCGGATGGCGACGGGACCACGTTGTTGCGCAAACTGACGGCTGAACAGCCCGACTGTATCTGCGTCGTGACCACCGTCATGGCGACGGACAGCACGATTGTTGGTGCGCTGGCGGCGGGCGCACAGGGATATTTGTTGAAAAGTGACCCCGAACAGCTGCTAGAGCATCATTTGCGCTTGTTGATGGACGGCGTTCCCCCCCTCAGCCCGCAAATCGCGCGCCGGATCATGCAGCACTTCCAGCTGACGGGCCCCACGCATGAGGCAACCAGCACCCTGACCAAGCGTGAAACCGAGGTTTTGCGCCTGATCGCGCGTGGCCTGCGTGTGGCAGAAGCGGCCGAGGCGCTGGGTCTGGCGGAAAGCACTGTGATCACCCACATCAAGGCGGTTTATCGCAAGCTAGAGATTTCGAACCGGGCCGAGGCGGCGTTGCATGCTTCGCGGCTGGGCCTGCTGTCGGGCGATTCTGCTGACTAAATTTTAGTAGGCCTATTTCCCCCCTGAACAGGGGAGTGACCAAAAACCTCTCAGACAACAATATGGGTTTATTCAAACGCTTGGGTGGCATTACCCCGGCTTGGTCTCTTTTTGGGCCGACAGTAGAGGAAGTAAAATGAACGCAATGAACGGGTTTCGCTTGGTGCTGTTAGTGGGTGCTTGCGCGACTTTGGGGGCATGTACATCGTCGTCATCCGGCGGTGCTGCGGGTGGCGCTGGTGGTTCCGGCGGTGGCAGTGGCGGCGGCGGAACCCCGGCACAGGCCATGGCAGCCTTTGACGCGGAAATGGACAAAAATACAGGCGTTCTCACAACCACGATCAACCCGACCGGTAAGGTGAATTATACTGGTAAGACCAAGTTGAACACGATCAATGCCAAACAGACCGGTTTTAACGGGTTCGTTATTGGCGATCTGGCCATGCAGGCGGACTTTGACAGGGACACGGTTTCTGGCACTGCCACCAACTTTAAGGGTGAGGTCGATGGCCAGGCATTCGAACTGGCCGGCACGCTGGATACTGCCAATGTCACGGATAACTCGCCGAACAGTGTTGTAACGTCGGCGCCTACTACCATTGCAGGGCATACAATTCGCACAACGGTTCTAACGAGCACACTGGATGGCAACCTGAAGAACTCGCTCAATGACGAATCCTCTGATGTTCGACTGGTTCTCTCAGGTGGGGTTGCCTACGGCCCCAATGCCGAACGCATTCAAGGTGGCGCTACTGCAATCTTTGGCGACAAGGACAAGGTCGGGTTTGGCTTTGGTGGTGCCGGTGAATTTTACCTCGACAAGAAATAGAGCGTAAGGGATTGAAGCCAAGAAATTTTTTGATAACCACTATGGCCCCCTGCAAGGGGGGCCATTTTTTTATAACGTGGCTGCGGGTGCTGGTTCTAAGTATAGGTGTCGCTTGGGCCGCCCCGGTAGTTGCGCAAAATGCGTCATCACAGGATTGGCCGCAGGCCGTCACACTGATGCGCGCCGGACATCCCGCCGCAGCACTTCCTTATCTTGAACGGTTGGTGCGTGCGCGTCCCGACGAGGCCGAGTATCGGTTGGAACTGGGCTATGCGCTGTTTCAACTCAAACGGGACACGCGTGCACGCTACCACATCGAACAGGCGCGTGGCGGGAACCTGACATCTGAACAACGTCGTGCGGCAACGGCCCTGTTGGACAGGATTGAAGCACGCAAAATTTGGTCGGTGCGGTTGGGCTTTGCGGTTGAGCCGGCCAGCAACGCAGGTCGCGGCACCGTCGCCAGCAGTGTCGAATTGGGCGGGCTGGTATTCGATGTTCCCAATACCGCAAGGGCCAGATCGGCCACGGGTCTGCGTTTGAATTTTGGCGCGACGGTCGCCCCCCGGCTGGATGCGAGGACGCGTGCGGTTTTATCGTTGGATACACGGATCAAGTATTACGAAGACAAAGCCTTGCGTGAAACGCAAGTATTGGGCCGTTTTGGTCTGCGCAGAACCATCCGGCCCAACACCACACTCGAAGGCGGTATTCTGGTTGGTCAGAGTTACGCGCGCGGCGACCATTATTCTGACCGCTACGGTGTCTACGCCGCATATACCTTACCCATCGGTCAGCGCGCCTTCGGGCGTGCCACCGTCGAGATGTATCAGGCGGATTATCGTGGTTTCACACCTGCCAATGGGCCGCGTGTGATGGTTTCGGGGCAATTACGTTATGCGGTGACAGCTCAGACTCTTTTGCAAACCGGCGGTTATGTGTTGCGCAACGATGCCGATTCTTCGCTCCAATCGGGGTGGGAAGGCGCGCTAAGCGTCGGTGCAGCCCACTCATTTCGTGGCG
This sequence comes from Rhodobacteraceae bacterium KMM 6894, assembly GCA_035798175.1. Taxonomy (GTDB): domain Bacteria; phylum Pseudomonadota; class Alphaproteobacteria; order Rhodobacterales; family Rhodobacteraceae; genus Roseovarius. The sequence continues at coordinate 74,237 of JAPFBS010000015.1, forward strand.
GGCTGGTGGCAAGTTTCGACGTAACCGCAGGGCTGGACACGCGCGATGGTGTCAGTCGTCTGACAGGAGTCGCGCGCAAGGATCGGTCAATCGCGATAGACGCAGAATTCTACGACAGCCGGTTGAAAATCGGCCGCTTTTTGCCTGTGCTACGGCTGAGCTATGAAAAGAACCGTTCGAATGTGGTGTTGAATGAATACACCAATCGCAGCGTGTCCGTCGGATTTAGGACTGATTTCTAGAGGGCTGGCGTTTGCCAACCCTCTACTACATCACAGAACATAGCGGCTGAGGTCAGAGGATTTCACCAACTCGCCCAGGTTCTTTTCGACGAAATCCGCATCCACCGTCACAGACTGACCCGCACGGTCGGGCGCGTTAAAGCTGAGTTCTTCAAACACACGCTCCATCACTGTGTACAGCCGCCGCGCACCGATGTTCTCGACGGCTTGGTTCACATCGGCAGCAATTTTGGCCAGCGCGCCGATGCCTTCGGCGGTGAAATCAACGGTCACTTCCTCGGTTCCCATCAGGGCGGTGTATTGCAGGGTCAGGGCGTTGTCCGTTTCGGTCAGGATGCGGACAAAATCGGCCTCGGTCAGCGCGCGCAACTCGACTCGGATGGGCAGACGGCCCTGCAATTCCGGCAGCAGGTCAGACGGCTTGGCGATGTGGAATGCGCCCGAGGCGATGAATAGAATATGATCCGTTTTGACCGCGCCGTGTTTCGTGCTGACGGTTGTGCCTTCGATCAGGGGCAGCAGATCGCGCTGCACGCCTTCGCGGCTGACATCGCCGCCGCGCGCGTCACTGCGGGCACAGACCTTGTCGATCTCGTCCAGAAATACGATGCCGTTCTGCTCGACCGCCTCCAAAGCGGCCTTGTTCACAGTTTCATCATCCAGCAGCTTGTCGGCCTCTTCCCCGATCAACACCTCATAGCTGTCAGCGACGCGCATTTTGCGTTTCACCGTGCGCCCGCCGAATGCCTTGCCGAAAATATCGCCCAGATTCATCATCCCCATCTGCCCGCCACCGGGCTGGCCGGGAATGTCCATCATCCCCATCGGGTTCGAGGTGTCGGCCAATTCCAACTCAATCTCGGTATCGTCCAGTTCACCTGATTTCAGCTTTTTGCGAAACATCTCGCGCGTGCCTTCGCGCGCTTGATCGCCGGCAATGGCGTCAATCACACGTTCTTCGGCGGCGGCGTGGGCGTTCGCCTTGACGTCATCGCGCATCTGCTCGCGGATCATGGCGATCGCACTGTCCACCAGATCGCGAATGATCTGTTCGACGTCCCGCCCGACATAGCCGACCTCGGTAAACTTGGTCGCTTCGACCTTGATGAACGGCGCGCGTGCCAGTTTGGCCAAACGCCGGCTGATCTCGGTCTTGCCGACGCCGGTGGGGCCGATCATCAGGATATTCTTTGGATAGACCTCGTCGCGCAGGTCGTCGGGCAGTTGCTTGCGCCGCCAACGATTGCGCAGGGCGACAGCGACGGCGCGTTTCGCGTCACCTTGGCCAATAATAAAACGGTCCAGTTCGGAAACGATTTCGCGGGGGGTAAGATCGGTCATGAGGGGGTCCTTTCGGCGTTATTTCGCGATCTTTTCGACCGTCAGATTGCCGTTGGTATAGACACAGATGTCCGAGGCAATCGCCATGGCATCTCGCGCGATCGTTTCGGCATCGCGGTCGCTGTCCATCATGGCGCGCGCAGCGGCCAGCGCATAGTTGCCGCCAGATCCAATGGCGGTCACGTCATGCTCAGGTTCCAAAACGTCACCTGCGCCGGTGATGACCAACAGGTCATGCCCGTCGGTAACGATCAACATCGCCTCCAGCTTTTGCAGGTATTTATCGGTGCGCCAATCCTTGGCCAGCTCGACACTGGCGCGTTGCAACTGCCCCGGCGTCGCCTCTAGCTTGGATTCCAGCCGTTCCAGTAGGGTAAACGCGTCGGCGGTAGATCCGGCAAAGCCCGCGACCACATCAAAGCCACCGGGGCTAAGGCGGCGGACTTTACGCGCGGTGCCCTTGATCACGGTCTGGCCTAGACTGACCTGCCCGTCACCGGCAATCACCACCTCGCCGCCTTTGCGCACGCCGATAATCGTGGTGCCGTGCCAACCGGGAAATTTGTCGCCTGCCATGTGAGTGCTCCTGTGTCTTTGGGGACTATATGGAAGCCGCACGCGCGGACTGCAAGTTTTGCGGTGCGCCATGCAAAAAGGGCGCCACATTGGGCGCCCTTTTGTATCGTGATCCAATCAGGATCAAATCGATTCTTCGATCCACTTTTTCAGCGCTGCCTTAGGCTTGGCGCCGGACATGTTGGACACCACTTCGCCGTTCTTGAAGATGAACAGTGCCGGGATACCGCGCACGCCCAGATTGGCCGCCATGGTCTGGTTATTGTCGATGTCGACTTTCACAACCTTGACCTTGCCGTCCATCTCGCTGGACAATTCTTCCAATGCGGGGCCGATTTGTTTGCAGGGACCGCACCATTCGGCCCAGAAATCCACCACGACGGGGATGTCGGAATTTTTCACTTGGGCGTCGAACGTGTCGTCGGTGACAGCGACTGTAGCCATGATATTGCTCCTCTGGGGGGTGTTCGTTTCAGTGGCGAACCTAGGTACCGCCGTGCAGAAGGTCAAGGTGCGCAGGCGCGTGACAGGGCGTCACTGACCAGTTCCGCAGGCAGATCCATCAGCGTCGCAGTGCGTGTCCACAAGATAGCCGTTTTGATCTGGTGGGTTGGGTAGATCTGCATCAGGGCAGCAGCATAAGCGCCCATCTGCCGCAACAGGCCTTCGGGACAGGTGTCGGCACTGCTGGGCACCGCGACATTCGTCTTGAAGTCGATGATTCGTACTGTCGTGTCGGTGATGATCAGCCGATCAACCACACCATGCATACGCCCCAGACCCGGCAAATCCGCGGTCACCGGCACTTCAGCCAGCGTGGAGGGGGCGAAGAGAGGCGCCAGCGCGGGGGCGTTCAGAACACTCTGCGCTTCGGCAAGCAGGGCAGGGATATCGTCGGCCAAGGCCGGATCGATACCGGTCGTCAGCATCTGCATCGCCAGATCAGGCCATTGCACGGGGTCCGTGCCCGGCAGCACCTCAAGCAACAAATGCAGGTGTGTGCCACGTTTCTTGGCCGTTTCTTCGTCTTGGCCCATTTCCGAGGGCAGGGCCTTGGCGCCGCCCAGTTCGGAAGGTTTCAACGTCTTTGCACCATCAATGACCGGCGGGGCAGGGTGTGCGTAGAATTCTGGCAGGGGAGCGGCGCTAGCAGGGGGAATAGTGTCGGAAACAGTGCCTGTTCCCGCCCAATTGCCCCGCTCAACACGGTGCCCATCACCTACGGCAAATCGGTGGGGCCGCGCGCCAACCGCATTCATACCGGTCGCGATCTTTTGATACCAGCTGTCTGCGTTTTCACCGGGCTCCTTGGCGGCGGCAACGATCAGCCACGTCTCCGCGCGTGTCATCGCGACATAAAGAAGGCGATCCCGCTCGGCCTCTTGTGCGGCCTTCATGCCGTCCAGAATGGCCGAAAGGGGTGCGGGCATCGCATCGGCGCGCACCCGCCACAGGGGCACGCCATCGGCTTGCAGGATCTGATCGTTGATCTTGATGTCACGTTTGCCGGTGTCGGGCAGGATTACTACCGGGGCCTCCAGCCCCTTCGCACCATGGACCGTCATCACACGGATACGATCACCGGCGCTGTCCATCTGGCGCTTGATCATCAGATCGTCGGTTTCCAGCCACACCAGAAAACCGGTCAGACTGTCCACCGCGCGCTGTTCATACGCCAAGGCCTGACTGAGCAGTGCGTCGATGCCATCTTCGGCCTCGGGACCCAACCGGCCCAGAAGTTTACGCCGCCCATCATGGCGCGTCAGGATGCGTTCGATGAGGTCATAGGGCCGCAGAAAATCGGCCTGATCGCGTAGATCGTTCAGGATCGCCATGGTTTCGGGATATTCTTGGGCGCGATCGCGCAGGGCATGCCACAGATACGCCTGCCCGCGCGGTTGGGCCAAGGCAAACAACTGTGACTCGTCCCAGCCAAACAAGGGCGAGCGCAGGGCCGTCGCCAGCGACAGATCGTCCTCGGGCGTCGCCAGAAACGACAGCAGCGCGGCCAGATCACGCACCGCCAGTTCGCCCGCGACTTTCAGACGGTCGGCCCCCGCAATCGGCAGGTCCATTGCCTTGCAGGCCCGGATCAATTCGTGAAATAAGTCCGAGCGGCGTTGCACGAGGATTAGAATATCGCCCGGCCTGAGGGCGCGCATGCCGTCGCGTTCCGGGATGGGTTGTTGCGCGTCAATCATCTGTTTGATCTCGCGCGCGATGTTATGCGCCAGAACCACAGCCGGATCGCTGGGTGCCTTGATATCCACTGGCATGTGCCACGGAACGTCCTCGGCCTTGTCGGGGGTGGGCGCGATGGGCCACAGATCGACACGACCGGGCAGGTCCGGCCAGAAGGAAATGTGGCTCTGATCCACCGCAAAACCCGAACTTTCCCGCCCGGAAAAGGTGGCGTCAACCACCTCTAGTATCGCAGGGGACGAACGGAACGAGTGCTCCAGTTTCTGGGTTTGAAGGGGTGTGTCCGTAACCTCCAAACGGGTGGCAAAGTCCTGTTGCATCCGGTCAAACGCGCGCGGATCCGCGCCCTGGAATGAATAGATCGACTGTTTCTTGTCACCCACGACAAAGATCGTGCGCCGCACGTCGGGGCGCGCGCCCTGACCGCTGGTGAATTCCTGCGCCAACCGGTCGATGACTTGCCATTGTACCGGGCTGGTATCTTGCGCTTCGTCCACCAAAATATGGTCGATCCCGCCGTCCAGCCGGAACAGAACCCAAGCCGCCACATCGGACCGGGTCAATAACTGGCGCGCGCGCAGGATCAAATCGTCGAAATCCAGCCAGCCGCGCAATTGTTTGGCCTTGGCATAGGCGGGCAGGAACACTTGGGCGAAATTCTGCAAGGCGAGGCTGACGTGCAGTGCTTCTAACGCGATGCGTTTGGGGCGGGCGTCCTGAACGCGGTGCTGCCAGGCGTCGATCAGGTCCATCGTGCCACCCAATGCGGTGCGCACGGACTTGGTTGGCGGATGGGCCTTGACGCTGTACGGGGCCTTGCCACCTTTGGTCAGGAATACATCTTCGAGGGTCGGCAACGCGGCATATCCCAGCGCTGAGATGCGGCGCAGTTTGTCTGCCGCTTTGACGTCTGATGCACCGCCCGCTGAAAGCGCAGTGATCAACTGTCCCAACAGGCCGTTTTCGCCACCGATGAACACCTCAGCCTCAATGCTGGCGCGGGTCACGTCCGGGCGTAGGCCCAACGCATTGGCCAGTCCCGCCTCGGTCCAGGGGCGGTCAAAAAGCGGGGCCTTGCTGGCCAGTTCGCGGGTCAGATCGTCCAGAGTTTGGCCGGAATGGTGCCTTGCCAGCGCATAGAACACGTCCGCGTCGGGCCCGGCGGCGATGTCTTCGACGATCTCGGCGCGCAGCAGTGCGGCGGTGCGATCCTCCATCTCGACAAATTGCGGGCTGACACCGGCCTCCAGCGGGAAACGCCGCAGCAACGATGCGCAGAACGAATGGATCGTCTGGATCTTCAGGCCGCCAGGCGCCTCAATCGCGCGGGCGAACAGGCGGCGGGCATCGCGCAGGGCCAAATCGGTCATCGGTCCGTCCAGACCCAGATCACGCAGAGCGTCACCCAATGCGGCGTCTTTCAGCATTGCCCAACTGCCCAACCGCGCGAACAGGCGGTTCTGCATCTCGCTGGCGGCGGCTTTGGTATAGGTCAGGCAGAGGATGTTCTGCGGATCGACGCCGTCCAGCAACAGGCGCGCAACACGGTCGGTCAGCACCTTGGTTTTGCCAGATCCGGCATTGGCGCCCAGCCACGTAGACGCATCCGGGCGGGCGGCAGCCATCTGGCGTAAAGTGGCGGTGTCATGGGTCATCAAGGCACCTTTGTCACGGTTGGATCATCGACAATATCCCATTCACCAAACCGCGCCAATTGGTCGTAATCACCAGTATCAGAGACTGTTTGCATCGCACGACGCGATACATAGCCGCGATCCGCCTCTTGCCATGACGCGATCAGATCACGCAATTCTGTCCAGACCTTTTCGGGTGGCTCATCGCCCAGAGGTGCCGGAACTTCGGCCGGGTGCGAGCCAAGGCCGATGTAAACCGCGCGCGCCACAGGGCTGGGGCTGAGCTGACCAAATCCGGCGCGCTCGGCGATCGCGGCCTCTAGCAACAGTTGCTTATCGAAAAACAACTGTTCTTTTTTAGTGGGTGGCGTGCCGGTTTTGTAATCATAAATGTGCAGATTGCCGTTGGCGTCGATATCGATCCGATCAGCTTCAGCCACCAAAAGGAACCCCAGATCAACAATCTCGGCCTGCCCGCGTGCGTTCTTTTCCAACGCGGTTGGGGTTGCCAGCGCGCGGCGCTCCTGTTCGGTCTCAATAAACCAATCCGCAACACGATCCAGCCGGGCCAACCACAGCGCACGTGCTTCGGCCCAGGGGACTTCGCGGGTCAGAACCTCTTGCGCCAGTTCCATCAGGGCTTCGCGGGTCAGACGTTCGGGCGCGATCAGGCTGTCTTGGACGAACCGTTCCAGCACTTCATGCAGGGCGATGCCGCGCAACAGGGCATCGGGTGCGCGCATCAGGGGATCCAGCGGGCGCAGACGCAGGACGTGGCGGGCATAGATCGCGTAGGGGTCGCGGATCAGGCGTTTGATTTCCGTCACTGACAGACGTGCAGGGCGCAATTCGACGGGTGGGCAGGGGGCGGGACGTGGCGTGGGGGCGATGGCGGGTGCAATCTCCAGAGCGGCGGCCTTGGCCAGCCATTCAGCGCCGCGCGCGCGCATTGCCTCCAGCGCGGCGCGTCCGCCTTGTTCGGGCAGGCCATTCAGCAGGTTCTGCATCCGGTTGACCCAACGCGATACCACGGTTTGCGCCTCATCGGTACGGATCGAGCGGGTGATCCAGACCTCTTGCGCCAGAACCGCCTGTTGAAAATCATGCGCGGCCAGCCCGATACGACGTTCGGGCAGTAACAGACCCGCTTGATAGCGCAGGGCGCGGTTCAACCAAGGGTCGGGGCGCGGCGGTTCGGGCCAGCTGCCCTCATTCAAGCCCGCAAGGATCAGCACGTCCGCGCCCATCACGCGCGCCTCTAGCGTGCCCCAGATCAGGATACCGGAATGTGGATTGGTGGCGCTTCGCACTTCTTCACGCGACAGGATCGCGCCGAACAGGTTGACGTAATCGCCCGCCGTCATGTCGCCGCCAAATGGAGCCTCGGCCAGCAGGGTCTGCACGACGGACTGCGCCTTTTTGCCCGCGTCCTTGTCCCACAATTCGCCAGATCCCTCGCCGGTGCAGCCCTGTGCGATGGCCTCGGTCAGGGCGATATGCCCGGCGGTGCGCTGTTCCAGCGGTTCGGGACCGGGCGCGTCGCGACCCGTCAGGCAATGTGCAATCCATGTCGCCCACTCTGCCGCCAGCGGATTTTTCTGCCCGGCGGCCCAGCCGGTAATGTCATCTGCCTGCGGATACGGCGGGCCGTTGCGGCGCAGATGCAGTTCCAGATCGCGCGTCAGTTTCAGATGCTCGCCGCGCGCGTTTCCTGAATGGGTCAGCGGGTGTTTCAACAGCGTCAGGAGCGCCTCTGCGGTCAACCGTCCTTGTCCAAGGGCGGCGACATGGCGCAATAACCGCCCCGGAGGCGACAAGTGCAACGGAACACCGGCGCTGTCGTCGGGAATGATATTCCAGCGATCCAACGCGGCGGCGACCTGACGGGTCAGGCCGCGGTCGGGCGTGATCAGCGCGGCGGTCTGACCGTCTTCGGCGGCCTGACGCAGGCGCATGGCGATGCACAGCGCCTCAAAGCGTTGCGACGGGGCCTCCAGCAGGGTGACATCCTTCATCGCGGCGGCGATATCGTGCAGATGCGGCCCTTCTTCCAGCCATTGGTCGGTGATCGGCGCGGGCCGCAACGCCAGCGAAACGACACGTGCGCGCGCGGCGCTGGGTGGGTGCGTTGATGTCCATCGTGGCACATCCCTCAGGTCCAAGGCCTGTCGTAGCGCCTGAAAGCGATACTGGGGATGATCCTCGGAAAGCATCGCATCGCCCAGCGACTGCCAGACATTTTGCGGCATGTCGAAATCATAGCCGGGCAGGATCACTGCGCCTTGCGGCAATCGCGCAACGGCCTGCATCAAAAGATGCGTGGATCCGCGCGAACCTGTCGAACCTGCCAGAATGATCGGATGCGTCGGTGGATCGCGCTGCCAACTGGCAATCGTGTCCAAAATGACCCGACGCTGACGCGCTTCCTGTCCCGGCGCGTCCCCGTCCAGACCAAAGGGACGCACGATGTTTAAAAAGGCGCGGATGCGTTCCCAGTGGCCAGATTGATCGGTGACATCCAGTCGCTCTATCATGTCGGGGTCCACGCCTTCGCCCTGCATTTCATCCATCAGGGATGCAAGGCTGTCGGCCAGATCGTACAGCGCGGCGCGCGGGGCCAGATCGGGTTGTTGGTCCAGCAACCGTGCGATCAACTGAATCAGTTCCAGCCGTCGACGCAGGGGGGATACGGGCGGTGGCAGATGCGCCATTTTCCACGATGTGCCCAGATCCGCAACCAGGCTGATCCGGGGCAAAAGCCGCGCGGGCCCTTGATCGAACAGCGCATGAATGCGTCGTGCCATGCGGCGGGTGTTCACGATCAATTCGATCTGCGCCATTGCCTCGGGCGGGGTGCCTGCCATGCGCGTGGTCAGGCCATTCACCAATTCGGCCGGAAAGTCCACGCCGGGGGGCAGACCGAAAACGCGGGCGGTGTCCTGGGGATCAAACATCGGCGCGCCGGAGCATATCTTCTGCCAGTGTGATCCCGTTGGGGTGGCCAACATCGCACCAAGTTCCCGGATAAGTTATGCCAAAAAGCCGCCCCTGCGCCGCCAGTTTGTCCCACACTAGGCCAAGCGAAAATGCGCCTTCGGGCATGCCCTGCAACGCTTCGGTTCGTAAGATCTGAACGCCGGAATAAATCACGCCGGGACCGCGTGACAGATGTCCGTCGCAGGAAAGTGTGAAATCGCCCTGACCGGCGTGACCGATTGCCTGGGCAAGTGGCAGGCATAACAGCAAGGCATCCATGCGCGACGGATCCCACACCTTTGCCAGCAGGGGCAGCGGGTTGGGTCCAGCCCAGACAGCGTCGGTGTTCATCGTGTAGACGGGCGAGCTGTTCAGCAGCGGTAACGCGGCGCGCAGACCGCCGCCGGTGTCCAGCACATCGGGCGTTTCAACCGACAGCGTCACATTGCGTCCGTCCAGATGGGTGGCGATCTGTTCTGCCTTGTAATGGGCGTTAACCACAATACGCGGCACGTCCTTGGCTATATCCAATGCGTGATCCAGCAATGCCCGCCCGGCCACCTTGATCAGCGGCTTGGGCCGGTCAGCGGTCAACGTGCCCATCCGCGTGCCAAAACCGGCGGCGAACAGCATGATGGCGTCAGGTGTGCTCATCGCCGATCCCCCGCAATTTGTCCGCCCAATCCCCTTGTTTCCATCGAAACATCATCTCCCGCTCGTCGTCGCCTGCACCTTGCGTTAAGGCAAGGTGTAGCGCGCCTGCGGGAGCCAAATCGCCCAGACGGTCGGGCCATTCGATTAGGCAAATCGCGTCAACAAACGCGTCGATCAGGCCCAGTTCGAACACCTCGGATGTGCTGGTCAGGCGATAGAGGTCGGCGTGCCACAACTCGCCCGTTGGAACGGCGTAGGTCTGCACCAGCGTGTAGGTGGGCGATGGGACATCTTCGGGGGTGTGCAGCAGGGATTGGATCAGGCAGCGTGCAAAATGGGTCTTGCCCGCGCCAATGTCTCCGGTCAGCAGGATCACATCGCTGGGCACCAGTCGGGGCGCTAACGTGGCGGCGATTGCGCAGCTTTGCGCTGGGCCGTTCGAGTGAACGCTGAGAGAAGTCGAATTCAACATGCGGCGACACTACACACGTCGCCGCCACCTGCAACCGGGATCAGCTTGCGACCAACTGCGGAGGGACCGGTTGTGTCTGGGCTACGCTGTGCAAGATCAGCATACGTGCACCACCTGGAAGGACCTCGACCCGATAGGTCAGGCTGTGGTCAGCTGCGACTTTGGCGGTTTTTCGCAAGGCGCTGCCTTGGGTTCGGCTGCGCAGGTTGGCTTCGACCTCATGCCAGATGGTCTGCGCAGGCAGGGCGGTTTGGCAGGCGATCATCAGATCGGCGACGCTCATATCCGCAAATCTGCTGTCGGGGTCTATCCCCAGAAGATCGGACGCGGTTTCGTTGCAAAAGGACAGCACGTTGTTGGGGCCGATCACCATCACCACTTCGGGCAGGCAATCCAGCACCGATTGGCGCATTTCCAGCTGCGACCGATATCGCCGGGCCAGCATGACTTCCGCAGAGATATCCTCGAACAAAAAGGCCACGGCACCGTCTGGATGGGGGCGACCGGTAACACGGTAGGTCACGTCATTGGGTAGGGACCACGTTTCCTGATATAGCCCGCCTTGCGCGGATTCGATTACATCCGTCACTTGCGCGCGCCATGAGGCATAGCTGCGCGGCTCGGGCATGACCTGGCGATTGCGCAGGTTGTCGAAAAATCCCATCAGGTCAGGCTGGGCGCTGAGAAATTCGGCGGATAGTCCGGTCAGATCGACCAGCGCGGGATTGAACAACGCCAATTGCCGGTTCCGATCAAAGACGGCCAGACCGATGGTCAGATAGGCGAAGGTTTTGGTCAGGGTCTGGACGAATACCTTCTGTGTCGTTTCGGCGCGCAGGACCTTGGTGATATCGGTGGCATGGTGCAATACTTCTGCGTGATGTGTGGTCGAATGGACCTCGAACCACTGCGGCTGATCCTGTGCGGATTGCGGGATAGAGAAGCGTGTCGTACTGCTGTCGCCCGGCTCTGGTGCAGCCACGTTCATTTTTAGAACGCCTGGGGCAAAGGTGGTGGCGCAGGCGGCGTTCTGCCAAAGGATCGCGCCGTCGATAGATGATTTCCAGATCGGGTATGGTGCAGCCTCGAATGCGTCGGTCATGCTGGCCATCCGCATCCGGGCTTCCAGCATCGCATGACGCGCGGCGGGGCAGAGATGAGGGGGATCTGACAGCACGACACGGGTACTGTGATCGGTGCGCAGGATCTGAATTTGTGCTGTATCAGTGGTATCGCGCGCTAAGGCGAGAACTGGTTGATCGACTTCCAGATCGCTCAGCCGTTGTGGCAATCCGGCAAATCGCGTGGAAAACCAACCCAGCAGATCGGACCATTCCAAAAATGCGTCTGTCGATGACGTGTCGGGCAGGGCACCCGCGTCGTGATCGAACAAAAGGTCATCGTTGAACAAGAACGTGCTGATACCGGTAGGCAGGGGGGCATCTGATTGCGCTGGTCGCGCAGGCGGCAAAAGCATTCCCATCAGCCATAAAAGACCAAAGGACACTACGGCGGCCAGTATGGTTAGGCCCAGCCAGAAGGTTATTGTCGTCACAGCCATGCTGCCCGCCTTTGTTGCAATCAGATTCGCAACACAGCGTGGGCCAATTCGGGTTAATGCCCGGTTAACTTAACCGAAGGTCAACTTGGCGGGCGGTTGGCAAAGGGTTATTTGTGCTAATAAAATCAAGCTTGAAATGGAATATTCTGACCCATATCGGCCTCTGTCGCCTCCAGTTCGTCACGCGGCCAGACCACCTCGACAAAGGCGCCGGTGCGGTTGGCCAACGCCGAATCACGTCGAAACGAATCCGACCCGTTGGCAAAGCTCAGGTCGGCGCCCGACCGCTCCAGCAATGTTTTGGCGATGAACAGGCCCAGCCCCATGCCCTCGTATTCGGGGCGGCTGGAATCGATGCCGCGCCCGCGTCGCCGCATTAACGGATCGCCGATGCGCCCCAACAGATGAACGGGATAGCCGGGGCCGTTGTCCATGATGCGAATCGTGATCTTTTGATCCGACCAAGCGCTTTCGATCCAAACGGTATCATGGGCGAAATCGACCGCGTTCTGAATCAGATTGCGCAACCCGTGAACCACTTCGGCGCGTCGCAGGATATTGGGCTGATCGCCAACCGTGTCAGACCCCGCGCCATAGTCGAACAGGATCGTCTTGCCGCGTTGCACGTGCGGCTCGGCAGCCTCATCTATTACGGCGCTCAGGGGGGCGCTGCGCAGGTGCAGATCGTCCTTCCCAGCGCGCCCCATAGAGCGCAGGATATCGCGGCAACGATCCGCCTGGGCGCGGATCAAAAGGGCATCTTCGCGTTGATCACTGCCCTCGGCAAGATCCTCGGCCAGTTCCGCACTGGTCAGCTTGATCGTGGCCAGCGGTGTGCCCAGTTCATGCGCAGCTGCGGCCACGACGCCGCCCAGATCGGTCAGCTTTTGTTCGCGCGCCAACGCCATCTGCGTGGCTTGCAACGCATCGGACATTTCGTGCATTTCCGACACAATCCAGCGCGAATAGACCCCCAAAAAGATTACGCCGATGACAATCGCCATCCAGTTGCCAAACAGGAATACGTCCGGCATGCGCATGATGAATCCCTGCTCGGTGTGCAAGGGCAGGTGAAACTTCATCAACAGTGATACGATCACAATGGCGCTGAGCCCCAGAAACAGGGTCGAGCGGGCAGATAGGGACGAGGCCGAAACGATCACTGGCCCGACGATCAGTACCGAGAACGGATTGTTTAACCCGCCGGTCAGATACAGCATCATCCCCAGTTGCAGCATGTCAAACAGCACGAACAACAGGTTTTCCGTCTCGTTCAGACGTTTGTTGGCGGGAAACACGAATGAAGCGATCAGGTTATTCAGAACCGACGCGCCGATCACCAGATAGCACAGCCCGATTTCCAGTTTCAGGTCATAGATTTGCTGCGCCACGATCAATGCGGCGACTTGACCGATCACCGCCCACCATCGCAAAGCGATCAAAGTGCGCAGCCGAATCCAAGTGCCTCCGGAGGGGGATTTGATGCGGGTCGATGAATTCTCTGTCATCTGCGTGATTTCGTCCCGTTGTGCGCTGGATATGAACCGTTAGATATGTAAGACGAAACCATCCAAGCCCAAACCCCTTTTCCTGTGACCGGAGCCTGAAATGACCCGAACACTCGCCATCGCTGCAAGCGTTTCCGTGATCGCCCTATTGGGGGCGACCTATTATGTCACGCAGATGCGGGGTAGTGATGACGTGTTTGCCCAATGTCGCAGCGCGGCAGTGGCAGGCGGGACCGGGGCCATTGGCGGGGATTTCACGCTGGTTGATGAAACTGGTCAGACCGTGACCAGCGCCGAGGTACTGTCCGAACCGTCACTGATTTACTTCGGCTATACATTTTGCCCCGATGTCTGCCCCTTGGACAACGCGCGCAACGCCGAGGCGGTCGAGCTTCTGGAAGAGCGCGGTGTGATGGTGCAGCCGGTGTTCATCACGATCGATCCTGCCCGCGACACGCCCGAAGTTATGGCGGAATTCACAGAGTACATGCATCCCCGCATGCTGGGTCTGACCGGCTCGCCGGAGCAGGTCAAGGCGGCCAGCAAAGCCTATAGAACCTACTATAAGGCGCAAGAGCCCGAGGAAGGTGCCGAGGATTATTATCTGGTCGACCACTCGACCTTTACCTACCTCACCCTGCCCGATCACGGCTTTGTCGAGTTCTTTCGCCGCGACATCAGCGCCGAGGCGATGGCCGAAACCGTTCAGTGTTTTGTCAACGCCGGATCATGACGCGGTTTGACGCACCCCCCTGTGCGGGCTAGAAGATTCAGGTGACCTTGATGGATTGGACCCGGATACATGGCCGACAAAACGCTGGACCTTGGCGCGGATAAGTCTCTGCTACTGCTGGACGATGACGAACCGTTTCTGCGTAGATTGGCCAAGGCTATGGAAAAACGCGGATTCGAGGTGGAAACAGCCGGGTCCGTCGCGGAAGGCCGCGCGATTGCTACCGCCCGCCCGCCTGCTTACGCGGTCTGCGATCTGCGTTTGGAGGACGGCAATGGTCTGGACGTGGTCGAAGTGATCCGCGAACGCCGCCCCGAGGCGCGTATCGTCGTTTTGACGGGGTACGGTGCAATTGCTACCGCCGTCGCTGCGGTCAAGATCGGGGCGACAGATTACCTGTCGAAACCCGCAGACGCCAATGACATCACCAATGCGCTGTTGGCGAATGGTGACGCCCTGCCGCCGCCGCCCGAAAACCCGATGAGCGCGGACCGCGTGCGTTGGGAACATATCCAGCGGGTGTATGAGTTGTGCGACCGCAACGTGTCGGAAACGGCGCGCCGCCTGAACATGCACCGCCGCACCTTGCAACGCATCCTTGCCAAACGCTCGCCCCGGTAGTCCGAATGTCCCGGACTTGATCCGGGACCGTTTCGTCCACCGTGATGTCCCCTTAGAAGCGCCCCCGCCTTTTTATGCGATGCCCGTCGCGACCAAATCGGAAAGCCCCCATGTCGAACCCCAAATACACCCCCGAAGAGGCGCTGGCCTTTCACCTTGAACCGACCCCCGGCAAATTCGAGATCTCGGCGACTGTCCCGATGACCACGCAGCGCGACCTCAGTCTGGCATACTCCCCCGGCGTCGCGGTGCCTTGTCTGGCCATCGCCGAGAATCCCGAACTGGCCTATGATTATACCAACAAGGGCAATCTGGTGGCGGTCATTTCTAACGGAACAGCCGTTCTGGGGCTGGGCAATATCGGCCCGCTGGCCAGCAAGCCGGTGATGGAGGGCAAATCGGTCCTTTTCAAACGCTTTGCCGACGTGAACTCGATTGATATCGAGCTGGATACCGAAGACCCGGATGCCTTCTGCAATGCTGTGCGCTTGATGGGTCCGACGTTTGGCGGGATCAATCTGGAAGATATCAAGGCGCCCGAATGTTTCATCATCGAACAGCGCCTGAAAGAGGAAATGGACATTCCCGTTTTCCACGACGATCAGCACGGCACGGCCGTGATCTGTGCCGCGGGTCTGCTGAATGCGCTGCACCTGTCGGGCAAGAAAATCGAGGATGTGCGCATTGTGCTGAACGGTGCGGGCGCGGCGGGCATTGCCTGTCTGGAATTGCTGAAATCCATGGGCGCGCGCAATGAAAACTGCCTGATGTGCGACACCAAGGGCGTGATCTATCAGGGCCGCACCGACGGTATGAATCAGTGGAAATCGGCCCATGCCGCGCAAACAGATTTGCGCACGCTGGAAGAAGCGATGAAAGATTGCGACGTGTTTATCGGCGTCTCGGCCAAGGGTGCGGTGACACAGGATATGGTAGCGTCGATGGCCCCTGATCCGGTGATTTTCGCCATGGCGAACCCCGACCCCGAAATCACCCCGGAAGAGGCACATGCAGTGCGCCCTGACGCAATCGTCGCCACCGGGCGCAGCGATTATCCAAATCAGGTCAACAACGTTCTTGGTTTCCCTTACCTGTTTCGCGGCGCGCTGGACGTGCAGGCGCGCGCAATCAATGACGAGATGAAGATTGCCTGCGCTCAGGCCCTTGCCGCATTGGCGCGTCAGGATGTGCCGGACGAGGTGGACATGGCCTATGGTCGCAAGCTGACCTTCGGGCGCGACTATATCATTCCCACGCCCTTCGATCCGCGTCTGATCTATACGATCCCGCCGGCTGTGGCGCGTGCTTGCATGGACACAGGCGCGGCGCGTCGGCCCATCGTGGACATGGAGGCCTACGAGGCCTCGCTGAAATCGCGGATGGATCCGACTGCCAGCATCATGCGCTCGATCAACTCGCGCGCGCGTGCGGCGCAGGCACGGATGATCTTTGCCGAGGGCGACGATCCCCGCGTGTTGCGTGCCGCAGTGCAATATCAGCGCGCCGGAATGGGGTCTGCGCTGGTTGTGGGACGCGAAGGCGATGTCGAGGCCAAGTTGCAGGCGATCGGCATGGGCGATGCTGTGGCCGAGCTGGAAGTGGTGAACGCCGCCAATTCTCCCCATTTCGAGGAATACCGCGAGTTTCTGTATAAACGCCTGCAACGCAAGGGCCATGACAGCCACGATGCCCACCGTCTGGCGGCGCATGATCGGCATGTCTTTGCCGCGCTGATGCTGGCCCATGGTCATGGTGACGGTCTGGTGACAGGGGCCACGCGCAAATCCGCGCATGTGCTGGAATTGATCAACCACGTTTTCGACGCCGACGCCGAACATGGCGCGGTCGGTGTGACCGCGGTCATGCATAAAGGCCGGATCGTGCTGATTTCCGACACTTTGGTGCATGAATGGCCCGATCAAGAGGATCTGGCAACCATCGCAGAACGCTCGGCCGCGGTGGCGCGTCATCTGGGGCTTGAGCCGCGCGTGGCCTTCGTCAGCTTCTCGACCTTCGGCTATCCGGTGTCGGAACGTGCGGAAAAGATGTATCAGGCCCCCAAGGTTTTGGAAAAGCGCGGCGTTGACTTCGAATACGAAGGCGAAATGACCGTCGATGTGGCTCTGAACGTCAACGCGCAAGAGGCCTATCCGTTTCAACGCCTGACCGGACCCGCCAACATTTTGGTGGTACCAGCGCGTCACTCGGCCTCGATCTCGGTCAAGTTGATGCAGGAAATGGCGGGGGCGATTGTGATTGGACCGATCCTGTCAGGCGTCGACAAGTCGATCCAGATTTGCTCGACCACGTCGACGGCCAACGACATCGTCAACATGGCCGCTTTGGCGGCGTGCAAGGTCGGCTAAGTCTTTGAAACGGGTGGGTTTGGATAAATCGTACTGCGACCCGTTTCAATTGACGGTTATATTGTCGGCGCGCGGAACGAGCGGTTGGATGGTTTGTGTTAGGCGATATGCGCCCCAGATTGGCCCTGCGACGGACGTTTGGACAGTTGAACCGCCAGGATTCCGGCCATGATGACGCCGACGCCGACGATATCGTAGATCTGCAATGGCTCATGCAAAATGATTGCGGCAATGGATACCCCCACAAAGGGGTTGAGAAAATGGAACGTGGCGGCGCGTGTCGCCCCGATCCGTTGAACCAGCAGGAACCACAGCAGCGTGGCGGCCAAACCCGGAACCAGCGTGGTATAGGCAAACGCCGCGATCAACGTCCAACTCCAATCGATGACGATCTGCTCGGTCGCCAGGGCGACTACCCCTAAAACAACGCTGGCGATCAGCATTTGCAAGCCGACAACCATCAGGAAATTCCCGCCTGACGTGGCGCCACGCAGGACCAGTGTCGCGACGGTCAGCGCCATAACCCCTAAAATGCACAGTGTCAGACCATACATGTCGACACCACCTGACAGGCGACTGCCCATGATGATGACCACGCCAATGAACCCGGCGATCAGACCCATCACTGCCAGTCGGGGCAGACGTTCGCGGAATACGATCCACCCTGCAAGCGCCACCAGCAAAGGCATTGTCGAGGCAATAATTACCGCCAGCGACGCCTCGATCGTTTGCATTGCCACGAAATAGAGGCCCAGATACAGCGCGTTCTGGCAGATGCCGAACACGATGGTTGCGCGCCATTGCGACGGCGTCAGGCGCCATGTCTGGCCCAGCATTGCGGCGATTATCACACCTAACAGGCCGGAAATAAGAAACCGGAGCGCCAATGCACTGACAGGCGGAGCCGCGCCAACGATGATTTTGGCCGAGGTATAGGCGCTGGACCACATGACGACGAAGGCCAGGCCCATCAAGATGCTGCGAATGTCCATGCCTGTCCCTTTGCACGCGACCAAATGAAAAGGGCCGCCCGACAGGGCGACCCTTTCCGAAACTCGCTAGAGATGCAAGATCACTCGTTGACGCTGTCTTTCAGCGCTTTGGCGATGGTCATCTTGACGACCTTGTCGGCCTCTTTCTTGATCTGCTCACCCGTTGCGGGGTTGCGGACCATACGCTCGGGGCGCTCGCGGCAATAGATTTTGCCGACGCCTGGCAGGGTCACGGCACCGCCGCCAGACACTTCGCGGGTGATGACCGCGATGATTGCGTCCAGCGCAGTGTTGGCGGACTTCTTGTCGCTGTCCATCTCTTCGGCCAGGGCGGCCACAAGCTGGGTCTTGGTCATCGGTTTTGCCATTTTATGGTCTCCTTCAACTGCCCGTGTATTGGGCCTCACGCCAGTGTTTTAACGCTATCTTGTAGGGTAACACAACGAATAGTGGCACGTTGCAACGCAAATAACTTGGATTTAGGCCGGTTTACGCCCGATCAGAGGAAGGCAGTTTCCTCAAACGAGCGTAATTTGCGGCTATGTATACGTTCAAGCGGCATTTTGGCCAGCGTTTCCATCGCCCGGATACCAACGCGCAGATGGCGCGCGACCTGTGCGTTGTAAAAGTCCGAGGCCATTCCCGGCAGCTTCAGCTCGCCATGCAGCGGTTTGTCCGACACGCATAACAAGGTGCCATAGGGCACGCGGAACCGAAAACCGTTGGCTGCAATCGTCGCGCTTTCCATATCCAGCGCGATAGCGCGCGATTGTGACAGGCGCTGCACCGGGCCGGAATGATCGCGCAGCTCCCAGTTTCGGTTATGCAGGCTGGCAACGGTTCCCGTGCGCATCACCCGTTTCAGGTCATAACCCGACAGTCGTGTTTCCTCGGCAACGGCCTCTTCCAGCGCGATCTGAATTTCGGCCAGCGCCGGGATCGGCACCCATATAGGCAGGTCTGCGTCCAACACGCTGTCCTCGCGCAAATAGGCATGGGCCAGCACGAAATCCCCCAAGCTTTGAGAATTGCGCAGGCCGGCGCAATGGCCCACCATGATCCAGGCATGCGGGCGCATTACCGCGATATGGTCAGTGGCCGTTTTGGCGTTGGATGGTCCGACACCGATATTGACCAGTGTAATTCCCGACCCATCGGCACGTTTCAAATGATAGGCTGGCATCTGAGGCAGGCTGAGCGGCACCTGCAACGGCGCGTCGCCAGTGGTGATTTCGACATTATGGGTACTAACGAAACTGGTATAACCGCTGTCGGGTTTGTCCAGCATCTGGCGGGCATAGACCTCGAACTCGGAGACGTAGAACTGATAGTTGGTGAACAAAACGTGGTTCTGGAAATGCTCGGGTGCGGTGGCGGTATAGTGTGACAGCCGCGCCAGAGAATAATCGACACGCTGCGCTGTGAAGGGTGCCAGCGGCGCGGTGCCGTCTGGCGGAAGTTTGTGCGTGCCGTTGACGATATCGTCGTTCGTTGTCGCCAGATCAGGCACGTCAAACACATCGCGCAGGATGAAACCGGCAGCGCCTTCGTGTGGGACGGTCATGCCGCCTTGTTGCGCAACGGCAAAATGTACCGGCATCGGTGTATCCGACACTGAAATACAAACTGGCACACCGTGATTATCCATCAGCAGGCGCAACTGCTGCGTCAGGTAATTGCGAAACAGATCGGGCCGCGTAACGGTGGTGGCATGCGTTCCAGGTTCCGCCACGTGGCCAAAAGACAGGCGGCTGTCGACCTTGGCAAAACTGGTCGTTGTCAGGCGGATCTCGGGGTAAAAGGCACGGATGCGGCGCGTGGGGGGCGGGCCTGCCAAGGCCTTGCCGAACTGATCGCACAGAAAACGCGTGGCGGTCTCATACAATGTGCACAGGTGATCTACCGCTGCCGTTGCATCGGTGAACTGGGCCATCGGGGCCGCCTCTGGTGTCAGGATCGTGTTATCCGTGCCGTGCATATCCTGCCCCTTGCCGTGTTTTGCGCACGTTGACACGCCCGCAGGCGGGGATCAAGCTGACCTGACGTGAAGGGACATGCGCCATGGATTACGAGACCGCCACCCCCGAGGCCTTCGGCGCCTCCCTGACCGGGATGGGTCTGAACATTCTGGTGCGCGATGTGCTCCGGCAGGTGGCGTTTCTGGTTGATCTGTTCGGCATGACGGCGCACCAGGTCAGCGCCGATTTCGCCATCATGGTCTATCACGGTCAAGTCATGCAGATTCACGGTGACGGCACCTATCATTCCAACCCTCTGCTGGGATTGCTGCCCGAGGCAGGCGCGCGCGGCGTGGGGGCCGAATTCAGACTGTATCACTCTGATCCCGATGACGTGGCGGCAAAGGCCGAGGCACTGGGCGGCCATATCCTGCAACCCGCCACGGACAAGCCGCATGGCCTACGTGAATGTTATGTGCTGTGCGAAAACGGATATGCTTGGGTTGCGTCGCGCCCGTTGTGATGGCTGGCGATGCTTGCCAAGTGCGCCTGCGCCGCACATATCTGGGGGATGAGCAAAACACTTCTTTCCTTCGGTCACGGCTATTCCGCCCGCGCCTTTGCGTCCCACCTGCTATCGGATGGGTGGCGCATCATTGGCACCACCCGCAGCGCGGATAAGGCCGTTGCACTGGCCGCAACCGGTGCCGAGCCGCTGATTTGGCCCGGCACCGATCCCAATGTGGCGTTGCAGGAGGCCACCCATCTGCTGATCTCCGCCGGTCCCAATGAGGCGGGCGATCCGGTGCTAGCTGCCTTGCGTGATCAGATCACCACAATCGCGCCGCGTCTGGAATGGGTCGGATACCTGTCCACCACGGGCGTGTACGGCGATCATCAAGGCGATTGGGTGGACGAATCCACTCACCTTACCCCCTCAACAAAACGCGGCCAGATGCGCGCCCAGGCCGAGGCAGCGTGGCAGGCAATCCCCGATCTGCCGCTACATATCTTCCGGCTTGCCGGTATCTATGGCCCCGGCCGCGGTCCCTTTGCCAAGGTGCGTAGGGGCACTGCGCGCCGTATCATAAAAAAGGGCCAGGTGTTCAGCCGTATCCATGTTCAGGATATTGCCCAAGTGCTGGCCGCCTCGATTGCCCATCCCAATCCGGGCGCGGTCTATAACCTGTGCGATGACGATCCCGCCCCGCCCCAAGACGTGATCGCCTTCGCTGCCGAGTTGCTGGGCATGCCCCTGCCGCCCGAAGTGCGGTTTGAGGATGCCGAGATGACGCCGATGGCGCGCAGTTTCTATGCTGAATCCAAGCGGGTGAAAAACGATCGGATCAAGGATGAACTGGGCATCACGCTGCGCTACCCCACCTATCGAGACGGATTGAGGGCGATGATGCAGGACGGCGATTAAGTAGCGACTGTGTCATCCGCATAAAGGTCTGTGCCTGATCATCGAAACTGTCCACTGTGACAGGCGCTTGCAGGTGAGTGTCGCGTTGCAACGCGTCCGTGATCTGGGCCGTCAACGGATCAGGGCCCGCCCCAATAGGGATCAGGTGGCTACGATCAATTGCATCATGTTCCACAGTCCCGCCACTATCGGTCTGAATCACGCGGATGCCGCGCGCCAGCGCTTCGCGAATGGCCAGGCCGAAGGTTTCTTTCCATTGCGACATGAACAGCAACACGTCGATTTCAGCGTAAAACGCATCCATCTGATCCTGCTCGAATCGCGGATGCACGCGCCAACTTCCGGGCAATGTGGATAGATCTTGATCTCGCCACCAGCCGCCATCCAGACTGGCATCCGCCAGATGCACGATGAAATCGCCCCGCTTTTGTGACGCAAAAGCGCGACGTATATCGGGCCAGCCCTTGATCTGAGCAGGCCCGCCCAAATAGCCGAAGGCAACCCGCCCGTCGCGCGCCCGTCGCGCCGCTTGATCCTGAGCAAAGCCTATACCCGGTAGACGCACGCCGTTGGTCCAAGTTACGCCTGCGCCACGCGGCATACCAGACGCTTCGTATAACTTACGGGCAAAATGGCTGGGATACGTGATTAGGTCGGCCATGTCTGCCTGTCGCATCAATGCGGCGCGCCGTGTGCGCGCCGCGCTCATGTTGGCCACACAGCCCTGACAGTTCTCCAGCGCGACAGGGGATTGCCCGCAATAGCGCCCATCGGCACCGATCATGAACTGACGCTCGCAGATCCACCAGAAGTCATGCACGCTAAGAACCACAGGCAGATCGCGGGCCTTCGCGACCTCGATCACGCCTGCCCCCACGTCCTGTACGCAATGCACATGCACCAGATCAGGGGTGGTCGCGTCGATTATCTGACCAATGGCCTCGGCCACATGGGGGTTGGAGTGGCGCTGGGCATAGGGGCGGTTCAGCGGGACGTTGATCAGATACGACGCCTGCCCCCGCACCTCGGATTTAATCACTGCGTAGGGCACCAGATCTTCGCGGCTGATCAGCGACACGGCGCTTACCCGGCAGCCGTGGTTGCGCATCAGGGCCGCGCCCACCTGCTCGGCCACAACGGTGGCGCCGCCATAGGTATTGGGCGCGTAAAAGACGTTGACGATCAGGATATGTGGCCCGCTCATGCTGTCACCCAGTCGATCAGTGAGGGGTCGATGACATGAGGCGACATTTGTGCCGACCAGTGACGCTCCAGATCGCGTCGCGCGCGCTGGCCTATGGCCTGTGCGGCGGCCCGATCCTGTGCCAGATCGTCCAGCGCCATGGCCCATCCGTTGGGTCCGTCGGCAATCAACCCGGTTTGCCCGTCGCGGATGACATTGGGAAAATCACCCACGGCGGGCGTGATCACCGGCACACCGACCGCAGCAGCATCCAATGCGCGCACCGCACTTTTGCATTGATTGAACAGATCATCCCCCAGCGGCATGATCGCACAATCTGCCAGCGCCAGCGCCTGTAGATATCCACTATACCCGGTAAAGGGGGAAAACTCGGTCTGTTTCGCGATTGCACAGGGAAGGCGCGCCTTGTCGAAATGCCCTAGGATCATCAAACGCCTTCGCGAATCGCCCTGTAAAAATGCTGCGACCTGATCGGATATGGCGGTAAAATCCACCTCATGCCCTTGCGAGCCACTGGCAAATGCCACGCGAAACATATCGCCATTGCCCGTCGCCACCTGAATGGCCTGCGCCCCGGCGGTCAACGTTGCGCGGTCTGCGAAATTGCGACGCAGATATACGGGTCGTTGCGTCAACTGCCGCGCATGCGCCGCCAAACCGGGGGTCGAAACCGACACAGCATCGGCCCCGTTCATCAGGTCCAGATACCGGGGGGCTTCGGCCACGAAATGCGCGCGCATGTCGGCTGGCAGCGCCTCCATATTGCTGTAGGTTTCATAGGCGGCGACCGAAAACAGCGGGTCGTCGATGTCATAAAGGATCGGCAGGCGCAGCCGCCGTGCCTCGTATAGATAGACGGAAACATTGGCGCAGGTGGGCAGGCGATAACACATCAGATGGGTCGCATCCTGAAGGATGGCCACACAGCGGGGCACATCCTGATAATGCGCGAACGTCAGATCGACATCGCGCGTGCGCCACAGCTCGACCAGTTGTTCGACCCGGTACTTGCGGCATTGCGGCAGGTTCAGATCCCCGATCAGCGCAATTTTGCGCCGCTTGTGCAGGGTCGCCGGGGCGGCAGTCACATGAAAGGCGTGATTTTTCGCCATCATTTGCCAAGCTCCGCTAAGATAGTGTCGCCCCTTGGGCGCGGGCGCGGCGGGTGAAAGGGCGCCAGGCGACCGGCCTGCAATGCGCCGCGCCACGAACCCGCGTGCGCGTCGCAGCGCCGTGCGCAGCCCGTCATCACGGGTGGCATGAAAAAAGCGAGTCATTAGCGGCAAGTGCAATTTGTGGGTCATAGGCTTCCCTCTGGTCGGCGAATGATCCGTTTATTAACCAAGAAAATTAAGCACAGGTTTACAAGTTCGCTTTACCCCTGATGCGACAGGCAAGCCGTTTGAAAGGCAGGGTTGGCGCGGGATGGGCGAATGGATTGATCAAGGCCAGGGGCCGATGGTGCAGGTAGTGATGGGCATCCACAACGGTGCACCATTCCTGCCCGAACAGCTGAAATCGTTGGCTGCGCAGCGTGGTGTGCGTTGGCAACTGACGTGCTCCGATGACAATAGCGTGGACAACAGCCGCGAGGTACTGCACGCATTTGGGCGACGTCATCCCGGTAGGGTGCAGATCTGTGCGGGTCCGGGACGCGGATTCGCCGCAAATTACCTGACGCTGCTGGCCGGACTGCCCAAGGATGACATACCTGTGGCGCTGGCCGATCAGGATGATGTCTGGTTACCGGGAAAACTTGGCCGTGCCTTGCGCGCGTTAGAGCGAGTGCCGCCGGGCGTTCCCGCGCTCTACACTGCGCAACGTTGGGTTTGGACCCCGACCCTCGGGATCACCAAGGCCGAGCGACGGCGCATTGCCGCACCCGCCTTTCGCAACGCGTTGATCGAGAATATCGCACCCGGCAACACCATCGTTCTCAACGCCGCCGCCGCGTCGCTTGCCCGACAGGCGGCGCCGCTTGCGACAGGTATATTTGCGCATGATTGGTGGCTGTATCAGTTGATCACCGGGGCCGGTGGTCAGGTAATTTGCGACCCGGCCCGCGTTGTGCTGTATCGACAGCACCCGCGTAACGCGATTGGTGCGGGGCAGGGGGCGTTTATCAGCATGACTCGAAAACTGGCGGTTCTGCGGGGCGTATACCGGGCGCGACTTACGGCGCAAACTGCCGGGTTGGCGGCCTGCCGTCCGTTTCTTTGCCCTTCGTCCCTAGCAGACCTTGAGAGGTTTTCTGCCGCGCGGAGTCAACATACATTGGGGCGACTTCGGGCCATGGCGGCACTGCGACCCTACCGGCAATCCCCTTGGTCGTCGGCGGCATTTTGGGGGGCAATCACACTTGGCAAAGCCTAGGCGCAAAACATGTGCCCTGCTTTACGGCGGGGATGGGGGCCGATCGGGTGTTCCCCGACATCTTGACCAGTTGTGTGAAACTCTGGGCGGCAAAATTGACCTGACCATCGCCAGTGATCGCAATTGCGGTGGCTATGACGGAATCATTCGTGCCGGTGCCACCCATGTCGAAATTGAGGGTCTGCGTAACAGCCTGAAACCCGCCCGCCTGCTGCGTGGGTGGCGCAGTGCACAGCGTCTGGCAGCAGCCCGCAAGTGGGACATGATCTGGCTGCATGCGCGGTTACCAGCCTTGATGATTCGCCTCTCGCTGGCGGTGGGATTGTTGCGTCTAGCACCCCAAACCCGACTGGTGATGAGCTATCACGGCATACCTTTTGACCCCGGACACCGACGGTTGGCGGCATGGGCTTCGCGCTGGATCGAAAAGCTGCTGCTGCACAGATGCCCGCCCATGCACTTGGTGTTTCTGTCCGAAGATATGGTGATCCGTTTACGCAGCGCAGTCGGATCCCGTGCGTTGCAAAGGCACGAAATTCATGTGCTTCCGAACAGTTCAAATCTGGGAAATTTGCCGACGCGCATCGAGACCCCGATGGAAACCGAACGACATCTCGTGATCACCGGGCGCGCGGGATATCAAAAGAACTATCCGCTAGCTGCGCGCCTGATGGATCATATGCCGCAGGGTTATATCCTGACACTTTGTGGCACCGGAACGGACAGCCCTGCGTTTCAGACTAGCATCTTGGGATTGGTGCGCAGCGAGACTCGGTCGCGTATTCGGTTTGCCGGATCATTGGCAGATGTCCGGCACGTATTGGCCCAAGCAGACGGGTATCTGCTGACGTCTCGCTACGAGGGCCTACCCATCGGCGCAATCGAAGCATTCGAGAGCGGCCTGCCCTTGATTCTCAGTTCGTTCGAGGCGGCGCCGGAAATGGTTGCGGCGCACCCGATGGCCCTTTGTTTGCCACTTAAGGATCTGCCACGCGACGCCGCCCGTATTTCCAGATTGATCGAGGAGTACAAGACTGACCGGCCCGCCTGCTCTGCCAGAATTCGGGCGGCATGGCGGCGGAAGTATCCCTATACGGTGTGGCAAGCGCGGGTGCGTCGCCTAATGTCCGAGATTATGGCCAATTGAGTGTTTAACCGTTGCGTAAAACACTAGGGTTTTGCGACAGTAGCAGTTGCCGACAGTTAACATTTAATCAGCCAAACCCGTCAGTTGATGGAAAGCGCCAAGTTCATCTGTGAGCCGGCTAAATTCCGTTCGTGCAGGGCCAGCGCCTCTTCGATGTCGTCAAACAGGCGCAAAACCCCATTTTCCAGAACAGCCCCCATATCGCAGATACGGCGGATCATCGGGATCGAATGGGATACGACGATGGCGCCACAGCGTTCACGCCTGTCATCCAACAATTCGATACTGCGTTTGCGAAAGGCCCCGTCGCCAACGGATGTGACCTCGTCCACCAAGTAGGTATCAAACGGAATACCCATGGACACGCCGAATGACAGACGCGCCTTCATGCCCGCCGAATAGGACCTTAAAGGCATGTGAAAATGAGGCCCCAATTGCGCAAACTCTTCTACAAAACTTAGCAGTGATCGGGTGTCTACCCCATAGATCCGGGCAACGAATCGTGCATTTTGCGCCCCGGTCAAATCCGGGTGGAACGATCCCGAGAACCCCACAGGATAAGAAATGCTACCCGTGCTGACCACCCGACCGCGTGTCGGGCGGATCGTTCCTGCGATGATGTCCAGAAGCGTGCTTTTCCCTGCGCCATTGCGGCCAAGCAAGGCAATACTCCGCTTCGGGGGAAATATCGCGTTGGCATTCTTGATGACCACCTTTTGGCCGCCGCGCATGGGAAAATGTTTGCTGACGTTCTCAAGTTTAATCATTTTGTGTTCCTCAACGCCTGTCGCGCAGGCTGTAGTAGATCAGGACCGCGATGGACCAAACGATGCCAGCAAACAGGGCAAACAACGCGAGGATCTTCAGCCGTTCAGGGTATTCCGCCGATTCGGCCAAAGTGGGTGTGATGTGCGCGGCCAGATAACGGCTTTGTTTTTGGGCCTCGGCCTGGGCCGCATCATAGGTTGCCAACGCGGCGGTATAGGCCGTTTCGGCAAATTCGCGGTCGACGATCAGGCCTTCGTATTCACCGACCAGATCGGCAAATGCCTCTTTCGCTTCACCACTGGCACCAAGGCCCAGTTTTTGACGTTCTGCCGCGATACGAGTTTCGATGACGTTTACACGCTTGGTGGCCTGAATCACGCGGGGGTCCGAATCGCGGGTCGAGTCGCGCAGAAGGTCCAGCTCAATCAGGGCTTCGGCCAGTTGTCTTTGCAACGTAGTTAACAGACCCATGCGGCTGGCCGTGTCGATTGACGGGTCCACCATCTGATTGCGGTTACGATAGGATGTCAGCGCCTTGCGCGCTTCCTTCAGGCGGATCACGGCGGCCTGTAATTCATCGCGCGCATACCTGATCGCATCCTCGCGCGCGACGGCAGACAGGTTGTTGATCATCTCGGAACATGCACGGTACAGGGCATCCGCGATGCGCTGGGCATCGTCAGCCTGAAATGCCAGAATGCGTAGGTCGATCATGCCCGTGGAATTGTCATAATGTATCGTGACCTTGCGCTCCCAATGGGTCAGCAACTTTTCGATTCGCCCTTCGGGGTTGAAGGTAAAAACAGGGTCGCGCCAGCGGTCCGTATCACCCCAGATCGCACGCAGGTCCACCGCATTGTCCATCAGGCGCACCAATCGCTGACTGGTCAGATAGGCGTAAAGGATATCGGTGTCGGATGAGCTGGAGCCGGATAATTCAGTCACCCCGCCCAACAGTTCGATGGCCGAGCCGCTTTCCTCGGTCCTGACAGAAAATCCCAGATTGGACGCGTATTGGTCGGCGGCCCGCGTATAAAGATACCAGCCGACCGTATAGACCGGCATGGCGACCAGAACGAAAAAGCTGAAGATCAGAAACCGATGGCGCAGGCGCAACGTACTGCGCACGGCGGGTGGGCGCACGGGGGCGGCACCCTGTCGGTCGATGGATTGGGGTATGCTCATTCGATGGCAAGCCTTCTGGCTGGGACATCGACTGTTTTAGGAGGGTTTGATAAAAGATTTCTTAAGCTGCGCCGTTTATCCCAGACTCCGGTCATCATGGAGGCAGGAATGGCAGGTGCAGATGTATTCTGGCAGACAAAAACACGGCCTTTAGTGTCAACGCCAAGGGCGATTCTGGCCCTAATTTTGCGCGAGATGTCGACAACTTATGGCCGCTCGCCCGGTGGGTACCTTTGGGCGATCATCGAGCCCGCAGCGGGTGTTGCCCTGCTGACGCTGGTGTTTTCCATCGGGTTTCGCGCGCCCCCTCTGGGCACCAGTTTCCCACTGTTTTACGCTGCGGCGATCCTGCCGTTTCTGATGTTCAACGACATCTCGAACAAGTTGGGCCAGACGATCCAGTTTTCACGCCAGTTGTTGAAATACCCGCGTGTGACCTTCGCGGATGCGATCTTGGCGCGCCTGATTCTGAACAGTTTCGCACAAATTCTGGTCAATATCATCGTGCTGACCTTCATCCTGTTCGTGCTGGAAGCGCGGGCAACTCCCGATCTGACCAAGGTGTGCGTGGCCTATCTGATGGTAATTTGCCTGTCTGCCGGGGTGGGCACGCTGAACAGTTTTCTCAGCCTTGCCTATCCGCTGTGGCAGACGATCTGGGCGATTGTTACGCGGCCGTTGTTCATCGTGTCCTGTATCTTTTTCGTGTTTGAAAGTGTGCCGGGCGTCTATGGGGATTGGCTGTGGTTCAATCCGCTGGTGCATATCGTGGGGATGATGCGCGATGGGTTTTATCCGTATTATCAGCCTGACTATGTGTCGGTAATGTATGTGATGGCTGTTTCGGCTGCTTGCTTTATTTCGGGGTTGTTTCTGCTGTGGCGTCATCACCGCGATATGTTGCTGAAGTAAGCGGCGCTGTCAGCCCCAGCGCGTGGGCAGGGTAAATCCGGCGGCCTGCACTTCTGTGCAGATCCGCGCGATATCGGTGGCAAAAAGATCTGCAAAAAAATCCGGCATTGGATGGGGCACCGACTCGGTAAATCGCCGGGACAGCAAGGCCTCGGGATAGTCGAACTGGGCCACGCCCAAAAAATCCTCGATACCGCGCAGCATGGCGCGCTGATCGGCGTGGATATCTTCGTAAAATACAGCTTTCCAGCAGTCCCCACTTAGCCCGTCCTGCATGGCGCGCAGGGTGCGACCGTATTCGGCATTGTCCCAAATGAACGGCTGACGCACGAAACTGTTGAACTGATCCGGACCCCATTGATCCAGAAGGTGCAGCTGATTGGTGACCTGAAGGTGGAATTTCGTATGGCTCCACAACCGTTTCAAGGGGTCGCGCATCGTGTAAAGAACGCGCAGCGTTTCGCATTGCGCCTCAATTCGGGGCCAGACGGACGCGGGTAAATGCGCGCTGAGGTTGGAAAAATCGCAGGCATAGCGGTGATGGCGGCGCAATTGAAACAGGTTGCGATACCAATGATCGTCCACTGGGCCGGACAAATACGAGCTGACCCAATGCAGGTTCTGGCGCACGCGGTCCATGTTGGCCGTATCGGGATTAAATCGTAACAGATACCGTTCACGCGCATTTGATAGACGCCGTTGCTCGCTTAATTGTGCGCTATCGACGTAACGGTGGTAAAAATAATGCACCTCTTTTTCGGGGCAAAAATGCAGCTCGGGATGCCGGTCCAGCATAGCATAAAGCCAAGTCGTCCCGGCCTTCATCGCGCCGATACCTAGAAACAGATCCCCAAACAACCGATCCCCTATCACCCGATGCCTCCGTCATTGTGCTTTGCCATCGGGTGTAAGGGGATTTCGTTAACCAAAGATGTGTCGACGCCGGGTCGTGTCAGAAAATAAAGTCATTCTCGTCCAGATCATCCGCAGACACATTACTTAGTGTGATCAGGCCCCCACTACCTGTGTCGATCACTATATTGCTGCGACTCTGGATAAGATGGTTGCTGATCAGGTCGGACATGCCGGTGATCGCGGTGATTGCAGAGAGGTCAATTTTCTCGAAATTGTTGGTGGCCTCGAAATCGTCGATCCGGTCGCGGCCATGGCCATTGGCGAAGACAAAGATATCGGCGTTGAAATCCCCGGTCATGACATCGTCCCCGGTGCCGCCGGTGATCGTGTCGAACCCGGCGCCGCCATGCATTGTGTCGTTGCCCGACTCTCCGCGCATCACGTCGTTGCCCGACCCGCCAAAGAACCGGTCATTGCCGCTGCCGCCCTCCAGCGTATCATTGCCCTGTTCGCCGAACAGCCCGTCATTGCCGTCACCACCCCGGCCGACATCGTCACCACTGCCGCCAAACAACCTATCCAGTCCGTCGCCACCTTCCAGCGTGTCATTGCCGCTGCGCCCATAAAGGTTGTCGGCCTGTTTGCCACCATCCAGACTGTCATCGCCCGCGCCGCCATCCAGAAAATCAAAGCCTCCGTCGCCTTGCAGCGTGTCGTTGCCGCCTTCCCCGAACAGACCATCGACGGTCAGCCCCACGTTCACGCCGCCGCGCAGATCGTCATCACCGTCGCCGCCATACAGCCGGTCGGCGGAATCACCGCCCAACAACGTGTCGTTTCCCGCGTCGCCATAGAGTAAATCAAATCCGGTCTCGCCTAAGATCCGGTCGTTGCCATCGCCGCCATACACCAGATCCGCCTGACCTCCACCGTTCAGGAAATCGCCGCCTGCATCACCGTGGATCGTGTCGAATCCGGCGTCACCGGTGATCACGTCCATTCCTGCCCCGCCATGCAACTTGTCCTGATCAAAACCGCCCGACAGGCGATCGTTTCCATCGCTTCCCATCAACGTGTCGTCGCCGCCTTCGCCCATCATCGTGTCGGCGCCTGACAGCCCGTCAAAGGCATCGGCCGCGTCCGTTCCCATGAACCGATCCTGCACCATCGTGCCGATCATCTGCCCCTGTGCCTTGGGCGGGGCCACGCGATCTTCGATCAGCAGATTTTCCAGTATATCGTCGCGATCCAATGACTTGCCGTCATAGGATTGCACCATGATCACCTCGCCGCGATAGCGCAGCTCGGCCCCAGTGCTGTTGCGTAAAACTTCGATTTGGTCGGGATCCCACAACCCGGGCAGGCCGGTCAGGTCTAGTTTGTCATGACCAGGGCGGAAATCGGTTATTGAATCGGTGTTATTGTCGTTGACGAAGATGAACACATCCGCGCCACTGCCGCCTGTCAAGGTGTCTGCGCCGGGGCCATCCATCAGGATATCTTCGCCCTGTGCGCCGTCCAGCACATCGTCGCCCGCGCCCCCGACCAGAACGTCGTCTTGCCGTGTTCCTTCCAACGTTTCGCCACCGGCACCCGCCAACCGGGTTTCGCCGGCCTCAAGCCCCGTGGCGCGAAAGGACACCAGATAGGGCGCCGCCTGTGTGGCTGCATAGATGTGCAGATCGCCGTCGATTTCGGTCAGAGTGATGTCGGTCAGGCCCTTCAACGGCGTGTCGACGGTGGCGGCAGTCGTTTCCATGTGATGCAGGCGGCCACTTGGCATCAGGGTAAAGATGCTGATCCCGCTGTCGGACCCGGCGGCGGCGATGTAAAGACGCCCGTCGACCTCCGCCACGTCCAGATGGGCGGCATCCGCAAACCGTGTATCGCGCGTATCCAGCACCTGATCGGTCAGGCGCAATCCGTCCTCTTCCAGCGCAAAGACCGACAAGGCCCCACTGTCTGCGGCGGCAACGATCACATATGGTTGCCCCGCCAGTTCGACCGCGTGCAACGTTTCGGCCCCCGCCAGCGCCGAGCCCAGATCATCCGCATCCTTGACCGACACCAGCGTCGCGCGCCCGTTGCTGGCAATCGTGAAGGCGGCCAGCGCATCGGCGCGCCCATAGGTGGCAAACCCATAAAGCGTGCCGCCACTTTCCAGCGTGGTGACCCCGCTGACCGCACTGTTGGGCAGGTTGCCGCTGGACACGGTGCGGGCCGTAACGCCATCGCCGTCGAAGTTTAGAATGCTCAGCCCCCCACCGCGCAAGCCTACCAGCGCTTGCGCGCCGGTCACCGAGATTTCGCTGATGGTCGACATGTCCAACCCCGATGCGTTGAACCCATCTGTCGAGGTAAAAAACCGCGACCCCGATCCCAATGGCAACGCGGTCAAGCTGTCCCCGGCCAATCCTGCCAGCAACAGGTGCGGTCCATCGTCGCCTTGCAACACGGCCATACTGGTGGACTCAAGTTGCAGCAGCGAATCGTCGATCTTCCAGCGGTCCAGATGCTCGGCCCCGTTATCACTCAACGTATAGGCAGTGGCCCACCCATCGCCGCGTGTCGCAGTGATCAGGATCGGCCCATCCGCCCCCGTAATGACATGCAAATCGGTAATGCCAACAGCCGCATCCGCGCGCGACACCGGCACTGCACCCGCCGTATCCAGACGTATATTGGCCATCGAGGACCCCCTAAACTCACCGGGGCCCAGATTGTCAAAAAACTGTTAACGGTAACCTGTGTGAATAAGGCGTAAATGCGGAGCTTGCATTGGATTTGAGTGATGCCATCCCCCCGGAGCAAGGGTTGCCAATCCCATCGGGGGCCTGCTTTATGCCCCGGTAATCAGATCGGAGGCCCCCATGGTCGATATCGCCA
Organism: Rhodobacteraceae bacterium KMM 6894; assembly: GCA_035798175.1. Taxonomy (GTDB): domain Bacteria; phylum Pseudomonadota; class Alphaproteobacteria; order Rhodobacterales; family Rhodobacteraceae; genus Roseovarius. Next base: position 106,829 of record JAPFBS010000015.1, read on the forward strand.
CTCGTGTGCATAACCACAAATGGAAAATCGACCCGATCGTGCGGTCCCTGATCGATACGGATTTCTATAAGCTACTGATGTGTCAGTCTGTTTTCAGAAATCACCCCGACACAAATGTTCGGTTCAGCCTGATCAACCGATCCACGCATATCCCGTTGGCCGATTTGGTGGATGAGGGCGAGCTGCGCGAGCAACTGGATCACATTCGTTCGCTATCTCTTAGCCGGGGGGAAAGCACGTGGATGCGCGGCAATATGTTTTATGGCAAGCGCGCGATGTTCACGCCCGAATTCATGGATTGGTTCGAAAATCTGCGCCTGCCTCCCTACCATCTGGAGCGCGTGGGCGATCAGTATGAACTGACCTTTGAGGGATCCTGGCCCGAGGTCATGCTGTGGGAAATTCCCGCTTTGGCCGTTTTGATGGAGCTTCGCTCGCGCTCGGTTCTGCACAGCATGCGCAAATTCGAGCTTCAGGTGCTCTATGCACAGGCGATGACGAAACTGTGGGCCAAGGTCGAACGTCTGCGCGATGTAGAGGGCCTGCGCGTTGCCGATTTTGGCACCCGACGGCGGCACAGTTTTCTTTGGCAGGACTGGTGTGTTCAGGCAATGACCGAGGGTCTTGGGGATAAATTCGTCGGCACGTCAAACTGCCTGATCGCCAAGAACCACGACCTTGAGGCCATCGGCACCAATGCGCACGAATTGCCCATGGTCTACGCCGCCTTGGCCAAAACAGACGAGGCGCTGGCCCGTGCCCCTTACGACGTTCTCAGCGACTGGCATGAAGAGCACGAAGGAAATCTGCGCATCATTCTGCCGGACACTTACGGCACCGAAGGTTTCCTAAAGCACGCGCCCGATTGGCTGGCTGGCTGGACCGGAATCCGCATCGACTCGGGCGACCCTGCGACCGGGGCTGAAACCGCCATCAATTGGTGGCGTGCACGTGGCGAGAATCCCAAGGACAAACTGATTATTTTTTCGGATGGTCTGGACGAAAACAAGATTGCAGAACTTCAGGCGCAATTCGGTCATCGCGTGCGGGTATCTTTTGGCTGGGGCACGCTTTTGACGAACGATTTTCGCGGCTTGACCAAGGATGACGCGTTGGCCCCATTCAGCCTTGTGTGCAAGGCGGTATCGGCCAATGGTCGCCCGACGGTCAAGCTGTCCGATAATCCTCGCAAGGCAATGGGTCCCGCCGACGAAATTGCGCGGTATAAGCGCGTCTTTGACGTGGGCGATCAACAATCCATCGCGGTCGAAGTTTGAATTTTGCGCGCTGTGTCTTTGGTTTACTCATCCCACGGGCGCAGCTTTTCCAACTGTTCTTTGCTCATTTTCGAGACGTATTGACCGTTGCTCCACGTCAAGGCTTCTAACGGAATCGACACATCGTCATCCCCAAAGTCGAACAATCCGCTGTCCAGTTCGACGCGAAAACCGGCTGGCTCCCCGTCGGCATTTACTAAAATTTCTTCGATCTCACCAATCACTTCGCCCTCGGCATTGGTAACATCGACGTCTTCGACACTTTTCAGATAGGTGCCATCCCGTGTTTGAACCGGTCCGGCGCTGCCGGTTTCTGCATCTTGTGCCATCATCGGTGCGGCCAACAGGCTGGCGGCGATCAGAGTGGTGCGGAAAATAGGATTGGACATTACAGTCTCCTTGGCGTTGTGGCTCTATACTTGCTCAACGCCAAATCCCCGGATCCGGTTCCAGCGGCCCGCCTTCTCGACGGATCGCGTATGTCGTTTAACCTTGCGTCACTCAGCAGCGACGTTTTGTGTTGTGTGTGGTTCGACTTTGACGGCTGAGAATTTGAATTCGGGGATTT
>JAPFBS010000016.1:0-108078 GCA_035798175.1 Rhodobacteraceae bacterium KMM 6894
TCTCCTGAATCGGCTTCTTATGCGCTGCCCGCGCTATCTCAATATCGCTCTTATATGACATCAGACGTCCTCCCTTGCGGCCATGGCCGGATTTCTCTCAAGGGGTGGGTACCCGTCCGTTACGGGATGTCGAAGCAGATATGCGACATTTTTCATACCTCAAGCGTCGCAAGGCTCAGCGATGTTTCGGATAGGAAACACGGCGAAGAACCGCCTCGTCAGCCCTTTGGCTGCCAAGCGCGTTGGACGGGAACGTGCAGGCGCAGGGCATCGCCCAATTTGAATGTGCCGGGGCGTTCGACCCACGCTGTCACGCCGCGCCGCCCGGCAGCGGCAGATTTGAACCGCTTGCCGACGCCGGGCAGATCCTTGTCCACCTCTTTGGCAGGGTAGAGGCAGGGCAGGTTTTCCATGTCGATCACCACACAGGCCCCGTCCGGTCCCTGCAACCGGGCCGAGGGCGTGACGTGGGTGAAATCCGGGATACCCTCGACCACCATTGTCGCCCCCAGCCAAGCAGGGTCTACGGCGTCAATCCCCATATCAGCAGCGATCAAAGCCAGTTCTTCGGCGGACACGATACTGATCTGGCGGACATTCGCGATTTCGGTGCCTTCGGGGTACTGGCATGTCACGCGCACACAAGACGGGCGTGTCAAACCCGAGTGGACGTCCCCATCAGCCCCCGCATAGGTCAACGTCAGCGCCGTGCGCGAGGCCGAGCGGATGCCCTTCGCGTCTTCGGGAACCGTGCCCAGCCATGTGATTTTCGCAGAATAGTCGGTGGTGACGATAGGGGACATGCGTCGGCTCCGATGCAAAAGTGATAGTGTTCAGTTTCCGGCCAACCGCCGGACCTTGTCAAACCACAATCAGAGAATGGTGCTCTATCGAAAAGGTCCCAGACGAGGCTTGGAACCCGTCGCGTCAGACTGCGACGGTAAAGAACAACCGGCGGAACGGAAACAGGACTGAGCCGTCAGCCCGCACCGGATAGGCCGTGTGCATCACGTCTTCATAGGCCTTGATCAGCTTCTTCCGTTCGTCCGGGGTCAGGGCCTCCAGAACCGGGCGCGCGTATGTGCTTTCGGTATAGCGGCGTACCGGATGACTTTCGGAATCGGCGCTGAGGCGCTGATAATATTCGGTTTCCCACATCCGGAAGCGGCCCATGGGTGACAGCAACACGTCATATTGCAGCGGCTTCATCACGCCGGGCGTGCCCTTAAGATCGACGCGATCCGGAAATAACTCTTGCACCAGCGTCAGCCAGACACGGTGCGAGGGCGCGTTATTCTGATGCGGCAATTGTACCGCCAGCGTGCCGCCCTTTCCCAACATCTGCACAAGGCGCGGCATCAATCGGGTGTGATCGCCCAGCCAATGCAATGCGGCGTTGGAATAGATCAGACCGGGCGCGCGGCGCGGATGCCAGTCGCGGATATCGGCCTGTTGCAGGCTGTTATACCCTTTGGACTGGCGCGCCTTATCCAGCATCGCGGGCGAGGCATCGACGCCAACCACGTCACGCCCAGCGGCCCGCGCCGAAAGGGCCGCGCCCATCTGTCCGTTGCCGCAACCCAAATCGACCACGTCCCCCGCGCCCATCTGATCCACCGCATTCAGCAGATCCATCGCAGGGCGCAGGCGCAAATCCTGAAACCGCGCATAGGCGCGCGGGTTCCAGTCACCTTTGGCGGTCAGGTTGCTCACGCTGTGGGTTCTGGCTCCATCCCGCCACCGTCGCCCGGACGGGGCGTCTTGGGCTTGGTTTTCGGGATCGCCGTTACGGATGGCGCGGTGCCGTCGTCGGATCCGGCATCGTCGTCGCTCACATGGGGCGGCTCGCCGCGCGCAACGCGCTGGATTTCTTCGCCGGTCAGCGATTCGTATTCCAGCAGGCCCTGCGCCAGACGGTCCCATTCAACATTTTTCTCAGTCAGGATGCGATGAGCGGTCGCATAGGCCTCGTCAATCAGGCGTTTAACCTCGGATTCGATCAACTCCTTGGTCGCCGCCGAGATCGAGAACCCGCCAGCGCCGTTGCCCATGTACCCTTCGTGCGCCTGCTCATAGTCGATGTTGCCGACTTTGTCAGACATGCCCCAGCGCAGGATCATCGCCCGAGCCAACCCGCTGGCCTGCTGGATATCGCCTGCGGGTCCGTTGGACACCTCATCGGGACCGTACTTGATGATCTCGGCGGCTTTGCCGGCCATCGTCATCGCCAGTTTCTGCTCGCATTCGGACTTGTGCCAGTTCAGCCGGTCGATTTCGGGCAAGGACACGACCATGCCCAAGGCACCGCCGCGCGGAATGATGGTGGCCTTATAGACCGGATCACACTTGGGCAGGGTCAGGCCAACGATAGCGTGCCCGGCTTCGTGATAGGCGGTCTTTTCCTTTTGATCGGCGGTCAGAACCATCGAGCGGCGCTCGGCCCCCATCATGACCTTATCCTTGGCCATCTCGAAATCTTCCATCGCGACAAAGCGACGGCCCAGACGTGCGGCCATCAACGCCGCTTCGTTCACCAGGTTGGCAAGGTCCGCACCGGAAAATCCGGGCGTGCCGCGCGCGATGATGCGCAGGTCCACATCGGGACCCAGCGGCGTCTTGCGCGCATGGACGGCCAGAATTTTCTCGCGGCCCTTGATGTCGGGGTTGGGTACGGTGACTTGACGGTCAAAGCGGCCCGGACGCAGCAGCGCAGGGTCCAAAACATCCTTACGGTTGGTCGCGGCGACGATGATCACGCCTTCGTTCGCCTCAAACCCGTCCATTTCGACCAGAAGCTGGTTCAACGTCTGCTCGCGCTCGTCATTGCCGCCGCCGTATCCGGCGCCACGGTGACGACCGACGGCGTCGATTTCGTCGATGAACACGATGCAGGGCGCGTTTTTCTTGGCCTGCTCGAACATGTCGCGCACACGGGAGGCACCGACACCCACGAACATTTCCACAAAATCCGAGCCGGAGATGGTGAAGAACGGCACGCCCGCCTCGCCCGCAATCGCGCGCGCCAGCAGCGTTTTACCAGTGCCCGGAGGGCCCACCAGCAACGCACCCTTGGGAATCTGACCACCAAGACGCGAGAATTTCTGCGGGTTGCGCAGGAATTCAACGATCTCTTCCAGCGCTTCTTTGGCCTCGTCGATACCCGCCACGTCGTCAAACGTCACGCGGCCCGATTTTTCGGTCAGCATCTTGGCCTTGGATTTACCAAAGCCCATCGCGCCGCCTTTGCCACCGCCCTGCATGCGGTTCATGAAATAGACCCACACACCGATCAGCAGCAGGAAGGGCAGAAGCGACAGCAAAAACGTCTGGAACCCAGATTCTTCCTGGCTTTTGGCCGTGACGGGAATGCCCTTGTCGATCAGGCGCTGGGTAATTTCGGCGTCAGCCGGTTTGACCGTGACGTAATCCTGGTTATCCCCACCGCGAAACTGCACGGATTCGCCGTCCAGCGTCACGGATTGCACCGTGCCCTCATCGACGGCGGCCACAAACTCGGAGTATTTGACCGGCTTGCTTTGCAGCGAGTTGCCCGACCCGCTAAACAGGTTGAACAGCGCCAAAATCAGCAGGAACAGAACCAGCCAAAAGGCGATATTGCGTGCGTTGCCCAAGAATACTCTCCCACATATCGGTTGGCTCTGCGCCTATCACATGAACCATGCCTCTTAAATAGAGATCATGACCCACTCTTCAATGCGATAATAGCATTGCGTAAAAATCTTGCGCATCTCGGCGCAGATATGCGGACCAGCCATTGGCGTATCCGGCCAGCGGCGCTGACAGCAATGTATCGCCCTGCCACAGCGCCGGTGTCGCCTCGATTGCATGGGCGGGCAGGCCGCTGGCACGCCATTCAGGGCAAGCGGCGCGGCCTTTGGGGCCAAGCGCGGCAACGATTGCGTCGGGCGGGCCCTGATCCGGCCCGTCCACCTGCCAGCGCCCATCCCACAGCGCGCCCGGCACGGCGGTGATCCCCTGCAGTGCGGCATATTCACGCGCGATGCGGATCTCCCCGCGCGCCTGCGTGATGCGGCATCCGGCCAATGTCGCGCCCTGCCCTGCGGCGATGGTATCCATCAGGCGGTACAGATCCGGCCCGCGCGCGCCATAGCCCGCCCCGGTGATCCAACGCAGCGCGGTTTGTAAAATACGACGCGCGATATCGGGGCGCAAAGTGGTTAAACCGTCACCAGCCATCACGATATCGCCCTGATCGAAACGCACCAGCGCGCGCGCTTCTTGGGTGGCATAGTAACCCAACGTTGCCCGTGCCTCGCCCAGATACGCCGCCACATCGGCCAGCGCATCGGCGGTGACACCAACGGGTGCCAAGGCGCTCAGCGCTCGGCGCGCCTGCACCCGTCGATAGCGCCCGTCGGCGTTGGACGGGTCGTCGATCCAAGCAACATCCCGCCGTTGAAGGCTGTCCCGCAGAGCCGTCCGCGACAGGCTTAGCAGGGGACGATGCAAGGTCACACCGCCCATCTCACGGCGCGCGGCCATGCCCGCCAGCCCGTCGATCCCGGCACGACGCGCCAGCCGCATCAGCAGCGTTTCGGCCTGATCGTCCTGTGTATGCCCCAACGCAATGTCGCGCGCGCCCTGCGCCAGCGCCCAGTCAGCCATCAACGCATAGCGCCCGGTGCGGGCGCTGGCAGACAGGTTGCCCGTGCCGTCCCAGCCGGACCAGATCAACGTTTGATGGGGAATGTTCATACGCGCGCAGATCGCTGCAACCTCAGCCGCCTCGCCCGCCGCCTCGGCGCGAAGACGGTGATCCACCGTTACGGCCAGCAGGGGGGCGCCGCCCCAATCGGACAGCGCATGTAACAGGGCCAGCGAATCACTGCCCCCCGAGACGGCAACGACAATCGGGCGGTCGAAAGGCGGGGGAAAATGAGCAGCAATTGCCGCCGTGATCGCGCCAACCCCGTCAGATGTCACGAACAGCCGAGGGTCTGCTTTGCCGCTGCGGCCTTGCCTTCGGCGGCGCTACCGGGAAAGCGCACGGCAACCTCGCTTAGCGTCAAACACGCCTCGTCCTTCTGGCCCAGATTGCCCAGCGCCTGCCCCAAGTGGAACAGCGCGTCAGCGGCCACAGGCCCCTTGGGTGCGGCGGAAAAGGTCTCCAGATAGGCGCGCGCGGCCTGCGTCGTATCCCCCGCGCCCTCCAACGCCTGCCCGCGCTTTAACGCGGCCTGCCCTGCCAGCGGACCACCGGGATAGTTGGTCTGAAAACTGGCAAACAGCGTAGCCGCCTCGGCGTAGTTGCCCGCACTCAACGCAGCCTCTGCCGCGTCGAAATCTGCTTGCTCACCCACGGCCATCTGCTCGACCGGCGTATCCGCAGACTGAATCGCGGACCCGGTCGCGCCTACGGCAGGCGCAACTCCACCACCCAGCGTCGTCGTTTCGCCCAAACTGCTGACGTCGCCGCCTTCCAGTTCGACAAGGCGAAACTCCAGATCGCCAATGCGATTGGTGCCGTCCGTGACGACCCGGTTCAGCCGCAATTCCAGATCTTCGGTCTTGCCGGTCAGGCGCTGGACCTCGCCCTCGATGGCCGCGACGCGGTCGATGACCGACCCCGACGCGCCCAACTGTGACGCAGAACCAGTGGTGCTGAGTTCACGTTTCAGCTTTTGCACCTCGACATGCAGCACCGTCAGTTCCTGACGAATGTCTGCCAGTGTCTCATCATTGGTCTGAGCGGCCGCAGGCGACAGCAGCAGAACGGCAAGGACAGCGGGGGTAAAAAGGCGCAAAAGGGTCATGATGCTCATCGCTCTGTTCATTACATTCCAGCGCCGAGGGAAATCACCGTCACCGCGCGGCGGTTCTGGGCGTAGCAGCTTTCCTCGCTGCAAATCTCGATCGGGCGTTCCTTGCCATAGCTGACGACGTTCAGGCGACTGGCGGGCACACCCTGGCTAAGCAGGTATTCTTGAACCGAGTTGGCACGGCGCGCGCCCAGCGCAAGGTTGTATTCGCGCGTGCCCTGTTCGTCGGCGTGGCCTTCGATCACGGCCTTGTAATCGGTGTTGGTCAACAGCCAGCGGGCCTGCCCGTCCAGTGTGTTTCGGGCAATGTCGGTCAGGGTGAATGTGTCGATGACAAACAACACCCGGTCGCCCACGGCCTGCTGAAAATAGGCGGGCGAGGTCGGATCGCTGGCCGTGCCAGCCATACCGGCACCAGCGGCGTTGCCGCCATTCAGGTTGACGGTGTTGTCATCGCCAAAACGGCCCGGGTCCGTACAGGCAGCCAAGGACAGACCGGCGCACAAAATCAGTGTGGTTCTTAGAAAGTTCATTGGGTTTTCCTGCTCGATTTGCATCTGCATGTGTTTCGTTATTTTGACTCGTGTTTAGCACAGGCTGCGCGCGTTGTTAATCATTCACGCGCAGCCGTGGCAGTTCGTCGTACTACTGCAACGGCGACCATGCCGGATCGCTGGCCCCGCCGACGGTGGGCACACGGCGCAGGTTGCGTCCGGTGATGTCCACCGAATACAGGCTTGCCTGACCGCTTTCGCCCTGCGTTTCGCGGGTAAACATGATCACTCGTCCATTGGGGGACCATGTCGGCCCTTCGTCCAAAAACGACGCGGTCAACAGGCGCTCTTCGGAACCGTCTGTGCGCATCACGCCAATGTGAAAGCGGCGCTTGGATTGTTTGGTAAAGGCGATCAAATCGCCGCGTGGCGACCAGACCGGCGTGCCATACAGACCCTCGCCGCTGCTGATCCGGCGTGCGTCACCGCCACCCGCGCTCATGATATACAACTGGCTGGTGCCGGTGCGGTCGCTTTGGAATACGATCTGGCTGCCATCCGGGCTATAGCTGGGCGCGGTTTCGATCGAAGGGGCGCTGGTCAGGCGCTGATTGGCCCCGCTGCTGACGTCCATGGTGTAGATGTCGGTATTGCCGCCAGTGGTCAACGAATAGACCACGCGCCGCCCGTCCGGACCGAAACGCGGTGCAAAGCTCATCGCTGCATCTTGGGTGTCCAGAACCCGTCGGCTGACGCTGGCCACATCCAGAACATAGATCCGGGGAAAGCCGGTTTCATAGCTGGTATAAAGGATCCGGTCGCCTGTGGGCGAGAACCGGGGCGCCAGAACCAGTGACGAACTGTCGGTCAGATAGGTCACGTTCGCGCCATCATAATCCATGATCGCCAAACGCTTGGCGCGCTGATCCTTTGGCCCGGTCTCGGACACATAGACGACGCGACTGTCGAAATATCCGCCTTCGCCGGTGATCCGGCTATAGACCTGATCGGCGATTTTGTGCGCGATGCGCCGCCAGCCGTCGGTCGTTCCCACCAACTGCTGACCACTGCCCAGCTCCTGCCCCGCGAAGACATCCCAGACCCTGAAACGCACAACAAGCTTGCCAGCAGCGTCAACGTCGACCGCACCAGTTACCAACGCCTGCGCATTGACCGCCTTCCAGTCGGCAAACTGCACCGGGCTGGAAAAGCTGGTGACGCGGCTGATGAACGCGTCCGACGGGATCGCGCGAAACAGGCCGGTGCCTGCCAGATCTGCGGCGATCAAATTTGATATATCGCTGGCCACCTGTCCGGCCGCGCCGCTACCGGGTACAAAATCCGGCACGGCAAAGGGCATCGGTTCGATCACACCTTCGGTAATTTCGATCCGCAAGGGGCCGTCCTGCGCCGTTGCGGGCATCCCGGTCAGCGCGGCCACAGTAAAGGCCAGCAGGGTCAATAAACGATACATCATTTGATCCTCATTTTCTCGGGATTAAACACCATTTCAACGCTCCGCCACGAGGCATATTTTTCAATCGGCAAGTCAAAGCCGCGCGCACCACAACGTATGATCGCCCGACGAGCGGCTTCGTACGCCTGCTTGGCAGCGTCTTGATTGCCACCTGTGCTGTCGGTCAGGCGGATCGTGTTGTCCTGTGGGCGCGCGTCCTCGCCCATCTCGAATGCCACCGTGACCGTGACCTTCAGCGCGTCAGAACTAAGCGACCCTGTGTTCCAGCACGATTGCACCGCCAGGCGCAGCGCATCCTTTTCGCCCGCCGTCAGGGGCGGGCCGCTGGGGGCGGATGGAGCGGATGTGGGCGTAGCCTCGGAGGCGGTGCCGGCAAGGGCGGCGGCCAAAGCATCCTCAATCCCGCTGGCGGTTCCGGTGTTGTCGCTGGGCGCTTCGGGCGTCTCGTCGGCAGGCGCAGTCGTCGGCTCGGTCGGGGTCGCGGGCGCTTCAGCAGCGGCTGTCCTAGTTGGCCGGGTCTTGGGGCGCAGCGATTTGGTCGGGGCGGCAGGCGCGGATGGCGTCGTCTGGGACGGTTCGGCCGGGGCAGCCTCTTCGGCTTCGGTCACGATTTCAGTCGCGGCCTCTTCCGGGGCGGTCGCCTCTTGCTGTTCCACAGGAGTTTCGGCGCTTTCGACCGGCTCGGCCTCTTCTCGTACGACATCGTCGACGGCAGTGTCGGGTTCGGGCGGCGCGACCTGTTCGGGCGCGATCCGTTGGGATGGACGCTGTTTCGGGCGCAGGGATGTCTGCGGCACCAACGCTGCCATATCCTGACTGGGCGTTTGCAGCACGGGGGCCTCTTCCTGCACCTGCGTTTCGGGTACTGGCGGCAACGGCGCGGGCGCAACATCGGGCACCGCAGGCTCGGACGTATCCGGCGCGGGCTGTTGCGGTGCGGTGTCCACCTGCGAACCAAGGGCGGGCGCCTCCTGCGGCACCTCCGGCGCCAAAGGGGCCGCGATTTCGGGCTGTGCGTCGGGTTGCGCAGCCTCTTGCGGCTGCGTCGGTGTGTCCTCGGGGCGCTGCGCATCCATGATGGCCGCGTATTCCTCGCCGCTCACGGCGGTCACTTGCGTGACCTCGAAAGGTGGCGGCGCACGATTAAACATCGGCCCGGCGAACGCCCAGCCGATCAGAGCGGCGTGCCCGACCCCAGATATGATATTGCCAGTGTTCAGGCGCATGCGCTTAGTTGTCCGACGCGCCCGTCGACGCGCCCGAGGCATCCAATTCGGGCCCGCCCGCATCCGTAACCAGCCCGATATTGTCGAACCCACCCTTGTTCAGCGCGCCCATGATCTGGACCACATCCGAATAGGGCACCGATCCGTCGGCGCGCAGGAACACCCGATTGCTTTCACGTTCAGCGGCAATCGCGCGCAGTTTGCCCACCAGGTCGGCGCGGTCCACCTCGGTCATCTGGATCATCACCTGCCCTTCGGCGGTGATGGTAATCGTCAGCGGCTCTTCATCCTCGCCCGGCAGGGCGTTGGCGGCAGTTTTCGGCAATTCTACAGGCACGCCGACTGTCATCAACGGCGCCGCAACCATAAAGATGATCAACAGCACCAACATGACATCGACAAACGGCGTGACGTTGATTTCCGCCATCGGACGCGAGCGGCCCCGACCACGTCTGCGCCGCCCTCCGCCACCTGATTTCTGAACAACTCCGGCACCCATCGTTAACTGTCCAACTGACGGCTGAGGATGGTGGCGAACTCATCCGCGAACGCCTCGTAACCCGCGACGATACGATCCGAATCCGCGCTCAGCTTGTTGTAAAAAATCACCGCCGGGATGGCCGCCAGCAGGCCCAGCGCCGTCGCCAGAAGGGCCTCGGCAATACCGGGCGCCACGACGGCCAAATTGGTGTTTTGCGCCTCGGCAATACCGATGAACGCGTGCATGATGCCCCAAACCGTGCCGAACAGACCGACAAACGGCGCGATCGCACCGACCGTGGCCAGAACCGTCAGTCCGGATTGTAGCGATTCGGATTCTTTGACGATGGCCACATCCATGCTGCGATCAATCCGCGCGGTGGCCCCGGCAATCATGCCGCCATCGCCCCGATGGCTGCGCCGCCACTCGGTCATGCCCGAGGCAAAGATGCGCTGAGATTGGCCCGAAGGATCGGTGCCGATCTGCTCGAACAACTCATCCAGCGGCTCGCCGGACCAGAATTGGGTGTCAAATGTTTCGGCCTCGTGCCGGGCCTTGCGGTACATGATCAGTTTCTGGACGATGATCGACCACGCCCAGAAGGACGCCCCGACCAACATCAACATTACCAGTTTCACGACCAAGGTGGATTGCGCAAACAGCGCCCACATGGAGAAATCCATCTCCACCGCCAATGCGATAGTTCCTGCTGTCATCTGCCTGCTCTTTATATACCAGTGGCCATTTTCGGCCTTATTGCAGTTGAAACTAGCCTATTTCAAAGGGGAAAGCCAATAACATCGCATCACGGGCGACAAATTGCGTTGCTCAGTGCAAAAGCAGGCGGATATTTGCCGGAAGGCGTGCAGGCTGGCCAGCGTCATTGATACAGACAAGCGTGACCTGCGCCGAAAACAGGCGGTCCGCCCCACGCAGGACGACCTGCTCCATCACCAATCGCGCACCTGAAACCGTCAGCACGCGGGTTTGCACCTCCAGCACATCGTCAAAGCGCGCAGGGCTGAGATAGTCACACTCGACCCGCCGCACGGCAAAGACCAGACCATCACGATCCTTCAACAGCTGCTGATCAATGCCCATCCCGCGCACCCAATCACTCCGCGCGCGTTCGATGAATTTCAGATAGTTGGCATAATAGACGATCCCGCCCATGTCGGTGTCTTCATAGTAAACGCGGATCGGGAAAGCATGTTTCATGACGGCACGCTAAAGCGCTGGCCCCTACCGTTCAAGTCGGCCGAACCAGCAGCGGCGGAAAACCGACGTTTCCCGCCCAGTTTCCATTCAAGAACCCGCCCGCGATTCTACCCATTTCGCGACTCTGCAAGGCGCGCGTCGCAATGCTCAGCCCTGCGGCATCCGGGCAAACATCCTCAGGGCGTGGGACGCATCCTGCGCACAGACGGGCAGGGTCGGGTCATACGCCGCCCGGATCAACTCCGAGATGTCAGGCCGCAGAATCACCGTCCCAACGCCTTCCGTTTCACCGACCACCTGCGCCAAGGGCGAGCGATCCTGAAACGCCGTATCAGACCACAACAGAACAGTCTGCACGATCTGGTTCAATGCCAGCGTCTCGGCAGGGACATCGCTCAGATGCAGGTCCATGCGCAGAAAAACGAAACTGGCCTTGATGGCACCTGCGTCATCAAACCTGAAAATGCGGTATTGATTGGCCTGTGCCGCAGTCAGGCGCGCCACCAAAGGTTCCAGATCCGGGATCAAACGGCCCAGATCGGGCAGATCCAACAGCTCTTCCCAATCCCGAAAGAAGAAAATCATCAGGTTCGCGCCCAGTTCGGGGTCCACCTCGATCACGTCAAGTCCCGCCAGCAGCGCCACAGCCTCGACCGCGCCCTTGACGACGGACAGGGTGGCGTCGTCCACCCCAAACACAATGGGTGCTATCGGCCGCCCCCATCGCGCGCACAAAAAGCTACCGTCAGAGCGTGTAAACAGCGCCTCGATTTCATCCGGTGTCATAGGCCATACCTTAGTAAATGGAACACACCCTGCCCTTTCATCGCTCCAGAAATACTCACCCTTGCACGGCCGGCCACACGCATTACCCTTCGAATAGATCACGCGCGCCCGCAGGTGCCGGGACCGCCAGCCCCAGATGCGCCCAAGCGCGCTGTGCCAACATTCGCCCGCGCGGGGTACGTTGGATCAAACCCTGTTGCAACAAAAAGGGTTCGATCACCTCTTCCAGCGCATCGCGGCTTTCGCTCAACGCAGCACTCATGGTTTCGATCCCGACAGGGCCACCCTGATAGGCCTCGGCGATCAGGGTCAGATAGCGCCGATCGGCCCCGTCCAGCCCCAGATGGTCAACCCCCAGACGTGTCAACGCGCTGTCGGCCAACGCGCGGGTGATCGTTCCATCGCCTTCGACCAGCGCGAAATCCACCACCCGGCGCAGCAAACGCCCGGCGATACGCGGCGTGCCGCGTGCGCGGCGCGCAATCTCATGCGCGCCGTCGCTGGCGCAGGGGATCTGCAACAACGCGGCGTTGCGTGTAACGATCTCGTGCAATTCCTCGATCGTATAGAATTGCAGGCGGGTCGGGATGCCAAAGCGGTCGCGCAGCGGCGTGGTTAACAGGCCCAGACGTGTGGTGGCCCCGACCAGCGTGAAGGGCTGCAATTCGATCCGCACGGTACGCGCGGCGGGGCCTTCACCGATCACCAGATCCAGCTCGAAATCCTCAAGCGCGGGATACAGCACCTCTTCGACCACCGGGTTCAGGCGGTGAATTTCGTCGATGAACAGCACGTCGCGCGGTTCCAGATTGGTCAGGATCGCCGCCAGATCGCCCGCCTTGGCCAGAACCGGACCACTGGTCATGCGAAACCCAACGCCCAATTCACGCGCCATGATCTGTGCCAGCGTCGTCTTGCCAAGGCCAGGAGGGCCGTGAAACAGCGTGTGATCCATCGCTTCGCCGCGCTGGCGGGCCGATTGGATGAACACGCTGAGGTTCGCGCGCGCCTCGGCCTGACCGATGAATTCGCTCAGTTTCTGCGGGCGCAGCGACCGGTCGGCGTCACCCGGCAATGGCTCGGGGCGCAGGGTGGGATCGGGATTGTTCATCGACACGCCCCTAACCCTTCGGTGCCAACAATTTCAGCGCGGCGCGGATCAGCGCGGGCATGTCGGCGTCAGGAGCGTTGCCAGCCGCCTGCGCCACCGCGCCTGCGGCCTCTCCGGGGGCATAGCCCAAGTTGGTCAGGGCCGACAGCGCCTCGGCCTGCGGACCGGGGCCGGAAGGCGCGGCCTTGGGCGGTGCGGGGCGCGCGGGCGTTTCGATCACTACATCCATGTCCTCGGGCGAGGCGCTGGTGGGTGCACTACTGCCCATGGCCATCACTTCGGGGGCCTTGTCCTTCAGCTCGTTCACGACGCGCTGCGCTGTTTTGGGACCGATGCCCTTGGCCGCCTTGATCGCGTTCCAGTCGCCCAGCGCAATCGCGCGACCTACGCCTTCGGGGCCCAACGCCCCAAGGATCGCGAGCGACGCTTTGGCCCCCACGCCCTGCACGCTCATCAACAACCGATGCCATTCCTTTTCCACCAGCGTCGGAAAGCCGAACAACTGTAACAGATCATCACGCACCAGCAGGTCTGTATAAAGCGCCGCCGCTTCGCCCGCGCCCGGCAGGGCCTGCAAGGTGCGCTCGGAACAATAGACGAGATAGCCAACGCCACGCACATCAATCAGGACATGATCTGCGGCGCGGTAATCAATCCGTCCTGCGATGCGCCCGATCATATCAGGGCCGCCTGTGCGACCCGGCGCAGCGAAACCGCGTGATGCGCATGGCAAATCGCAATCGCCAACGCGTCTGCTGCGTCCGGGCTATCAAACAGCACACCAGGCAATTGCATTCTCACCATATGCGCCACTTGTTCCTTTGCAGCATGACCGACGCCGACCACCGTCTTTTTCACCGTATTTGGGGCATATTCGCCCACTTCGATCCCAAATTGCGCGGGGGCCAGCAGGGCGATGCCCCGCGCCTGACCCAATTTCAGGGTACCAGCCCCATCTTTGTTCACGAATGTTTTTTCCACCGCACAACAATCTGGGCGATACTGCGCCAAAATAGCCGTCAGTTGGGAGTGCAATGTCAGCAACCGCTCCGGCAGGCCCACACCCTCGGAATGGCAGGTGCCATTGGCCACATGGCTTAGCCGACTGCCCACGCTTTCGATGATGCCCCAGCCCATGTTTCGTAACCCCGGGTCGATGCCCAATACCCGCATAGATCCTGCCCTGTTTTCTGCCTGTTTTCCATCGCATAGCACGAAACAGGAACACCCGCCATGCCAAATAGCGACCCGACTCGCGTCAAGCGAAAAGACTCACAAAGCATCAAAAACCGCTGCACCGCGGCATGAGGCAAGGCCGCTTGCGTGAAAAAGTAGCACATTTTTGCCACAAGCGCCCTCCTGTGAAATCTTAATCAGCCCTTATTTTAAAGGCTTATGAACGTTTCTCGACCTATGCACCCATTGCATGCTGCATATGCATTAATCGCTCTTGCTACAAATGCCTGCCCCTCCTATCTGACCCTCAGAAACAGCAGGCAGGATGCCGCACACATATCAAAGGATGACCACAATGGCCGCTATCGAAACAACCCGCTCCGCCCACATCTCCACCGGTTCGTTCGGTCTGAGCATCACACGCATGCTCAATGCCTACACCGCTTGGAAAGATGCACGCGCAACACGTATCGCACTGTACGCGCTGTCTGATCGTGAGCTGGAAGACATCGGCCTGAACCGTAGCGAAATCGCAAACTTCACCAGCCGCGCCTGAAAAGCGTCGCGATTTGGTATCGGCCCGGATATGTTCCGGGCCTGATCCGCTTTACGAGACCGATGTTGCAGACATGAAAAAGCCCTTGTGCCAAAACCTTGGCGCAGGGGCTTTTTCGTGAGAGGGCATTTGATTTTTAACTACGATACTCGTTCAGTCCTGAGCGTCCATCTCGCGGCCCACACACACAGGCCGCAGGATCATCCTTGGGTCGTTCGTATCTCGGTGCCGGTAACCCAGCTTTAAAACATCGGGCCTTAAAACAGCGGGGCCATCTGAACCGCCAACGCGGCGCTAACCGGATCGGCCTGCATCACAAAGGCACCAATCTGTTCCAGCGTGGTTCCAGCCTGCAAGCCCTCGACCCGGGCGTCATAGGTGCTGGCCCCCAATTGCACGATCACAAGCGCCTTGAAGCCAAACAGTGCCACAGCGGCCAATATAAGGCCGCGGACGGGCATCGCCGCCTTGCGACGCTTGGGGCGAAACACGATCAACCCATCACGGCCAACCTTCGAATCGTATCCCCGAGCCATCCGCGCGTGCTTGCGGTTCACTTTTTTCAGACGGTCGGTAAAACCATTTTGCGTAGTAATAGTCATAGCAGCTTCCAGTTTTCCGGCCCCCGCCAGATCACAGGTCAAAACTAGGTTTGAATTGTGTCTATTTTTAGGCACCTGCCCTATTCCGGCTGCTTTTAAACGCCTTTTAGGACATTTTTCCGCAAGACTGTCGTCGTCCATTCACCAATTTCATGGCGTTGCGTCATACTGTTTCCCAGTTGCGTATAAACCTCGATCACCTCATCCGCCTGCTCGTTCAGGATGCCCGACAGAATCACATGGCCCTCGGGGGCGAGTCGCGCTGTAATATCGGGAGCCAAGGCCATCAGTGGCGCTTTCAGGATGTTGGCAAAGATCAGATCAAAGGGCGCTGCGGCCTCCAACTCGGGATGGTCCAGGCCGGTGGCCTCTATGCAACGCACACGACCGCCCAGATCATTGGCCGTGACATTGACCTCGGCCACATCCACCGCAACCCGATCGATATCGCTGGCGATGATGGTCGTTTCGGGCCAGATCCGCGCGGCCCCCATGGCCAAAACGGCGGTGCCACAGCCAATGTCGGCCACGGCGCGCGGGGTAAACCCGTCGGCGGCCCATTCCTCTGCCAACCGGTCCAGCGCCTCAAGGCAGCCCTTGGTCGTTCCGTGGTGCCCTGTGCCAAACGCCATCGCCGCCTCGATCAGCAGCGGCTGGGACGTGGCCGGCACCTGATCGGCGTCGTGGCTGCCGTATACAAAGAACCGCCCCGCGACGACCGGCGACAGCTCGCGTTTCACGTGCGCGACCCAATCGGTGTCAGGCAGTTCGGAAATCGCGAAGGGGCGCGCGCCATGCATCTCGGCCAGCAGCGCCAGACCGGCAATGTCGGGGGCGTCCTCGAAATAGCCTCCGACCTCCCACAACCCGCTGCCGTCCTCGACTTCGGTGGTGCCGATGCCGGTGGGTTCGGGCGTCAGGTGTTCCATCGCGTCGGCCAACGCCTCGGCGCTTGATTTGGAGGGGACGGTGGACAGGGCGGTGAATGTGGGCATGAGCAGGGCCTTTTGGCGCGCCTATTCCGCCGGAGCGGGCACAAAGCGCGAGAATATGGTTTCATTGCCGGCCTCATGATGGCGCGGGATCATCAGCGCCAATAGCAAAGATGCGCCCGCCATGCCAGTCACTGGCAGGAACAACAGCGCGATGGGCCTGCGCCAGAGCGGCAGGTGACGGGGAAGGCTTTGTTCATGAGAGTGGTCTGCGCCTGTGTCGCGCAGTTGGCGAGGGAGGATAGAGGGTGATGCGTTGGTGGCAGGCTGCGAAAAACCGATTGGAGACGATCAAGGCCGGCGCGGCTCATTGGCTTTTCTGTAGCTATAGGCTGCTATTATCTTTGATAATAGTTGGATGTCAGGTATGCGGGACAAAGTGTGAATTCGCTGCACTTGCGCCAATGACCGCTATGGAGAACAATGCGGAGCATCAATGCTGCCTAATCCGACTTGGGGCTACTTGGAACCGTTGTTTAAAGGCGCGCGAAAAACCAGAAAGAGATTCAAATCCGGTATTCAATGCGATGTCGGAAATTGTAGTGTGAGTACTGGTCAAAAGGCGGTACGCCTCATCAAGGCGCAATTTCAAATAATATGCACTGGGCGTTTGACCGTAACTCAATAGGCAACGCCTCCGGAGCTGCTTGGGGCTTACTCCGAGTTGACCCGAAAGGTAGACTAGCCCCAATGGCAACGTCAAATGTTCTCTCATCAATGTATCCATATGAAGCAATACCGGGTCCGCAGTAGATTGGAGCCGCTGTGGTTCATCGGCATTTCGGATCATTCCGTGAGACATTCCAATTGCAGTGGCCGTGGCTAGGTCTTTTCCGACTTCGCGCGTAATCCATGCCAACATCGCATCCCCCGTTGCGGTTCCGCCCGCGGCAGTCAAACGTTTTCGGTCGAGGCAATATATCTGATCGCTGACAGAAATATCCGGCCAGTTTCTTCGAAATTCAGGTTCCGCCTCATAGTGCAGCACCGCGCGGTAGCCATCGAGCAATCCCAAATGAGCCAGAATGACAGTCCCTGTGTCCACGCCGCCAATCGTTGCACCGGAATGACGAGCACGAGCGAGGTAGGCACGTAAGCGGGGCGTTATCTGTTCAAGTGGGTGATATCCAGCGCAAAGCAAGATCAAATCAGGTGACGTGCTCTCCGCCCATTCAGTCGTGTCTGGTGAAGACAAAGCACCACTTGATGCCCGAACATCCGTATTCGTGGCCGTTAAAGCGTGCCATGAAAACGCCTGCTTGCCTGCGCTCTTGTTGGCCAAGCGCAACGTTTCCGTCGCCAAAACGTAGGCAAGCATTTGGAATTCTGGAAACAGGATAAACCGGACGCGTCTCACAAGGTAACTCTATGTAGGAAAGAGGGCACTTCACGACAAATCTTGTCTCTCCACAATAGTAATCTTGTTGAATAATGAATAGGAGAACATCAATGAATATTATGACACCACAACCCACTGGTACCCGCCCAATCAATTGTTCGGATGCAGAATGGGAGGCCCGTTGCGAGCTTGCCGCTGTTTACAATGCGCTTGTGAAGTATCGCCTGACAGACCAGACCAACCAATGGCATGCACATCGTGTCCCTGGTGAAGATGCTTTGCTGACACATCATTATGGCTGGATGCACGAAGAGGTCACGGCTTCGAACCTGATCAAGGTCGGTTTTGATCGCACCAATCACAACCCAGAAAACGGCGAACCGAACCCATCAGCAACCGAGATTGGTAAGTTGTTCTTTGAAGCAACTCCAGAAATGAACTGCATCATGCATATTCATACCAAGGCGATCATGGGCGTATCGGCACAGGAAGACGGCCTTCAACCCTATAGCCAAGCCTATATGATGATCGGCGGCGGCGATGTGTTAGGCTACACCGACTATGAGTTTGAATGCAGTGATGATTTTCTGAGCGAACTCCTGAAAGCAGGAAACGGCAAAAAAGCAATCGTAGAAGCATGGCACGGTGCTTTTGTGTTTGGCAGCACCGCTGGTGAAACTTTCTTCCGGTCGTTCTATCTCGATCAAGCTTGTGCTGTTCAGCTTGAGGTTCAACAAGCTGCGGCCAGTGGCGCTCGTATCCGCAAAATTCCAGAGCGCGAAATTGAACGCCATCTCAACGATATGGCTGTGAGCGACTGGTATGGCTATGAGGGCGAGCTTGAATGGCACGCCATTCGCCGTCGGCTAAACATAGAGGCCAAGCACTACACAAACTGATGCTGTCGGCCAGCCGGAACTTCAATGCTTCAGTCCACACCGGGGCTGCAGTTTTGTGCAAGGTCGTGTTTTGCTAACTGCGATGGTGACGACTACAAAGCCGCCATTCGCGGCATTGCAGAATGTCTGTAAAGAGGGCTCAAACCGGACCTTCTCGGCGGCGTACACGAATATCCACTTAGCTCCGATGGACCAGATGCGTTGCACCTCAACCGGTATCCGCGCTACCCGCGCGGTCAATAAAAACTCTGCGGGTCTATATCCACGCTCAGGCGTAAATTGTTCGACGCTCGCGCTGCGCCCACCCATTGTGCCAGCGCCGGTTGCAGGGCCACGCCCTTGGGGGCCTTGACCAACAGGCGCACGCGGTGGCGGCCCCGAATGCGGGCGATGGGGGCGGCGGCGGGGCCGTAGACCTCGGCCCCGATGGCGCGCAATGGCGCGTCATTGCGGGCCAACCAAGTGCCCAGATCAAACGCCTCTTGCGCGTCCGGCCCGCTCAAAATGATCCCCGCCATGCGCCCGAAGGGCGGTACGCCCGCTATACGGCGCGCGTCGGCCTCGGCCCGCCAAAAACCTTCTTCGTCGCCCGACAGGATCGCGCGGATCACCGGGTGATCGGGCTGGAAGGTCTGCAACATCGCCGTGCCCGGCTTTTCCGCGCGCCCTGCCCGGCCCGCCACCTGCCGCATCAATTGAAACGTGCGCTCGGCCGCGCGCAGGTCCGACCCTTGCAGGCCCAGATCCGCGTCAATCACCCCCACCAGCGTTAGCAGCGGGAAGTTGTGCCCCTTTGCCACCAATTGCGTGCCGATGATGATATCCGCCTCGCCCTCGGCGATCAGGGCAATCTGTTCCTTCAATGCGCGGGCCGTGCCGAACATATCCGAACTGAGCGTCGCAATCCGGGCATCTGGAAATAGGGCTGCGGCCTCTTCTGCCAGACGCTCGACCCCCGGACCGATAGGGGCCAGACGGTCCTCGGCCCCGCAAGAGGGGCAAACGGTGGGCATGGGGCGGGTTTCGCCACATTGATGGCACATCAGGCGTTTCAGAAAGCGGTGTTCGACCATGCTCGCGTCGCAATGATCGCAGGCAATCTGATGGCCGCACGCCCGGCACAGCGTCACAGGCGCATACCCACGCCTGTTGATAAACAGCATCGCCTGTTCACCGCGCGCGACCCGCGTCTTTACCGCATTTTGAAGCGTTGGCGATATCCAGCGCGATCCCGGCAGGTCCTCGCCGCGCATATCGATGGCGCGCAATTCCGGCATCACCGCGACGCCAAACCGCGCGGGCAGGTCCAGGCGGGTGTATTTGCCCGCTTCCGCATTGCTCCAACTTTCAAGCGAGGGCGTGGCCGAGGCAAGCACCACATGCGCCCCGCAAATCGACGCGCGCAAGACAGCCATGTCGCGCGCATTATAGAGCACTCCATCCTCTTGTTTGTAGGAACTGTCGTGCTCTTCATCGACCACGATCAGGCCCAGATCACGGTAAGGCAGGAACAAGGCCGAGCGCGCGCCGATGACCAATTGCGCACCGCCCTCGCCCACCATTTTCCAGATGCGGCGACGTTCGGTCATGGTGACGCCGGAATGCCACTCGGCCGGTTTTGCGCCAAACCGCGCCTCGACGCGGGTCAGAAATTGCGCGGTCAGGGCGATTTCCGGCAGCAGAACCAGCGCCTGACGGTTCTGGCGCAACGCCTCGGCCACCGCCTCAAGATAGACCTCGGTTTTGCCCGACCCGGTGACACCGCGCAGCAAGGTGGTGCCATAGGTGCAGGTGGCGACGCTGGCCTGCAAGGCGGCGGCACAGGTGGCCTGATCCTCGGTCAGATCCTTGCTGGCATGGTTTGGGTCAAGACGGCGAAACGGCACGTCGCGGGGGGTGTCCTGTTCGGCCACCGCCCCTTGCGTGACCAGCCCTTTGATGACCGATGCACTGGTGCCCGCCTCATCCGCCAGTTCCTTTAGGGTGAACACCTGATCGCCCTGCGCCTCCAACACCTCCAGCACGCGTGCGCGGGCCTCGGTCATGCGGCTGGGCTGATCATGGCCCAACCGATAGACCTTGCGCATAGACGGCGCATCACCCAGCCCCGGCGCGCGTGTGGCCAACCGCAGCATCGCAGGCATCGGCGTCAGCGTGTAATCGGCGGCGCGCGTCAGAAAGATCTGCATTTCCTCGCGCATCGGGGCCACGTCCAACACGCGGATGATACTGCGCGCCTTTTTCAGGTCAAACCCGCCAACGCCCGGCCCCCAGACCACGCCCAAAACCTTGCGCGGACCCAACGGCACCTCGACAAACGCGCCCAGATGACAGCCGCCTTCGGGCGCGCGATAATCCAGTGTCCGGTCCAACGGCTGCGTGGTCAACACCCCCACCAGCGCGCCTTCGTCGTAAAATGCGGGCGTGTCGGTCACGAAAGGGCATCTCCGGGGAAAGGGGTTTGTGGCGGCTCACCCTATGGGGTAAACGATGCGGCAAGAACTTCCAATCACCAGATCCCCTTTCGCCGCCACAAGGAGCGCCCCAATGAAATTTTTCGTCGATACCGCCGAAGTCGATCAAATTGCCGAGCTGAACGATCTGGGCATGGTGGACGGGGTCACGACCAACCCGTCGCTGATCCTGAAATCGGGCCGTGACATTCTGGAAGTGACTCGCGAAATCGCCGGCATGGTCGAAGGCCCGGTTAGCGCCGAAGTGGTCGCGCTGGACGCCGACGCGATGATCGAAGAGGGCCGCAAGCTGGCCAAGATCGCAGACAACATCGCCGTCAAGGTGCCGCTGACATGGGCGGGCCTGAAAGCGTGCAAGGTGCTGTCCGGCGAGGGCAACATGGTCAACGTCACGCTGTGCTTCTCGGCCAATCAGGCGCTGCTGGCCGCCAAGGCCGGGGCCACGTTCATCTCGCCCTTCATCGGACGGCTGGACGATATCAACCTTGATGGCATGGATCTGATTTCCGACATCCGTCAGGTCTATGACAACTACGGGTACGAGACGCAGATCCTCGCGGCCTCGATCCGCACCGTGAACCACGCTTACCAGTCGGCCATGATCGGTGCCGACGTGATGACAGCCCCCCCCGCCGTGATCAAGAAGATGGCCGAGCATCCTTTGACCGACGCCGGGCTGGACCAGTTCATGAAGGATTGGGCCAAGACGGGGCAGAAGATTATTTAAGACCCAGATAATCAAGATCGATGCGCTTTGCGCGTCGGTCTTTTTTCCGCGACAACCCACTTCATGAATTTCGTTCAAGACCAAGGAACTGCGTTTTTACGACAGATCCATCTTGCTTTGTTGGGAAAATGAGCATTGTTGTATGCATGGTAAAGCTGGTTCTCATGCACAAAGCGGACTCGATCTACGAGGATGAGCCCGATGTTGTTTACGACTTCCCCCGAAGTTACCTGAAGGCGATCCAGGAAGCTGTCGGTGACTGGATCATTTACTACGAACCGGTGAAAGCGGGGCATCGTGGATACTTTGCGGTTGCCAAAATTGAGCAGGTTATCCCAAAACCCGGTGCGTTAGGAAGGTTCCTTGCTCTAATAGAGCCTGGCAGCTACCTTAACTTTGATACTGAAGTTCCAAGGCTAGTTAACGGCCAGCCACTGGAGCAGGCTTTGACTGCCAGCGATGGCTCGCCCAAAAAGGGCGGCGCTGTCCAACTCGCCGTGAGACGTTTGCCCGAGGCTGATTTTGCACGCATCGTTAATTTTGGTTTACCACAGGACCTAGAGCGCCAAGAAGAAACCCGCTACGATATCTCTGCTGATGGTATGCAAGACGAACCGCTTGTCTTTGAACGCCCAGTTCTCGAACGCTTAACCCGCCGTCCTTACCGAGACGTTGCATTTCGCCGCAAAGTTCGCGCGGCCTATGATTACCGATGCGCAATGTCAGGCCTGCGCCTCCGAAACGGTGGCGGACGCCCAGAGGTGCAGGCGGCACACATTCGGCCGGTCGATCAAAAGGGGACTGATTCAGTTCGCAACGGACTCACTCTATCCGGGACGCTCCATTGGATGTTTGATCGTGGACTTGTATCAATTGCGGATGACTGTGAGACAATTCTTGTTTCCCATAATAAAGTGCCGAGAGATGTCGTTGCCCGCCTTTTGCGCCCCGATGGTAAATTATTGAGACCTTCTGACCCCAGAAATGCTCCGCACCCGGAAAATATTCGGTGGCACCGAGAAAACAGGTTCGGGCAGGTTATGGGAGACGAGCCGCTCCCATGGGGATAACCGTTTGATTCCTAGCACATTCAATGAGTATTGGTTTGGCTGAACACGTCTGATCGACTGATGAATTCGGGACGCCCAATAACTAATTCTAGCTGATCAACATTCAAATGAAGATTTCCCCGCAACCCCATGCTATACCACGTCAAAACAACCAAAGAGTTGAGCATGAGCAGCAAGCCGAAAATCGACGATACCCTGCGCGAGCGGATCATCAGCCAGCCTGACGTAATCCTTGAGGATCAAGACCTTATGCGCGCCCTGATCGCCGCGAACGAGCGGGCGATGGGCGGCAATATCGTCGATCTGCGCGGAATCGCTATGGACCGGTTGGAGGCGCGGCTGGATCGGCTGGAAGACACGCATCGCAGCGTGATTGCCGCCGCTTATGATAATCTGGCGGGCACAAATCAGGTGCACCGCGCGATTTTGCGGATGCTGGACCCGGTCGAGTTTGAAACCTTCCTGCGCGATCTGGGCGGCGAAGTGGCGGATATCCTGCGCGTCGATTCGATGCGGCTGGTGCTCGAATCGGTGCAGAACGACAATGACCCAGCCGTGCAACGTCTGGGCGATGTCCTGTCGGTGGCCGAACCCGGCTTTTGCGCGCGCTATCTGTCCACCGGTCGCAGCGGTCCGCCACGCCAGATCACGCTGCGCCAGGTGCATGAAACCGACGCGTCCGTGCATGGCGACGCGGCGACCTATATCCGCTCCGAGGCATGCCTGCATCTGGACTTTGGCGAAGGTCGCCTGCCCGGCATGCTGGTCATGGGGGCCGAGGATCCGCATCAGTTCACCCCTCAGCAAGGCACTGATCTGCTGACCTTTTTCGCCGGCGTCTTCGAGAGAGCGATGCGCCGCTGGTTAGCATGATATCGCCCGCCGCAAGGGGGGCATTGGCCGAGTGGCTGGACGGTCATCGCGCGCTGCGCGGGGCCAGCGAACATACAATTTCGGCCTATGCGGCAGATGTTGGCGGTTTCTTAACGTTTATCACCCTTCATAAGGGCGAGTGTGCCGGTCTGGGCGCGCTGGCGCATATCGACACGAGTGACATGCGCGCATGGATGGCGCACACACGTGGTCGCGACGTGGGGCCGCGCAGCCTTGCGCGCAAACTGTCAGCGGTAAAATCATTCTACCGCTGGCTGGCGGAACGGGAGGGATTTGAACCGACGGCGGTGCTGGCGACGCGCAGCCCGAAATACCAACGCAAGCTGCCCCGCCCGCTAAGTGTAGAGGCAGCGAAGAACGTGATCGACACCGCCGAGGTTCAATCGCTGACACCGTGGATCGCGGCACGGGATCAGGCGGTGATCACGCTGCTTTATGGCTGCGGGCTGCGGATCTCTGAGGCGCTGGGGCTGCGCGGCGATACAATGCCGATGGGCGTCAGCCTGCGGATCATCGGCAAGGGCGGAAAAGAGCGAATCGTGCCGGTCCTGCCCACCGCCCGACAGGCGGTCGAGGCCTATGCGCGGCTGTGTCCCTATGACATCGGCCAAAACACGCCGTTGTTTTACGGTGCCCGCGGCGGCACCCTGTCCCCGCGCGCTGTGCAGTTGATGATGGCGCAGGTCCGCATGCAGCTGGGTCTGCCTGCTACGGCCACGCCCCATGCACTGCGCCACAGCTTTGCCACGCACCTGCTGAACGCGGGCGGCGATCTGCGGGCAATTCAGGAATTGTTGGGCCATGCGTCCTTATCGACCACGCAGGCCTATACCGCCGTCGACACTGCCCGCCTGATGGAGGTTTATGCCCGTGCGCATCCGAAAGCCTGATTGCACCCCGGCGCAGTTTACGGCAAAAGCGCGGCCATGATGATACGCACAAAGGCCCTCGGGGTTCACCTTCTTACCGCCAGCGGCGCGGTCTTTGCGATGCTCGCCATGCTTGCCGCCGCAGATGCCAATTGGAGCCTGATGTTCCTGTGGCTGGTCGTCGCCTTCGTCGTGGATGGCGCGGACGGACCTCTGGCGCGCAAATATCATGTTCAGGCCAACTGGGGTCGGATTGACGGGATCATATTGGACATGATGGTCGATTACCTGACCTACATCTTCATCCCTGCGTTCGCCCTGTTCAAATCCGGCCTTCTTCCGGGATGGACCGGATGGTTTGCGATCATCATCATCACATTCGCCAGCGTGATTTATATGGCAGACAAGGGCATGAAGACGCCTGATAAATCCTTTATGGGATTTCCCGCAGCCTGGAACATGCTGGTCATCGTGATTTTCTCGACCGAGCCTAATTTCTGGGTCAGCCTGTCTTTGGTCACCGTGCTGGCCATCGCGATGTTCCTGCCGCTGAAATTCATCCATCCTGTGCGGACTAAGCGCTGGCGCATGGTGTCGCTGCCTGTGGCCTTGGCCTGGACATTATTTGCCGGCTGGGCGGCTTGGGTGGATTTCCATCCCGAAAGCTGGGCGCATTGGGGGTTGGTCGCAACCTCGATCTACCTGCTGTTCGCCGGTATCGCACAGCAGATAATCCCACAACGCACCGCTTGAGGCGGGTCCAGAAAATTCGCGAATTTTCTCTACGCCGCCGGTCGCAAATGTCAGATCAAAAGTCCCGCAGCGCCCTCGTGTTTTAGCAACCAGACCTTGGTTTCCACGCCTCCACGCGCAGAGAACCCACCCAAGGACGTTGCGCCCAAAACACGGTGACAGGGGATGATGACCGGGATCGGGTTACCACCACATCCCGCACCGACGGCTTGGGCGGGCGCGCCCAGATCGCGGGCGATGTCACCATAGGTGCGGGTTTGGCCAAACGGGATGGCCGAGATGGCGGCGCACACTCGGATCTGGAACTCGCTGGCATTCACTTGCAAGGGCAAGTCGAATACAGCCAACCGACCTTCGAAATAGGCCGCCAATTGCGCACAAGTTTCGGTCAGTTCCGGGGTGGTATCCTCGGCCTCGGCCCGTCCCCAGTTGATCGCGGTAATCGCACCGCCCGATGCGCTGATGCGCATTAGGCCAATCGGGGTGTCCAGACTACGCGTGTTCACCGGGTCAAGCGGAGTGCGCGCCGTCGGCCAGCGTCTTGACGAAGGCGAGAACCTCGGCCGGGCTATGTCCGTCGGCCATGTAGGACACAATGGCCGATCCGACCACAGCCCCGTCCGCAACCCCCGCAATGGAGCGCGACGTTTCTGGTGTGCGGATACCAAAACCGACGATCACGGGCAGGTCTGTCTGAGCCTTGATGCGCGCGACCTCGGGGGCGACATCCGTCGCTTCGGCGGCGGCGGCACCGGTGATGCCGGTAATCGAAACATAATAAACGAAGCCCGATGTGTTTTGCAGCACTTTGGGCAGGCGCTTGTCATCCGTGGTGGGCGTGGCCAGACGAATGAAATTCAGGCCAGCCTTCTGCGCAGGGATGCACAGCTCGTCATCCTCTTCCGGAGGCAGATCGACCACAATCAGACCGTCGATGCCCGCCGCCTTGGCATCGACCAGAAATTTTTCCACGCCGCGATTATAGATCGGATTGTAATACCCCATCAGCACGATCGGCGTGGTGTCGTCGCCCTTGCGAAACTCGGTGGCCATATCCAGCGTGCGTTGCAGGGTCATCCCCGCACCAAGCGCGCGTTGACCGGCCAGTTGGATTGTCGGGCCGTCGGCCATCGGGTCAGTAAAGGGCAGGCCCAGTTCGATGATGTCCACACCTGCCGCTGGCAGGCCTTTGACGACCTCCAGTGAGGTATCGAAATCCGGGTCGCCCGCCATCACATAGGACACGAATGCCTTCTTACCGGCGGCTTTGAGGGCGGCGAATTTGGCGTCGATGCGGCTCATGGTGATGTCGTCCTTTGGCTGGCGTCAACCTGATTTGCCCAATTTGAGGCGTAAAGGCAATGGGCAGGGGGCAGTGCAGTAGGTATTTATAGGAAAGATGAAAGGGGGGAACGAGTATATGACCCCGGCGCGATCCGCCTTGCACCGCGCGGGCGGGGCCGTTAAAGCCTGACTTCGTTTTCAGGGGCGCGGCGCAGGCCGCAGGAAGGGGCTGTTATGGGGTTCAAGATGGGGATTGTCGGGCTGCCAAATGTTGGCAAGTCCACGTTGTTCAATGCGCTGACCAAGACAGCCGCTGCGCAAGCCGCCAACTTTCCTTTTTGCACGATCGAACCGAACGTCGGTGACGTGGGCGTTCCAGATGCCCGTCTGGACAAACTGGCCGAAATTGCCGGATCCAAGCAGACCATCCCGACACGCATGACCTTTGTCGATATCGCCGGTCTGGTAAAGGGCGCCAGCAAGGGTGAGGGGCTGGGCAACCAGTTTTTGGCCAACATCCGCGAAGTTGACGCAATTGCCCATGTGCTGCGCTGTTTCGAGGATGGCGACGTGACCCATGTGGAAGGGCGCGTTGATCCCGTATCAGATGCCGATACAATCGAGACCGAACTGATGCTGGCCGATATCGAGAGCATCGAAAAGCGCATCCAGAATATCGTGCGCAAGGTGCGTGGGGGCGACAAAGAAGCCGTCCAACAAGAGCGCCTGTTGCGCGCCGCGCTGGCCGCTCTGGAGGCAGGTCAGCCTGCCCGCACGGTCGCAGTGGATGAAGACGATCTGCGCGCTTGGAAGCTGCTGCAACTTCTGACCAGCAAACCCGTTCTTTATGTCTGCAATGTCGGTGAGGCGGATGCCTCAAAGGGCAACGCCCTGTCCGACAAGGTAGGTGAAATGGCCGCGGCGCAGGGTAACTCTCACGTTGTGATCAGTGCGCAGATCGAGGAAGAGATCAGCCAACTGGACCCGGACGAGGCCCAGATGTTTCTGGACGAGATGGGCCTGAACGAAGCGGGCTTGGATCGGTTGATCCGCGCCGGTTACGAGCTGCTGCATCTTGAGACATATTTCACAGTCGGCCCGAAAGAGGCGCGCGCCTGGACGATCAAGCAGGGCACATCCGCGCCCAAGGCCGCCGGTGTGATCCATGGTGACTTTGAGAAGGGCTTCATCCGCGCCGAAACCATTGCTTACGCCGATTTCGTCACATTGGGCGGTGAACAGGCCGCTAAAGAAGCCGGCAAGATGCGCGCCGAGGGCAAGGCCTATATCGTCAAAGATGGCGATGTACTGCACTTTCTGTTCAACACCTGACGTGGTTCCGGGGGTTGTCCCCGGACCGCGCCGCGCCTTAGCATTGCTATTGACCGGGCAAAGGGGCGCGCCATGACTGACATCGATGACCTTCAGACCTTCCTGAGAGATCTGGATGAGCAGATGCATGCGCAGGGCGATTGGGGCACGCCCGCCGCCTACATCCCGGAACTGGCCAGTGTCGATCCTGCACAGTTTGCCATTTCGGTGGCGTTGGCCGATGGGAGGGTCCTGTCGGCAGGTGCGGCGCAAAAGCGGTTCTCGATCCAGAGCGTTTCAAAGGTGTTCACGCTGGCTATTGCTCTGGGTCGGATTGGGGATCAATTGTGGACCCGCGTGGGTCGCGAGCCGTCGGGCACGTCTTTCGATTCCATCCTGCTGCTGGAACGCGAACAGGGCCGCCCGCGCAATCCTTTCATCAACGCGGGTGCGATCGTGACCACCGATGCACTGCTAGAGGGGCGGATGCCGCAGGACGCGCTGGCCGAGATCATCCAATTTCTGCGGGCGGCCAGTGGTGACGATGACATCCACATCGACAAGGACGTCGCCCGGTCCGAGGCCGCAACAGCGCATCGCAATACGGCGCTGATCCATTACCTGCTGTCACATGGCAACCTGCACAACCCACCCGAGTTGACGCTGGGCACCTATGTCCATCAATGCGCCATTGCCATGACGACCGAGCAACTGGCGCGCGCGGGTCGGATGCTGGCCGGACTATCGGATGCCCCACGCCTGATCTCGGCCCGTCGCGCGAGGCGAATCAATGCGCTGATGATGACCTGCGGGCATTACGACGGGTCCGGTGATTTCGCCTATCGTGTGGGGTTGCCGGGCAAAAGCGGCGTCGGCGGGGGGATCCTGATCATCGCGCCGGGCAAGGCGTCGATTGCCGTCTGGTCGCCGGGATTGAACCATTATGGGAACTCACAGGCGGGCACCGAGGCCGCACAGCGGTTAGGACAGTTCACCGGGTGGTCGGTGTTCGGGTGAGGCAACCGCGCGGTTTGCCATTGGTGGCTTGCGCCTTTCCCGATGCCCTTTAAGGTAGCCCAAACATCAAACCCAAAGGCCCGCGCCCATGTCCACCTTCCGCAAATCTATTGCCCTGTCTCGCATTCAACCTGCTGCCACCATTGCAATCACCCAAACCGCTCGCGAGATGCGCGCCAAAGGCCGCGATGTGATTTCCCTTTCGATTGGCGAACCGGATTTCGACACGCCGGACCATATCAAGATCGCCTCGGCCGAAGCAGTGCAGCGAGGCGAGACAAAATATTCTCCCGTTCCGGGCATTCCGGAATTGCGCGCCGCCATTGTCGACAAATTCAAGCGCGAGAACGGGCTAGATTACCCTCCCGAACAGACCATCGTCAGTACCGGCGGCAAGCAGGTAATCGCAAACGCCGTTCTGGCCACGGTGGATCCGGGCGACGAAGTGATCATCCCCGCGCCCTATTGGGTCAGCTATACTGATATCGTCGAGCTGGCCGGTGCCACCCCTGTCTGCCCCACCACGACGCCCGAGGATGGGTTTATCTTGACGCCCGCCGCACTTGAGGCCGCGATCACACCGCACACCCGGTGGCTGTTTCTGAACTCGCCCTCCAATCCAACTGGCGCGGTCTATTCTGCCGATGATCTGCGGGCGCTGGCAGAGGTTCTGGAGCGTCACCCTCACGTTTGGGTATTATCCGACGACATGTACGAACATCTGATTTACGGCAACGTACCTTTCGCCACCATGGCCTCTGCCGCTCCGGAGATGAAAGAGCGCACGTTAACCATGAACGGCGTCTCCAAGGCCTATGCGATGACCGGCTGGCGCATAGGATATGCCGCCGGACCCAAACCCCTGATCGACGCGATGGCCCTGATGCAAAGCCAGACAACCAGCGGTACATCGCGCGTCAGCCAATGGGCGGCCCATGCCGCGCTTACCGGCCCGCAGGACGCGTTGGTCACCCAACGCGCCGCGTATCAAGCCCGCCGCGATCTGGTTGTGGCGCGGCTGAGGGCGATACCGGGGCTGGAGTGTCCGACCCCGCCGGGCGCCTTCTATGTGTTCCCGTCCTGCGCGGCCTTCATCGGGCGCACCACAGCGGGCGGGCGCACCATCACCGATGACGAGGCGTTCTGCATGGCCCTACTGGAGGAAGGTGGGGTAGCGACAGTGCAAGGCAAGGCCTTTGGTCAAAGCCCGTTCTTCCGGGTGTCCTACGCCGCCTCCGAAGCGGAATTGATGGCCGCCATGGACCGAATCGAAGCCTTTTGCGCCGGGATCACCTAACGGCGAGGCAATCCGGGTGGCCTGAAAAAATGGCTGAAGCCGACAGAAAAGTCATTGACATAATTGTGGATTTTGGCGGCCCCGGAAGGACTTGAACCCTCAACCTCGGACTTAGAAGGTCCTTGCTCTATCCAGTTGAGCTACGGAGCCACACAGCGGCCTGCAAGGCAGGTCGCCCCAGACCCATACTGTGTAACCGCCCCTGAATCCAAGTCAAATTTGGGCAGAATCAATCAAACGGATTGTCGGGATACACCACCCCCGCCAGGTACAATCCCTGAGGCGGGCACACCGGCCCACAGGCAGCACGGTCACGCGCCTCCAGAACCTTGCGCACATCGTCAGGGGCCCAGGCACCGCGCCCTACGCGCTCCAGCGTGCCCACGATACTGCGCACCTGATTGTGCAGGAACGATCGCGCCCGCAGATGGAATCGCAATTCAGGGCCACCCGGGCCCTCGATACGCTCGATGCGCACCTCGTCCATGGTTTTCACCGGGCTGGCCGCCTGACAGATTGATGACCGGAACGTTGTGAAATCATGATGTCCCAGCAAATGCGCGGCCCCCACCTGCATCGCCTGATGATCCAGCACATGCGGCACTTGCCACACAAGCCCGGCATCATGCGTGGCGGGCGCACGGCGCATCAGCAGGCGAAACATGTACTGACGCTCCAGCGCCGAAAACCGCGCGTGCCAGCCTTCGTCGGCCACCGCGCAATCCACAATCGCCACCGGATCCGGCTTTAGATGATGGTTCAGCGCCTCCATCAAACGAAACGGCGCCCAGTCCTTTTTCAAATCACACTGCGCCACCTGCGCCAGCGCATGCACACCCGCATCCGTGCGCCCGGCCGCTGCAATCGTATGCGGCCCCGGTTCCAACCGCGCCAGCGCCGCCTCGATCGCGCCCTGAACCGAGCGTTGATCGCGTTGGCGTTGCCACCCGGCAAAAGGCGCCCCGTGATATTCGACCTTCAGGGCAAATCTTGCCACCATATCCTCCGACCGCCGCCTGGCTTTCATCGTTCTTGAAAAATTCGCGCCGCAGGCCCCCGCCCCACACATCCGCGCCATATCGGATGGTGCACAGCACTGGAAACCCACGCTGCCCACCGTTATCTAAGCTAAAGGAATTATGAAAGAGGGCCGCGCATTGGTGTTATCGACAGTAGCCGACGGCCTGACCCGCAGCGCCGAGCGTGTTTCCGGCGCTTTGAACGAGGCGTTGTTCGAACCAGTGGTGCGGATCGGCGTGACCGGGTTGGCGCGCGCGGGCAAGACGGTCTTCATTACCTCGCTGGTTGCCAATCTGCTGGAACGCGGTCGCATGCCCGGTCTGGTCGCCGCCGCCGAGGGGCGCATTACTGCGGCCTTCCTGCAACCTCAACCCGACGATACCGTGCCGCGTTTCGATTTCGAGACGCATCTTGGCGCGCTGACCGCGCCGCAGCCGCATTGGCCCGACAGCACCCGCGCCATTTCCGAACTGCGTCTGTCCCTGCGGGTGCGCCCCGCCGGGCTGCTGGCCGGGCTGACGGGGCCGCGCACGGTGCATATCGACATCGTCGATTATCCCGGCGAATGGCTGCTGGATCTGGCCTTGATGGACAAATCCTACACCGAGTGGGCCGCCAGCGCGCTAAGTGCTTTGCGTTCCCGTCCCTTTGGCGCGCCGTTCGCGGCGCTCGCCGACGCCGCTGACCTGTCCGGCGCCTGGGACGAGCCGCAGATCAAATCCCTCGCTGCCAGTTTTACCGCCTATCTGGAGGCTGCGCGCGATAGCGGCCTCAGCGGCATCGCACCTGGGCGATTTCTGTTGCCCGGCGACATGGCCGGTTCGCCCGCGCTGACCTTTGCCCCGCTGCCCGCGCCCGACACGCGCCCAGACCGTAAGGCCCTTTGGCGCGAAATGGAGCGCCGCTTTGACGCCTATAAATCGCAGGTCGTCGCGCCGTTCTTTCGCGATCATTTCTCAAAGATCGACCGTCAGATCGTGTTGGTCGATGCGCTGGGGTCTATCCATTCCGGCCCGCCCGCGTTGGCCGATCTTCAGGATACGATGGCGGAGATCCTGTCGGCCTTTCGCCCCGGTCGCAACGCGTTCCTGTCGCGCCTGTTGCGCGGACGGCGTGTGGAAAAAATCCTGTTCGCCGCAACCAAGGCCGACCATCTGCACCACACCCAACACGCACGCTTGACGGCGATCATGGAGGCGATGACCGCGCAGGCCCGGTCGCGCGCCGATTTCCATGGGGCCGAAACGCAGGCCATCGCCTTGGCCGCGCTGCGCGCCACGACCGAAGAAGTGCGCGATCACAATGGTGACTCACTGGACTGTGTGCGCGGCACGTTGCTGAACCCAGACGGAAGTCGCGGAAAAGAGGCGGCGTTTTACCCCGGTGCCCTGCCAGACAGCCCCGGCGCCCTGTTGGGGCCCGCGCGGCAAGGGCAGGAAACATGGCTGGATCAGGACTATCAGATCATGAAATTCGCCCCTGCCCGACTGAACCTGAAACCCGGCATGGGCCCGCCGCATATCCGGCTGGACCGCGCCGCGCAGTTCCTGATCGGGGACCGGCTATGAGGTCCGAACCACATCCCGCGCGCCTGCGTGACGTGCCCCGCCTGACGGCGATCCTGCGCATGGTCACACGCACAACCCCGTGGCTGCCCAAAACCCGTAGCCTGATCACGGACCTGACGCTGATGGTGCGCATCACCCGCGCCGGTTGGGTCAAGGTCATCCGCGACCCGCACAGCACCGCCGGGTTCATCGCGCGCGACGGTCATCACATCCACGCGCTTTATGTGCATCCCCACAGAAAACGCACCGGGCTGGGGCGCGCCTTGTTACAGGACGCACAGAGCAACGCACCGCATCTGGATCTCTGGGTGGCCGAGGCCAACACCCCCGCCCGCGCATTCTATGCCGCGCATGGATTTGCCGAGGCCGAGCATGGCTGTGGCACTGGTAATGACGAAAATCTGGCCGAGATCCGCATGGTCTGGCCCCATCCCGAAAGGTCAGCGCCATGAGCAAAGGCCCCATCCTGTTCGATCTGGACGCCACACCCGACAGCGCACCCGACCGCGCCGCCAACTCGCCCAGCCCCGCCGACGCCCCGCCGGTCCCCGACCTGAACGACGACGGCCTTCCCCCGCCCGACGGTCGCGCCATGCGCGCCGCTGCCGGTCTGGCCGCGCGCAAACCCTCGCGTCTGGCGCGGATGTTCTGGTCGCTGGTGATGACGTTGTTGGGCGTAGCTATCTCGCTGGCGGCATGGGATTTTGCCACCGGGCTAATCCAGCGCCTGCCGCTGCTGGGCTATATCGTCACCGGTCTGACAGCCGCGTTGATCATCGTACTGCTGGCCATTGCGATCCGCGAAATGTCGGCCTTTGCCCGCCTCAAACGCATCGACCATCTGCACCGCGCCGCCGATAGCGCGCTGGCCAATGACGACCTCAGCGCCGCGCGCACCGTCACCGCCGGTCTGGTCGCGCTGTATGCCGGGCGCGAGGATACGGCATGGGGCCGCGCCCGTTTGGCCGAACACAGCCAGGATCAATTCGACGCCGCAACCCTGTTGACCCTGACCGAAGACACGCTGCTGGCGCCGCTGGATGCCTTGGCCGCGCGCGAAGTCGAGGGGGCCGCCCGTCAGGTCGCCGCCGTTACCGCGCTGGTGCCCTTGGCACTGGCCGATGTGGTCGTCGCACTGACCGCCAACATCCGCATGATCCGCCGCATCGCAGAAATCTACGGCGGCCGGTCCGGCGTTCTGGGGGCTTGGCGACTAACCCGCGCGGTTATGACCCATTTGGTCGCCACCGGCGCGGTCGCCGTGGGCGACGACCTGATCGGCACGGTGGCCGGCGGCAGTGTTCTGTCCAAAATATCGCGCCGCTTTGGCGAGGGCGTGGTAAACGGCGCGCTGACCGCCCGCGTCGGCGTGGCCGCGATGGAGGTCTGCCGCCCCCTGCCATTCTCGACCGGCAAACGCCCCTCGGTACGCCGGTTGATGACCACCGCGCTCAGCGGACTGTTCCCGACGGGCAAGTGATTGCAAACAATGCAAGCCCCATCGCCACTCTGGACGCCGCCCTGCCCTCGCCCTATAAGGCCCACCATGACGCATATACGCGCGATCATCATTCGAATTACATGCCCGGCGCTCTGACAGCACGAGCCGCCGGGAAAAGGCGTTTGATCCGTCGCGCCGCCCCCACCCCATCCCCTTTCCGATCCGAGATAAAGGACGCCCGCAATGTGCGCCGACACGCCCCAATCGCCCGACTATAAATCCACGCTGAACCTGCCCCAGACGAATTTCCCAATGCGCGCTGGCCTGCCCAAGCGCGAGCCCGAGTGGCTGGCCCGCTGGGAAGAAATCGGCATCTATGATCGCCTGCGCGAAAAGGCCACTGCCGAGGGCAACCGCCAACCCTTTACTCTGCACGACGGCCCTCCCTACGCCAACGGCCACCTGCATATCGGTCACGCGCTGAACAAGATCCTCAAGGATATGGTCGTGCGCAGCCAGCAAATGATGGGGCGCGATGCGCGCTATATCCCCGGCTGGGACTGCCACGGCCTGCCGATCGAGTGGAAGATCGAGGAACAGTACCGCAAAAAAGGTCGCGATAAGGACGACGTGCCCATCGTCGATTTCCGTCAGGAATGCCGCAAATTCGCCGAGGGCTGGATCGATATCCAGCGTGATGAATTCAAGCGTCTTGGCGTCACCGGAAACTGGGAAAAACCCTATTTGACGATGGATTTCCGCGCCGAGCGGATCATCGCGGAAGAGTTCCAGAAATTCCTGATGACCGGCACACTCTATCAGGGTTCCAAACCCGTGATGTGGTCCCCGATCGAGCAAACCGCCCTGGCCGAGGCCGAGGTGGAATACCATGACAAGGACAGTTTCACGGTCTGGGTCAAATTCAAGGTGACGTCCGGTGGCCCGCTGGAGGGTGCTCAGGTTGTTATCTGGACGACGACCCCCTGGACCATCCCGTCCAATAAGGCCGTCGTCTATGGCGAGAATTTCGCCTACGGCCTTTACGAAGTCACCGACGCCCCGGACGAATGTTGGGCCGCCAAGGGCGACCGCTTTATTCTGGCTGACAAGTTGGCCGACGATGTGCTGACCCGTGCCCGCCTTGAGCAAGGCCAGTGGACCCGCGTGCGCGACGTCCCCGCAGATGAGCTGGCAGGCCTCACCTTGTCGCACCCGCTGGCAGGTGCCGAAGGCTCAAACGGCGAATGGGACGCCCCGCGCGATTTCCGCGCCGCCGATTTCGTCACCGACGACGAAGGCACCGGGTTCGTCCACTGCGCACCCAGCCACGGTATGGAAGAATTCGAACTCTACCGCGACCTTGGCATGCTGGAACAGGTGATCACCTATAACGTTCTGGACGATGGCAGCTTTCGCGCTGACCTGCCGTTCTTTGGTGACAAACATATCCTCAAACCCAACGGGAAAGAGGGCAACGCGAACAAGGCCGTGATCGACAAACTGGTCGAGGTCGGCGGCCTTCTGGCGCGTGGCAAGATCACCCACAGCTATCCGCATAGCTGGCGCTCCAAGGCCCCGATCATCTATCGCAACACCCCGCAATGGTTCGCCGCCGTGGACCGCCCCGTCGGCGACGGGCAGGACACCTATGGCAAGACGATCCGCGAACGCGCCCTGACCTCTATCGACGAACTGGTCACATGGACGCCCAAAACCGGACGCAACCGCCTCTATTCGATGATCGAAGCGCGCCCCGATTGGGTGCTGTCGCGCCAACGTGCATGGGGTGTGCCGCTGACCTGCTTTACCCGCAAAGGCGCGCTGCCCAGCGACGCCGATTTCCTGCTGAAGGATGAGGCCGTCAACGCCCGCATCCTCGAGGCATTCGAGGCCGAAGGCGCGGATGCGTGGTACAAGGACGGCGCGAAAAACCGCTTCCTCGACGGCATCGTCAACCCCGATGAGTGGGACAAGGTCGATGACATCCTCGACGTGTGGTTCGACTCTGGCTCGACCCACGCCTTCGTGCTGCGCGACCGCGAAGATGGCTCCGAAGACGGGCTGGCCGATCTTTACCTTGAGGGCACCGACCAACACCGCGGCTGGTTCCACTCGTCCATGCTACAGGCCTGCGGCACGATAGGGCGCGCGCCCTATCGCGGCGTCCTGACCCACGGCTTCACGCTGGACGCCAAGGGCAACAAGATGTCCAAATCGGTTGGCAACACCGTGTCCCCGGAAGAGGTCACCAAACAATACGGCGCCGACATTCTGCGCCTCTGGGTGGGACAATCGGACTATACCGCCGACCTGCGCATCGGCCCCGAGATCCTGAAAGGCGTGGCCGACAGCTATCGCCGCCTGCGCAACACGATGCGCTACCTTTTGGGCGCACTGGCGCATTTCAAAGAGTCCGACCGCATCGACCCCGCCGAGATGCCGGAACTGGAACAATGGGTCCTGCACCGTCTGGCCGAACTCGACACGCGCGTGCACGAAGGGTACAAAGCCTACGATTTCCAGGGCGTATTTCAGGCGCTGTTCAACTTCTGCACACTGGACCTGTCGGCCTTCTATTTCGACATGCGCAAGGACGTGCTCTATTGCGACGGCGACAGCGTCGAGCGGCGCGCAGCCCATACTGTTCTGGACATCCTGTTCCATCGCCTGACCACTTGGCTGGCCCCAGTTCTGGTCTTCACCATGGAGGAGGTCTGGCTGGAACGCTTCCCCGAGGACGGCACATCGCTGCATCTTCAGGACATCCCCGAAACGCCGCAGGACTGGCTGAACCCGGATCTGGCCACAAAATGGGCCCGCGTCCGTCAGGCCCGCCGCGTTGTCACGGCCGCACTGGAAATCCAGCGCACCGACAAGGTCATCGGGTCTTCGCTTGAGGCCGCGCCAACGGTCTTTGTGTCCGACCCTGACACGCTGGCAGCCCTGCAATCAGTGCCCTTCCAGGATGTGTGCATCACCTCGGCGATCACTCTGACGGATGCACCCGCCCCGGCCGACGCCTTCACCCTGCCCGAAACCGAAGGCATCGCCGTGACCTTCGCGAAGGCGGAAGGCGAGAAATGCCAACGCTGCTGGAAAATCCTGCCCGACGTCGGCACCCATGCCCACCCCGGCACCTGCGGACGCTGCGACAGCGCACTCAGCTAACCCGCCATCGCCCGGCGCACATCCCTGCGCCGGGCCACACCTTCCTGCTTTTTCTTGGTCTAAATATCCATTGCACAACACCGGATCCACGACGCGCCACAAAAGGATGCCGCCATGAAGAACCGCCCTCTGTCGCCCGCCACGCGCCTTGCACAGGCGCTGCGTTACATGGATCCCGAAACCGGCGCGATCATCCCGCCGATCCAGCCCACGGCAACCTACGCCCGCGCCGATGATTATTCCGAGCGTAAGCCTTACATCTACCGCCGCGACAGCAACCAGACCACCGATCACGCCGAGGCAATCATCGCCGACCTCGAAGGCGCGGCGGACACGCTGTTGTTTGCTTCGGGCATGTCAGCGGCCAATGCTGTGATGGAGGCAATGCCCGCCCGCGCCCATGTCGTCGCCCCCGACGTGATGTATCACGGCGTGCTGCAACAACTGCAAAAGCACCACGCGCTAGGGCGTCTGGACGTGACATTCTACAAAACCGGCGATCTCAACGCGATGCAGGCCGCGATGCGCAATGGCGAAACTGCGCTGGTCTGGGTCGAGACGCCGAACAACCCCGATTGGGACGTGACCGACATTGCCGCTGCCGCCAAGATTGCCCACGCAGGCGGCGCGCGCCTTTTCACCGATTGCACCGGCACACCGCCCTGCTGCACACAGGCGCTGACGCTGGGCGCGGACATATCTTTCCACTCGGCCACGAAATACCTGAACGGACATTCGGATGTGACCGCTGGTGCCCTGTCGGTGAACGACACCGGCGCGCTGTGGGACGAGATCCAGAACATTCGCAAGCTGCAAGGCACAGTGCTGCACAGTTTCGACGCCTTCCTGCTGATCCGGGGCATGCGCACCCTGATGCTGCGAGTCGAGCGCGCAACGCAAAACGCTCTGACGCTGGCGCAGCATTTCGAGGGGCATCCGCTGGTTGACCGCGTTCTGTTTCCCGGCCTGCCCTCACACCCCGGCCACGCCATTGCCAAACGCCAGACCGGCGGGCTTTATGGCGGGATGCTTTCGATCATCACCACCGGGTCCGAACAAACAGCGATCGATACCGCGCGCTTTTGCCAGATCTTCTATCCCGCCACATCACTGGGCGGGGTCGAAAGCCTGATCGAGCATCGCAAGACCGTCTCGGGCGAAGGTTTCAAGGTGCATCCCAATCTGTTGCGCCTCAGCATCGGGATCGAAGATGTGGATGACCTGATTGCCGATCTGGAACAGGCCCTGACCCGCGCCACCGCCTGACGCCACCGCCTGACGCCACCGACCTTCGGCAAAACCGCCCAACACACGGCGAACCACACAAATTCCGCCACAGCGCGCCAGATCCGGCATCAACTGGACCTAATCAATGGGCTCAGTTGGACCTATCACTGGCGCGCGATCAGGGCTTCTATGATATAGAGCATCGCACAGGCGCGCTGCGCCCGCACCCGACAGCCATACCCCGGCACCCGCCCCTGACGCGTGACCGGCCACAACCCCTTTGGAGGACGACATGGACGGCAAATTTCTGGACAATGACATCGAAAAAGTCGTGGAAGCTGACCGCGCCCATGTCTGGCACCACCTCAGCCAGCACGCCGGTTGGACCGGCCCCGACGCCAAATCCGACCCCCGGATCATCGTCGAAGGCAAGGGCATGCGCGTCTGGGACCAGAAGGGCAAAGAGCATCTTGATGCCGTTTCCGGCGGCGTCTGGACAGTCAACGTCGGCTACGGGCGCGAGCGGATTGCAAACGCGGTGCGTGACCAGTTGATCAAACTGCCTTATTTCGCAGGCTCGGCAGGGTCGATCCCCGGCGCGATGTTCTCGGAAAAGCTGATCTCGAAAATGCCGGGGATGAGCCGGGTCTATTTCACCAACTCCGGCTCGGAAGCGAACGAGAAGGCGTTCAAGATGATCCGCCAGATCTCGCACAAGCGCTATGGCGGCAAGAAATCCAAGATCCTCTACCGCGACCGCGACTATCACGGCGCAACCATCGCCGCGATGTCTGCAGGTGGTCAGGACGAGCGTAACGCACAATACGGCCCCTTCGTGCCCGGTTTCATCCGCGTGCCCCATTGCATGGAATACCGCGCCCAGTGGGATCTGTCGGGCGAGGAATACGGGATCAAAGCGGCCAATGCGATTGAAGAGGTGATTCTGGCCGAGGGTCCCGACACCATCGGCGGTCTGTGCCTTGAGCCGGTGACAGCAGGCGGCGGCGTTATCCCCGCGCCCGATGGCTATTGGCCCCGCGTGCAGGAAATCTGCGCCAAATATGACATCCTGCTGCATATCGACGAGGTCGTCTGCGGCGTGGGCCGCACCGGCACCGAATGGTTCGGCTATCAGCACTATGGCGTGAAACCCGATTTCGTGACCATGGCCAAGGGCGTGGCGTCGGGCTATGCGGCGATTGCGTGCTGCGTGACCAACGAAAAGGTGTTCGACCTGTTCCAAGACGATGCAACCGATCCGATGAACTATTTCCGCGACATTTCCACCTTTGGCGGCTGCACGGCAGGGCCTGCGGCGGCGCTGGAAAACATCGCCATCATCGAGGAAGAGGGCCTGCTGGAAAACACCACCGCCATGGGCAACTACATGATGGATCAGCTGCACGCGCTGAAGGACAAGCACGCCGTCGTCGGTGATGTGCGCGGCAAAGGCCTGTTTCTGGGCGCTGAACTGGTCGCGGATCGTGCCACCAAGGAGCCCGCGCAAGAAAAGATGGTGCAGGCGGTCGTGGCGGACTGCATGGCGCAGGGCGTGATCATCGGAATGACCAACCGCTCAATTCCCGGCTTTAACAACACGCTGTGCTACTCGCCCGCGTTGATTGCGACCAAGGATGATATCGACAACATCATTTCGGCCACGGATCAGGCGCTAACGCGCGTGTTTGGCTAAAACTTCTGCGCGCCCATGGCCCCCGCCATGGGCGCGCAATCAAAATCTATGCTAGATTTTTGGCACCGTCGCCAAGATCCGATTTTCAGCAACTGACGCTGGTGCGTACGCGCGCGATGGTCATATTTCAGTAAAATCGTATCAAAAAACTCCTGTGTTTTACGACTGCGTTCATTCCCTTTGGCTAGCTTGGGACATCACACTCTTGATGATGGGACGCAAAATCGATGCCAATTGGATACTCTGCCGACGCTCTGGTTTATGATGCGACTTCAAATTCGTGGTCTCTTCGGCAAGACTATGACCCCGATTTGCACCGGGTTAACATTACAATCCGTGATGATGATGGGGTGTTAGACGGCGATTCCAGTTCGCAGAACAGCACCCGCGACGCTGATGAAGTCGGCTCTGACACGACTCAGACTGCTGTCATCACGGATATGAATGGCAAAACCGTCGCATCAGGCCAAATCTATGACGAGGAATTCTACGCAGTTTGGGATGGCGTAAATCCACATATTTACATCGAGTCCGTTGAAATCGGCGGCGTCCACGTTGGTTATATCGTCAACGCCCCTCTCATACAGGGGACGACGTATACACAATCAACGGTTGGTGACGTCAATGCAGACACGGCCCCTGCTTATAGGTCGTTTGCAGACGTGCCGTGCTATGCCCCCGGCACGTTGATCGAAACGCCCAGCGGCCCGACACCTGTGGAGACATTGAAGGTTGGTGATCTTATCGAGACGCTGGATCATGGACCACAGGCGATCCGTTGGGTGCACAGTGGCAATGTCCCACTGGAAGACGTTGACGTGGATGCAAAGCCCGTCTTGATCGCCGCCGGCGCATTGGGAACGGGTCTGCCCGGCATGGACCTGATCGTGTCACCGCATCACAGGATGGTCGTCGGTGGCGGTGGACAGTTGGATGGATATTTCAAGGCCGAGGCCTTTGCCCCTGCGAAATCTCTGACTGCGCTAAAAGGTATTCGGCACATGAACGGCAAACGATCCATCAAGTGGGTTCATTTCGCCTGTGAGCGGCACGAGGTTGTGATCGCCAATGGTTGCCTGTCGGAATCGCTATTGCTGGGGCCGATGGTGGTAAACGGCTTGAACAGCCGTGAGCGGCAAGAGTTAACAGTCATCTACGGCACTGCGCCGACGCACAACACCGCCATGAACGGACCTGCCGCGCGTCAGTGCCTGACGGTCGGCGCAGTGCGACGGCATCTGGCCAAGTGCAAGAAAGACACGCAACACGCCTACGCAAAAGATATCACCGAATGGGATAACGACCTTAGGATGGAACAATGGGAAGCGGACCGGTTGGGCGACGCGAAGGCAAACGGCCAAAGTCCTGATTTAAGGATCGCGTGCTGAAACGGCCCAGCGGATCAAACACCAAGCTCTTTGTTTGCCGCCCCCAAAAACCCGGTTCGAAACGGGCGGATGACCGGGGTAAACTTCTCAAGGACAAACTGCGCAACACACCGCATTTGAGACGCCCTACCCGCCCGCCGCGATCAACGCATCGACATGTGCCGCTGCGCTGCAGCCCAGCGCGGGCAGTTCATAACCACCTTCCAGACAGGACACGACGCGACCCGACGCATGGGCGGCCGCCAGTGCGCATATCTTTGTTGTGGCCCATGCGAAATCCGCCTCGGTCAGGTTCAAGCCCGCCAGCGGATCGTCGCGATGGGCGTCGAACCCCGCTGAGATCAGGATCAGTTCGGGTTGGAATGCATCGACGGCGGGTAGGATATGTGTCTCCATCGCCTGACGAAACGCCGTGCTGCCCGTACCGTCGGACAGGGCCACGTTGACCACGTTGTTCGCAATCCCTGTCTCGGAGGGGTCGCCGGTGCCGGGAAACAGTGGCATCTGGTGGGTCGAGCAAAACAGAATACGCGCGTCGTCTTGCACCAGATCCTGTGTGCCGTTGCCATGATGCACGTCGAAATCCACAATAGCGACGCGGGCCAACCCGTGATGCTCCAACGCATGTTTGGCCGCGATTGCGACCGTCCCCAACAGGCAGAACCCCATCGCCAGCTCAGATTCGGCATGGTGCCCCGGCGGGCGCGTGGCGACAAAGACATTGCGCACCTCGCCCGCCATCACCATGTCCACGCCCTGCACCGCGCCCCCGGCCCCGCGCAGCGCGGCGTTCAACGATCCGGGCGACATCCATGTATCGGGATCCAGCGGGGCCATGCCCTTTTGCGGCGCATCGGCGCGCAACCGGTCCAGATGCGTCTGGGGATGCGCGCGCGCCACCTGCGCATCGGTGGCGAGAGGGGCATCAATCCGCAACAGCGGCTTGCCCTCCAGCGCGTCCGACACGGCATTCAGGCGCGCCACCTGTTCGGGATGGCCATGGGGCATGATGTGAT
The DNA here is from genome assembly GCA_035798175.1 of Rhodobacteraceae bacterium KMM 6894. GTDB lineage: Bacteria > Pseudomonadota > Alphaproteobacteria > Rhodobacterales > Rhodobacteraceae > Roseovarius. The sequence continues at coordinate 42,376 of JAPFBS010000016.1, forward strand.
TGAGGCAATCACCATGGGTAATCAAGGCAGTATTCTCAGAATGTGCGGTGCTCATCGGGATGCGGCCTGTGCTGTGGGGCAATTGCCGATTCAACCGCGAAACCTGCGCCCTGTCCAGTGCAGGCTTGCCGCGCCGCCTCCGTCTGTGCCAATCTGGTCGCCATGTCCCAAATCGCCTTCTACCTTACACAGGCCGCAAGCATCGCCGCACAAACCGCTTCGGCGAGGGATTTGCCGGGTGAACTGGTGCACGATATCGCGCTGGGTTTGTGGCAGAAGGTGAATGTTTTCATCATGGGCCTGTTGCGGCCGTGGAACGCCTATCAAGTCCTGATCGTGCTGGGCCTGTTTCTGGTGGCGCACCTGCTGCGCCGGGTTCTGGCCCCGCGCCTGCATGACTGGCTGCGCACACGCGAAGGTTGGCCGAAATGGCGCATCCGCTATCTGCTGTTAATCCACAAACGCCTGCGCCTGATACTGTTTGTTGTTCTGACATGGTCGACGTTTGGAATCATGCAGGCCATGACCTGGCCCAGCCGGTCCTATCTGATCGGCATCATCGCCAGTCTGGCCTTGGCGTGGCTGGTGATTGCCCTTGTCACGCGCCTGATTTCAAACGGCTTCGTGCGAGGAATCGTGCGCTATGCCGGGTGGATCTGGGCCACGCTGATCATCGTCGGCCTGACGGACGAGGCGCAGTCCCTGCTGGACAGCCTGTCAATTAACCTGGGTGAGATGCGCCTGTCGGCCTGGCTGGTGGTGCAGGCGGTGTTCGTTCTGGGCCTGTTATTTTTCGGCGCGCGAATCATCTCGGCCACCACCACCAGCCGGATTCGCACGAACGACGAGATTTCGCCCTCGATGCAGGTTCTGGCGGTCAAGCTGCTGCAAACCGGGCTCTATGGTGCCGCGTTCTTTATCGGGCTGCGCACGATCGGCGTCGATCTGGGTGGGCTGGCCTTTCTGTCGGGCGCAATCGGGCTGGGCATTGGCTTTGGCCTGCAAAAGGTGGTGTCCAATCTGGTGTCGGGCGTCATCATCCTGTTGGATAAGTCGATCAAGCCCGGCGACGTGATCAGTCTGGGTGATACGTTTGGCTGGATCAACGCACTGGGCGCGCGCTATGTCAGTGTCATCACGCGCGACGGCAAGGAATATCTGATCCCGAACGAGGATCTGATCACCGGGCAGGTCGTCAACTGGTCCCATTCCAATCAGTTTGTGCGTCTGGATATCTATTTCGGCACCGCCTACGGCGACGACCCGCATCTGGTGCGCCGTATCGCGGTCGAGGCCGCCCGTAGCGTCACCCGTGTGCTCAGCATGAAGGCCCCGGTGTGTCATATCGTCGGTTTTGGCGACAGCAGCGTGGATTATGTCCTGCGCTTCTGGATCAGTGACCCGACAGAGGGGCTGACCAACATTCGCGGCAATGTCTATCTGGCGCTGTGGGACGCGTTTCAGGACAACGGCATCTCGATTCCCTTCCCCCAACGCGAATTGCGTATGCTGAAGGATGATGGTCCCGACCGCGATCAGGCCCCTGTCGAGCGGCCCGATCCCCCGCAGACGTGACCAAAGCGCCGCAGACGGCAACATGCCGCTACATCTGTGCATCACGGTTCATTGAAAACCCCCGCGCGGGTTGCTATTTAACCGGATGCCCAGCGCCGGGGCATTGGCCGGTGCGCAATGCAGGAGGACAGTACCCTGTCCATGACACCCGACGCGTCCCGCGCCTCCGATCCGGCGGCACTCGCAATGGCACACCGGAACGGCAACCGTAACCCGGCAAGCAGTGAAGAACAGCTTGCCCGTATCATGACATCCCTTGAGGCCGACAAGGCCGAGGACATCGTGCAGATCAGTCTGCGCGGCAAATCCTCGATCGGTGATTACATGGTGATCTGCTGTGGGCGTTCCACCCGGCAGGTGATCTCGATCGCGGAAAAACTGGTCAACAACCTGAAGCAGGATCTGAACGTGCCTTCGCGCATCGAAGGCAAGGAAACCGGCGATTGGGTTCTGATCGACACGGGCGACGTGATCGTTCACGTCTTCCGTCCGGAAGTGCGCGATTTCTATCAGCTGGACAAGATGTGGCTGCCCGCAGACACGGAAACGCCGGCCTGAATGCGACTGCATATCTGCGCGGTCGGCCGGATGCGTCCGGGCCCCGAACGTGAGCTGATCGACGATTACATGACGCGCCTGGATCGTACCGGGCGCGCCTTGGGGCTTGGGCCCACCACCATCACCGAAGTCGAGGACAAAAAGGGCGGCGGCATGCTTGCCGAGGCCGCCCTTCTGGAGCGCGCCCTGCCTCAGGGTGCGCTGCGCGTGGCGCTGGATGAACGCGGCACGCTGATGACCTCGCCCCGCTTTGCCGACCGAATCGCCGGGTGGCGCGACGAAGGGCGCGGGGATCTGGCCTTTGTCATCGGCGGTGCGGACGGGATCGACCCCGGCCTGCGCGCCACGATGGATTTCTCGCTGTCTTTCGGCAAAATGGTCTGGCCCCACATGCTTGTGCGGGTGATGCTGACCGAACAGCTATACCGTGCAGCGACGATTCTGGCCGGTGGGCCGTACCACCGCACGTGACGCGTTTGACGCGCGGCCTCGGTCGCCCGCCTGCTTGGCCAACGTCACCTGACCCGATTCGCTCAGGGGGGCCTCGGCTGAAACCGGTCCGGCTGCGACATCCCGCCACACAACTTGGCCCCCTCTGGGCCAGCACCGCATGAAACCTGTGAATGATTTTCGACTGTTATCGTTAACGTGGTATCAACTGCTTTGCACCTTATGTAATATGGCCATCCAAGGGGACGCCTATTTGCCGGGAGCCATTTATGAAAACCCCCAAGCCAGTTGTGCTGTGCATTCTGGACGGTTGGGGCTTGTCCTTTTCCGAGCCCGGTAACGCACCGCTATTGGCCCACACGCCAAACTTTGACCGCATCATGGCCGAGTATCCATCGTCGACCCTGTCCACCCATGGATTGGACGTCGGCCTGCCTCAGGGCCAGATGGGGAATTCCGAGGTTGGGCACCTGACCATCGGCGCGGGCCGGATCGTGCAAATGGATTTGCGCCGCATCGACGCTGCAATTGAAAACGGCACGTTCGACCAACTGCCGGGTATCCTGCGCTTTGCGGGAAAACTGCGCCTGTCGGGCGGCACCGCGCATCTGCTGGGCGTGCTCAGCGACGGGGGCGTTCATTCGCATATCAACCATATGATCGCCGCCGCCAAGGCGCTGACCTTTTACGGCATCCCGGTGGCAATTCACGCCTTTACCGACGGGCGCGACGTGGCTCAAATCTCGGCCAAGTCCTATCTTAAAAGCCTACGGGCGGCTTTGCCCGAGGGCGCATATATCGCCACGCTTTCAGGGCGTTATTTCGCGATGGACCGCGATAACCGCTGGGATCGTGTGCAACTGGCCTACAATGCCATCGCGCATGGTGACGGATTGCACGCCACGGACGCCACGGACGCAATCGAGCAGGCCTATGGCAAGGGGCGCACGGACGAATTCATCAAGCCCCGCGTTCTGGGGGATTATACCGGCATGGAGGACGGCGATGGCGTGTTGTGCCTTAATTTCCGTGCCGACCGCGCGCGTGAAATCATGGCCGCTTTTGCCGATCCCGATTTTGACGCATTCGACACCGGCGAACGGCCACGGTTTTCCATCGTTTCCGGCTTTGCTGAATACTCGGACCGCCATTCGACCTTCATGGATTGCATCTTTCCCGACAAGCCACCGGCGAACACGCTGGGGGCTTGGGTGGCCAAGGCCGGACGCTCGCAATTTCACTTGGCGGAAACGGAAAAATATCCCCATGTCACCTTCTTCCTGAACGGCGGCAAGGAAACACCGGAGCCGGGCGAAGACCGCTATATGGCCCCGTCCCCGCATGTTGCCACCTATGATCTGGCCCCTGAAATGTCGTCAGCCGAGGTGACGGATCAACTGGTACACGCGATCGAGGAGCAATATGACCTGATCGTCGTCAACTACGCCAATCCCGATATGGTGGGGCACACTGGCGATCTGGCCGCCGCGATCACCGCCTGCGAGGCGGTGGATGTCGGGTTGGGGCGCGCGCTGGAGGCTCTGGAAAAGGTTGGCGGCGCGATGATCGTCACCGCTGACCATGGCAATTGCGAAGTGATGATCGACCCGGTCACCGGCGGGCCACACACGGCCCATACGACTAATCCTGTGCCTGTCGTTCTGGTCGGCGGACCGGAAAACATGAACCTGACGCCCGGACGTCTCAGCGATCTGGCGCCCACATTGCTAGAGTTGATGGGCCTGCCGGTTCCTGCGGAAATGACTGGCAGTTCACTGATGATTCGCGCCATCACGGCGCGCTCGGCATGATTTACAGGCCCTACGCGGCGGCGTTGGTTCTGGCGCTGATCTTGGGGACTGGCCTGTCGGCCCGATCCGCCGCCGCGCAAAGCGATCCCGCCGCCGAGGCGCGCGCCGCTGCCCTTTTGCTAGAGGATGCCACCCGCGCTCTGGACGAAGCCACCGACGCGCGCAACCGGGTCAAGGCCCTGACCCAAACCGTTCGTGCCTATGAGGCCGGATTGCGCGCCATGCGTGAAGGCATGCGTCAGGCCGCGATCCAGAAACAGCGTCTGGAACAGGAACTGGCCGCCAGCGAAGGCGAAATTGCACAGTTGCTGGGCGTGTTGCAATCCATGGGCAGTTCGCCCGCGCCCGTTCTACTGCTGCACCCGGCGGGGCCTCTGGGCACGGCGCGTTCGGGCATGTTGCTGGCGGATGTCACGCCTGCGCTGAACACCCGCGCCGAAAGCCTGCGCAGCAAACTCACGGAACTGTCACAACTTCACGCCTTGCAACAAAGTGCCGCCGACACGCTGGCGCGCGGGCTATCCGGCGCACAAACCGCACGCACCGAACTTAGTCAGGCGATTGCCGACCGTACCGACCTGCCGCGCCGCTTTACCGAGGATTCGGTGAAAACGGCCCTTTTGATCGCCGCCAGCGAAACACTGGACGGCTTCGCCAGCGGCCTGTCCCAGATCGCCCTGGACGAAGCCCCCGGCAGCCTGCCGGGGATCGAGGACCGCCGCGGCACCTTGCCTCTGCCGGTTCAGGGCCGCATCCTGCGCCGCGCCGGCGAGGCGGACGCGGCAGGCATCACCCGCCCCGGCATCGTCATGGCCGCCCCCCCGCGCGCCGTCGTGACAACCCCCGCCGCCGCGACCCTGCGCTATCACGGGCCTTTGCTGGATTACGGCAATGTCGCGATCCTAGAACCACAATCTGGGATTTTGCTGGTATTCGCGGGCATGGACGTGGTTTATGGCGAAATAGGACAGGTGCTGCCGGGCGGCAGCCCAGTTGGCCTGATGGGCGGCATCGCCACCGCCGATGACGAAATTGTTCCCGCCGAGTTGCAACAGGCGGCTACCGAATGGACACAAACCCTCTATATTGAAGTCAGACAAGATAACGCGCCGGTCGACCCCGCGCTGTGGTTCAAGACAGACAAGGAACAGTAATTCATGAAGAAATTCCTGATGGCAGCGGCCGCAGGCACCCTGACAGGGGTCATCGTGACGACTCAGATCGCCGCCCCCCTCTTGGCGCAGGAGGCGACCCGCAACACCAACGTTTACGAACAACTTGACCTGTTCGGCGATATTTTTGAGCGGATCCGCGCCCAATATGTAGAGGAAGTGGACGAGGCCGATCTGATTGAGGCCGCCATTAACGGAATGCTGACCTCGCTTGATCCGCACTCCAGCTACCTTAGCCCCGATGATGCACAGGACATGCAGGAACAGACGCGCGGTGAATTCGGCGGTCTGGGCATTGAGGTCACGCAGGAAGAGGGCTTCGTCAAGGTCGTGTCGCCCATCGACGGCACGCCTGCCGACAATGCGGGCGTCGAAGCCGGCGATTTCATCACCCATGTCGACGGCGAAAGTGTTCTTGGCCTGAACCTGGACGAGGCGGTGGACCTGATGCGCGGCCCGGTCGGCAGCGAGATCATCATCACCGTCGTGCGCGAAGGCGAGGCTGAACCGTTCGATGTGTCGATCATTCGCGACACGATCAAGCTGACAGCGGTGCGCGCGCGCGCCGAGCAAAAGACCGTCGTACTGCGCGTCACAACGTTCAACGATCAGACCTATGACAACTTGGCCGACGGCCTGGCCGAGCAGATCGAAGCGGTCGGTGGCGTGGACGCGGTGAACGGAATTATCCTGGATTTGCGCAACAACCCGGGTGGCCTGCTGACACAGGCGATCAAGGTCTCTGACGCCTTCCTTGAAAAGGGCGAAATCGTTTCGACCCGTGGGCGCAACCCGGCGGATGGCGATCGTTTCAACGCCACAGCGGGCGATCTGGCGATGGGCAAGCCTATGGTCGTGCTGATCAACGGCGGCTCGGCCTCGGCCTCGGAAATCGTGGCGGGCGCGTTGCAGGATCATCACCGTGCGATTGTTGTGGGCACCAAAAGCTTCGGCAAGGGCTCGGTCCAGACGGTGATGCCGCTGCGCGGAGATGGTGCGATGCGCCTGACCACGGCGCGGTATTACACGCCATCGGGGCGGTCGATTCAGGCTTTGGGCGTGTCGCCCGATATTCTGGTCGCCCAACCCCGCCGTGATCGCAACGCCGAAGAGGGCGAGGAAGAGAAAAATCCGCTGATGCGTTCTGAGGCGGACCTGCGCGGCAGCCTCGACAACGACAGCCTGACCGAGGATGAGATCCGCCAGATCGAGGCAGACCGCGCCCGCGCCGAAGATGTCGCCAAACTGCGCGAAGAAGATTATCAGCTGGCCTATGCCATCGATATCCTCAAGGGTCTCACAACCCTGAACGGCACCAAGTAACGACCGCGCGGGGCGTAGGGTGCGCTTAAGCGCACCTTACCCACCCCGCGCCCCATGATCGAAAGACAGCATGACCCCCGATCAGATCACCGCCCTTCCCTATCGCCCTTGTGTTGGCGTCATGCTGGTCAATCCTGCGGGGCGCATCTTTGTCGGGCAACGGTTCGACAGTATCGCTGACGCGTGGCAAATGCCCCAAGGTGGCATTGACCCCGGCGAAACTCCGCTGCGTGCCGCCTTGCGTGAGTTGGGCGAAGAAACCGGTCTGCCCCCGTCACTGGTCCGGGTCGAGGCCGAAACCAAGGGCTGGGTGCGTTATGACCTGCCTCATGATTTGGTACCCAAGCTATGGAAAGGCCGCTTTCGCGGGCAGGAACAGAAATGGGTTCTGATGCGCTTTCTGGGCGATGATACGCAGGTCAACATTGCCACCGAACATCCCGAATTTTCCAACTGGCAATGGATTCCCCCTGCCGATCTGATCAGCAACATCGTGCCCTTCAAGCGCGGCGTTTACACGGCTGTGATGGATGAGTTCGGGGCGCTGATCTAAGGCCGGTCACGCGCGCTTGCGGTTTTTCCATCAAAGCACCGCGACTGCGCTCTCCTGCTTCGAATAGTCATCATTTCAAAACCTTACGTTGCCCTCCCTGCGTTGACCGCCCGAAGAAGCTTGGCTGATCCCCTTGGCAACCGGATATAGGACTCGAAAAAGAACAAATCGTGAATATAATGACGGGAAATGACTCGGCCATCCCACCATACCCTCGCGCGCCTTGCGCTTGCCTCCCCGTCGCAGGACCGGGAACCGCGCCCCATGCCGCCCCCCTTTGCCGAGCTGTCGGCCACATCAAATTTCACCTTCCTGACCGGGGCCTCCCACCCCGAGGAATATATGCAGCGCGCCGCGCAGCTGGGCCTGTCCGGCGTCGCCATTGCCGATGACAATTCCGTCGCCGGGATCGTGCGCGCCCATGCCGCTGCGCGCGACATCATCCGTCAGGTCGCCGAGCGGCAGGCATGGGAGGCCCGGAATGGCCCCATCGGCCCGCCAGCCCCGGCGCCCCAATCCCCAGCTTGGGCAAATACGCCGCGTCTGATTCCGGCCGCCCGGCTGATCCTGACCGAGGGGCTGATCCTGACGGCCCTGCCGGAAAATCGCACAGGCTGGGCCAGCCTCTGCCGCTTGCTGACCACCGGCCGGCGGCGCACCGACAAGGGCGCATGCGATCTAGGCGTCGATGATCTGTTGACCTACGCCGAGGGCCTCACCCTTCTGCTACATCCACCCCACCAGCAGCCCGGCGCGCATACATGGTTACGACAGGCGCGACGGTTGACGCGCCGCCTTGGGGCGCAAATGCATCTGGTGATGGCCCCGCGTTATGACGGACAAGATAGCATGCGGTTCAAAATGCTGAGCGCGCTGGCGGATCGTCTGGGCCTGCCCACCGTCGCCTCGGCCACCCCGCGGATGCATCACGGGCGGCGGCGCAGGTTGGCTGACGTGCTCAGCGCCATTCGCACCGGGGCCCGCGTGGATGCACTGGGGCGCGCGGCGCTGGCTAATGGCGAACATCGCCTGCGCAGCGAGCGGGAAATGCGCCGCCTGTTTGCCGGTCACGAAGACGCCGTCACCCGTGCCGCCACGCTCGCCGCCCGCCTGACCTTCTGCCTCTCGAGCCTGCGCTATGAATACCCCAGCGAAGTCGCGCCAAATGAAACCCCTACCACCCGCCTGCGCCGTTTGGCCGAGGCGGGGCTGGCATGGCGCTATCCCCAAGGGACCACGCCCCGGGTGCGCAAGATGCTAGAGCATGAACTGGCCCTGATCGCCAAGCTGAAATATGAGCCATATTTTCTGACCGTACGCGATGTCGTCGCCTTTGCCCGCAGCCGCGATATCCTGTGCCAGGGGCGTGGCTCGGCCGCAAATTCGGTGGTGTGCTACTGCTTGGGCGTGACTTCGGTCAGCCCCGAAATCGGCACGATGGTGTTTGAGCGCTTCGTGTCCGAGGCCCGCGACGAACCGCCCGACATCGACGTCGATTTCGAACATGAACGCCGCGAAGAGGTGATCCAGCACATCTACGAGCGTTACGGCCGCCACCGCGCGGGCCTGTGCGCCACCGTAATCCATTATCGCGGCAAGCGGGCCATCCGCGAGGTTGGTCGCGCCATGGGCCTGTCTCAGGACACGATCGGCGCATTATCCTCGCAACTGTGGGGGTTTTTCTCGACCGGCACGGTCGAACGGCAGCGCCTGCTGGAAATCGGGCTGGACCCGGACGACCCGCGCCTGAAACAGACCATGACACTGGTCCACGAGATCGAAGGCTTTCCCCGCCATCTGTCCCAACATGTTGGCGGCTTCATCATGACCGAAGGGCGGCTGGACGAGCTGTGTCCAGTCGAAAATGCCGCGATGGAGGGGCGCACGGTGATCTGCTGGGACAAGGACGATATCGAGACGCTGGGCATCTTGAAGGTCGATGTGCTGAGCTTGGGGATGCTGACCTGCATCCGCAAAGCATTTGACCTTTTGAATGTACATCACGGGGTCGACTATACGCTGGCCACCCTGCCGCCCGAGGATGGGCGCGTCTATGACATGCTGTGCCGCGCCGACAGCATCGGCGTCTTTCAAGTGGAATCCCGCGCGCAGATGAACTTCCTGCCCCGGATGCGGCCACGCTGTTTTTATGATTTGGTGATCGAGGTCGCCATCATCCGCCCGGGCCCCATTCAGGGCGACATGGTGCACCCCTATATCCGCCGTCGCAACGGCGAGGAAAAGGTCAGCTTTCCCTCGGATACGTTGGGCGCGGTGCTGGGCAAAACTCTTGGCGTACCGCTGTTTCAGGAACAGGCGATGCAGATCGCCATCGTCGGTGCGGGTTTCACCCCCGAACAGGCCGACCGGTTGCGCCGCTCGCTGGCCACGTTCAAGAAACACGGCAATGTCAGCGAATTTCGCACGCTGTTTCTGCGCGGGATGAAGACCAACGGCTATGACGATGACTTTGCCGCGCGGTGTTTCTCGCAGATCGAAGGCTTTGGCAGCTACGGCTTTCCCGAAAGCCACGCCGCCAGTTTCGCCCTGTTGGTCTATGCCTCGGCATGGATCAAATGCCACCATCCGGGCATCTTTGCCTGCGCCCTGCTGAACGCCCAGCCGATGGGGTTTTACGCCCCTGCCCAGATCGTACGCGACGCGCGCGACCATGGCGTTGTCGTGCGCCCGGTCTGCATCAACGCCAGCTTCTGGGATAACGCAATGGAACCGGACGGCGCGGGTGGGCTGGCACTGCGCTTGGGATTTCGCCAGATCAAGGGTCTGAACGAAGAGGACGCCAGTTGGCTAACGGCGGCGCGCGGCAATGGCTATGGCGCGCCCGACGACCTGTGGCGCCGCGCGGGCCTGGCCCCTGCGGTGATCACCCGACTAGCCGAGGCGGATTGCTTCGCCGGTGTCAATCTTAGCCGCCGCGAAGCCCTATGGCAGACCAAAGCATTGACCGGCACAAAGCAATTACCGCTGTTCGCAGGCGATCTGGACGGCGAGGCGATTGCCGAACCCGCAGCCCAACTGCCCGTAATGACCCTGGCTGAAGAAATGGTAGAGGATTACGTCTCAACCCGCCTCAGCTTACGCGCCCACCCCCTGGCCTTGTTACGCACGCAATTGACGTTGAATAGCGCGCCATACAGGCCGGGCACCCGGGTGCACCCCGAGCGCATGGATATTTAGAACCAAGAAAAAAATAGGGTATTCACCTTAACTTTTTCTTGGTTCAAATATCCAAATCTCACCCCAGAGGCATTTAGTGTTGTTCCCGAAATAGGGAAACCTCAACCAACAACACGCTTTAGCCGTCGTTCAATGCCTGTAGTAATTGTTGCGACGGATAACCATCGGGGGGCAGACCCTGCGATTTTTGAAAGGCGCGGATGGCCTTGATCGTGTTGGGCCCAATCATGCCGTCAATCACCCCGACGCCAAAACCCCTAACCTGGAGGTGACGCTGTATTTCTTTTTTCTGACGGAAAGTGGTCGATTGGTATTGGCGGGGCCAACTGGACTGAATCTGGGGGCCGCCCTTAAGACGATCAGCCAGATGGCCGACCCCGATCACATAGGCATCGGCCTTGTTGTATTTCTCGATCACGCTGAAGTTGTGAAAAATCATGAAAGCCGCGCCTTGCGAGCCTGCGGGTAGCAGGATCGACGCGTTGCCGTGGTTCGGCACAGGCTTGCCATCCATATCGCGGATACCTTCTGCGGTCCAAACAGCAGGGGATTGTGTCAGCGACCGGCGCGCGCGACTTGGATCAAAATCGGATGGCAGTTGCACTTCTACGCCCCACGGCTGACCTTTTTTCCAGCCAAAATGCGCCAGATAGGCCGCGGTCGAGGCCAGCGCGTCGGTGGGATCATCCGACCAGATGTCGCGCTTGCCATCCCCGGTGAAATCCACCGCATAGGCCAGATAGGATGTGGGCATGAACTGTGTGTGCCCCATCGCCCCCGCCCACGATCCTGTCATGCTGCGCGGGGCCACGTCGCCCGCCTGAATGATCTTCAGCGCCGCGATCAGCTGAGCCTCGAAAAATTTGCCACGCCGCCCGTCATAGGCCAGCGTTGCCAGCGATTCGATCAGCGGGCGGCGGCCTCGGACCTCGCCATATGCGCTTTCCATGCCCCAGACGGCGGCCACGATTTCCTTGTCGACTCCAAAACGTGCCTCAATCTGATCCAGTGTGGGTCCGTGCGTGCGCAGCGCGCTCTGACCGTTGGTGATGCGCGTGGATGACACGGCGCTGTCCAGATATTCCCAGATCTGTTTTGTGTACTCCGATTGGTTACGGTCCAGTTTGATCACGCTGGGGTCGTATTGCACGCCGTTGAACGCACTGTCGAACACCGCACTCTTGATGCCTGCGGCCTGTGCGCGCCCGCGGAACCCGGCGATCCATTTTTGAAAGCCGGGGTCGATGGCGGAGACTTGCGCCTCAGGCGTCTGGGCCAAGTCGGCAGGGCGCACGACTGGACGGATTGGGGCGATGATCAACGTCGACGCCCCAGGGTCGATCGTGCCGCGTGACACTTCCTCCATCGCAGGTCGAAGTTGTGGCCGAACGGAAAAATCAACCTCTGCGTTTGCCGGAGCGAATGATTGCCAGCCCAGCACGACCAAAGCCGTGCCTACCAAAAACCTGTGATACATGACCTGCACCTTTTTATTTGCCTCACCCCCAGCATAGCCAGATTCTCTTAAAAACCAAAGCGACCAAAAAGAGGGCCTTGCAAGGAACCGCCGAAGGGGTGGTCCCTCACATGCGCCGGGCCTTCGCACAGCATTACCGCCCGGCGGGGTCGAACAGCGAAGCCCGGCCCCTCAGGCAATGACATTTGATACACCCGCAACAGATTGCCCCCCTGAGAAGGGATGCCATTCCAGCAAGCTAGTTGAGCTGTCTTAACAAAAGATCAACAGCGGATCGTTGACACACGCCTACCCCATCCGGGCCGCGTTAGCTCAGAAAGCGTTCGGCCGCCGCGCCGCTAAGATAGCTGAACCGACCGCCTGACATACAGGCCGCGACACGACGCGTTTGTGCCTCCAGCACCACCAGATCGGCGCGCTGTCCGGGGGCCAAAGTGCCGCGATCCGTCAGGCCCAACAACCGCGCGGGCCCGGCCGAGATCAGGTGCCATGCCGCGGCCAGATCACAGATCCCCGCATCGACCAGCAGAAACGCCGCGCGCCGCAATGACGGATAGTGATAATCCGAGGCCAAGGCATCGACATAGCCCATCATCACCATCTCGGCGGCGCTGGCGTTACCATTATGCGATCCGCCCCGTACCACGTTAGGCGCGCCCATGATCACTGGATCGCCCGACGTTTGCGCGACCTCGGTTGCCTCCATCGTTTCGGGAAACTCAGATATGCGCACGTCGCGCGCGCGCCACTCGGCCCGGCCCTCACCGCTGCGATCATCGTGGCTGCCCATAAGCACACCGTCAGCGGCCAGATCGGCGCACAGCCCGTCCAGCGCGGCGGGCACATCGCACATTCCGGCATGCAAGGCCTGCATCATCTCAAGGTGTTTTTCCGGATTTCGCCCAATACGCAACGCCTGCCCGGTCAGGCGCGGGGGGCGCTTGCCCGCTTCAAGGGCGTCATGCGGCAGATGATCGTTGAACACGACATAACGGATGCCATGTTGCGCCACAAAGCTGCGCATATCGTCGTAGGCGTCCAGCATCGCCACCTCGAACCGCAGTTGCGTATGCAGATCGGTCATCACACTGTCACGCACCTGCGCGATACCGTCCATCACCCGCTGGGCAAACTCAGGCCCGCGCATGCCGCCTTCCCAGCTATAGAATTGTGCCAAAACGGCGGTGGTGATCCCGTTAGAGGCCAATTCGGTCTCGGCGGCGATGAGGCCCTGATCGATATCCTTCATCGCGCCGCGCCTCGGGGCCAGATGCCGCTCAAACCCGTCGCCATGCGCATCGACAATGCCGGGCAGGATCAGATATCCGGCCAGATCCACGACGCGTCCACCCTCCGATGCAATCACCCCGTCCGCAATCGACAAGGGCGCGCCCGTAGGTCCGCCGGGGTGCAACACCTGCGCACCGGTCAGGCAAAGTTCTAAGGCCATTCGATATTCCGCCAAAGCAAATCGGTCATTTCCAGATCATGATCAAACTTGCCGTGGGTCAAAAACTCTTCCACTTGGGCGATCACCATGGGGTTATTCATCATGTAAGTATGCGTAACAGGTATTTCGATGTGATCGGCCATGCCGTCAACCCGCGTAGACGCCACCGACACCTTGCCATCATCCGGCCCTTCGATCAGGAACGAGAAATACGGGTTAAGCGAGCGTGTACCCGCGATCACGCCCAGCGGGAAATCGACCGGCGGCAAACGTTCGATAAACGTATCCTGCCCGGTTTCCAGCTGCGCCCCCGCAGGGCCGTTCAACCATGCAAACAATTCCAACCCGCCCAATTCATCAACCACCTCGCTGCCATGGTTGGGCGGGCCCAGCATCACAACACGGCCCAGCCGTTCGGGGCGGTTATCGCGCAACCACACGCGCAGCAACAGTCCGCCCATCGAGTGGGTGACAAAATGCACCGTCTTGGCCCCGCAGGCGTCGATAGACCGGGGTAGCACCTCGTCGGCCAGCGTTTGAATACGCGCCTCGGTCGAAGGGTACGAGGGCGAGACAACCTGCATTCCGTTGGCGCCCAGCACCTCCTGCAACACCAGAAATGACGCATCACTGCGGGCTAGCCCATGCAAAAGCACCACACATTCATCAGCGGCCCGGGCGGATGCGGGAACCATGCCGACGGACAGCATCAGGGCGGTCAAAAGGGCGGGCGTTTTCATAATCCGTCAGATAGGCGTTTCGGACAGCCATAGAAAGGCCTCTGAGCGGCGGACGTGGCGTTATCCGGGCTGGGCCTGCGCCGTGGGCTGAAAATGTCGCGTTCCGGCGCAAGCTCGCCTATCATCGGGGCGTAGCACCCAACAGAGGTCCGCGATGAGCAAGGCATTCACCAAAGAAGAAGACGGCAACACACCCCAACGGCTGGATGATCTGGCGATCTCGCCCCATCCCAACCACGTCACGCCCGGCGGTCTGGCGCAGTTGAGCGAACGGGCCGAGGTGCTTGAGGCACGGATCGCGCAGCTGCGGGCGATGGGCGACGATCCCGAAACTCTTTACCCGTTGGCGGTGGCCGAACGCGACCTGCGCTATGTGCAGGCGCGGCTGGCCTCAGCGCAGGTCGTGCATCCGCCCGAGGGTGGCTTTCCCCGCGTCCAGTTCGGCGCGATAGTGGATGTGCTGGACGCCGATGGACGCCCCGCCACCTACCGCATCGTCGGCGAGGACGAAGCCGACCCGGCCCGCGGCCTGATCGCCGCGCCCTCTCCGTTGGCGCGCGCCCTGCTTGAGGCGGCACCGGGCGATGTGGTCGACTGGCCCAAACCCAACGGCGCGGTCGAGCTTGAGATCGTGGCAATCAGGGTTGCGGATTAATACGTTTCGCCGTTAGCCTATGCCAACAGTCGATGCCGAACCTCATTAACGGCGCGACAGGCCCGGCAACAGCGACAGCGCCACACCGCCCAGAACCAACCCCGCCGCCAGAACGAAGTCCGCGGTCACCACCTCGCCCAGCACGATCACGCTTAGTATCGTGGCCAGCACTGGCACGCTTAATTGGACCACTGCCGCAACCGACGCGGCGAGGTTGGGCAGCACCGAATACCACAGCGCATAGCCCATGCCCGATGTGACTGCGCCAGACAGAACGGCCAACGCCACACCGCCCCCATCCGTCACACGCAACGGCGGCCCGAAGGGCAACAGCAGCCCTGCACCCAAAGCCACCAACGCCGCCAGCAGAAAATTCGCCGCCGTGCCGATGATCGCATCCCCTCCAGCCCGTCCAGCCAGAGAATACAGGCCCCAGCCCACACCGGCCAACGCCATCAACAGACCGTGCACAATGCTGATCTGTAACCCCGCGCCGGGCCACAGCAACCAGACCAGCCCGCCAAACGCCACGCCTGCACCGATCCAGCGCAACAGGGGCATCGCCTCGCGCTGCACGAGACCACCGACAAACATCGTCATCTGCACCACACCGAACAGGATCAGTGCGCCCAATCCCGCGTCCAACTCCTGATGTGCCAACGAGAACCCGAAAATATAGACCAACAGCGCCCCGACACCAATCCAACGCACCCCACGATTGATCCCCAACATGCGCCAGTGAAGCCCCCCCCGCAGCACCGCTACCAATAGAACCAAAGCAACGGCCCCCGCACTCAACCGGATCATCCCGAAACTGACTGGATCGATGCCGCCACGGACCATCGCCATTCGGTTCAACACCGAATTGGCCGCCAGCGGCAACATCGCAAACGCGGTCAGCAAGATCAGCCGCATCAGGCCGCCCGAAACGCTTTGGGATACGTCAGAGCCAACTGCGGGGCATCCTCACCCGGCCCGGCCAACAGGGTGTGTTCCACCGGAAAGGCGGAGGTCAGGCGCGCGGCCCGCTCGACGCTGAAACCCGCGCGCTCGTAAAACGGCACCTGCCCCAAAACCACCACATGGGTTCCACTGCGCCGCGCCCATTCCGCCAGCATGCCGATCATGCGCCGACCGTGGCCACTGCCCTGCCAATCCGGCGCAATGGCAACCGGCGCCAAACACAACCAGCCTTCGGGCGCGCGCATCTGGCTCAGGGCGTAATAGCCCACAATCCCGCCTTGAAACGGCAGAACGACCTCGCCCGCGATGCTGCCCGCCCGGCGCAGGGCTTCGACCAGATCCGCTTCGGCCGGGCCACCAAAGGCGCGCACCAACAGATCCCGCACCGCAGGTTCTTCGCCACGCCGCATCTCGCGGCTGAATTCTGGAAAACGTAAAATCATGCGGCGGGCTTATCATGCAGGCCTCGGGTCTTGATAGCCCACTTGGTATCTTCTGGCCCCAAATATCCCTGCCAGAGGCATAAAATCTCTTTGGGGAAACCATGCGGCAAACAAAAAAGAGGCCGCCCGAAGGCGACCCCTTATAGTCTTGGCTGTTTGACGGCAGACAAATTTCGCTATGCGAAAAGTGTCTTACATCATGCCGCCCATGCCGCCCATGTCGGGCATGCCGCCGCCGCCTGCGCCGT
Organism: Rhodobacteraceae bacterium KMM 6894; assembly: GCA_035798175.1. Classification (GTDB taxonomy): domain Bacteria; phylum Pseudomonadota; class Alphaproteobacteria; order Rhodobacterales; family Rhodobacteraceae; genus Roseovarius. The sequence continues at coordinate 58,992 of JAPFBS010000016.1, forward strand.
CTTTCGAAGGCTTGTCGGCAACCATGGCTTCGGTCGTGATCAGCAGACCAGCGATCGAGGCCGCGTCCTGCAGTGCGTGACGCACCACTTTGGCCGGGTCGATGACGCCAAACTTGAACATGTCGCCATATTCTTCGGTCTGTGCGTTGAAGCCGAACTTGGGATCGTTGCTTTCGCGGATCTTGCCCGCAACAACCGAACCATCGACGCCCGAGTTTTCAGCGATCTGACGCAGCGGAGCTTCCAGTGCCTTGCGGACGATGGAAATACCGACAGTCTGGTCGTTGTTGTCACCGGTCATGCCGTCCAGAACCTTGCCAGCCTGGATCAGAGCAACACCGCCACCAACGACGATACCTTCTTGCACGGCCGCACGTGTTGCGTTCAGTGCGTCGTCGACGCGGTCTTTACGCTCTTTCACTTCGACTTCGGTCATGCCGCCAACGCGGATCACGGCAACACCGCCTGCCAGTTTGGCAACGCGCTCTTGCAGCTTCTCTTTGTCGTAGTCGCTTGTGGTTTCTTCGATCTGGTTGCGGATCTGAGTGACGCGCGCTTCGATCTCGGCCTTTTCGCCAGCACCTTCAACGATGGTTGTCTCGTCTTTGGTAATGGTGATTTTCTTGGCCGAACCCAGCATGTCCATCGTGACGGACTCAAGCTTCATGCCCAGATCTTCGCTGATGACCTGACCACCGGTCAGGATCGCGATATCCTGCAGCATCGCCTTGCGACGATCACCGAAACCAGGTGCCTTGACAGCAGCGATTTTCAGACCGCCACGCAGTTTGTTGACCACCAGAGTCGCCAGCGCTTCGCCTTCGACATCTTCTGCGATGATCAGCAGGGGCTTTTGCGACTGGATGACTTGCTCCAGCAGCGGAACCATTGGCTGAAGCGACGACAGCTTTTTCTCGTGCAGCAGGATGATGCAGTCTTCCAGATCTGCGATCATCTTGTCTGGGTTTGTCACGAAATAGGGGCTCAGGTAGCCACGGTCGAACTGCATGCCTTCGACAACATCGGTCTCTGTTTCCAGACCTTTGTTTTCCTCGACGGTGATAACACCCTCGTTGCCGACTTTCTGCATCGCGTCCGCAATTTGCTGACCGATTGCTTTTTCGCCGTTGGCGGAAATGGTGCCAACCTGCGCAACTTCGGCGCTGTCGGACACGTCACGCGCTGCGGCCTTGATGGCCTCAACGACTTTGGCAGTGGCCAAGTCGATGCCGCGCTTCAGGTCCATTGGGTTCATGCCCGCTGCAACCGATTTCATGCCTTCGCGCACGATGGCCTGGGCCAGAACGGTCGCGGTGGTGGTGCCGTCGCCGGCCTCGTCATTGGTGCGGCTGGCCACTTCTTTGACCATCTGTGCGCCCATGTTCTCGAACTTGTCTTCCAGTTCGATCTCTTTGGCGACAGATACACCGTCCTTGGTGATGCGAGGGGCACCGAACGACTTGTCCAGAACTACGTTACGGCCTTTGGGGCCCAGTGTCACCTTGACCGCATCGGCCAGAATGTTCACGCCGCGCAGGATCTTGTTGCGGGCTTCGGTATCGAATTTGACGTCTTTAGCAGCCATGTCTCGATTTCCTTTGAATTAGAATTACGTAAGGTGCGCTTCAGCGCACCGAAAGGCGATAATCAGGCCATTTTGCCCAGAATATCGCTTTCTTTCATGATCAGCAGCTCTTCACCGTCGATGGTGATTTCTGTACCGGACCATTTGCCGAACAGAACGCGATCACCGGCCTTCACGGCCATCTCGATCAGTTCGCCACTGTCCTTGCGGGCGCCTTCGCCGACGGCGACGATTTCGCCTTCGCTGGGCTTTTCTTTGGCGCTATCGGGGATGATCAATCCGCCCTTGGTTTTCTCTTCGCCTTCAACGCGACGAACGAGGACGCGGTCATGCAGCGGTGTAAATGCCATCTCTGAGGCTCCTTAGCTCAAAGTTAAATCCAAATAGCCCTCGCCAGATGACCCGGCGGGGCCGTTATCACTCGCCATGGGTGAGTGCTAACGACGCATAGCTAGGCATCCCTTCAGAGGGAGTCAACGGCCTTGTGAAAAATTTCGAACCCCACCGGACAACACGCCGATATGCGATAGGTCGGCAGGTTTGGCTTCAGCCTGCCCAGCGATAGCGAAGGCGTGCTGATGGCCGCACCAATCCTTCCGGCCATAAAGCGTTAACCCCATATTAACCTTTCGTTAACGATCTGTTAACCTTCGTTAACGAAACCAATCGGCAGGTCGCGCACCTCATGCCACCCTGACGAACAACGCCGCATACCTGACAGGAAAGACCTGATCGTGAACGAAATCGCTTTGGCCGCCATCTTTTGCGCGCTTATTGCCGACGGTGATACCGAGGTCACGCACGGCTATTCCGCAGGCTATGACATCCATACGATCCGCGTCGATTGCGAAACCCCGACCGAGGTGATTGAGGTCGGGTTGGACAAACGCAGCGCGCTGGACAGCGTGCAGCAAGCGCTGTTTGCGTCCTACCTGACCGGAAAATCCCCAGTAATCCTGATGATCGACACCGACGGGCGCAATGGCCCTTACGAGACCCGGATCAAGGCCGCTGCCGATATGGCCGGGGTCGAATATCGCCACATGCACCGCGATTTCCTGATCCGCTGGCAGATGACCAGTTGGCTGCGCAGCTATAAACCTGAATTCACCCCCGGTTTCTGACGGTCCACCGGCACCTCTTGAATGCAATCCCCCTACAGATCCGCCCCCTGACGCGCTATGTGACCTCAAGACATCTGACCCGGAGGGACGATCTTGCGTGCTATTCTTGCCCTGACCCTGTGCCTGACCACCTGCCTACTGCCCCTGACGGCGCGCGCCCAAGTACAGTGTGACGGCACCGACACGATCGCGGCCCTGCCCGAAGGTGAGCGCGCCGCGCTGATCGCTGCTGCCGCCACACAGCCCTATCCCGAAGGATTGCTGTGGCAGGCCACACGCGGCGACACCCGCATCACCCTGTTCGGCACGTATCATTTCGCTCACCATCGCACCGATGCGCATCTGACGGCGCTAAAGCCCTTGATCGACGCCGCCGATCAGGTCTTTCTGGAGGTTTCCAACGACGACCTGAAGGCGCTGGAACGCAGGATGGCAACCGATCCGTCGGTCTTGTTCATCACTGATGGCCCCACCCTGCCTGACCTTCTGGGTGACGACGACTGGCAGGCGCTGTCGTCCGAGATGTCCAAGCGCGGCTTTCCCGGTTTTATGACCGCCAAGTTCAAACCGATCTGGGCGTCAATGATGCTGGGCATCGGCCCCTGCGAGGCGCGCGCGGGCGTGACGGGTATTGAAGGCATCGACAAACGCATCGGTACCTACGCTGCCGACACCGGAAAGATCAGCCAGTCATTGGAAGATGCCGGGACGCTGCTGTCCCTGCTGGATGATATCCCGCTGGAACAGCAGCTTGACGCGATCCGCCTGTTTCTGGACTGGGACGGCAACCCCGACGACATCGCCTATACGCTGCGCGAACGCTATCTGGCGGGGCAAACCGCGCTGATCTGGGAATACTCCCGCAAGATCTCGATAGAGGACGCCGGACCGACAGCCGAGCAGGATTTCGCCCTGTTTGAGCGCCTGTTGCTGAACGACCGCAATCAGGATTGGGCCGACGTGCTAAGCGCCGAGAACCTGACGGGTAACAGTCTGGTCGCCGTCGGGGCCGCGCATTTGCCGGGACAGATGGGTGTGCTGACCCTGCTGGAGCAACGCGGTTTTGCCATCACGCGCCTGCCCTTTGATCCCTGACGCGATGCACACCGTATTTTAGGCCAGTCTCCCCCTACAGCGTCGTCACTGCGCGCACAAAGCGCGCCACCTCGCCTTCGGAATTGTAGTAATGCACCGACGCGCGGGCCATAGCATCAAGGCCCCGCGGCCCCATATCCAACCGGGCCGAGCTGTGCCCCGACACCGAAATGTTCATCCCCTGCGCGCGCAGTTGCGCCGCCATGGCAACGGGCGCGATACCGTCCTTGGTAAACGTCACGATTCCACATTTCTGCGCGCCCAGATCATGCACCTTGATCCCGGCAATCTCGCTTAGCCCCTCACGCAGCTCGGCGGCCAGCGCCTGAACCCGCGTGCCAATCGCCTCTAGCCCCAAATCACGGGCATAACGCACGGCCGCAGCCAATCCGATGCGCCCCGCGACATAGCTTTCCCAAGTTTCGAACCGCCGCGCGCCGGGGGCCAGCGTATAGCCATTATCGCGGTCCCAACGTGCCGCGCGCAGATCAACAAACGCCGGTTCGATCTGCTCCAACATGCCCTTGCGCACATACAGAAACCCCGTCCCGCGCGGCCCGCGCAAAAACTTGCGCCCCGTGCCTGACAACACGTCACAGCCCAGCGCGGCCACATCCAGCGGCATCTGGCCCGCCGATTGACACGCATCCAGCATGTAGATCAGCCCATGCGCGCGCGCCACGCGCCCGACCTCGGCGGCGGGGTTGATCAGCCCGCCCTGCGTCGGCACGTGAGTGATCGCGATCAGCCGCGTGCGGTCGGTGATCAGGCCGGGAATGGCCGCGACATCAATCTGACCCGTGCCATCTGACGGGATCAGATCAATATGCAGCCCACGCCGCTTTGCCTGTTGCAAGAACGCCAGATAGTTCGACACGTATTCCGATCCATGCGTCAGGATCCGGTCCCCGGCCTGCAACGGCAGGCCATAGAACGCCATATCCCACGCGCGGGTGGCATTTTCGACATGGGCGATTTCATTCGGGGCGCAGTTCAGCAGCGCGGCAAATTCGGTATAGAACGCGTCCAGCGCGGGCGCGGCCTGTGCTTCGGCCTCATAGCCGCCGATCTGCGCCTCCAGCGTCAGATGATCCTGCACAGCCTGCAACACTGGCGCGGGCATCAATCCCGCCCCGGCATTGTTGAAATGCAGCAGGGATGCGCAAGCGGGCGTGTCGGCCCGCACCTTGTCCAGATCAATCATTCGCTATCCTTTTCAATCTCTGCGGCCATCGCTGCCAGTCCCGCGTCGCTTAGCGCATAATGACCCCGTGCTGCGCGACAAAACCAGCCATAGTGATTGGCGGCCATGATCTGCGTTGCCCGCTTCACACCTGTTTCGCCCGCCACGGTCGAGCCTTTGGCGACCTGTCCATCCGCCAAAAAGGCGGCGCAGCGCATGGCATCCTGCCGATAGGACGTCATCACCTGACCGTTGGTACCGCCCTGCGTGGGATCGCCTTGGCGCGCGTCAAACTCGCGCATCAAGGCTGTATGGCGCTTCTTGGATTTGCGGGGCTGGAACGGGCCGGGGGTGGCGTGTTCCTGCACAACGGCCCCGTCGCTGTCGTCCAGCCGCACCGATAGTACGCCAAGACCCAGCCGCCGGCACAGGCCGATATTGCCCTTGAACGCGCGCCACCCTGCCTTGCCCCGCCAGCGTGGCACGGCCACGTAAACCGTGTCTGTCAGCGCCTGCCGCGCCACGGCCTGCTGCAACAAAACCAGCGAGAAGCCCAGCTTCAGCTCGACAATCGCCACACTCTCTACACGCGTTGCCAAACTATCCCCTGCGCGTGTTGCCACGCAATTCTCAGCGCGCGTTGCCACGACATCCACCGCGCCCACCTCGCCCTTCACGACATAGCCTTGCGCCTCCAGCCACGCCTTCACGGGCGCATAAAGATCCGTCTCGGACAGTTTGCTCATGCGCTGCAACTTGGCCGCAGCCGCCGCGCGTGACAAGCCCGGATTGCAGGCCTATAAAGCGCGCAAAATCACAGCCATTCCTGAACAAAGGACCGCCCCTAATGACGACGCTTGTATTCGGCCACAAATCTCCCGACACCGACAGCACCGGATCCGCGATCCTGTGGGCGTGGTATCTGAACGAGGTCAAGGGCGGCGACGCCGAGGCCGTTCTGCTGGGCGAGCCCAACACCGAGGCGGCCTTTATGCTGAACCATTGGGACCTGCCCAAGCCGCGCATCATCTCGGACGTTGAGGCCGATCAGGCATGTGTCATCGTTGACACCAACAACCCCGCCGAATTGCCCGCAGACATCAACAACGCGGATATTCAGGCAATTATCGACCACCACAAACTGGTCGGCGGCCTGGAAACCAAAGGCCCGATCGACATCACCATTCGCCCGCTGGCCTGCACCGCGACGCTGATGATCGACCTGATGGGTGACGACGCGGCCAAAATGCCGGACTGGGCCAAGGGCACGGCCCTGACCTGTATTCTCAGCGACACGCTGGAATTCCGCAGCCCGACAACCACGGACCACGACCGCGCCGTGGCCGAGCGTCTGGCGAAGGATCTCAGCATCGATATCGGCGATTACGCGGCCCAGATGTTTGCCGCCAAATCCGACGTTTCGGCCTTTTCCGACGCCGAATTGCTGCGCATGGATTCCAAGGAATACGCCGTCGGCGGCACCAAATTCCGCGTCTCGGTTCTGGAAACAACTGCGCCGAAGATGGTGTTGGACCGCAAGACCAGCCTGATGGAGACAATGCCAACCGTCGCTTCAGAAGATGGCGTCGATCAGGTTTTGCTGTTCGTGGTCGATATTCTGAACGAAGAGGCGACGATGCTGATCCCCAACGATCTGGTGAAAACGTTGGCGGAAAAATCCTTTGGCGTGACACCTGCGGGCGACACCGTGGTTCTGCCCGGCGTGATGAGCCGCAAAAAGCAGATCATCCCCAACCTCGCGCTCTAATACTGCTTGTACCATTGGGGGCGGCGTAAGGCGTGCTTCAGCGCGCCGCCCCCGATAACCGCCCGATGCCACTGGCATTGGGCCCTGCGCCCTGTCATATCAGGCCTATGGCAATGGAGGCGCATATGACCCAGATCATCCAATCCCTGACCGAGATTTCAGACCGCTACGACGCACTGTTCGTCGACCTGTGGGGCTGCATGCACAACGGCGTCACCGCCTACCCCGAAGCGGTCGCCGCCATGCAGGCCTACCGCGCCAAGGGTGGGGTTGTCGTGCTGCTCACCAACTCGCCCAAGCCGCGCGCAGGTGTGGCCGACCAGTTGGCCGAATTCGGCGTGCCCAAAGATACCTATGACACCATCGCCACTTCCGGCGACAGCGCGCGCGCGGCGATGTTTCGTGGCGTGGTCGGCGACAAAGTCTATTTCATGGGCGACTGGGCGCGCGATTCGGGGTTTTTCGCCCCAATGCACGTGGTTGAGGACCCGCTTGAAATCACCCGCGTACCGCTGGACGAGGCCACGGGTATCGTCTGTTGCGGCCCGTTCGATCCGATGGCCGACCCCGCCGTCAACCGCGCGGATTTCCTCTATGCCAAGCAAAAGGGCATGAAACTGCTCTGCGCCAACCCCGATCTTGTGGTGGATCGCGGCACGCGTCGCGAATGGTGCGCCGGGGCGCTGGCGCGCCTTTATACCGAGATGGGCGGCGAAAGCCTCTATTTCGGCAAGCCCCATCCACCGATCTACGACCTTGCCCGTCGCCGCTTGGCCGAGGTGAACGCAAATATCGGTAACGCGGGCATTCTCGCCATCGGTGACGGCGCGCATACGGACGTTGCCGGGGCTATGGGCGAAGATATCGATTCGTTGTTCATCTCGGGCGGTCTGGCCGCAGATGAGACGAACACGGACCACTCTCCAGACCCTGATGCATTGACGGTCTATCTGCAAAAGGAAATGGCGGCGCCAAACTATACGATAGGTCGCCTGCGCTGACGCTTTAGGGGTTGATTTCCTGCGTTTGCAAAGTAATAAAGTTCCAATATGTGACACCATATCGTCTTTTTATTACTTGCGCGAATTTAAGGAGGGCCACGTGTTGGACAACATGCCCCGCGGCACGATCTGTATTGAAGATATCGAAATGGGCATGACGCGCCACCTGCGCAAAGTCGTGACAGACCGCGATATCGAGTTGTTCGCCGAGGTCTCGACCGATCGGAACCCCGTGCATCTGGACGATGACTATGCCCGCGACACGATTTTCGAGGGGCGCATCGCGCATGGCATGCTGACCGCCGGGCTGATCTCGGCGGTGATCGGCGAACAACTGCCCGGTCATGGGACGGTCTATATGGGCCAGTCGCTGAAATTTCTGGCCCCCGTCCGCCCCGGAGATATGGTGCATGCCGAAGTCGAAGTGATTGCCATCGACCCGGCAAAGCGCCGCGTGCAGCTGGACTGCCGTTGTCTGGTGGATGGCAAGAAGGTGCTGATCGGCGAGGCCACAGTGCTGGCCCCGTCGCGCTAATTCGACAGACGCAAACCCGCGCATCCCACCTTGCACCGACCGGCCCGGCGCGCTACGCATCGCCCATGCGTATCATCCGCGATCATACTTATGTTGACCAGTGCGACCGCGGCGCCAGCGTGGCGATCGGCAATTTTGATGGTGTCCATCTGGGCCATCAGGCGGTGATCAACATTGCCCGCGCCGAAGGGGAGCGGATCAACGCCCCCCTCGGCGTGCTGACGTTCGAGCCGCATCCGCGTGAATATTTCGCCCCCGATGCGCCGCCTTTTCGTCTGATGGGCCGTGCCGCACGGGCCAGCCGCCTACAAAAACTGGGCGTTCAGCGCTTGTACGAGATGAATTTCAACGCCGCCTTGTCGGCCCTGTCGCCGCAAGAATTTGCGCGCGATATCATCGTGGACGGGCTGGGCCTGCGTCACGTGGTGGTCGGCGCCGATTTCTGCTTTGGCAAGGCGCGGGCGGGCAATGCCGAACAACTGACGCAATTCGGGGCCGATCTGGGATTCGGCGTAACCGTCGCGCCCCTGCTGAAAGGCACCTCCGGTCAGGTCAGTTCGACCGCGATCCGCAACGCCCTGACCGAGGGACGCACACGCGACGCCGCCGCTATGCTGGGCCATTGGCACCGGATCGAGGGCACGATCATCAGCGGCGAACAGCGCGGGCGCGAATTGGGATATCCAACGGCCAACATGTCGATCGACGGACTGCACCCGCCGCGTTTTGGCGTCTATGCGGTGCGGGTCGATGTGCTGAACGGACCCCACGCCGGACATTATGACGGCGCGGCCTCGCTGGGTGTGCGACCGATGTTCAACGGCGAACGGCCCAATCTGGAGACCTTCCTGTTCGATTTCTCGGGCGACCTGTACGGGGCGGAATTGTCCGTCGCACTGGTCGAGTATCTGCGCCCCGAGGAAACCTTCGACAGCCTCGAATCATTCATCGCGCAGATGGACGCCGATTGCGCCCGCGCGCGCAACATTCTGGCCGCAGAATGACAGATACCATGCGCCCGCGCTTCTGGGAAACCGTGCCCCTGACCCGGCTAAATCGGGCCGAATGGGAGGCGCTGTGCGACGGCTGCGGCAAATGCTGCATGAACAAGCTGGAGGACGAAGATACCGGCGAGGTCGTAATGACCCGCGTCGCCTGTCGGTTGTTCGACGACACCACCTGTCAGTGCGCACAATACCCGATCCGCCACCAATTCGTGCCGGAATGTATCGTGCTGAAACCCACCAACATGGATACCAACCTGTATTGGATGCCGGAAACCTGCGCTTACAAATTACGCTGGCAGGACAAACAGCTGTATGATTGGCACCCGCTGATTTCCGGACGCGCCGACAGCGTCCATGACGCGGGCGTATCAATGCAAAGCCGCACCGTGCCCGAATTCGAGATTCACGAAGACGACTGGGAAGACCACATTATCGAGGAGCCGACCTGATGTTTTTTGCCTCCGACAACACCGGCCCCACGCACCCCGCAGTGCAATCCGCCCTGATCGAGGCCGACAGCGGCCACGTCCGCTCTTACGGGGCCGATCCGATCATGGACGATGTTCGCGCCCGCCTGCGCACCCTGTTCGAGGCCCCCGAGGCCGCCGCTTACCTTGTCGCGACCGGGACTGCCGCCAATGTGCTGGGCCTGTCCACCCTCATGCGGCCCTGGCAAACGATTTTCTGCACGCCTCTAGCCCATATCAACGTGGATGAATGTCACGCGCCCGAATTCTATACCGGCGGTGCCAAGCTGACCCTCGTCGGTCCGGGTGATAAGATGACGCCGGACACACTGACCGCCGCGATCAACCGGTATGGCCTCGGCGATGTGCATACATCACAACGCGGACCCGTAGAAATTACGCAAGTCACCGAAATGGGCCGGATCTATACGCTGGACGAACTCGCCGCACTGACGGCAGTGGCCCGCGCACATGGCCTGCCCACCTTCATGGATGGCGCGCGCTTTGCAAATGCCTGCGCTGCGTTAGGCTGCACCCCGGCAGAAATGTCGTGGAAAGTGGGCATCGACGCACTCAGTTTTGGAGGCACAAAAAACGGCTGCATGGGTGTCGAAGCGGTGATCTTCTTTGATCCCAAACATGCTTGGGAATTTGAACTGCGCCGCAAACGCGGCGCGCATCTGTTCTCGAAACATCGCTATCTGTCGGCGCAAATGCAAGGTTATCTGACCGATGATCTGTGGCTGCAAACCGCCCGCGCCGCCAATGCCAATGCCGCCCGCCTGGCCGAGGGCTTGGCCCGCGTGCCCGGCCTGACCTTTGTCGAAGACCCGCAGGCGAACATGATCTTCGCCACCCTACCCCGTCGCGCCCATCAACATCTGCTGGGCAATGGCGCAGTCTACGGTCTGTGGGGCCCGCTAGAGGGCGACCCGGACGAGGTGCTAATGATGCGCCTCGTCTGCGACTGGTCTATCAGCCAGGCCCAGATCGACGAATTCCTAACGCTGGCATACGCTTTGTCAGACTGACCCGCGGAACGTCAATTTTCATCATTCCGAAAATACTCAAATCACCTCGGGGGCTTCAATCGAAGACCTCCGGGGCATCCCGTCGGGTATCGTAGATCCGTCTCACTGCGCAGCTCGGGTTACGACCGGCCGGCCAAGTGTAGCTCCAGATCCTCCAGCCGATCCTGCCCCCAAAACACCTGCCCATCATCGACCACATAGGTCGGGGCGCCAAACACACCGCGCCGCTCGGCGTCGTCCAGATTGGCGGCATAGGCATCTGCGGCCTGCTCGCTCTGGTTATTGGCTAAATCGGGGTCGAATCCGGCGGCGCTCAGACAGTCGCGCAGAACATCCTCTTGCGCGATATCGCGGTCCTCGACCCAGATCGCGCGCCCCACGACATGCACCAATTGCGCCAGATCCCCCCCGCCAGCCTCCTGCGCGGCAATGATCGCGTAAGAGGAAGGCGCGGAATTCGTCGGCCAGAACGCGGGTTTCATGGTCAACGGCAGGCCCAGACGCCGCGCGCGGCGCTCCATGTCCTGAAGCCGATAGGCCTGACGAGACGGATGGCGATCCTTTGGCGGCAGGCCACCGGTCCGCGCGAACAGGGCCATGATATCCATCGGGCGATACGTAACACTGGCGCCGGTGCGCGTGGCGATATCACGCAGGGCGACCCCCGAGAGATAGGTAAAAGGCGACAAGGTCGAGAAAAAATAGTCGATATGCGCCATTTTGAAGGCTCCTTTGCGGTTCCGCTGGTTTGCCAGACCCTACGCACATGCTATGCGGTGTCAACTTCGCGAATCTGTCACATACAGCGCCTATAGGGACATTTCACATGCCAGCCACTTCGGAACCCAAACTGATCTCGGGCAATGCCAACATGCCACTGGCCACCGCCATCGCCCGTCGGATGTCCATGCACCGGGGCGTCAATGTGGGGTTGGTCGATGCCCGTGTCGAGCGCTTCAACGATGGCGAGGTTTTCGTCGAAGTTTTTGAGAACGTGCGCGGCGAGGACATGTTCATCATCCAAAGCACCTCGAATCCCGCCAATGACAACCTGATGGAACTGCTGATTATGTCCGACGCGCTGCGCCGTTCGTCGGCGCGCCGGATCACTGCCGTGATCCCCTATTTCGGCTATGCCCGTCAGGATCGCCGCAGCAAGGCGCGCACCCCCATCTCGGCCAAACTGGTTGCGAACATGATCGTCGAGGCGGGTATCGAACGCGTTCTGACGATGGATCTGCACGCGGCTCAGATCCAGGGGTTCTTTGATATCCCCGTGGACAACCTATATGCGTCGCCGGTTTTCGCACTGGACATCATGAGGCAGTTCAAGGGCTCGTTGGACGATCTGATGATCGTCTCGCCCGATGTGGGCGGTGTTGCGCGCGCGCGTGAGCTGGCCAAACGGATCAATGCACCGCTGGCTATCGTCGACAAACGCCGCGAAAAGGCAGGTGAGGTCGCGGAAATGACTATCATCGGCGACGTGACCGGCAAAAAATGTATTATCGTGGACGATATGTGCGATACCGCCGGCACGCTGTGCAAAGCGGCAGAAGTGCTGATGGAAAATGGTGCCTCCGAAGTACACGCCTATACGACACATGGCGTCATGTCCGGCCCCGCAGTCGAACGGATCACCAACTCGGTTCTGAAATCCATGGTGATCACCGACAGCATCGCCCCAACCGACGCCGTGCGCGCCACGCCAAACATCCGTATTATCCCCACGGCGCCGATGTTTGCACAGGCCATCCTGAACATCTGGAACGGCACATCGGTGTCGTCTCTGTTCGAAACACCGACACTAGAGCCCGTTTATGAGGGTCAATTCGGCGATTGAATACGTAGGGTGCGCTTAAGCGCACCTTACCGCGCGTGGGATCAATACAGATCCCAATCATCCTCGTGATAGACTTCACCGATCGCCATCCAGCGCACGCGTGCGCGCGCGATCTTTGTGTCGGCCCAGGTGCGAAACACCACGTCAAATCCATCTTCAGTGATGTTTTCTGCGGAGACCTCGACGCGGGAGTTGGTTCCGCTGTCTATGTCCCACATCGACAAGGCGCATTGCACCACCGGTCCACTGCGAAAGCGTTCTGTGAACCTGACCGAGTGGCTGCGCGTGCGTTCTCCCTCACCCGTCCACATCACCCCACCGCTTTCATAATCTGAAAACAGCACGATTTCGCCCTGGTCGATTCCGATCAATTTGGTGTCAAAGCGTTTCATATCTTATTCTGTCTGATCCCCCGCCGTCCTTAAAGCGGGAACTTGGCAAAATTATGGAGCAATCACGCAGGCTTGACTGGACACATACCGACACGGTTGGCCCGCGCATAAAAAAAGCCCACCTGCTTTATCGCAGGTGGGCTTTTGAAAGTCATCCACCCTGTATCGGGCGGTATAGATTAATGCTGCGTCACGCCAATTTCGTCGCCCATGGCAACCATGTCGGCCAGCAATTTAGCAGCATCGTCCACCAAGCCAGGCTCGTTCGCAAAGGTTTCCTGCGCCTTGGCCAGTTTGTCTGTGGCAACGTCAACAAGCGCCTTGAACGCCTCTTTTGTCATATCTCCACGCGGGATGGCTTGTTCGGCCAAAACCGAAACACCCGACGCGTTGATTTCCGCGAAACCGCCGGTGACGGCGAATTCCAGATCACCTTCGGGGCCCGACACTTTCAGGATGCCGGGGCGCAGAGTGGTGATCAGCGGGCTGTGATCCGCCATTGCCGTCAGGTTGCCCTCGGCGCCGGGGATCTGGATTTCGCGCGCCTGAACGGATGCCATCAGGCGTTCAGGCGAAACCAGGTCGAATTGCACTGTGTCAGCCATGTCAGGCCTCCTGTCATTGCGGGTGCCGGACCGCGCATATGGCGGTCCGGCGGATCAGTTTAGGCGGCGTCGGCGGCCATACGCTCGGCCTTGGCCTTCACGTCTTCAATGCCGCCAACCATGTAGAACGCACCTTCGGGGAGGTGGTCATACTCACCGGCAACCACTGCCTTAAAGGACGAAATGGTTTCTTCCAGCGGAACCTGCACACCGTCAGAGCCGGTGAACACTTTGGCCACGTCAAACGGCTGGCTCAGGAAACGCTGGATTTTCCGGGCGCGGGCCACGGTCAGCTTATCCTCTTCCGACAGTTCATCCATGCCCAGAATGGCAATGATGTCCTGAAGCGACTTGTAGCGTTGCAGGATACCCTGAACGTCACGTGCCACCTGATAGTGCTCTTCACCCACAACCGCAGGGTCCATCAGACGCGATGTGGAATCCAGCGGATCCACGGCGGGGTAGATGCCCAGTTCGGAAATCGCACGCGACAGAACGGTTGTCGCGTCGAGGTGGGCAAACGATGTGGCCGGCGCAGGGTCGGTCAAGTCATCCGCAGGAACGTAGACGGCCTGAACGGACGTGATCGAACCTTTGTTGGTCGATGTAATGCGTTCCTGCATCTGGCCCATGTCTGTCGCCAGCGTCGGCTGATAGCCCACGGCGGACGGGATACGGCCCAACAGGGCGGACACTTCGGACCCGGCCTGCGTGAAGCGGAAGATGTTGTCGACGAAGAACAGAACGTCTGTACCCGACTGGTCGCGGAACTGTTCGGCCAGTGTCAGACCGGTCAGGGCAACACGCATACGCGCACCTGGAGGCTCGTTCATCTGGCCATAGACCAGCGCCACTTTAGACTCGGACAGGTTATCGGGAACGATAACACCGGACTCGATCATCTCGTGGTAAAGGTCATTACCTTCACGCGTCCGCTCACCCACACCGGCGAAAACCGAGAAGCCCGAGTGCACTTTGGCGATGTTGTTGATCAGTTCCATGATCAGAACCGTCTTGCCCACACCGGCGCCGCCGAACAGACCAATTTTACCACCCTTGGCGTAAGGCGCCAGCAGGTCGACGACCTTGATGCCCGTCACCAGAACAGTCGATTCGGTCGACTGGTCCGCGAAGGGAGGCGCGTCGGCGTGGATCGAGCGTTGCTCATCACGCGCAACGGGTCCGCCTTCGTCCACGGGTTCGCCCACGACGTTCAGGATGCGGCCCAATGTGGCGTTGCCCACGGGCACAGTGATCGGCCCGTCTGTGTCGACCACTTCTTGACCGCGCACCAGACCTTCGGTGGCGTCCATCGCGATGGTGCGAACTGTCTTCTCACCAAGGTGCTGCGCCACTTCCAGAACCAGTTTCTTGCCGTTGTTGTCGGTGGTCAGAGCGTTCAGAATCTGCGGCAGCTCGTCCTCGAACTGAACGTCCACCACGGCGCCGATCACCTGAGTGATTTTGCCTTTTGCGTTTGCCATGTTTCGTCTCCGGTTCGTGTTCTAGAGCGCTTCCGCGCCCGAAATGATTTCAATCAGCTCATTCGTAATGACGGCCTGACGCGAGCGGTTGTACTGGATGGTCAGATTGTCGATCATCTCGCCGGCGTTGCGGGTGGCGTTGTCCATCGCGGACATGCGTGCGCCCTGTTCGGACGCCCCGTTTTCCAGCAGTGCCGCAAAGATGGCCGTGGCCACACCGCGCGGCAGAAGATCGGCCAAAATGGCCGCCTCGTCCGGCTCATAGTCGTAGAAACTGCCATCATCTTCGCCCGTTTCAGGCGTATCGAAATCGGCTGGGATGATCTGCTGCGCAGTCGGGATCTGGGTAACGACGTTCTGGAACTCCGAAAAATAGATTTTCGCAACGTCGAATTCACCGGCGTCAAACCGTTCCAGAATGCTGGCGGCCACACCCTGCGCATCGCCATATCCGACGTATTTCACGTCCGACATATCAACATGCTGGATAAAGTGGCTGCCCAGATCACGACGCAACGCGTCGCGGCCCTTTTTGCCGACGGTGATGATCTTCACCGTCTTGCCCTGCGCCAGAAGCGCATTGGCGTCGGCGCGGGCCAGTTTGGCGATGTTGGCGTTGAAACCACCGCACAAACCGCGCTCGGAGGTCATCACGACCAGCAGATGGGTCTGATCGGACCCAGTTCCGCTGAGCAGTTTGGGCGCGCCTTCGGATTTCCCGACGGACGCGGCCAGACGCCCCATAACGGCGTTAAAACGCTCGGTATAGGGGCGCGAAGCCTCGGCAGCTTCTTGCGCGCGGCGAAGTTTCGCCGCGGCAACCATCTGCATGGCTTTGGTGATCTTGCGGGTCGATTTGACCGACGCGATCCTCATTTTAAGGTCCTTGAGATTAGGCATCTGCCTGCATCCTTTCCCTTAAGCGAAATCAGCGGCGAATTCGTCCAGCGCTGCTTTGATCGTGGCCTCGGCGTCGCCCTTGATCTTGGGGTCTTCCTTGGTGATCATTTCCAGAACCGCCGAATGCTTGCCACGCAGGTGAGCCAGCAAACCGGCCTCGAAGCGACCGACAGCCTTGACCGGGATCTTGTCCAGATAGCCTTTGGTGCCTGCATAGATGACGCAAACGATTTCGGCGTTGGTCAGGGGCGAATACTGGGGCTGCTTCATCAGCTCGGTCAGGCGCGCACCACGGTTCAGCAACTGCTGAGTGGCCGCATCCAGATCGGAACCGAACTGAGCAAAGGCCGCCATTTCGCGATACTGAGCCAGCTCCAGCTTGACCGGACCCGCAACGGATTTCATCGCGTTGGTCTGAGCGCTTGAGCCCACACGAGACACCGACAGACCTGTGTTCACAGCAGGACGGATGCCCTGATAGAACAGTTCCGTTTCCAAGAAGATCTGACCGTCGGTGATCGAAATCACGTTGGTCGGAATAAACGCGGACACGTCACCACCCTGGGTTTCGATGATCGGCAGAGCGGTCAGCGAACCCGAGCCATTGTCTTCGTTCAGTTTGGCCGAACGCTCCAGCAAACGAGAGTGCAGATAGAAAACGTCACCAGGATAGGCTTCACGTCCGGGCGGACGACGCAGCAGCAGCGACATCTGGCGATAGGCCACGGCCTGCTTGGAAAGGTCATCATACACGATCAGGCCGTGACGGCCATTGTCGCGGAAATGCTCGGCCATCGCTGTCGCGGAATATGGCGCGAGGAACTGCATCGGCGCAGGGTCAGAGGCGGTGGCGGCAACGATGATCGAGTATTCGATCGCGCCGCTTTCTTCCAGCTTCTTCACCAGCTGCGCAACGGTCGAACGCTTTTGGCCGATGGCGACATAGATGCAATACAGTTTCTTGCTTTCGTCGTCGCCCGCAGCGTCGTTGATCGACTTTTGGTTCAGGATCGCATCCAGCGCGATTGCAGTCTTGCCGGTCTGACGGTCACCAATGATCAGCTCACGCTGGCCACGGCCAACGGGGATCATGCTGTCGACGGCTTTCAGGCCGGTCGCCATGGGTTCGTGCACGGATTTCCGCGGGATAATGCCAGGGGCCTTTGCGTCGGCAATGCCACGGCCGGACGCCTTGATCGGACCCTTGCCGTCCAGCGGATTACCCAGACCGTCCACAACGCGACCCAGCAGGCCATCACCGATTGGCACATCCACGATGGACTTTGTGCGCTTGACGGTGTCGCCTTCCTTGATGTCGCGGTCGGACCCGAAGATCACGATACCAACGTTATCAGCCTCCAGGTTCAGGGCCATGCCCATGATCCCACCGGGGAATTCGACCAACTCGCCGGCCTGAACGTTGTCCAGACCGTAAACGCGGGCGATACCATCACCCACTGACAGAACGCGGCCCACTTCGGCCACGTCGGCCTCTTGGCCGAAATTCTTGATCTGTTCCTTCAGGATTGCAGAAATCTCTGCGGCTTGGATACCCATTTATCCGACCTCTTTCATTGAACTCTGGAGGGAGGCAAGCTTCGAGCGGATCGACGTATCGATCATTTTCGAGCCTACCTTTACAATAAGACCGCCGATGAGGGTTTCATCGACGGAAGCGTTGAGTTTGACGTCTTTACCAACCCGCGCCGTCAGCGTTTTGACCAGTTTCTCGGCTTGGCCTTTGGTCAGAGCCTTGGCGCTGGTGACATCAGCACTGACTTCGCCCTTTTGCTCCGCAATCAGGGCGCGCAACTGGGTCATCAACTGAGGAATGGCGAACAGACGGCGATTCTGTGCCATCAGGCCCAGACCGCGCGACAGGGCCGGCGTCAGTTTCAGGTGGTTGGAAATAGCGGCAATCGCTTTACCCTGATCGTCACGACTGACGATGGGACTGGCGATCATTTCACGTAGATCGGCACTGACATCCAGCGAGGCGGACAGGTCTGCGACGCTGGCCTCCAGTTTGGGCAGGCGTTTGGTTTCTTTGGCAATTTCAAAGATGGCCGTCGCATATCGCGCGGCAATACCGGAGGAAATCGAAGCTGGTTCTGACACGTCCACCCTTCCGACAGTTAGGCCCCGGTTCCGACGCTGGTGCGTCTCCGGGGGCGTTGGCGAGCAGTAAACGCTCTTATCACGGTAATCCGGCGTGGGTTTAGCAGAGCCTTCCGCGCTTGCCAAGTTGCTACGCTGCAAGGCGGCGTTGTGGATAATCGTTTGAAATTAACACGTTGACCTACCTGCGACTGTTTGCGCAGGTTTTTCGCATACAAAAACTCATCTTTTTCATCACAATTTCGCGATTCTCTGTCTCGCCGCGCGGCGCAGCCCGCCTTTTATTAGCGCTATCACGCGGACAACGTCCGATCCTCGCCTTACCGTCAGGCCTTCGGCGCGCATATTTGGACGCGATCAACGTATAGTCTTGGATGGCGGCACGGATTGTCGCCGATCCGTTAACAATAGTTAAAATTTCTGGCGTGATTGAACAATTGGAACGTAAACTATCGCGATACATAGATTTTGCTCACATATTATTCGAGGTACTTATCATGGAATTCCTCATTCTTGGCGCTCTCGCTCTGGCTCTTGGCGTATTCGCGTTCGACAGCAGTGATGATGACTCTCCGCCGCCCGAGACGGAAGAGGATGACGTGGTCGGCACCACCGGCGATGACATCTTGGACGGCATGGGGTCCCAGAACGTTATAGGCGGGGAAGGCAACGATGAAATCACCGTGTCCGATACGGCCGAAGCCTTTGGTGGGCCGGGTGACGATACGATCACAGCCCAAGACGATGCCGAGGGCCGCGGCGGGCCGGGCGATGATGTCCTGAGCGGGTCGGACAATGCCCAGCTTTATGGCGATGATGGTGACGACACGATCGAGACAACTGACACGGCCACCGCTTTTGGCGGGCTGGGCGATGACAGCTTCGCCGCATCCGATAGCTCGGTTGTGAACGGTGGCGGTGGCGCGGACACGTTTTCGCTGGAGGGATCTGCCATCGGTCGAGGTGGCTCTGACGACGACATGCTGACCGTGCAGGGCAACGCCCAAGGCTTTGGCGGCAGCGGCGATGATACGCTTGACGCATCCGACGAGGCACGCGTCGACGGCGGGGCGGGTGACGATAGCATGACACTTGCGGGGACCGCTCGCGGCCTGGGCAGCACCGGGGCGGATCAGATTTCCGCATCGGACACCTCCGAAGGCTTTGGCGGAGACGGAAACGATCTGCTTGAGGCCAGTGGCGAATCGACCGTGCACGGCATGGATGGCTCGGACACGTTGACCGTCAGCGAAACCGCCACCGGACGGGGCAGTTCGGGCGATGACATTCTTACGGCCAGCGATCAGGCCACGGCCTTTGGTGGTGACGGGAATGATCAGGTGACATTGACCGATCAGGCCGTGGGTTTTGGCGGCAATGGTGACGATACGATGGAGGGCAGCGACGCGGCAGACCTGTCCGGTCAGGGCGGCAATGATGTTCTGACAGGAATAGACACCGCCAAAGTCAGCGGCGGCAGCGGCGACGACACGCTGACATTGGGCGACACAGCCACCGGACAAGGCGGCGACGGCGACGACGTGATCACCGCATCGGGCGAGTCCTCTGTCGATGGTGGCGCGGGCGACGATGTGCTGACCCTGACAGGCAGTGCCCATGGCAACGGTGGCCTTGGCAATGACACGATCGACGCCTCGGAGGATGCGCGCGTTGATGGCGACGCGGGCGATGACAGTATCGTAGCCGCCGATAATGCCCGCGTGTTTGGTGGTGCGGGCGCAGATGAGGTGAGTGCAAACGGCAGCGCCGAAGCCTTCGGTGGCGATGACAACGACGTCATGAGCGCCAGCGGCATGGCGACAGTACATGGCATGGACGGCGATGACACGCTGACGGGCAGCGAAACGGCAACTGCCCGCGGCGGCGCGGGCGATGACGATGTCACAGCCAGCGATCAGGCCACGGCCTATGGCGGTAACGGAGACGACAACCTGACGTTGACGGATCAGGCTGTGGGCTTTGGCGGCAATGGTGACGACGTCATCATGGGCAGCGCCGGAACACAGATGTCGGGCCAAGGCGGCGACGACGTTCTGACCGGCACCGGCAGCGCAACGATGAGCGGTGGCAGCGGCGATGACATTCTGACCTTGGATGCGACCGTTGACGCCGATGATGACGACACCGCCAATCTGACCGGGGGTGTCGGGGCCGATACGTTCAACCTAATCTTCGGCGCGGCAGGAACAGCCGCTGCCGCTGACCTGACCAACGTCAATATCAGCGATTTCAACCGGACCGAGGACGTTTTGGTGATTAACGCCGAAGAGCCCGATGATGTGACGATCTCGCCCTTGGCAGGCAACACGGTGGAATTGCGCCTGACCTATGTCGGGACGCCTGATGTGGTTATCACCCTTCAGAACGCTTCGGATTTGACCTTGGATGACATCGCAATCGTGTCCTCTGCTGCGTGATAGCCCTGCTGCGTCGTTGATTGCCCAGCCTGAACGCGGGTGATCAACGATGCAGTGGTTTGCGGTCTGAAAATCTAGCTCAGGCCTACCACCGGTTTGGGTTTGGCACCCAGCGCTTCCAGCGGTTTGCGCACGGTGGCGCGCAAGCCCGGGCCGCTGGGCGCCTGCACACGTTTGCTGGCCTCAACCATCAACACGCCCCCCGCCGCCACCACCGATAGCGACCCACCCAACCGCTCCCACATGCCCGCCGTTTTGCGCCAGAAGCGCCGCGTGCTAGGGGGTTGATATAAGGTGGTCGCGTGACGTTCGGGCAGGAAACTGTGCGATTTCAGCTGCGTTTCCAGTTGGGTCTGCGAATAGGGCCGCCCATAGCCAAACGGCGTGCGATCATTGCGCGACCACAGCCCGGCACGGTTTGGAACAATGAACAGGGCCGATCCCCCCGGCCCCAGAACACGCCAGCATTCGTCCAACAGCTCGGCGGGCCGTTCGCTGGTTTCCAGCCCATGCACCAACAACAGCTTGTCCACGCGCCCGGTTTCCAGCGGCCAGAATGTTTCCTCGCACAATACGCTGACATTCGGCATGCCCTGAGGCCAGCTGATCACGCCCTGCGGTCCGGGCATCAACGCGATCACCCGGCGCGCATCGGCCAGATAGGGGCGCAGGAACGGTACGGCAAAGCCATAGCCGACGACCGTCTGGCCCTTCGCCTCGGGCCAGATCTGGGCCATTTCGGCGCGCACGGTTTTCTGCACGGCCCGCCCCAGCGTGCTGCGATAATAGAAATTGCGTAGCTCCTGCACGTCAAGATGCATTGCACCCACCCGGATCATCCGTCAGTCTGAAATCGTAACGCATTTTCGGGCAGACCCAAAGCGGGAAACCATCACCCGCGCCAAAGAGCCGCCCATGCCCGCGCTGAAACAGGAGCCCCCATGCCCTTCGATCTGATCACCATCCCCTGCCTTACGGACAACTACGCCTATCTGGCCCATGATCCGGCCACCGGGGCCACGCTGGCCGTCGATGTGCCCGAGGCGGGACCGATCATTGCCGAACTGGACGCGCGGGGCTGGACACTGACCCACGTTTTGCTGACCCATCACCACGCCGATCATGTGCAGGACCTTTCCGAACTGCTGGCCGCGCATCCGGCGCAGGTCATCGGTGCGGCGACAGATGCCCATCGCCTGCCCCCGCTGAATGTGCAGGTCGCGCCGGGCGACACCATCGACATCGGCGGGCAGATCGGTCAGGTGATCGACGTTTCCGGCCACACCGTTGGCCATATCGCCGTCTATTTCCCCGACTCTGCGCTGGTCTTTACCGCCGATAGCCTGATGGCCTTGGGATGTGGCAGATTGTTTGAGGGAACGCCCGATCAGATGTGGCAGTCGTTGTCGCGGCTGGCTGCCCTGCCCCCCGAAACGGTCGTGTGCTCGGGCCATGAGTACACGCAAGCCAATGCAAAATTCGCGCTAAGTATTGACCCTGACAATCTTGCGCTTATCTCTCGTTCAGACGCAATCGACGCGGCCCGCGCGGCCGGACAGCCAACAGTCCCTTCAACCTTGGCTCAGGAATTGGCAACCAACCCTTTCCTGCGCGCCTCGGACCCTGCAATCCGGGCGCGCCTGTCGATGGAGAATGCCAGCGACGCGCAGGTCTTTACCGAGATCCGCGCGCGCAAGGACAGGTTTTGAAACCAGTCCGACATCGCGCCCCGACATGGGGCAGCGGCCCCGCAAGGCCGGACCGAAAAACGGGCACGCATGCCCCGAAACACAGAAAAGTGACAGAAAATCAATAAAAATCCTTGAAGCTGCGGGCATATCGACCAAACCTTAAGACTATCAGGCCAAGGTCCACGCCATACGGATGGACCAGACAAGAAGGAGCACATCGTGCCTTCATTCTCGACGACACTGGAACAGGCAATTCACGCGGCATTGGCGCTGGCCAACGCGCGAAAACATGAATTCGCCACGCTTGAGCATCTGCTGCTCGCACTGATTGACGAACCGGACGCGAACCGGGTGATGAAGGCGTGCAGCGTCGACACCGAAGATTTGCGCGGCACGTTGGTCGACTTCATCGACGACGACCTGTCCAATCTGGTCACCGATGTTGAGGGCTCCGAGGCGGTGCCGACCGCCGCTTTTCAGCGCGTGATCCAACGCGCGGCGATCCATGTGCAATCTTCGGGTCGCACCGAAGTGACCGGCGCAAACGTATTGGTGGCCCTGTTTGCGGAACGCGAAAGCAATGCCGCGTTTTTCCTGCAAGAACAGGACATGACCCGCTATGACGCGGTCAATTTCATCGCCCATGGCGTTGCCAAGGATCCCGCGTTTGGCGAGGCGCGCCCGATTGCAGGCGCCGATGAAGAAGGAACGCACAGCGGACCGTCCGACTCTGACGCGGTCGAAGCCGGGGAATCGGCGCTGGCCAAATACTGCGTTGATTTGAACGAAAAGGCCCGCAAGGGCGATGTCGACCCCCTGATCGGCCGCAATAACGAGGTCGAGCGCTGCGTGCAGGTGTTGTGCCGTCGGCGCAAGAATAACCCGTTGCTGGTGGGCGACCCTGGCGTGGGCAAAACCGCCATCGCCGAAGGGCTGGCGCACAAGATCGTCAAGGGCGACATCCCCGAGGTTCTGTCGCGCACCACCATCTATTCGTTAGATATGGGGGCGCTGCTGGCCGGCACACGCTATCGCGGCGACTTTGAGGAACGGCTGAAGGCTGTCGTGACCGAGATGGAGGCGCATCCAGACGCCGTCCTGTTCATCGACGAGATCCACACCGTCATCGGGGCCGGCGCCACATCGGGCGGCGCGATGGACGCGTCCAACCTGCTGAAACCGGCGTTGCAGGGTGGCAAGCTGCGCTGCATGGGCTCGACCACGTTTAAGGAATTCCGCCAACATTTCGAGAAGGACCGCGCGCTGGCGCGCCGGTTCCAGAAGATCGACGTGGCAGAACCTTCGGTCGAGGACACAGTGAAAATCCTGAAGGGCGTGAAGTCCTACTTCGAGGACCATCACAACGTCAAATACACCAGCGACGCGATCAAGACCGCTGTCGAACTTAGTGCGCGCTACATCAACGACCGTAAACTGCCGGACAAGGCGATTGACGTGATCGATGAGGCGGGCGCGGCCCAACACCTGCTGGCCGCTTCCAAACGTCGTAAAAGCATCGGCACTAAGGAGATCGAGGCCGTCGTGGCCAAGATCGCCCGCATCCCACCCAAGAACGTCAGCAAGGATGACGCGCAAGTGCTGCGTGATCTGGAGACCTCGCTGAAACGGGTGGTGTTCGGTCAGGATGCCGCGATCGAAGCGCTGAGTTCCGCGATCAAACTGTCGCGCGCGGGTCTGCGTGAGCCGGAAAAACCCATCGGGAACTATCTGTTCGCCGGACCCACCGGCGTGGGCAAGACCGAAGTCGCCAAACAGCTGGCCGATACATTGGGCGTGGAATTGCTGCGTTTTGATATGTCTGAATACATGGAGAAACACGCGGTTTCGCGCCTGATCGGCGCACCTCCCGGCTATGTCGGGTTTGATCAGGGTGGCTTGCTGACCGACGGTGTCGATCAACATCCCCATTGCGTGCTGCTGCTGGACGAGATCGAAAAGGCGCATCCGGATGTGTTCAACATCCTGTTGCAAGTAATGGATCACGGCAGCCTGACTGATCACAACGGGCGCGCGGTAGATTTTCGCAACGTGGTGCTGATCATGACCTCGAACGCGGGCGCATCGGAAATGGCGAAAGAGGCTATTGGCTTTGGCCGCGAGCGGCGCACCGGCGAAGACACCGCAGCGATCGAGCGCACATTCACGCCCGAGTTCCGCAACCGTCTGGATGCGACAATTTCCTTTGGTCCGCTGCCCAAGGAAGTCATCTTGCAAGTGGTCGAAAAATTCGTGCTGCAACTGGAAGCACAATTGATGGACCGCAACGTGACCATTGAGCTGACAAAACCCGCCGCCGAATGGCTGGCCGACAAAGGGTATGACGACAAGATGGGTGCGCGTCCGCTGGGTCGTGTCATTCAGGAACATATCAAGAAGCCGCTGGCCGAAGAACTGTTGTTCGGCAAGCTGTCCAAAGGTGGAATCGTCAAGGTCACCGTCAAAGATGGCAAGATCGAGTTGCAGATCGACGGCCCGGATCAACCCCGCCTGACCGACAAGAAGCCACCGCTGCTAACAGCCGAGTGATGCGCGGCGCGGCCTTTGCATGCGCGGCCCTCGGCCTATGGACCGCAGTTAGCGCAGCACAGGCTCAGGACGATGCGGGCAGACCCCAACTGGGCCTGCCCGCAGATTGCATTTTGGGTGAAACGTGTTTCGTGCAGCAATATGTCGATTTCGATCCCGGCCCCGGCGCGCGTGACTATATGTGTCAGGGTCTCAGTTATGATGGCCACAAGGGCACCGATTTCAGTCTGATATCCATGTCGGCGATGCAGGCTGGCGTGACAGTGATCGCCTCGGCACCGGGCACGGTGCGCGGCATTCGAAACGACATGCCGGACCGCCTCTATACCGACGACATGGCCGAGGTTTTGGATGGTCGCGACTGCGGCAATGGTGTTGCGATAACCCATGCAGACGGCTGGGAAACCCAATATTGCCACATGCGACGGGGCTCAGTCAGCGTTCACGCGGGCCAAACGGTGGAACGCGGTACGCCCTTGGGGCTGATCGGTCTGTCAGGGCGCACCCAGTTTCCCCATATCCATATTTCGGTGCGCAAAGACGGACAGCCGGTCGATCCGTTTGACCCTGACGGTATAATTACCTGCGGCACCCCGTCAGAAGACAGTCTGTGGATAGACACGCCCACCTACCAACCCGGCGGCATCTTGGCCGTGGGCTTTGCCAATGGTGTGCCCGGGTTCGACGATATACGCGCGGGAACGGCGGCAATGGGCACTCTGGCACGGGACGAGGGTGCCTTGGTCGCGTGGGGCTATGGCTTTGGCGGACGGCAGGGTGATGTGATGCGCATAACGATCACAGGGCCGGACGGGGCCGAAGTGATCCGTGACAACGCGGTTCTGGACAAACAGCAGGCCCAATATTTTCGCGCTGCCGGCAAACGGGCGCGAAACGATTGGGCAACCGGTAGCTACACGGCACAGGTCGATTTGATGCGTGATGGCGTCACCATCGACAGCCAAAAAACCACGGTCAACGTGGACTGAATTCAGGCTGTACCGGCGCTATCTTTCAGTGATTTTCAACTCGATTCGGCGGTTCTGGGCGCGCGCCTCGGCGGTCCGGGCGGGATTGATAGGCTGATATTGACCAAATCCGTTGGCCGCCAACCGATTGGGCGGCAGGCCCAACTCGTTGATCATGTAGCGTACAACCGACAGCGCACGCGCCTGGCTGAGTTCCCAGTTGTCGGCAAAATCTGGCGAATTGCGGATCGGCAAGTCATCCGTATGACCATCGACGCGGATCACCCAGTCAATTTCGTCAGGAATATCGTCGGCTACGTTGCGCAGGATCTCGGCCACCTTGGAGATTTCAGTGCGACCCTGATCCGACAATTGGGCCTGCGCAGCGGCAAACAGCACCTCGGAGGAGAACACAAAACGATCGCCTTCGATGCGCACGCCCTCTTGGTTGCCAAGTACATCGCGCAGCCGCCCGAAGAAGTCCGAGCGATACTTTTCTAAATCTTGTTTTTCGGCTTCCAGCAGTTGGTTCTTGGCTTCCTCGGCCTCGCGGCGGCGTTTTTCTTCGGCAGCAACGCGGGCCAGCGCGGCATTCAATTCGGTGCCTAGGGATTGCATCTGAACATCGCTGGCAGCCTCGCGGACGGCGGCATCATCCAGCAGTGCCTGCAACTGCCCCAATTGGTCACGCAGTGCCGCGACCTGTTGATTCAACAGGGTCTGTTCGCGCCGCGCCGCTTCGGTCAGATCCTTGGACTGGGCCAACTCGGTGCGCGCCTGCGACAACAGCGCGGCGCGTTCTTCGGCGGCACTCAATTGGGTTGCAGCGTCGGCCTCGGCTGCCAATTTGGCGGCCAGGGCGGCGGCCAATTTGGCGCGGACCTGTTCAACCGTCAGCTGCTGATCCGCCTTCAACGCTTCTAATTCGGCCTCCAGCGCGGCGACGCGGGCCTGCGCGCTGGCAGCCTCGGCGGCACTTTCGCCAGCGCGGGCTTGCAGGGTCGCCACCGTATCGGCCAGCGTTTCGGCCTCGGCCCCTTGCGACTCCAGCTTTGCATTCAGAGCGGCGGCGCGGGCCTCGGCTGTGTCCAAGGCCACCTGAAGGGACGCGATCTGAGCGTTTTCATCTTTGCGCGCCACGAGGGCGGCGGCCAATTGCGATTCCAGATCGGCTCCGGCCTCTTCCGCGGCGGCCAACATGGTCAGCGTCTCTTCGGCCCGGCGGCGCTGTTGCTCCAACGCCAATGTCATCGCGGTCAATTCGGTCTGCGCCCCTTCCAACTTGGCGCGCAAGGCCTCGGCCACGGCGGATTCTGCCAGACGGGCGGCCTCTTCGTCGCTGAGTGCTTGTTCAAGCGCGGCCACCTGCGCGCTGCTGTCCTCGGCATCGCGGCGCAGGTCGGCGGCCATTGCCTCAAGCACTTCGCGTTGGGCGGCTGCAAGGCGCGCGGCCTCGGCCTGATCGTCGATTTCATCACGCAAACCGGCTAGCGCCAGTTGCAGCGCGTCTTTTTCGGACAGTAATGTCGCGCGCGCACCCTCCAGGTCTGCAACCTGGCCCAACGCATCATCGCGCTGCGCCAGAAGGCCCGCGACCTGTTCCTCGAACGACACGATACGCGCCTGCGCCGCCTGCAATGCAGCCGCCTGCGCATCGCGTTCGGCGGCGAGAGATGCAATCAACGCGGTCTGTTGATCCGCCTTCGTGCGCGCATCGCCCAAAGTCGTGGTTAACGCGCCCACCCGCTCGCTGAGTGTCGCGCTGCGGTCCTGTTCCAGACCCAGCGCGCGCGACAGCGCCGCCACCTCGGAGGACAGCGCATCCAATTCGGTTTCCTGTCCCGAAATCGTCTCGCTCAGCACGAACATCATCACCATGAAGATCGTCAGAACGAACATCAGGACCAGCAAAAGGCCCGTCATCGCATCCACGAACCCGGGCCAGATCGAGGCCTGAAATCGCTGGCCGGTGCGCCGCGAGAGGGCCATGATTTAGCCCTCCTGCTCCGGCGTGGCGGGGCGATTCGTTGCACCAGGGCGCAGGGTGGCGCGGCCCGGCGCGCGCGCGCCTTGCAGCACTTGCATGACGGCGGCCAGATCTGTGCGGATTTCGGTCATGGTTTCCTGCCGACCGGCGCTGATTTCCTCAAGGATGCGCAACATCTGCACATCAATCGAACGCAGGCGCATCCGGCTTTCGGCATCCAGACCTTCGCTGGTGCTGTGCTCTGGGCGGGTGGACAGAATATCGATCAGCTGTTCCTGCCCCTCCGCGACGCGGCGCAGAACCTCATTGGTCTGGCCCGCACCCTCCATCCGATGGGTCAGGCGGGCGACGGCATCGGCCAGCAAACCCAGCTTTTCGTCCACAACCGCGCGGCTGGTGTTGGATTGTGACAGGATCTGTTGCAGCCCGTCCATCTGCGCGCCCATGTGGTCGATCACACCGCTGAGGACGCCTTGTTCGCCCGTCCCTTCGGTGTCCGCCCCGGCAAAGCCGACGCGGGTGATGGTCGACATCCATTCTTCCAACTCGCGGTAGAACCGATTCTGGCCATGGCTGACGAACAGTTCCAACAGGCCGACGATCAGCGACCCCGCCAGACCCAGCAATGACGAGGCAAAGGCAACACCCATACCGCCCAACTGCGCCTCAAGGCCGGTCATAAGGCGATTGAACACCTCCACTCCGCCTTCGCCATCCTGTGGGGCAAGGCTACGGATTGTGTCGACCACGGCCGGGATTGTGGTGGCAAGGCCGTAAAACGTCCCCAAAAGGCCCAGGAAAATCAGGAGATTGACGATATATCGCGTGATTTCGCGAACCTCGTCGATCCGTTGCGCGACCGAATCCTGAATTGAGCGGGCCGAGCTTTGGGCGATTTGCATCCGTTGGCCGCGTTGGCGCAATAACGTGGCAAGCGGGGCCAGCAATTGGGGTGCCTGCGTCATCTGGCGATCCGGCGCGTTGCCTGCGAATCCATCCAACCAACGGACTGACACGATCAGCTGATAAACCTGCCAAAAACAGGCGACCACCCCGATGAAAAACACAAAGATGATAAAGCCGTTCAGGTACGGGTTGGCCTGAAACACCGGTAGAACGCGGGGCAGTGCCACCAGCGCGCCAAAACCGGACAGGGCCAGCACCACCAGCATCATGGTGATCTGGCGCACGGGGTGCGAAAAGTGCGGCTCGACCTCGCGGTCCGGCTGGTCCATCAGGACGCTCCCGACGCTGTTATCATTGGGATCAGGTTACGCGCTCTGCCGCGCCAAGCCAAGACGTTAAGCACAGATGTTACGCACCCGTGTTGACAGCCATTCAAGATCTGGATCCGAGATGCCCAACTGTGTCAAATGACTGGCCGTGTTGTAAAGATACTCCGTATTCGGTCCGCGTCCGCCAACCGCGCGGGCGATGATCCCTGCCTGCTCCTCTAACGGCAGGCCGCCACAATACTGCACATGATCGGCGTCAATCACATAGGTCACCGCCTGCACCTGCTGCCCGCAGTCCAGCTGAATGTGCAGGTTTCGTTCAAGATAGGCGGACGAGATCAGTTCACGCGCGCGCAGATACTCCAGCACTGGTGCCTCCTGCCCCTCGGGAACGGCCATGGCCACGCCCTGACAGGCGGCGCCGGGCACAGCATCCAGCGCAAGGACCAGACCGGGATCCTCTTCGGTGCCGCGATGGTGGATCGAGCGCATGCAAAAGCTGCGCGCATAGTCAGGCAGGGTCGCGATGCGCTGCTCCGCCACGTCAAAGCCGGGATTCCACACCAGCGAGCCATAGCCGAACACCCACATTGTCATCTTGCCATTTTCCTTCGCTTTGCGCCGTTTGGCATCACCGTGTCTCATCGGAAAGGCATGCCCGCGGCGCGCGTCCTAACATTGAGCGTTTACCGTATAGCGTTAGATCAAACTTATGTCGAAACGCTTAAAGCCACTGTTTCGCCCAATGCCAAGACAGGTTAAACACCATCCCAATGCGCGGCGAAAGCCCGATAGGCACTACAGTTTCCAAAATACAGCGCCCGAGTGTGGGCAAGATTAAAAAAGGGTCGATCATGCGGATTTTGCTGGGCGTTACCGTGTTGTTGGGCGCGCTGTGGTCTGGGTATTGGTTTGTCGGCTCGTCCACAGCGCAATCGGGCATGGAAAACTGGTTCGAGACACGCCGCGCCGAAGGTTGGATGGCTGAGTATGACGATCTGGCGTTGCGCGGGTTCCCCAACCGTTTTGACGCCGGATTTACCGAGATTTCGCTGGCAGATCCGGGCACAGGTCTGGCCTGGCAGGCCCCGTTCTTTCAGCTTCTCGCGCTGAGTTACAAGCCCAATCACGTCATCGCCGTCTGGCCCAATCAACAGATTATTGCGACGCCACTGCAAACCTTTGACATCACCAGCGCCGATATGCGCGCCTCTGCTGTGTTGGCGGCAGGAACGAGCCTGACGCTGGACCGGGCCACATGGACGGCCACGGATCTGGCCGTGGCGCCGCGCGACGGCAGCGGGCAGATCACGGTTGGCGCGATCACTCTGGCCGCAGAACAAATGTCGACCGTGGCCACGACGCGCTATCATCTGGGCCTGTCCGCCCAAGGTGTCACACCTCCGGATGATTTCCTGACACAGGTGGACACGGGCGGCACCCTGCCCCGTGCGCTCGAAACGCTGCGCGCCGATCTGGAGGTCACATTCGACGCCCCATGGGACCGCAGCGCGATCGAGGTGGCCCGCCCGCAGCCCCGCCAGATCGACGTGAAACTGGCCGAAGCGCGCTGGGGCCACCTGTCGCTGAAGGCGGCGGGCAGTCTGGACGTGGACGAGGCCGGGATGCCCAGTGGCAAGATCACGATCAAGGCCGAAAACTGGCGCGAGATCATCGAAATGGCGCGCACATCCGGCGCTCTGCCCGAATCTGTGGCAGGCCCGCTGCGCGATGGTCTGTCGCTGTTGGCGGGGCTGGCGGGCAATCCCCATACGCTGGACGTGCCGCTGACCCTGTCAGGCGGGCGCGTGTGGTTGGGGCCGGTTCCGGTGGCCAAGGCTCCGCTGATCCGTATCCGATAAAACGTCCAACCGCCCCGCGAGCCGCCCTATCGGCAGTAAGATCCGCTGCGATACCGTGCCGTGTCGAAATGAAAATGGTCGCGGTGGAATTTATTCGCCTCGGGGCCCAAAACGGTGCCAAACGGCCCGCAGGCGGTCTGATGCATCCGGCGCAGGATTTGACCGTTGCGCCCCTTGCCCCAATCGGTCAGCACCTTGATGGTACTGCCGTCATTCAGGGTAAAGCCAGAGATGTCGATTGCACGCCCCTTGCCATGCTCCGAGATCTTCTTGCCCTTCTGGTTGTTGCGGGTCCGGCAGGCATAATGCGCCGCCACATGAATGTTGGCCACGCCCCCGCCCCTATTGCCAACGGCCGGCTGCATTCCGCGATCTATCCACGCTTTCAAAGTCTTGGCTGTGGTGCAATCCATCACTGATCGCATGGTCAGGGCCACACCGCTGATGGAATGTACCTTGACTGCATCCTCGACTCCGCAACCGCCCAGGCGCCCGGGGACCGCCCCAACGTGGACACCCTGAATGGCCAGATCACCACAGACCGCACCGCGCGCCTGTTGTTTCTTGCGGGTTACCGCCTGATTCTGCACGGCACGCGGGCGCAGCAGCGGACGCAGCGATTTAAAGATACCACCCTGTTCAGCCACCCTTTGATCCGGCTGCTGACTTGCCTGCCTGCCTGTGGTTCCGGCGGGCTGCGGCGTTCCGTTACGCCCGGCCCGATCGTTGCGTTGATCCGACACCGAAGGCCGCGTGACCACAACGGGTTGAGCTACGGACGCCGTCACCGCCAGCCGGGGCTTGGGGCGCATCTGTGGTCTGACATTTGCGGGCCGCGCTTGCGTGGTTTGGGTGACAGTCTGGGCCTCGGCGGATGGAGCAATCTGGGTAGGTTGTGCAGCGACCGAGACGGAGCCGGGGCGGGCCATCGGCCTAAGCGAGCGGTCTGGCGCCTGCGCCTGTACCCAATTGCCCAAGGTTACCCCGACCAAAACGATACATGACAAAACCCCACCAAACCGCATGACTAGCCCTTCTTTCGTCCGAAATCGGGCGCGTCGGTATCCTGCCCTGCCTCAATGATACCACGCCGGATGGCCCGCGTGCGCGTGAAGTAATCGTGCAGAAAGTCACCGTCCCCGGTGCGTATAGCGCGTTGAAGCGCAAACAGCTCTTCGGTGAAGCGGCCCAGAACCTCTAGTGTGGCATCCTTGTTGGTCAGGAATACATCGCGCCACATGGTCGGATCACTGGCGGCAATTCGGGTAAAATCACGAAAGCCAGCAGCAGAATATTTGATCACCTCGCTGTCGGTCACACGGCCCAGATCATCAGCCACACCAACCATGGTATAAGCAATCAGGTGGGGGGCATGGCTGGTCACGGCGCAGACCAGATCGTGATGATCTGCGTCCATCTCATCGGTCTTAGCGCCCATACCCTGCCACAACGTCTCAAGCCGCTCGACGGCGTCGCGCGGTGTGCCTTCGGCAGGCACGATCAGGCACCAACGATTTTCAAACAGCTCGGCGAAGCCAGACCGCGGGCCGGAGTGTTCAGTCCCGGCCATCGGGTGCGCGGGCACGAAATGCACGCCCTTGGGCAGGTGCGGGCCGACGGCCTCGATCACCGCGCGCTTGACCGACCCGACGTCAGACACTGTCGCACCCGGTTTCAACACCGGGGCGATTTCCGCAGCCACCGCGCCCATTGCACCAACCGGAACGCACAAGACCACCAGATCGGCGTCCTTCGCGGCCTCGGCGGCGCTGTCACAGACCCGGTCGACCAAACCGATCTGACGCGCCACATCCCGCGTCTCGACAGAGCGCGCATAACCCGTGATTTCACCTGCCAGCCCGGCGCGCCGCATCGCCAGCGACATCGACCCGGCAATCAACCCAAGACCAATTAACGCGACCCGGTCGTAAATCACGCTCATCGCGCCGTGCTCATGAACTGCCCGACAGCATGGGCCACGCGGCGACAGCTGGCTTCGTCTCCGACAGTGATACGCAGGCAATTGGGCAGCTTGTAACCCGCCACGCGCCGCACGATCAGCCCCTCGGATTGCAGATAAGCATCACAGGCCTCGGCCTCAGCCTGATCAGCGAAACGGGCCAGAATAAAGTTGGCGGTAGACGTGTCCGAGGGCACACCATGTTCGGCAAGCGCTTCGGCCAGCCAAGCGCGCAGACGGGTGTTGCTCTCGCGGCATTTCGTGGCCCAGGCGACATCGCGCACAGCCACCTCGGCCGCATCCAGCGCGGGCTGGCTCAGGTTGAACGGCCCGCGCACCCGCGCCAAAACGTCTATCACATGCGCCGGCCCATAGCCCCAGCCCACGCGCAATCCGCCCAGCCCATAGAGCTTGGAAAACGTGCGCGTCATCACGACATTCTCGCGCTTGTCGACCAAACCCGCCCCGCCGTCATGACCTTCGACATATTCGGCATAGGCCCCGTCCAACACCAGCAGCACGTGATCTGGCAGGCCGGCGGCCAGTCGCGCCACTTCGCCTTCACCGATCATGGTGCCGGTGGGGTTGTTGGGGTTGGCCAAAAACACCAGGCGCGTCCTCTCGGTGCAGGCGGCGAGGATGGCGTTGACATCGGTCACGCGCTCGCGTTCGGGCACCTCTACGGGGGTCGCACCAGCGGCCAGTGTACTGACGCGATACATCGCAAACCCGTGTTCGGTGTGGATCACCTCGTCGCCCGGTCCGGCGTAGGCCTGACACAGAAACGCAATCACCTCGTCACTGCCCGCGCCACAAATAATGCGGTCGGCGTCCAGACCGTGGACCTCGGCAATGGCCGCGCGCAGGGATGCATGATCGGACGACGGATAACGATGCAGATCAAACCCGGCCTTGCGAAATGCCTCTTTGGCGGCATCGCTGGGCCCATAAGGGTTCTCGTTCGAGCTAAGCTTGACCACATTGGACAGGCCCGGAACATGGGCCGCACCGCCCTGATACACGTCGATATCCATGATTCCCGGCTGCGGCGTTATTTTCGTCATGATCCCTCTTCCCAAGACACTCCCAATTCCAAAGTGCCTCTCCTGTAGCGCAAAACGCATTTCCAAGTGGTTCTAGCTTTGCGATTGCATCATTGCCAGCACCAAACGGCAAAAGGCCGCGACGGTTTCCCGCCACGGCCCCTGACAGACAAGCCGCTTGGCTTAGTTCTGTGCGTAGAATTCGATGACGAGGTTTGGTTCCATCATCACCGGATAGGGCACATCGGTCAGACCGGGTGTGCGCACGAAGGTCGCTTTCATCTTGGAATGGTCCGCATCGATGTAATCGGGTACATCGCGCTCGGCCAGTTGCACGGCCTCCAGCAGAACGGCCAGTTGCTTCGAGCGATCACGCACTTCGATCACATCACCCTCTTTCACGCGGTACGAGGGAATGTTCACGCGACGACCGTTCACAGTGACATGGCCGTGGTTCACGAACTGGCGTGCAGCAAACATGGTCACAACGAACTTGGCACGATAAACCACCGCGTCCAGACGGCGCTCCAGCAGGCCAATCAGGTTCTCACCGGTGTCACCCTTGACACGGGCCGCCTCGATATAGACGCGCTTGAACTGCTTTTCGGTCAGATCGCCGTAATAGCCCTTCAGTTTCTGCTTGGCGCGCAGCTGCAGACCAAAATCAGAAATCTTCGCCTTGCGGCGCTGACCGTGCTGGCCGGGGCCATATTCACGACGATTTACGGGGGATTTGGCGCGGCCCCAGATGTTTTCACCCATCCGGCGGTCAATTTTGTACTTGGCAGACGTGCGTTTTGTCACGGCTGATCTCCTTCAGTCAGTTATGAAGGGCGTTGTCCTTTACCCCGGACCAAATCCGAGGCCGACAGGCATCCCCTTGCGAGGGCCACCAACACCAATGAAGTCGCGCTTATACGCGCGTTCACAGCAGAGTCAACCAGCGTTGCACGCGGGGTTTCCCGCCCCGCAAGGATACTGTCAAAAGGTGAAAAATGTCAGGCCCTGCCCTAAAGCATCTCAGCGCGGCGTGCGTTTTGAATTCTCGTCAAACCTCAAGCTTAGCTCGAAACGCGGTATCTTCTGGCCGAAAATATCCTAGGGGAGACATTGAATTTCCTTGTAAATTCAATGTCGGGGGCAACGCCCCCATTCAACACTGATCACAGGCGCACCACCCGGCGCGCCTGTAGTTAGTCCTCGACCGGATCAAGCCGCCTCATGCGCCAGAATTGCCGCTTCGGGGCCGCTCAAACTCCGGCGAGCAAAACTACCGTAGCTGTGCGGAACGCTCTCCAATCCGGGGAACCGAGCCAACAGGCGCAGTCGATCCACCTCATCCAAGGACGTCAGGGATGCGCTGGCGGGATGGAAGCTCTCGGTTTCAACGCCATTGGCCCACAGGATCTGGTGGCTGGGTAACAGCAGGTGAACATAGGTCACCTCCCGCATGGCCAGATCCACCGAAACCGTCCCGGAATTCAATAGATCCTTGGCCGCCACCAACACTTCGGGCGTATTGAACAACGCGCGCGCCACGTCGCCCTGAACCAGCATCCGATGCTCGGGCGACACCAGCAACTCACTGTCAGGCCGCTCTATCCCCAACGCACCAGCGCGAATGCGGATCGGGCGCAGCTTGGGCATTGCGAACAGGCGCGCACCGGTCATGCGGCGGCTGCCGATCCACTGGATGTCCTGCGCTCCATTGTCCTTGGTTTGCACACGATCACCTTCGCGCAATTCCTCGACAAGGCGCGGGCCGTCCGGCGTCTCGATCCGTGTGCCGGGGGTGAAACAGATCACCCCGCCCGCATCCGGCCCCTTCGCGACAATCTGGGCCCTATCCAGCGTATGGTGCACGACCCACATTTCAACATTTTGGGGCGGTATTTCATCTATAAACATCAGCAAGGGCTGCGCCCCGCCGCCCAATTCGATCACACTGACTGTGTAGGTTTGCGCCCCATTGGTGACCACGAAACTGCTGTCCGGCAGCGTGTCATCCACATCAATTTCACTTAAATCGCGTTTACCGCTCATCGCGGCCCCAACCAGACGGCGCACCATGCGCGCGGCCTGCTTGCGATTCACCCCATGTCCGTCCGCATTTTCCAGCCGCAACAGCTCGGGCGGTCCATCGACGCGCACGGACTGCCCCTGCCAGCACCAAGTGGTACCGACCGAGATTGCACTGACGGAGTCCGGTTTGAAACCGTCCACTTCCGTCTGCGACCAGGAGATGACAAACGTGCCTCGAAAGCCCGTTTTCATGCCTGTATTTTCCTGCCTCAGTAGTTTTTTTGACTTTTCGTCTTGTTATTATCGAAACGTTAGCAAATTCGAATCACTCTGGGAAGGCTCGTCAAGGCGGCGTACCTCAGAAATTGATCTGCAGTCGCACCGATCCCACAATCTGCCCCGACTTGCGCTGCGCCTCAAATTCGCGACCCAGCCATGTCAAACCATAAAACGCACGGTGCCCGCTGTGCCCCTGCCAATGCACACCGCCGCGTAAACGACTGCGGGCATTCTCTACAACCAGCCCCCGATCTGACGGCAGATATTCCGAGTGATCCACATACGCCACGTCCCCTCCGACCGTCAGTGAAAAGCCGGGAACGTCATTCTGGATCGCCCGATATCGATGCCCGGTGACCGGATCGCGTATCAGCAATGCACCTTGACCCACGCCACCGAAACTCAGATCCGCACCGACACGCGCCAACGTCTCGACCCCCGCGCGCGCCTCGACAAAAGGCCGCAACGAAACACTATCACTCAGGTACAGCGTCCGACCCAACTCGATCACGCCCGTTGGATGGACATCATTCCCGATCTGCGTGCTGCGCACAGAACTGGCCTGTTTTGGTCCGTCGAAAAAATCGTGCAAACCTGCCTGCACATCATCCAACCGCGTCTGCGGGCCGACAATCACCAGATCTCCCCCCACAGCCACCTCGACAGCGCGCGTCTGATAATGCGTGTGCAAACCAAACGAAAGCGCCCCGACAAACGGGCGATCCCCGGGCGCGGAAAAGGTCAGGCTCTCAGGCGCAATCACCTCGGCATTAAACCGAAACTCGATCAACTGACCAAACCTGTCAGGCGCCTGCCCCTGCCACTCGGGCCCCCAGACCCAGCTGGAGGCAACCGATCCAGTCCGCCATCGGTCTTTGCGGTCCCCGATCAAATCATTGGTGATCAGCCGACCATATCCCAGCTTGCTGCGCTCACCCGCACCTGATGTCAGCGGATAGGAAGCCAGTAAAATGCACAAAACGGCAAAGAGACGCATCAAAAACTCCTGAATGTCGCCCCCCGGCCAAAAGACGCTAACAAATCTCTGCGCAAACGCGCCAGTGCCCCGGCGCATTTCTCGGGACACCCGTGCAATTAAGCATCATCCCCATAGGCCAGCGCCCAACCTTGACCCATGGTCATTCCAGAACCCGACGGAGCCTTCGGCGAGGATATTTAAAGCCAGAAGATACCAAACAGTCGCCCAGTCAAATCCGCCCCGACTTTTTCTTGGCCTAAATATCCTTGCGCAACACCGGCACCAATTGCAGCTCCTCAGTCCTGCGGCACCTCAATCCTAGCCGCAAATCAAACTATGCTGCGCGCCGCAAGGCGCTCTATCAGGTTACAATGCGCGGATCCAGAATTGGAGGGGGTGGTCAGTTTCGACGGTTTGATCCAGATCTTTCCAGCCAAACTGCGCCACCGCGCCGGGCAAGGGGGCGTAGCCGCGTTTGCGCCAAAAGCCATCCAGCGGGGCATAATCCGGCGGACGCAGGGCGTGTCCTTGGGGGCGGATCACGCTGCAAAACACCGAATATCCATAGCCCAAGGTGCGCGCATGACTCTCGCGTGCATCAAAGAAGGCGTGGCCGATGCCTTGGCCGCGATAGGCGGGCAGCAGGACCGACTCGGCGCAGTAGAATATTTCGTTCAGTGGAATATCCTGCCCGAAAAATGCGGCGGCGAAATCATCTGCGTGTTGCTCTAGCGGCGCGCCAGTTGACGCCCCGACAAGTGTCGCGCCGTCAAAGGCACCAACCAGAATGGCGGCGTCATTGCTGCGATAAGCGCCGAGATAGCGCGTTTCATAGTCCAAGTCGCCGTCGTATAGGTAAGGATAACTGCGAAACACCTCGATGCGCAGTCGGGCGACATCGCCCAGCGCGGCCTCAAGGGGCGCACCGGTGAGGGTGCGAACCTCCATCAGCGGACCTGACGCGACCAGTCGGCCAGATTGTAATAGGTCACGATCCGCGTGATCTTGCCGTCTTTCAGGGAAAAGAATGACCCGGCGGGCAGGCGATAGGTCTGGCCCGTGGCCTCGGGCAGGCCCTCGTCTGTTTTCAGGTACGTGCCGTTCACGATGTATTCCGCCGCCGCGCGCGTACCGCCTTCTGCGTCGAAAATCACCATATCGGTCAGTTCTTCACGATAGCATTCGGACATATGCTCGCAAAACGAGCGGAACAGGTCTTTGCCCTCGCGCGCTTGCCCTTCGTTGACGTGGTGGACCACATCATCGGACAGGCAGGCCAACATGCTGGCGGTGTCGCCTGCGTTGAAGGCAGCAAAATAGCGTTCTACGGTCTTGTTCATGTGGTCTCTCCTGTAGGGTCGCCCCAGCGCGCGATCAGATGCGCGCGAATTTGGTCGCGGGTTTGTCGGTAGGCATTCAGCTTGGCTTCGCGGGTTTCGCCCAATCCGGTAGGGTCCATGATCGGCCAGTACAGAACGTCCAAGTGAAACACGCGCGTCAGTTCCAGCGCCCGGCGCTGGCTGGCGGGGCTAAGTGCGATGACCAGATCAAACGAGCTAAGATCGTCGCCCCATTCCGCCATCTCATCAAAGCTGCGCACGCGGTGCCGGGACAGTTCGACCCCCAGTTCCTCGCAGACTGAAATGGAAAATCCGTCGATTTCAAGGTCACTTTTGACCCCGGCGGATTGCACATAGGTGCCCGTGCCATACAGCTTTTTCATGATGCCCTCGGCCATTGGCGAGCGCACAGCGTTATAATCGCAGCAAAACAGAACCGATTGGGGCAGCGGCTCGACCATGTTCTAGCTGCCGAAATGTAAGACGCAGATCAGGGTGAACAGGCGGCGCGCGGTATCGGTATCGATCTCGGCCTTGCCTTCCAGACGCTCTTCCAGAATGCGCGCGCCTTCGTTGTGGATGCCGCGCCGGGCCATGTCGATGGTTTCGATCTGGCTGGGAGGCATGTTTTTTACCGCGTCGAAATAGCTTTCGCAGATCGCCCAGTAGTCTTTGACGACCTGACGAAACGGGCTGAGCGACAGATGGAATTCGGCGGCGGGGGCGTCATCCTCGGTTGCGACGGAAAAGATCAGGCGTTTTTCGCGGATTGACAGGCCCATATGATAAGGACCGTCAGGCACCTGCCGGTCGTCCCGTTTGGGCAGGCGAAACGTATTGTCCTCCATCAGATCAAACATGGCGACCTTGCGCTCTTGCTCGATCTCGGGCGTGGGCGGCGGCAGGTTCGCGTCATCAAGGGCGATCTGGCTGATACGGGACATGGGCGGACTCTTTGACTATGTGGCAGTCCTAGCAGTACCGCGCCCGCGCGCGCGGGGCAATGGGCGGGCCTAATCGTTCAGCAGGTCCAGACGCGCACGCACCGACAGCCCATGCGCCTGAAGGCTTTCCGAATTGGCCAGAGTTTCGGCAGAGGGGCCGATGGCGCGCAGCGCACCGGGCGTCATGCGTGCCAGCGTGGTGCGTTTCAAGAAATCCAGCACGTTCAGCCCGGATGAAAACCTTGCCGAGCGCGCGGTCGGCAGCACGTGGTTGGGTCCGCCGACATAGTCGCCAATCGCCTCGGGCGTCCATTGGCCCAGAAAAATCGCCCCCGCATGGGTGGTCAATTGTGACAGAGCCACAGGGTCGGCCACACACAATTCCAAATGCTCGGGGGCGATCCGGTCCGACAGGGCAGCGGCGACTTCCAGATCCGGTACAGTAATCACTGCGCCGAAATCGCGCCAACTGGCGGCTGCAATTGCGCGCCGCTCTAACGTTTGCAGCCTAGAGTCGAT
Organism: Rhodobacteraceae bacterium KMM 6894; assembly: GCA_035798175.1. Lineage (GTDB taxonomy): Bacteria > Pseudomonadota > Alphaproteobacteria > Rhodobacterales > Rhodobacteraceae > Roseovarius. The sequence goes on from JAPFBS010000016.1 coordinate 98,944, forward strand.
AGCGGCCACAACCGCGCGACCAAAATCGGCGTCGGTGGTGATCAACAGTGCCTGCGCGCTTTCGTCATGTTCGGCCTGGCTAAGCATATCCAGCGCGATCCAGTCGGGGTCGTTATCACCGTCTGCAATCACCAGAATCTCGGAGGGGCCTGCGATCATGTCGATCCCGACCTTGCCGAACACACGCCGCTTGGCCGCGGCGACATAGGCGTTACCCGGTCCGGTGATCTTGTCCACGGGTGCAATCGTGTCGGTGCCATAGGCCAGCGCCGCAATCGCCTGCGCGCCGCCGACGCGATAAATCTCATCAACGCCCGCGGTCTGTGCCGCCGCCAGAACCGCCGGGTTCAACGCGCCGCCGGGCGTCGGCACCACCATCGCCAGCCGCTTGACCCCTGCCACTTTGGCCGGGATTGCGTTCATCAAAACCGATGACGGGTATGTTGCCAGCCCGCCGGGCACATACAGCCCCGCCGCATCCACCGGTGTCCAACGCCAGCCCAGTCGCGCACCGGCCTCATCCGTCCATCCGGCGTCTTCGGGCATCTGGCGCGTGTGATAGGCGCGGATGCGGGCAGCCGCCAGTTCCAGCGCGTCCCGCACAGCATCTGGCACCTCAGCGGCGGCCTGTGCCACCTCGTCAGCCGTCAGGCGAAGTGTTTCAGCGCTGAGCGAGACCTTGTCGAACCGCTGCGTCAATTCAACCAGCGCCGCATCGCCACGCGCACGCACGTCTGCGATGATCGCAGCGACGGTATCATCCACATCAGGGCTGTCCTCACGCTTGGCGGATAGAAGAGCGGTGAATTCAGCCTCAAAATCGGGCTGGGCGTAGTCAAGAAAACGGGGCATGGGCGGTCCTTTCGGCAGATCTCATAGCTGGCGGGGGACAATCAGACCCCGCCATGCAACCAAGAGGTCCCGGATCAGGTCCGGGACGGCACGCGGGCGGCCTATTCGGGATGCGACGGCACCTTGCCCGAAGGGGCAACATAGGGCCGCGTGACGTCTTTCAACGTCGCCTCCAGCGCCTCGACCTCTAGGCGAATCGCGCCATCCCCGGCAAGGGTCAGCAGCCAAACGCCCGCTGCATCTTCGCCCGGTAGATACGTGACGCTTAGCAGGGACAGCACCGTATCAGCGTCATTTCGGTCGATGCCCTGCGTGGCGACGCGGGTAACGTTGTCGATCACCAGCAAGGATTGCACGCGTTCCGGCGCGTGGCGATCGCGGCCAGCATCCTCCCAGCGAAAGCGGTTCACCAACAGACCAAAGCGCCGCGCACCCGGACGCCACGACATTTCCGTGATCGGAAACACCGCATCCTGCACCAGCGATGACAGGACCGGCACGTCCTCGACCTCCAAAGCGCCCAAATTCAGTGGCGCCTCGCGCCCGTCCTCAAATTTTGCGTCACTCATGCGCCCGACACCCGTTCGATTTTCGCGCCCACGTTGCGCAGTTTTTCCTCGACCCGCTCATAACCGCGATCAAGGTGATAAACCCGGTTCACGATTGTTTCGCCCTCGGCGGCCAGTCCGGCCAGAATCAGCGACACCGACGCGCGCAGATCAGTCGCCATCACCGGCGCGCCCTTCAGACGCTCGACGCCCTTAACCGTCGCATGACCGCCGTGCACCTCGATATTCGCGCCCATGCGCATCAGTTCGGGGGCGTGCATAAAGCGGTTCTCGAAAATCTTTTCCTCCAGAATCGATGTCCCTTCCGCAGTGCACATCAGCGCCATGAATTGCGCCTGCAAATCGGTCGGAAAACCGGGAAATGGCTCGGTCTCCACGTCAACGGCGCGGATGCGGTCAGACTTGCGCGCAACTGTCAGGCCTGTCGGGGTTTCGGTCACCGACACCCCCGCCGCGTCCAGTTTTTCGCAAAACGCCGCAACCAGATCAATCCGCCCGCCCAAAAGTTCCACCTCGCCGCCGCAGATCGCGGGGGCCAGCATGTAGGTGCCCAGCTCGATCCGGTCCGTCACGACGGGATGTGTCGCGCCGTGCAGCCGCTCAACCCCTTGGATGGTAATCGTGTCGGTGCCATCGCCCTCGATTTGCGCGCCCATCTTGCGCAGGCAATCCGCCAGATCGACAATCTCGGGCTCGCGCGCGGCACGTTTCAGCACGGTTGTGCCCTTGGCCAAGGTCGCCGCCATCAGCGCGTTTTCAGTCGCACCTACGGACACAAAGGGGAATTCCACGATCCCGCCCTTCAGCCCGCCGGGGGCCTTCGCATGCACATAACCCTCACGCAGTTCCAGTTCGGCCCCCATCGCCTCAAGCGCCTTGAGGTGCAAATCAACCGGACGCGCGCCGATGGCGCACCCGCCGGGCAAGGAAACCACCGCATGACCGAACCGCGCCAACAGTGGCCCCAGTACCAAAATCGACGCGCGCATCTTGCGCACAATGTCGTAATCCGCCCGTTGACTTGTCAGCGCATGCGACGACATCGCCAGAACCTGCCCGCCTTGCAGGGTCGACACCTCGGCCCCCAGCGATTCCAGCAGTGCGGTCATGGTGCGAATGTCCGACAGGCGCGGTGCATTCGTCAGCGTCAGCGGTTCGTCGCTGAGCAAAGTGGCCGGCATCAGCGTAAGGCACGCATTCTTGGCCCCTGCAATCGGGATCGCCCCACTCAGCGGGCCATTCCCCGTTACGATAATCGAATCCATGCCTGCCTACCCTTTGCCCTGATCATTGCCACCGTCCGCCGCCCCCCGCGCACGGCCTTGGGCCTTACGCCGTGCCAAATTGGCCTTCAGCGCTTGCTTCAGCCGATCTTCACGCGTGTTGCCCGTCTTGGCAGGCTTCTTGGGAGTTTTGTCACCGCTCATGCGCGTTCCTTACAGCAGGTATGCTCAAGGGTCCAGATTACGCTTGCACCACGATGCAGAAGCGTCTAATCAGCGCCCGATTGCTGTGGTAGCTCAGTGGCAGAGCACACCCTTGGTAAGGGTGAGGTCGAGAGTTCAATCCTCTCTCACAGCACCATTTTTTTGCCTTTAATATCAAAAAGATGTGCTATATCAGGGCATTGAAGTCCCCTCGGTGGTATACAGAGGTGGCATACATGGCCCTTCCAATGTCCCGACCGATCAAGCTGAAAAATGGTGTCTACTACCTTCAAAAGAGGGTTCCCGCTGACCTAGTTGAAAAAGTGGGACGCAAGATCACCAAGATTTCCTTACGGACGAAAGACCCTGCTGAAGCCAAAATTCGTCACGCAAACCGGCTGCAAGAGCTGGATCGCGAATGGGCTCATCTTCGATCTGACGCCATCACATTGAGCCACAAGGATGTGGTCGCTCTCACAAAGCAGAGATACGCTTTTTTCAAGGATCAGTTTGGAGACAATCCGCCAAGTGTGGCTTCTACTCAGAACGAAATGGAAATGCGACAGGGCGTGGGCTATGACAATTCGCGACTTGAAGTCTGGTATGGGCGGGCGGCAGATGAGATTTTAAAGGCACACGGGATTAAGGTTGATAGAGCGACCCGCGAGACCCTGCTGAGGGAAATACATAGGACTGACCTTCAGTCTCTGGAGCAAGTCAAACGCAATGCTGAGGGCGACTACAGCGCCGATCCTAAGGCGAACAGGTTCCCGGAATGGTCACCTCCAAAGGCCCCTGAAAGTGGCCCTAAAGAGGCGTCCCTGCCCCATTTGTTTAGCTTGTGGGAACGGGATCATTTGGCGGACAATGGCGCTGGAAAGACTGTCTCAGATTTCCGGCACAAGGTCGACTCGCTGATTGCTTTTCTTGACCACGACGATGCCAACCGAATTGCGCGTTCGGAAATTGCTCAATGGTGCGACTACCTGCGCCACGAAAAGCAACTCTCAGGGAAGACAGTCAGAGACAAATACTTGGCCGCTCTGAGGGCGATTTTCCGCACAGGGGTCAACAAGCAGATGATACCAGATGATCCGTCCAAAGGGGTAGTGATCAAGGTCTCAAAACCACAAAGGCTCAGGCCCAAAGGTTACACAGACCAAGAGGCGAAACAAATACTTCGCCAATCGAAGCAGCCATTCCCCCTCGACAGTCGCGTTGGGCATGGAAACAAGTTGGGTATTCGTTGGCTGCCTTGGATATGCGCATTTACAGGTGCTAGAGGCGGCGAAGCGGCTCAACTTCGCAAAGAAGACCTGATAGATTGTGATGGCATTCTCTGCCTGCGGATTACCCCTGAAGCAGGATCGGTAAAGACCGGAAATTTCAGACTCGTTCCAATTCATCCGCAGTTGCTCAAAGAGGGTTTGGTGGATTTCATACACGGATGCCCACCGGGCCATCTTTTCTTCAAACTCGACGCTAGGAATTCAGACCCAAAGGTGCGAGCTTCAAGCGTTTACAAGAAAGTTGGCGATTGGATACGAACTACGGCGAGGATTACTGACCCATTAATTCAGCCAAACCACGCTTGGCGGCACCGCCTCAAAACCGTCAGTCGCGATTGCGGTATTGGCTCTGAATATAGTGAAGCCATCATGGGGCACGAGGATGGGAAAGCCTCCACCAGCTATGGCGAGATTGGCCCCAAAGCGCTCTATCGTGAGATTAAGAAACTGCCTTTCTATGACTTAGAGTAAAAACGGAAGCGGTAAGTTACACTGCTGCAATAGTGATCTCGTTGCTGCAAAAACCAGAACTGCCGCCAGCCCGCGCCTGTCCAAATTGGACACCTAGGGAATGGTTACCCAGAGGGTCCCCCGTAAGGTTACCTCTGGGCTCAATCATCCTCGGTTAGAACTCATCAATCTCATCCTCTTCATCATTAATCTCCTTCAGCCGTTCCCTGCCGACACTTTTCAGGTCGTCCTCCCAGCTGTAGCTTTGAAGCAGCAAACTCGGCAACGCCTTGCTCCAAAGCTTCAATGCCATTGCGATAGCCTCTGGGTTTGCCGTGGGGTTGACCCCGACCACCTTAGCGAAGCCCAGCGCGATCTCTTCGGCCCTGCGTTCTAGGTCGTCATCGGTATATTCCCAATCGGTATCCCCACGGTCTAGCCTCCGGGCTTTGGCCCATCCCAGCGCGTGAACTGAATCGACAGAACGCCCCATCTCAATCAATCGCCCATGGACAGCCCGCATGTTGCCGATGGTACCTTTGCTCAAAGACGATGCTCGGTGCTGATCCACCTTGGACCCATTGCCAAAGCACACCATCCGCCAAGCTACCGCGACCTTATCCTCATAGGACATTGCCAACTTATCTCGCGTATTCAACCTTGCCGACAACGCCTCAGCACCCTCAAAGGTCATGTGGGCATGGACCCTCACAGGAACCTTCTGCGTGGCCCCTGTGGTTTCCTGTCTCCGTGCGTAAGCTGCAAGCCTGTGGTGGCCGTCAAGCAGCACGAACCGCCTTCCCGTCCACCAAACGTCCAATGGATCATCATGCTCGGGATCGCCGATGCCTTGCGCAATACCCGCTACATGACCCTGATCAGTGTCAGCTTTGTCGAGATACCCTCGGGGCTGAAACAAGGTAGGTTCCGTTTCGATCTTCTTCAGGGGTAACGTCTTGGGCACCCTTGCGGGTGCCTCCGGGTTCGCTTCGCGCTCTGCAATCAATCTATGTCGCGCTGGGCCTAGGTTCTCTGTCATCACGCTGCATCCCACTTGGCAGATAGAATCCTCTGAACGGCTCTGTCAGCGGCCTCCTTTGCCAAGACATCAACACGCTTTTTATCGACGTCACTTGAACGGGCCTTGATCTTGAGGAAAGTCGCCTTGCGGGTCTCCGTCAGGGCGATAATGGTTTCCCATAACTCGCGATTGGCTACCTCTTTGCCATCCGACTTTCGCCAGTTGCGCGTGAGCCAGCCTGTGAGGTACTTCTCTAGGCCGTCCTTGATGTATCCGCTATCCAGAAACAATAGCACCGAGGCACCATCCGGGGTGGCCGTCAGGGCGTCTATGACGGCCCACATTTCGGCAACGTTGTTGTTAGTTTCTAGGAAGTGGAGATCATTTTCGATCATTGATCCATCTGGCGCGTAAAGCCGGAAAGCACACCCACCGGGTCCGGGGTTCGGTTTGCAGCTTCCATCAGTGTAGGCCACGTAAGTTCCATCGGCCAAGGCCGTTTTTGCAAGAATATCCATCGGGTTTTTCCTAGTATCTATGTGTTGGTCGAGAGCACATCGCTCTATAGATGCAACTTATTGTTTCTGAGGCAAAAACAGATACCGCACCCGACCATCTCACATGCCCCAGCGCTCCAACGCAGCATCGGCCCCCGCCGGGTCATCTCTGATCCTCAAGACCGCCTGCCGGGTCAGTCCCGTCTCTTTTGATATGGCTGATGCCCCATGGTCACTGGCCAGCATATCCCGAACCACCCCAAGCGTCTTCCGGTCATAGCTGGGCTTCTTTCCCCGATACCGTTTGGCATCCCCCCGTGCAGCCTCAATCCCGGCTCTCTGGGCCTCTTTGGTGGCCTCTGCCTGCGCCTGTGCTGTCGCGGCCATAAAGGCTATCAGGGCGTCTCTTACAGCCTCCTGCATGGGGTCCGTTGTGGCACCGTCAAAAGTCATCCGGTTGATCACTGTCTTGATCACAACTCCCTCCCGCATGAAGGCTCTGATAGTGTCCGTAACGTCGGCATAATTGCGCCCCAGTCGATCCACCCAGCGCACAACAAGGACATCCCCCTTGCGCAGTGCTTCAAAGAGCTTCCGCCCCTCGGCTCTCTCGGCCAGAGTTGTGCTGATCCCAGAGACGCCATGGTCGGCATAGACACGATCAAACTTGAAGCCCGCCTCCTCTGCCTGTGTGCGCTGATGTTCCAAGTTCTGGTCAGCGGTCGAGACGCGGGCATAAAAAATGGTCTGGGACATAGGGACTCCAATATTATCCTTTAGGGTTGTGTCCGCTGCCTATGCTGTCCGATGGTCTACATCAACCCCTACGGTCACCATTTCATTGCCGTCTTAGCCTGTAATTTGGGGTATACCCTAACGGAAAAATCCAAGCCCTCCCCCGCCCCAGCGCAAGGTGACCCCTGCCATTATTCATCATCGAGGAAAGACCCCGGTCCGCAGTGCTGGGCATGGTGCCGCCCCTGTGGAGTAACCTGTATGGGGGGCACGGGGGGATTTGGCCGCGCTCGACTATAGCGATATGGGGTTTCAGATGTGCGACCCCAAAATAGTGCCAAAACGGCGGGAAGCGGCCGTTCTCCGCCTGGCAGCATGAATTTAATAACGCCGCTAAAGCGGACCTTGAAATAACGCGAGAGACCGTTATCAAGCTTTTGGCACATTTACATGAGAATGTGTCGAGATCTAATCAGGTGAAAAAGAGCGCACTCAATATCCGTACTTTTCTTTTCTATCGCGAAACGCTTGTGGTCCACCTTCCATAATTTCCGTGATTTTGTCGCAGACCTCTTTTGTGTCGATTGCCCCCCCACAGGCAACATCTCTTTTTGCGTTTTCACTTACGTCTAAACCAAGAACGAGTTCCGAGGAACCGTTCACAACGATGTTTGCGTTGTGGCTCGCAAATATGATCTGCCTGTTCTTCTTGGCATCGTGAAGCTTCTCGGCAAGGTCCGACACGATTTTATTGTCGAGATCGCCTTCTGGTTGGTCGACCAGAAGTGGCCCCCCCGGTTGTTCCAGCAACATAAACAAGAGTGCTGCTGCTCGCTGGCCTTCCGACGCTTTTTCAAATGATATCTTTCGGTCTCCATCACAGTAAATCAAGGAGATGTCATCGCTTGGAACCGCAGTGGCTATCGCCTCAACGCGCTGAACGTCCATCAATTCAACACATCGTTCGACAGCTCTTGATGTTGCCCCGGTAGCTTCAACCAGCGCCTCCATCTGTGGTGGATTGCCACTTTCAGATTGGGAAAGGATATGCCAGCGCAAAGCGGCCAATGCATCGGTCCTCAAGCTGTCGAGGGATGGCCAAGCCCCTGATTTCTTCAAGTACTCGTCCGTTTGTTGAATTCTCGTTGCCTCTTTTATGTTTGCCTTCGCCGTGAGAGCCTCAACGGCCTCATGAATAGCGGTCCAGTTCGCGTCAGCCTTAAGCTGAGCCTCAATCCTATTGCCCGATAGCGTCTCGATTTTCTTGGCCCATTCTCTGGTTTTTCCGCCCTTTTGTGCGACGGCTTCTTTCAACCCGTCGACAGCTGACTTTAGCTTTTCGAACCATTCATCAGCTGAGCTCGCAGTGACTGAAAGTTCAGCTATTTGTTTGAGAACGCCCTGAAGTTCGACTTGGAGATTGGAAATCTGGGCTGTAGCTGATCGGTGCTCAGTGAGTTTGTTCATGGCCAAATCACGCGCGAGTTTCGCCTCATCGAGAGCGATGTCGATATCTGCGCCACCCTCCACCATGGCATCTCGGTGTTTTCCAAGCTCAATTCCAAGCGCTTCGATACCACTCGAAAATGCGGCATTGAACTTAGAGAATGCCTTTTGAAAGTTTCCAGCTTCTGGCAACTCTGAGCTCAGGTCTACGGGCTTCCTTGATGTCTTCCAAAGCTGGGTGACTTCCTCCATAACCGAAGCCACTTGGGCTTGCGCTTGTTGCCTCTTAGCCTCAAGCGCGGATAGCTTTTCATATCGAGAAACGGTTTCTTTGTCAGCATCGGACAATTCGGGAAGCGTCTTTTGCAATGCCGCAATTCGCTGTTCTAAAGAGGCCTTTGAGGCAGTAAACTTACTAATCTTTGCCTCTATCGCCCAAGCCGATGAAAGCCCTTGGATGGCTTTCCGGACGCGCATTCTGGATGCATCAATTTCTGCATTCAACCGTTCATCTTCACGTTTATACTCTTGGTCAACAAATTGCAGCAGGTCTGAGACGTGCGTACGCTTGCCAGCCTGTTTCCCAAGCTCGGAGAGTTCTCCCTGACTATAAACGACGGCAGGGAAAAGTGTGCGTAGCTCTTTGGTGCTTAGTTTCTGGGTCGTGCCGTCAGGGTAAGTTATGTCAGGCTGGTAAGCGTTCGATCCACCACGACGGACTTTGAATTCTGCGCCATCTTGAGTGACACCAAGTGACAGCGTTGCACCTTTTGCTGTCTGACGTCAGCGCCTATGGGTCCAATTAGCGTTATTTGATAAGAGAGTGTTCTTGGCTCATCGTAGCCACTG
>JAPFBS010000017.1:0-85198 GCA_035798175.1 Rhodobacteraceae bacterium KMM 6894
ATGACGCAAAGAACATAACAGCTGGGTGGGTCAAGTCTCGGTGATAATGCCGGGTCAGTTCTCAGTGACAATCAACATACACCCTCAAAACCAGCTCAAATGGCGCCCAGATGCACCGAATGGCACGGAATTTGGGAAACATTTGAGCAAGTTCCCTTACAGCAAAAGCGGCCTTAGAACGTGTGGGGCGCCGAGGCGCGCGCCTATCTTAGTCGAAATAGCTAACTGAAGGGGTTGATTTAGTCGGGGCGGCTATAGGCCCATTGCTCACGGCCGCGTTCATATCGATCGACCATCCATCGCGGATCGCCATCATCGATGGCAATACACCCTCCTGACTACATCTAGCTTGAATATCTCTGCGCGGTCAGGCCCTCCATGGATATCTCGGGCGTCCTGCCCAACACGACATCTGCAACCGCGCGACCCGAGCCACAGGCCATCGTCCAACCAAGCGTCCCGTGACCAGTATTCAGGAATAAATTGTCGTAATGCGTCGCCCCCAAAACAGGCGTGCCGTCAGGGGTCATCGGGCGCAAACCTGTCCAGCCCTCGGCCTTGGAAATATCGCCGCCCTTAGGAAACAGATCGCCAATGACGTGCTTGACCGTATCTGTCGCATGCGGGCCAAGGCGGTTGGAGTAACCCGCAATCTCGGCCTGCCCTGCCACGCGGATACGATCACCCAGACGGGTGATCGCCACCTTGTGGGTTTCATCCATGATCGTCGATTGCGGCGCAAAGGCATCATCGGTCACAGGCAACGTGACGGAATAGCCTTTTACAGGATAGACTGGCAGTTTGATCCCGATGGGGTTCAGCACGCCTGTGGCATAGCTTCCCATGGCGCAAACATAGGCATCACCCGTGATGCGTCCCGCGATTTCGGTGTCGACACCCGCAATCTTTCCACTGTCAACAGCGATGGATTTGATTGACTGACCATAGTAGAAATCGACGCCCATCTCGACACATTTTTCGGTCAGCGCGATGGTAAACATGCGGCAATCGCCCGTACGGTCCGCGGTCAGACGCAGGCCACCAACGAACTTACTGCGCACCTCGGCCAGCGCGGGTTCGACCGCGATACAGGCCTCTGGATCCAACACCTGATAGGGGCTGCCATATTCGGCAAGAATGTCCTGATCGGCCTTTGAGGCCTTCACCTGTTTATTCGTGCGAAACAACTGAAGCGTGCCCTGTTGGCGCCCGTCATATTCAATGCCGGTATCCGCGATCAAATCTGGCATTACATCGCGCGAATAGCTGGACACGCGCACCATGCGACCCTTGTTCGTGCGATAAGCATCTTCGTTGCAGTTGCGCACCATTTGCGCGCACCACTTCCACATGGTCGGACTGATCAGCGGCCAGATAAACAGAGGCCGACGTTTCATGAACATCCATTTGACGGCTTTCACCGGAATACCGGGCGCCGCCCATGGCGATGTCATACCATAGCTGAGCTGACCCGCGTTGGCATAGCTTGTCTCCAACCCCGGGCCGGTCTGCCGGTCGATCACGACAACCTCGGCACCCTGTTTCGCCAGATAATATGCGGTGGTGACGCCGATGACACCCGCACCCATAACAACAACTTTCATGAGAAGAACCTTTCGCCCGCAGTTTCAGAGCTGATGCGTGCCCTGACGGTTGTTATAATAGTCGCTGATAGGCACCTTACGAAAAGGATCGTGCCCATCAAGCCGGATGCGTTAAGACGTACAGCGTCATTGTATCACAGCCGGCGGTTCCACGCTGATGATCGTCAGCATACGCCGTTGGTTTTCCCGTGTATCCCAGTAAAAGCTGGCCCCTTCGGCCAGACCAAGTAGGGCAACACCAATCGGAGTCGTGACCGACACGCGCAGTAGGGTGATATCCGACTCTTCAGGATAGACTAGCGTAACGGATTTTTCCTGTCCGGTGGTTTCGTCACGGTATGTCACGGTACTGCCCATGCTCACGACGTCTCGGGGCATCTTTGAGGATGGCACGATACGTGCGCGCGCAATCTCATCGAACAGGCGGTCAGCAAGCGCCGGCTGACGTTTCATCATGCCATCGGCCAAGGCCTCTAGATGCGTAAGGTCATCCGCATTGATAACGATCTTGGGATTCCGTTTTGTTGGTCTTTTTGTCGTTCGGGTTGCCAAAGACATCTAAAAGCCTCCTTGTAGTTGATTGTAAATTAGGGGGATGTGAACGCGCTAGATCGCGGGTGTCACGTCGATTACACGCAACCTGCCGATAAAGCCGTTGGGCAAAAAATGCGGTGTGTTGCGCAGCACTCTGGCAAGGGATCGCGTCTGGATCGACAGCAGATCGGGTTGGACAGGTTCGAACATCATTTCTCCTCGGGGCGACGCCCATGTTCACGTTCAGATATGTGAGGAGACCCCGGGAGGTATGGCAGGCGCGAACGCGCCTAAACCGCCCGGGGATACGGGCGGTTCAGCAGCAGAAATCTAAAATGATCTACGTGTTCCAACATGGAGGTTAAGTTAGGTAGGAGCGTCGCAAGCGTCAATCCTGAGCGTCAAGTATTTGCACGATCGCGGTTGCGTGACGTACATGGCCCGTCTTGGCAAAGAGTACTTCAAAGGTGGACCTGCCCCACAACGACGCGGTAACCGGATCGCGGGAAATGCACGCAAACGGTGCCGACATCCTTGGCGGTGCGTTCGATCACGATGGTGTCGGCGTTTGCAAAACGGACAGTTCCGGCGACGGGTTGTTCCCCACCGTTGACGTCGGGCGTGATTGTCACTGCAAGACCTACCTTCAGGCCTTGGGGGTCATGCGCCGCCACGCCTGTCTCTGCGGTGGACTGCATGTCGCGCGCGCGCGTGATTGCCTGCTCCGGGGATAATGCGCTTTGCGTGCCATGCCCGATTTTACAAACATTTTCCTCCCACCGCTGCAATTCGGTGAACTCTGACAAAAACGATGGTCCGTCGGCCCACCGCCCCCGCAGGAACCAAATAATATGATAGACCTGCGCATCTATCGCAGCCGGCTCTGATCCTAGCAGAAACGCGCGCCCGTCAGCCAATTGCGCGTTCAGCCATGACATCGGGGCGCGCATTTGCGCGACAAGATGAGGCAGGTTCGCATTGGCCCTTTTCAATCCCTCGGCCCAGTCTTCGCCAAGATACAACCGCCCCCGATCCGCCGCAAAATCCTTGTCCAGGGCGTCACCAGCCGAGCCCAGAACAAGTTTCACAGTCTGATCGAACAGCTCGCCATCCACCCACCGGCTGAGACACCACATCAAGCCATGCTCGGAAGTGGGCATCAAAGACGGCGATGGATAACGCCGCTCAAGTTCACGCATAATACATTGGCTGTCGCAATAGATGTCGGCCCCGATCTGCATGACCGGTGTGCGCCGATATCCCCCGGTCAGGGCGGTCAGCATCGGTTTCGGTGGCAGGCGGGGAATCTGGACACTGCGCCACGCGATCCCCTTGATCCCAAAAGCGACCCTTACCTTCTCGGCAACGGGAGATTGCGGGTAGGCATGAAAAATAACTTCAGATCTCGGATCGGACATGCAACGTTCCTTTTGGTGATGTGTTATGACAGGCGTCTGCTGGCATAGGGCCGAAACAATACCTGATGCCGTCCTGCGAAGCTCCGTTTCAGGAACCGCGACACCAGCAGTACAGCGCCGTCGTTCAGGCCCTCGTTTACGATGACTTTATGCGGAGTGCTGCCGTTCAAGTCACGTCAATTGTCAGTCCAAGCGCCCCACCGTTCTAACAAGTAATGTGTGCCATGTGCGGACAGGTCAGATCGGTCACGATGCGTCGGGCAACGGATTTTGGGTTTCCAACCAATGCACAACCGAGGCACGCTTGGCCTCCATATGGCCCAGCAGGGTTTTCGCCAGATTCTTGCCATCCCGGTCGGACAGATATTTCAGGATATCTTCGTGTTCTTGCACCGCCTGTGCCCAGCGGCCTTCGGTCATGTTGGCAAGATAGCGCGCGCGCTGCATCCGCAGCGACAGCGCCTGACAGGATGTGGTCAGCGTGTCGTTGCGTGCCGCCAGCAGGATCGCGCGGTGGATCTGCTGGTTCAGCGTGAAATAGCTGTCCAAATTGCGGGTTTCATAGCTAACCATCATCTGTTCGTGCAGGTGGCGCACGGTCGCGATTTCATCCGCCGTGATGCTTTTGCAGGCCAGTTCACCCGACAGCGCCTCAAGCGCGCCAAGGACGGGAAACACCTCGTCGACCTCACCGACGGTGACGGTCGTGACCCATGCGCCGCGATTGGGTTCCAGCCGGACCAACCCGTCCGAGGCCAGCACCTTTAGCGCCTCGCGCATCGGGGTGCGCGACACGTCAAAGCGGGCGCACAGATCCTTTTCCGGAACTTTCGCGCCCGGCGTCAGATCGCCGTTGATAATCAACAGTTGCAGACGGTCCACCAGCTCTTGATGCAGGGACATGCGCCGGATCGGCTGGGGTGGGGCGGTGTGCATCGCTGGCTGCCTCGTCACTGTTTCAGGGCCATTTCAAGAACGCGCGCGACGTGGATCGGTTTGCGCCCGGTCGTATCCCCTACCTGATGGCGGCATGACGTGCCATCGGCCACGATCAGCGTCGCGGTGTCGGCGACACGTACCGCAGGGGCCAGATCCAGTTCGGCCATCTTCAGCGAGATGTCATGCGTATCGACGCCGTAGCCAAACGATCCCGCCATGCCACAGCAACTGGTCTCGACCGTTTCGATTTCAGTATCTGGGAGGCGGGACAGGGTTTTCTGGACGGCCGTCATCACGCCCATCGCCTTTTGGTGGCAATGCCCGTGCAACAGGATTTTCGGCGCAGGCGAGGTCAGCGGCAGGGTGAAATCGGGATTATCGTCCTGATCGGCGATGTATTCCTCTAGCATCCGCGCCTGTTTCGCCAGCAGCTCGGTATCCTTACCGGGCATCAGCGCCGGGATTTCGTCGCGCAGGGTCAACAGGCAGCTGGGCTCTAGCCCGATGATCGGCAGGCCCTGTTCGGCGTAGGGCAGCAGCGCATCGACCAGACGGCGCGCCTCGGCCTTGGCCTCATCCACCAGACCGGCGGAGAGGAAGGTGCGACCACAGCACAACGGGCGCTCGCCCTTTGGTGCGGCGGCGACATGCACGCGGGTTTGCGCAGCGTCCAGCACGGTCAGCGTGGCGCGCAAATTCTCAGGCTCGAAATAACGGTTAAAGCAATCTGCGAACAGCACCGCCTGCGGGTTGTCCTGCGCGGGGGCCTCGGCGTTTTTGAATGGCTTCGCGCTCCAGACCGGCAGGGCGCGTTTGGCGGTGAATCCGGTCAAACGTTCGGTCAGTTTGGCCACACCAGGCAGGGTGTTGCGAAGGTTCATCAGGCCCGACAGGCGCGAGGCCCACGGGCCATAGCGCGGCAGATAGCCCACCAGACGGTCATGCACGGTCAGTCCGTGTTTTTTGGTGCGCGCGGCTTGCACCTCGATCTTCATGCGGGCCATGTCGACGCCGGTGGGGCATTCGCGCTTGCAGCCCTTGCAGGACACGCACAACTTCATCGTGTCGGCCATTGCGCCCGAGGTCAGGGCATCCGACCCCAACTGTCCCGTGATCGCCAGCCGCAACGTGTTGGCCCGCCCGCGCGTTAGATCCTGCTCCTTGCGCGTGACGCGGAATGACGGACACATCACGCCGCCCTTCAGCTTGCGACACGCACCGTTGTTGTTGCACATCTCGACAGCGCCTTGAAATCCGCCGCCGCTGCCGGTCCAGTCGGACCAATCCAGCTGCGTCTTCATCTCGGGGGCGGCGTAATCGGGGCCATAGCGGAACAGCCGCCGGTCATCCATTTTCGGCGCATCCACGATCTTGCCGGGATTGAACATGCCGTTTGGATCGAACCGCTTTTTCACTTCCGCAAAATTGGCGACCATGCGCGGGCCGAACATCTTTTCATGAAATTCCGACCGGACCAGACCATCGCCGTGTTCGCCGGAATGCGAGCCCTTGTATTTCGCCACAAGGTCAAAGCATTCCTCGGCAATCGCGCGCATCGTCGCCACGTCGCGGTCCAGTTTCAGATTCAGCACCGGGCGCACATGCAGACACCCGACCGAGGCATGGGCGTACCATGTGCCCTTGGTGCCGTGTTTCTCGAATATCTCGGTCAGACCGTCGGTATAGGCGGCCAGATCGGGCAACTCGACCGCGCAATCCTCGACGAAAGACACCGGTTTGCCGTCGGCCTTCATCGACATCATGATGTTCAGGCCGGAACTGCGCAGGTCGGCAATGCGCCCCTGCATGGCGGCATCCGTGACCTTGGTGACGCCGCCCCATGATTTGCCGGTGCCGCTCCAGGAATAGCCTAGATCGCCCATCATCTGCTCTAACTCGGCCAACTTGGCGGGGTGGCGGGTGGTGTCCTCTTCCGAGAATTCGACCAATAGCAGGGCCTCAGGGGTGCCGGTCACGACCTCTTCGATCGTGGCGCGGAACATCGGGATGTCGCGGGCCAGCGCGATCATCGTCGCATCGACCAGTTCGACCCCCTGCGGGTTCAGCGTGACAAGGTGCTGCGCCGCATCCATCGCCTGATGGAAGGTGGCGAAATGGCAGACGCCCAGCACCTTTTGCGACAGGATCGGCCACAGCTTTAGCTCGATCGCAGTGGAATAGGCCAGCGTCCCTTCCGATCCGACCAGAAGCTGCGCAAGATTGTTGGGAGCCTGCGACGGCGTCAGCGCGTCGATGTTATAGCCACCCACGCGGCGCATCACCTTGGGGAATCGGGCGTCGATCTCGTCCGCCTCGCGGGTGCCAAGGCGCAGCATGTCATCGCGCAACGCGGCAAGGCTGGGCGACGGGTCTGGGCCGAAATGGTGATGGCTACCATCGGCCAGAAAGCCGTCAATCGACAGCACGTTGTCGCGCATCATCCCATAGCGCAGCGATTTTCCGCCGCAGGAATTGTTGCCCGTCATGCCGCCAATCGTGGCACGCGACGCGGTAGACACATCCACCGGAAACCACAATCCGTGGGGTTTCAGCGCGCGATTCAGTTCGTCCAACACGATACCGGGGCGCACCACGCAGCGCATATTTTCGACGTCCAGTTCCAGAATGTCGTTGAAATATTGCGTGTTATCCAGAACCAGCGCCGTGTTCACCGTCTGACCGCATTGCGACGTGCCGCCACCGCGCGCCAGAATTGGCACGCTTTGCTCGCGGGCGATGTCGATGGCGGCGCGGATGTCATCCTTGGACTTAGGCGACAGAACCCCCAGCGGCATCATCTGATAGAGCGAGGCATCCGTCGCGTAGCGTCCGCGCGAAAAGGTGTCGAACATGACATCACCCTCGACGCGGGACTTCAGGATATCTGAAAGCTGAGACATGGGTGATCCAGTTCCTTAAGGCGACAGGGCCGATAATTTCCATTGACATAATTTTGAATTCAAAATTAAGATTAAGCAACAGAAAAGCGGATTCTAGCGCCGCTAACATCATTTCCACCAGAATTTCGGGATCTATGTCATGAGAAAAGCCGGTCGTCACTTCTTGCAGATTCCGGGGCCCAGTGCAGTCCCT
The DNA here is from genome assembly GCA_035798175.1 of Rhodobacteraceae bacterium KMM 6894. Lineage (GTDB taxonomy): Bacteria > Pseudomonadota > Alphaproteobacteria > Rhodobacterales > Rhodobacteraceae > Roseovarius. Next base: position 7,589 of record JAPFBS010000017.1, read on the forward strand.
GATCGTATCCTTAGCGCGATTGGGCAACAGACCATCGACCACCGTGGCCCGGATTTTGCCAAGGTGGGCATGAAGGCGTTGAACGGGATGAAGACGATCTTCAATACAGAAGAGGCCGTTTTCATCTATCCCGCCTCCGGCACCGGCGCTTGGGAGGCCGCATTGGTCAACACCCTGTCGCCCGGCGATCATGTGCTGATGTATGAGACCGGCCATTTCGCGACGCTGTGGAAAAAGCTGGCCGAAAAGCTGGGCCTGAACGCCGAGTTTATCGAAGGCGACTGGCGCGGAGGCGCTGATCCCGATCGGATCGAGGCGCGTTTGGCCGAGGACAAAGAGCACAAGATCAAAGCGGTCTGTGTCGTCCATAACGAAACCTCGACCGGGTCCGTGTCACCCATCGCCGCTGTGCGCAAAGCCATCGACAACGCGAATCACCCGGCGCTGTTCATGGTCGATACGATCTCGGGGTTAGCCTCGCTTGAGTATCAACATGACGCATGGGGTGTGGATGTCACGGTGTCCGGTTCGCAAAAGGGTCTGATGCTGCCCCCCGGCCTGTCGTTCAACGCCGCCAGCGCCAAGGCTTTGGCCGCGAACAAAACCGCGACGCTGCAACGCTCTTACTGGGACTGGGCCGAGATGCAGGGCCCGAACAAGACCGGCTATTTCCCCTACACGCCCGCGACTAACCTACTGTATGGTTTGAACGAAGCCGTTGACATGCTGCACGAGGAGGGGATGGAAAACGTATTTTCCCGCCACGCTCGTCACGGCGCGGCCGCCCGCGCGGCGGTACGTCACTGGGGGCTGGAGGTGCTTTGCGCCACCCAGGGTCAGGAAAGCGGCGTGTTGACCGCCGTGATGATGCCCGAGGGTCATAGCGCCGACGCCTTCCGCGCCAGTACGCTGGAACATTACGATATTTCCCTTGGAAACGGCCTGTCCAAGGTGGCCGACAGGGTGTTCCGCATTGGCCATCTGGGCGATTTCAACGACCTGATGCTGGTCGCAACGCTGGCCGGTGTCGAAATGGGTCTGAAAAAGGCGGACGTTCCTCACAAGGAGGGTGGGGTGCAAGCCGCAATGCAGCTGCTGTCCTAAAGGGACGGGCACCTGTCAGGCGGCGGCCTGAAAAAAACGTGAAACTCTGGGAGGAGAAACAAATGAACGTTCTGAAACAACTACTGACAGCGACGGCCGTTGCAGGGATGGCGACCAGCGTATCGGCCGCAGACATGACGATGAAATTCGGCCATGTCGGCGCGCCCGGTTCGCTGTTCGAGGCGACGGCAGACAACTTTGCCGAATGTGTCAACGGCGCTATGGGCGACAAGGTTGAGATGCAGACCTTCGGCTCGTCGCAGTTGGGCAATGACAAGGAAATGTTGCAAAAACTGAAGCTGGCGCAGATTGATTTTTCGCTGCCGTCCTCGGTCATGTCGTCCGTCGACGACCGGTTCGGCATCTTCGAGATGCCCTATATCATCACCAGCCGCGACCACATGCGCGCCGTGCAGGGTGAAATGATGGACGTGTTCCAGGCGGCCGCGAATGACAACGGCTATCACATCGTCGGTCTGGCCGAGAACGGGTTTCGCCACATTACCAACAACGTGCGTCCGATCAACGTGCCCGCCGATCTGGAAGGCGTGAAGCTGCGCACGCCCAACGGTGTCTGGCGTCTGAAGATGTTCCAGGAATACGGTGCAAACCCGACGCCGATGGCGTTCTCGGACGTGTTCACCGCGTTGCAGACCGGCGTGATTGACGGTCAGGAAAACCCCTATGCGCAGATCGCATCGGCCAAGTTCCAAGAAGTGCAGAAATACCTGTCGATCACCGGGCACGTCTATACGCCAGCGTATATTCTGGCCTCCAAGAAGAAATTCGACGCTCTGCCTGCCGATATTCAGGCCGGTCTGACCGACTGCGCCAACCAGACGCAGGATTTCACTTATGAGACAGCCGCCGAGATGGAAAAGACGCTGTTGAAGGAAATCGAGGATGCGGGGGTCGAGGTGAACACCGCCGACAAGGCCGCTTTCATCGAAGCGTCCAAGCCGATCTACATGCAGTTCGCAGCTGAGGTCGATGGCGCGCAAGAGATGATCGACACGGTTCTTGGCCTTGGTCAAACGAACTAAGATCTGATCGGGCGGCAGGATGACCCTGCCGCCCGGCTTCGTTTTATCTGAACACTCACCGACCGCCCCGGCGTGCGCAGTTTTTGCGCGCGACCAGCGGGTGGTATCCAACAGGTCTGGCCTTAAATGGAACATGCTTCGTACCCCGTATTGTCACTTATAAACCGACGGGTCAGTCAGGTCCTTGAATGGATCACCATTAGCCTAATGGTGCTGTTGACAGTGATTGTCAGCCTTGCCGTGATTGCCCGTCTGATGGGCGACAGCTTTTCTTGGTATGATGAGGTTGCGGCGATCATGCTGGCGTGGATCACCTATTACGGTTCTGCGCTGGCCGCGCTGCATCGTCGTCACATCGGGTTCGATACCGTGTTGCTGGCCATGCCACACAAGATGCGCATCGCCGCGCTGTTGCTGGGCGAGCTGATTGTGCTGACCTTCTTTGTGCTGATGGCGCGCGCTGGTCTTCAGGTACTTGAGGTGCTGGCGGGCGACACCCTGGTATCGCTGCGCTGGGTGCCGGTCCAATTCACGCAATCTATCATTCCCATCGGGGCGGTATTGTTCATTCTGGGCCAACTCCTAAGCCTGCCCGGCTATCTCAAGCTGACGTCTGCGGGAATTTCGCTGGAACATGCGGAAATCGAAGAAGAAGTCGAAACTGAACTCGAAAAGAACAAGGATCGCACCTGATGCTGATAGGAGCCATTTTCATCGCGATGTTGCTGATGATCTGCATCAACATCCCCATTGCCGTGGCGTTGGCCATGTGCGGCGTTCTGGGCCTACTGGCGACCGAAGGCGCGGGCAGTCTCGTGACCATCGCGCTGGACATGTATGACGGATCGACCAAATTCTCGCTGATCGCGATCCCGATGTTCGTTCTGGCGGGTGCAATCATGAACGCGGGCGGCATCACCGACAAATTGATCAACTTTGTTTCGGCCATCATCGGGTTCATCCGGGGCGGTTTGGCGATGGTCAACATCGGCGTATCGCTGTTCTTTGCTGAAATCTCGGGCTCGGCGGTGGCGGATGTGGCCGCGATGGGGTCGATCCTGATCCCGCAGATGAAAAAGCGCGGCTATACCAAGGAATTTTCGGCGGCTGTCACGTCGTCCTCGGCGTCGCTGGCGATCATCATCCCGCCGTCGATCCCGATGATCCTGTATGCGGCCTCGGCCAACACCTCGGTCGAGCAGTTGTTCGTCGCCGGTCTGGTGCCGGGCCTGTTAGGCGCAGCGGGGCTGATGTTTGTCGCCTACGCCTTTGCCAAGCGGTACAATTTCCCGACCGAGGCGGCGTTCAATCTGGGCCGTCTGCGCGAAACCTTCATGGATGCGCTGCCCGCCTTTACCCTGCCGGTGATTATTCTGGGCGGTATCTTTGGCGGCTATGTCACCGCAACCGAGGCCGCGGGTCTGGCGGTCATCGCCTCGCTGATCGTGTCGGCTTGGTATGGCAATCTTGATATCCGCCACCTGCGCCGTGCGATGCTGGATGGTGGGATGCAGACCGCCGTTGTGATGCTGCTGGTGGCGGCATCGGTGCTGATGGGCGGGTTTTTGACCCGCGCGCAGATCCCTCAGGAACTGGCCAAGGGCATCCTGTCGATCACAACACAGCAATGGGCGATCCTGCTGATCCTGAACTTCTTCTTCCTGATCATCGGCTTTTTCCTGCACTCGGCTGCGGCGATCATTCTGGTCATTCCGATTGTCATCCCGCTGATCAACGCCGCCGGGATTGACCCCGTGCACTTTGGTCTGGTCGTGACGTTAAACTTGGCCATCGGGCAACAAACCCCGCCGGTGGCGTCGGTTCTGATCACTGCCTGTTCGGTGGCGCGCGCCAATATCTGGGAGGTGTCCAAGGTCAACATCTGGTTCGTCGGCGTGCTGCTGGCGGTGCTGATGTTGTGCACCTATGTTCCCTTCGTTCCAATGTTTCTCGTGGAGTATTTCTACAGATGACCCAACACACTCCTGACCTGACCGAAGAGACCCGCGATGGTGTCTTGTGGCTCACGTTTAACCGCCCCGAAGCGCGCAATGCCCTGACCTTTGCGATGTATGAACGCCTTGCCGCGATATGCAGCGATATGCCGACGGACGGGTCGGTGCGGGCGGTGGTGCTATCCGGCGCGGGCGGCAAGGCGTTTGCCGCAGGCACCGACATGACCCAGTTCCGCGCGTTTGAGGTTGCGCAGGATGCGCTGGACTATGAGCATCAGATCGACGCGGTGCTTGAGGCGGTCGAACGTTGTCCGGTGCCGACCATCGCGGCGATCCACGGGGCCTGCACCGGCGGCGGTGCGTCCATCGCGGCGGCCTGTGACATCCGCATCGCCTCGGCGCGTTTGAAATTCGGGTTTCCGATTGCGCGCACCTTGGGCAATTGTCTGGCCGCTGGAAACCTTGCCCGCCTGTCCGATCTGATGGGCGCGGGGCGCGTGCGCGAAATGATCTTTACCGCGCGCCTGATCGAGGCGGACGAGGCCCAGCGCGTGGGCCTGATTACCGAAGTTCTAGAGGATGAGGACGCCTTGATGACCCGCGCGACAGAGTTGGCCGACCTTGTCGGGTCCATGGCACCCCTGACCCTGCGCGCCACCAAAGAGGCGATGCGCCGCACCCGCGCCTCCGTCGCCGTGGACGACTCCGACCTGATCACATCGTGCTACATGAGCGCGGATTTCCGCACCGGAATGGAGGCGTTTCTGGCCAAGCGTAAACCCGAGTGGACAGGCACATGAGCGCGCCAACAGGGCCACTGGCCGGGATGCGCGTGATCGAACTGGCCCATATTATGGCCGGTCCGGTTTGTGGCCTGATGCTGGCAGATATGGGCGCCGACGTGATCAAGGTCGAAAAGCCCAATGGCGACGATTCCCGCCGCTTTGTCCCCCCCGAGATCGAGGGCGAATCCGCCGCCTATATGATGATGAACCGCAACAAGCGCGGCATCGCTTTGAACCTGAAAGACCCCGAGGCGCTGAAAATTCTGCACCAACTTCTGGCCGACGCCGATGTGGTGATCGAGAATTACCGCAAGGGCACGATGGAAAAGCTGGGCCTGTCGTACGAGGATCTGGCGAAGATCAATCCGCGCCTGATTTATTGCGAAATCTCGGGCTTTGGGCGCACTGGCCCTTATGCCGAACGGGGCGGGTTTGACCTGATCGCGCAGGGCATGTCAGGTTTGATGTCGATCACCGGCGAGGGCCCGGACCGCCCGCCGGTCAAGGTGGCCGCGCCAATATCCGACATCAACGCGGGTGTTCTGGCGGCAATGGGCATCTGCGCGGCCTATTCCAACGCGCTGCAAACCGGGCGCGGTCAAAAAGTCGATACATCCCTGTTCGAAGCGGCGATTGTGCAGACCTACTGGCAATCCGCCATCGCCTTTGCAACGGGCGACAAGCCCGCACCGCTTGGCTCGGCCCATCCATTGAACGCGCCCTATCAGGCGTTCCAGACTGCCGATGGCTGGATCAATGTGGGCGCTGCGAACCAGCGCAACTGGGAACGCTTCCTAGACGTAATCGGCGCGCCGGACCTGAACAACGACCCCCGTTTTGCCTCCAACGCCGTGCGCATCCGCAACCTGCCCGCGCTGGTCGAGATCCTGAATGGATACCTATCCCAACAGACCACCGAAACGTGGTTAGAGCGGATGGAGCAGGCCGATCTGCCCGCCGGGCCGGTCAATGACATCCTGCAAATGCACGACGACCCGCAAGCGCGCGCACGCGACATGATCGTCACCCTTGACCACCCCAAGGCGGGCAAGGTTGACACCATCGGCCATCCCGTCAAGTTCAGCCAGACCCCCGCCAGCGTACGCCACCCTGCCCCGCTGCTGGGCCAGCACACGCGCGAAGTCCTGTCCGAATTGGGTTGCGACGCCGCGCAGATTGACGACCTGATCCGCACACAGGCCGTGATCGCCGCCGACCCTGCCTGACCCCTCACACAAGGAAACGCCCCGTGACCCTCACCCTAGATCAGGCGCAAGCCATCATTAACGACTGCCTGAAGTGGCGCACTGAAAACGGGCTAAAGCCCCTCACCGTCGCGGTTCTGGACAGCGGCGGCTACCTGATGGCCCTCGCGCGCGAGGACGGCACCAGCAATCTGCGCCCCGAGATCGCGCAGGGAAAAGCGCGCGGTGCAGTGGCGATGGGTCTGGGATCACGCGCGCTGTTTGAACGCGCCAAGGTCGAGCCATTCTTTATTCAGGCGATGAATTCCCTTGCCCAAGGATCGCTGGTGCCCGTCGCGGGCGGCGTTTTGATCAAGCAGGACAGTGTCATCATCGGCGCGGTCGGCATCACTGGCGACAATTCCGACAATGACGAGGCATGCGCGATTGCCGCGATTGAAAAGGCCGGGTTTGTCGCCGACGGAGGGTAAGGTACAATCAGCGGAACGCGGCGCGAAGCGTTGGTAAAAACACGCTGTGAAAACGTGTTTCCGAGACCATGTTCAAGCCGGATGATTCCAGCCTTTCCAAATTGCCTGAACGGCCTTTGCAAAACACAAAACTTGGCATTCCATGTTTTGGGCTGACCCTGACGGCAAAGGAAGCACTGCCAATCGCACCGCCCTCTCAGGGGACCCAGACTGGCGTTGGTTACGCCAGAACCATCCCGTCGGCACCCGGATCCGCGCCGCCATCCAGCCCGTCGTCGGTGATACGAATACCATGCACCCAGGCGACACCAAAGCTGCGCGGGCTGCGAATGATCTCATACCCTTGATCCGCCAGCGCATCGGTCACGAAATGCGGAATGCGATTCGTCACGTCGATGGCGTTGCTGGTAGAGGAAAACCGAGGGCGTGACACAGCATCCTGCATGGTGCAGTTGAAATCGGTCACGTTCAGGATTGATTGTAGCACCCCCATCGCAATCTGCGTCGCACCGGGCGCGCCAATCACGATATAGGGATCATCGCCCCGGAAAATGATCGATGGCACGATAGAGCTGAACCGTGCCTTGCCGGGCGCGATAGAGCCGGGCAGACCGGGACGCGGGTCGAACACCCCCATACAGCCATTATACATGAAGCCCAGACCATCAGTGACCACACCCGACGGCATGCCCAGCGAATGGGTCATCGACACGCACATTCCGTTGCCATCCACGATTGTCACCTGCGTCGTGTCCTTGCATTGACCGGCGGGGTCAAACCGGGGCACGTCTGCCTTTTCACCGCGCTTGATCCGTTCGGCCAGCTCGGCGGCATAGGTGCGCGACAGGATGTGGTCGGCAGGCACGTCGATGAAATCGGGATCGCCAATGCCCTGATCCTTGTCGATGGTGGCGTATTTCATCGCTTCGGCCACGACACGGACATATTCGACACTGTTATGGCCCAAAGCAGCCAGATCGAAGTGCTCAAGGATGTTCAGCATCTGCGACAGCATCAGCCCGCCACCCGGTGGTTGGCAGGTGGTGACGGTAAAATCGCGATATTTCGACATCACGGGTTTTTCGATACGGGCCTGATATCCGGCCAAATCCTCGGCGGATAGCAAGCCACCATTGGCCTGCATGTCTGCCACGATCTTTTGTGCGATTTCGCCGGTATAGAAGGCATCTGCGCCCTGTTCGGCGATGATTGACAGGGTTCCGGCCAGATCGGGGTTTACCACAAGGTCGCCCACCTGTTTGGGCGTACCATCCGCACGGCAATATAACGCCTTGCTGGCAGGGGTGAAGGCGATACGATCCGCGCTGCCGACGCGGCCCATTGTGGCAGGGTCGGACCAGAAGTAATGCACATGGGGCCGCACCATCCAGCCATCCCGCGCCCATTTGATCGCGCGTTTCAGCAGATCGGCCCACGGCATCGAGCCGTGACGCGCGTGGGCGGTGGCATAGGCGCGCAGCGACGCCGGAACGCAGATCGACTGATAACCGACATCGTTGACGCGCCCTTTCAGAATAAAACCATACCCATCGCGCGCCTCGCCCTCAATCAGGTCGGCCCACATACTGTCGGTCGCAGCGCCGGGGGCGGGGGCGTGAAAGTCGATATATTCATGCGTGCCAGTGCTTGGGTCATAGACCGCCATGCTACCAAAGCCAGCGATACCGCACATAAGAGGGTCTATCACGCCCTGAACAAACGCCGTCGCGATGGCAGCATCGACCGCGTTGCCGCCAGCGCGCAAGATTTCCAACCCGGCCTCGGCTGCCTCGGGCTGTGCGGTCGAGATCATGCCATTCTGATACTTGTCGCTCACGTCGTCTTCTCCTCGTTGATCGGCACGTCCCGTCGGTTTCGTTTTAAAAGGCAGCGGTCCCTCCGCAGCCTGTCCGGGCCGGGTGCGAACCGGTCGCACACTTTAACCCCACCGATACAGTGCCACAACGCAAGCACAGTGGCTATTCTTCCCGAAGGTTTCGGGCAGAATAGTGTGTTGCCTCCCGATCCGCCTACCATCTTGTCGCGCGGTCAAAAGATGCAGCGACCACAGCAGCACCTTGTACGAGGGTTTCGCACACAAGCGGTTGACCAATACGCAGCCCGCAGCTCCGCCACACGCCCCACATGCAGGCCGCACGGCTTTAGGACTAGCAACAAAAAACGCCCCGGCGTGAACCGGGGCGTTTTTGTCAGCGAAACTTGTGGCTGCCTTAGCGGCGGATGCCCAGACGCTTGATCAGGTCCTGATAGCGGGCCTCATCCTTGGATTTGGTGTAATCCAGCAGTTTGCGGCGCAGGGCGACCATTTTCAGAAGGCCACGGCGACCGTGGTTGTCCTTCTTGTGAGTCTTGAAATGCTCGGTCAGCGTGGTGATGCGCGACGTCAGGATGGCAACTTGAACTTCGGGCGAACCGGTGTCGCCTTCTTTGGTTGCGAATTCTTTGATGACGCGTTCTTTTTCTTCAACGGTGATCGACATCGGGATCTCCTTTGATAAGGGGTTGGGGCGCAAGCCGGGATGTCGTCCAGCAAGGTCCATAGAGATTGCACGCGGCCAAGGGCCACGCACCGTGCGGCGTATAGGCCAAACGGCGCACAATTAAAAGCGTTATTGATTGCGGTCTATCAAGGTGCGCCAAAGGCACACCTTACAGCATTGCGCCCTGTGGTAGCAGGCTGTGCCCGATCAGCGTGATATGGCCCAGATTCAGTCCCTCGGCATTGTTGACCGAGGCGATGGCCACCCCGTTCAGCAGTACCTGTTGGTGGTCCGGGTTGTCGGGGTCCAGCGCCAGATCCACATCAGGCTCGGGATCGGTCAGATCATCAAAAACGATCATTAACGTGTCATCGGACGGATCAAAATCAAGCACTTCGGCCTGATGATCGGCGCTGAGCCATTCCCCCAGCAGGACCGTATCGGCGCCGGTGTCAGTGGTCACGATATCTCCCGCGCCTGCGGTGATCATATCATTGCCACCGCCGCCGTTCAGGAAATCCTGAACGTCGATATCGTTCCACCCATCCGTGTCGGGATCATCTTCGAACCCGGACAAGGTATCGTCACCCCATCCCCCAAACAACGTGTCATGGCCATCGCCACCGTGCAGGTGATCATTGTCCAACCCGCCGTGCAGGGCATCGTCGCCCGCGCCACCGGTCAGCGAATCATCGCCTGCACCGCCAATCAGGGTGTCGTCGCCACCCTCACCGAACAGGGCGTCGTCGTCACTGTACCCGCGCAGTTCATCGTTACCGGTGCCGCCGTGAATCTGATCGTCGCCCAGACCGCCATGCAGGCTATCGTCACCTTCGTCACCAGCCAGCGTATCGTCGCCCAGCGCGCCGAACAATTCGTCGTTGCCTTCCTTGCCGGACAGGGTGTCGTCACCATCGCCACCATTCAACAGATCCACGTCATCGGTGCCTATCAACGTATCGTCCTGATCCGAGCCGACCTGAATTCGATCCTGCACGCTGTTGTCCAAGCCTGCGTTGGTGTTCGTCTGACTGTCTGGTGCGTCGTCTGCGGCGGCATCGCCGTCCGAACCGGCCAAGTCTGGCAGGTCCGAGTCTGTTTGAGGCGCGATATTCGGGGCCATATCGCCCTCATCCGTCGCATCCTGGTCCGGGTCCAGATCACCCGATCCCCCGTCAAGGAAATCAAGAATTCCCATCCCACTTGATTCAGCCGCCGAAGACTCTTGCTGTGCGGCCTGTTGCGCCTCTTGATCGGCGGTATCGTTGTCGATTGTTTCGTCTAGTTCTTCGTCGCCGGACACACCCATAAAGGCTGTCGCACCCAACGCCATCATACCCATAAGGCCCGCAAAAAGCAGCATCTCACCATTCCCAATTACCCATTCTGAGAATGAGCGCTTGGCCCCCTTCGGGCAATTGCGAATGAAACTGTTGGTTAACGTTCCGGGGCTATCCCAGTGCTTCGAAAGCTGGTCAAAGACGTGTTGGAATTGGGTCGTCACCATGGCGCGATGTCCCCAAAAAGGGGCGAGCGATCCCTTGGTGAGGACTTTGTCAGTGTCGCTTCGAATTGATCTGTCGCATATCGCGATGGAGTGGCGACAACTAGCATGAGAGGTGTTGGGAATGTCCCGGGCGCTTTCTTTGGATGTCGTGCAAGGCTGCGCGCCGTGTTCGGAGCGGTTCGGGGCAGTTCGAAAAAAGCGTCGGAGGATCTGTGGCGAGGGGGCAATTCTATTCAGATGGTCGAACACATGACGGCAGACAAATTGACCGGCCTACGGCATCCACACCCCCTGCAACCGTCATGGGCGCGGGCCATGCTAAACCGGGTTGGAACGTGGTGATCGGCCTATGAAAGCCTCGATGAAGCGCCTTTTGCTACCGGTTATCCTGGGCGTGCTGATCTCAGGGTTTTGGGCCAGCCCCGAGTTTCAGGAGATCGCGGCGGGTGTCGCGATCTTTCTCTTCGGTATGCTGATGCTGGAGGACGGTTTCAAACTGTTCAGCGGTGGCTTTCTAGAGCGCGTTCTGGAAAAGGCCACCGGATCAACGCTGCGGTCGATGGCGTTCGGTTTTTTCACCACGGTGTTTGTGCAATCCAGCTCGCTGATCTCGGTAATTACGATATCGTTCCTAAGTGCCGGCCTGATCACCCTGCTTGCCGGGATCGGGATTGTATTCGGCGCCAATATCGGAACGACAACCGGCGCGTGGTTGATGGCTGGCTTTGGCGTCAAGGTTAACATTTCGGCCTACGCCATGCCTTTTCTGGCGATTGGCGTCGTCTTGGTTTTTCAGAAATCGAAACATTTGCGCGGCACCGGCTATGTGTTGGCCGGAATCGGGTTCCTGTTTCTGGGCATCCACCACATGAAGGCAGGGTTCGAAACCTTCAAGGACGCGATCGACCTGACCCGCTATGCGATGACCGGCATCGCAGGTTTGGTTGTTTATACGCTGGTGGGCACTTTGGCGACTGTGGTGATGCAGTCCAGCCATGCGACAATAGTGTTGATCATCACGGCACTGGCGGCTGGCCAGATCAGTTATGAGAATGCGCTGGCGTTGGCCATCGGCGCGAACGTCGGCACCACGATTTCCGCCATAATGGGTGCGGTGTCCGCCAACTTCCAAGGCAAGCAACTGGCGCTTGCCGATGTGATCTTCAAGGTTTCGACCGCAGTTCTCGCATTGGTCTTCTTTACCCCGCTGCGCGCGGTCGTGGAGTTCGCCAGCGGGTTGATTGGCATTGCCGACGATGATTTCGCCCTGAAACTGGCCCTGTTCCACACCATCTTTAACGTGACGGGCGTTGTCCTGATGCTTCCTTTGTTGCACCACCTGATCACGTTCATCGAACGGGCAATCAAGGAACCCGTCGCCGATCTGAGTCAGCCAAAATACCTGTCGCAGGCCGTCGATGAATTTCCTGCCACCATCGTCAGCGCCCTCCAAAAAGAGGTCAAACATCTGTATGACAACGCAGTCGAACTGATCGCGCATGGGCTGAACATCCACCGGGAGGCGTTGTTCGAGACGACAGACATCGCCGCACTGGTCGCCCAAAGCCGCAAACCCATCGAGTTGGATATCGACGAACGATACGAGCGTCGGGTCAAGACGCTCTATGCCGCGATCGTGGAATTCACCACCCGCGCCAGCGGCAAGGAATTGCCCGAAGATGTGATCGCCCGCGTCTATGAGCTGCGCGATGTGGCCGAGCGGATCGTGCGCGCCGTCAAAGACATCAAGCATCTTCGCCGCAACGCCACCCGCTATACCGTGCGCCCGCAAGGGTCGGTCACGGACCTATATAATGGTCTGCGCACCGAAATCGCCCGTATCCTGGTGGAAATTGAAAATCTGGATCGCGCGGACCCGGAAAACCGAAGCCGTCTGTGGCTGGACGAAGAACGCGTGCACGTCGAAAGCGACAAGCATGATATGAACCACCGGATCGAAACATTGATCCGCGACGGACGGATCAGCCCCACGGCTGCAACATCCGTCCTCAATGATTCCAGCTATGCCTATGACGCCATGCGTGAACTGATCGAGGCCGGGCGGACGTACTATGTCTCGACTGACAGCGCCGTTTCCGAAGTTGAAAAGATGCTTGAGATCGAGGAGGATGACATTGAAACACGCGTTTGACCGTGCCGAAACACTGCCCCCCGATTTCTGTAACCACCCCGGCTTTGCGGGCGTGATACCAAAGGAAGCAGCGCCATGGGATTAAGCAAGAGCACTGAAAAACTGTCAAAGTATTACGCCCGCCTCAACGCGGGCAAAGTAAAGAAAATCAAGCCATCCCACGTGCAAAAGGTCATAGACAAGCTGGAGGCGCATGAACGCGCCCTTTTGGAAGAGATCGAAACGACCCACAAACCGGAAAAGAAAGCGCGCCTGAACCGCAAACGCACCACGACGCAGGAGCAACTTGAAAAGGCGCGGTGGCTGCTGAACGAGATTACCTGAATCACGGAGTGACCTGCCATCAATGAGGACGCGCCGCGCGGGTCAGACGCCACCATGGTGTTCAGCCCGCAACCCAAGGAACGCCGACAGACTGGATCAGGTTTGCCGCTGATGCGACTGAACGCTTTGGATGATGTCGCCCCGCGACAGTGTGATCCACGCACGCCCCGCACCCATACGCCATCCCTTCCATTTCACGCCATTGTGCTGTATTGCCCGCCCATCTGAGACTGTGTGCCATGGCCCCGGCACCTGAAAGACAAGATGATTGGGGTCGGCGGCAATGGGGCCGCTATTTACAATCGGAGGACCGGGCAGGGGCCCGGGGTGTCTCCAGACAGGAAACGATAGATGTTCAACGAAGTTAAAAAATCGATCGAGTGGGGCGAAGAGACGCTGACACTCGAAACGGGCAAGATTGCCCGTCAGGCGGATGGCTCGGTCATCGCCACATTGGGTGAAACATCGGTCATGGCCAACGTGACCTTCGCCAAAGCCCCCAAGCCCGGCATGGATTTCTTCCCGCTGACCGTGCACTACCAAGAGAAATACTATGCGGCCGGCAAAGTGCCCGGCGGCTTTTTCAAGCGCGAGGCGCGCCCGTCGGAAAAAGAGACGCTGACCGCGCGTCTGATCGACCGTCCGATCCGCCCGCTGTTTGTCCCCGGCTTCAAAAACGAAACACTGGTGATGTGCACCGTTCTGTCGCACGATCTGGTCAACGATCCCGACATGGTCGCGATGATCGCCGCCTCGGCCGCGCTGACGATTTCCGGTGCGCCGTTCCGTGGACCGATCGCAGCCTGCCGCGTTGGTTTTGAGGGTGGTGACTACATCCTGAACCCCACCGTCGACGACATGCAGGACCTGAAAAACAACCCCGATCAGCGCCTTGATCTGGTTGTGGCCGGCACCAAAGACGCCGTTATGATGGTCGAATCCGAAGCATACGAGCTGACCGAAGAAGAAATGCTGGGCGCGGTGACTTTTGCGCACGAGCAAATCCAGCCCGTCATCGACCTGATCATTGATCTGGCCGAAGAAGCTGCCAAAGAACCGTTTGATTTCCAGCCCGCCGATTATTCGGACCTCTACGCGGCTGTGAAAAAAGTGGGCGAGGACAAGATCCGCGCCGCCTATGCGATCACCGACAAGCAGGAACGCACCAGCGCGGTTTCCGCCGCCAAGGACGCAATCAAGGCGTCGTTGACCGAAGAACAGCTGGAGGATGCCAACCTTGGCGCCGCCCTGAAAAAGCTGGAAGCCACCGTTCTGCGCGGTGACGTCGTGAAAACCGGCAAGCGGATTGATGGCCGTGCACTGGACACCGTGCGCCCTATCGTTTCCGAAACTGGCCTGCTGCCTCGGACCCACGGTTCGGCGCTGTTCACACGCGGCGAAACGCAAGGTCTGGTTGTGACCACGCTGGGCACCGGCGATGATGAACAGTTCATCGACGCGCTGCATGGCAACTTCAAATCCAACTTCCTGCTGCACTATAACTTCCCTCCCTATTCGGTTGGCGAAGCTGGGCGCGTGGGCCCTCCCGGTCGTCGTGAAATCGGTCACGGCAAGCTGGCATGGCGCGCATTGCAGGCAGTTCTGCCTGCGGCGACGGATTTCCCCTATACCATCCGTCTGGTCAGCGAGATCACCGAGTCCAACGGTTCATCCTCGATGGCGTCGGTCTGTGGTGGCTCCTTGTCCATGATGGACGCGGGCGTTCCGCTGAAAACCGCCGTTGCCGGTGTGGCCATGGGTCTGATCATGGAAGACGACGGATCCTATGCGATCCTGACCGACATCCTGGGTGACGAAGACCACCTGGGCGACATGGACTTCAAGGTTGCGGGCACAGACGCCGGCATCACGTCGCTTCAGATGGACATCAAGATCGCAGGTATCACGCCCGAGATCATGCAAAAGGCACTGGCGCAGGCCAAAGAAGGCCGGTTGCATATCCTGGGTGAGATGAACAAAGCCCTGACCGGCGCGCAGGAATTCTCGGTTCACGCTCCGCGTATCGAGACAATGCAGATCCCCACGGACAAAATCCGTGAGGTCATCGGTTCCGGTGGCAAGGTCATTCGCGAGATCGTCGAAGTGTCCGGTGCCAAGGTCGATATCAACGACGAAGGCATCATCAAGATCGCATCGCCTAACGGCGACTCGATCAAGAAGGCCTACGACATGATCTGGTCCATCGTGGCCGAGCCGGAAGAAGGCCAGGTCTATGACGGCAAGGTCGTGAAGATCGTCGATTTCGGCGCCTTCGTGAACTTCTTCGGCAAGCGCGACGGCCTGGTCCACGTGTCCCAGATCGAAAACCGCCGCCTGAACCACCCGTCCGACGTGCTGAAAGAAGGCCAGGACGTGAAGGTCAAGCTGCTGGGCTTTGACGACCGCGGCAAGGTCCGTCTGTCGATGAAAGTCGTCGATCAGGTGACCGGCGAAGAAGTTAAGGAAGAAAAATCCGAAGATTGATCTTTGGATTGAATTTCAAGAAAGCCCCGGTGGAAACATCGGGGCTTTTTTTGTTGGAAAATTTGGCTGCACGATTGGGTCGCAGTTGGCGGCGTCTTTCATATTGTTCTCGCCAAACCCGTGCGTTAGGTTTTGAGCAACAAATTTCAGATTAGATCCGCATTATGATGGACGAACCCATTACACTGGGCGAAAAGCTTGCCCCGATCGAACATCGTCAGGTGGCACCAATTCCGGTGTCACGGTGGCGGAATGCATTCTTCATGATACTCAGCATATTGCTAATGGTCGCTATCTGGGGCGTTGCTGCATGGTGGTTGGTGATACGCCCTGACGCAGATGTCACTACCATGCTGTGCCTTCTCGCCGGCTTGGTCTTCTTGTGGTGGCAGGCGCTGCTTCGACGAGGCGCCAGACGACCACGTAGACGAAACGTGCTTCGCAAACCCCATTGGATATTGGCCAATGATCGTCAGGGGTTCATGGATTCGTTGAGGTTGGACGCCGAGACAGCCATTATAGATGGAAGCAACATTTACCACTTTGGACATGCCAAAGGAGTGGACGCGCAACCCCTTGGGGCGATTGCAAACCAACTGCGCGAAGAAGGGTACCGTGTCGTTTGCTTCTTTGATGCCAATATCTACTACACGCTGCACGAACATGGTGCGTTTCCGGCCGAAGAGCGACACTCGCTCGCCCTACTGGAGGACATATTCGGCCTCCACCGTAACGAGATTTATGTTGTGCCAAGCGGAGTTCAGGCCGACAAATACATTCTGGAAAGTTTGAAACACCTGCCAGCTTCATTCGCGGTAACCAATGATCAGTTCCGCGACTACGCCAAGGATTATGCGAAAGTGATGAAGCGCGATCAATGGCGCAAGGGCGTGACGATTTCCAAGAACCAGATCAAGTTGCGACAACATCGTTTCCAGACCCCGATCCCGTTGAATTAAAGACCCCTGACTGCGTCCAATCGCCCAACGATCAGACCGGCAATGCCGTGGTCATGCACACCGTCCTCAACGCAAAACTGCTTTGCATTTTTGCCACCCCCGGCAGGCGGGTCAGGTATTGGCGGTGGATGCGGGCGAAATCCTCGGTGTTTTCGGCCACTATCTTGAGAATGTAATCCGCCGTGCCCGCCGTCAGGTGACATTCCAGCACATCGGGAATACGCGCCACGGCCTTCTCAAACGCATCCAGGATATCGTTGGCTTGGGTCGACAGAGTGATTTCGACAAAAACTGTCGCGGGCACACCCATCTTTTGCGCGTTCAACAGGGCAACATAGCCCGCAATATACCCGTCGCTTTCCAACCGTTGCACCCGCCGGTGACAGGCGCTGGCGGACAGGTTGACCTGTTCGGCAAGGTCGGCGTTTGAAATACGCCCGCGCTTTTGCAGAACATCCAAAAGGCGCCGATCAATCGTATCAAGAGCCATTTACGCAAGACCTTCCGCACAATACGCCACGTAATCGCAGTTTATTGCGCCACATCACCATTTGCCGGGCAATATTTCAAGCCAATTGCGCGCATAATATTGTACAAAGCGTCCATTCAGGAGGAAGAAACCAACATGAAAATCGGATGCCCAACCGAGATCAAGCCGCAGGAATTCCGCGTCGGCGTGACCCCAAACGCCGCAATGGAGGCCGTGGCACACGGTCATGACGTGATCATTCAGACCGGTGCCGGTCTGGGGTCTGGCTTTGCCGATGCCGATTACATCGCCGCCGGTGCCGTGATGATCGACACAGCTGAGGAAATCTTTGCCAGTGCCGACATGATCGTCAAGGTCAAGGAGCCCCAGCCGGGCGAGCGTAAGATGCTGCGCGAAGGCCAGATATTGTTCACCTACCTCCATCTGGCCCCCGACCCCGCCCAGACCAAGGACCTGATGGACTCAGGTTGCACCGCGATTGCCTATGAAACCGTGACGGACCGCAACGGCGGCCTGCCCCTGCTGGCCCCGATGTCCGAAGTTGCGGGCCGTCTGGCACCGCAAACCGGATCGTGGGCGCTGCAGAAGGCCAATGGCGGCAGCGGCGTGTTGATGGGCGGCGTTCCGGGTGTGCGCCCGGCCAACGTGGCGATCATCGGTGGTGGCGTCGTTGGTGCGGCGGCGGCCCGTGTGGCTGTTGGAATGGGCGCGAACGTGACCGTTCTGGACCGCTCGGTCGCGCGTCTGTCCTATCTGGACGACGTGTTCATGGGGCGCTTGACCACGCAATATTCTGACAAGGGCGCCGTCGTCGAACTGCTACCGCGTATGGACATGGTGGTGGGCGCGGTTCTGATCCCCGGCGCTGCCGCCCCCAAGCTGGTCAGCCGCGAAGAACTGGCCCTGATGAAGCCCGGTTCGGTTTTGGTGGATGTGGCGATTGATCAGGGCGGGTGTTTTGAGACTTCGCACGCCACCACCCATCAGGATCCGATCTATGAGGTGGACGGGATCGTGCATTATTGCGTCGCCAATATGCCGGGTGCTGTTGCACGCACCTCGACCATCGCGTTGGGCAACGCGACGATGCCCTTCATGCTGGCGCTGGCCGACAAGGGCTGGAAACAGGCCTGCGCAGACGATCCGCACCTGCTGCAAGGGTTGAACGTGCATGCCGGACAATTGACCTATTCCGCAGTCGGTCAAGCGCTTGGGATCGAGACGGTATCGCCCGAACAGATCGTTCGCGGTTAACAGCCTTGAGGGACAGAGCATTGGCCGATCCATTCCGGGTCGGCCAACCCAAGAAACATGGGGCAGCTTGATCGTCACTTCTCGAAATATGCCCAGCACGTGCAGAGCTTTTTCGGTGGGCCATAAACGTCAGATTTGCGAACAAAGCTGCCATTCGGTTTGAATGGTCGGATGTATGCTATGGCGAATGCGGGGATGGTCTGTAATACCAGACCCACATCAACATAGAGCTTTCAAGAACGATGATCCGCGACTTTTCAATACCGGCAGTCTACATGGGGCTGCTTGCTGCGTTCGTAGGCTATTCGGCGTCCTTCGCCATTGTGTTGGCTGGGATGACAGCGATGGGGGCTACCGATGGGCAGGCGGCCACAGGCCTGTTTTTCGTAACGATTGGCATGGGCATTTGCAGCATTTGGCTGCCAGCCGTGACGCGAATTCCTGCCGCCGTTGCGTGGTCTACACCGGGCGCGGCCTTTCTGGCGGCGACGGCCACTTTGCCGGGCGGTTTCGGCGAGGCTGTCGGGGCGATGATCTGTTGCGCTGTATTGATCGTCCTGACAGGTTTCATTCCGGCGATCGGTCGGATTGTTTCCGCCATTCCGAAACCGATTGCCAACGGATTGCTGGCGGGTGTTCTTCTTAAACTTTGTCTCGCTCCGGCCTTTGCCTTGGGGGAAATTCCTGTTCTGGTTTTGCCTGTGCTGGTCGCTTGGCTGATCGGATTGACGTGGAACCGACTGGCCGCAATGCCATTTGCTGTCATCGCCTTTCTGGTCGTTCTTTACTTCGTCGTCGATACGTCGGGCAGCGCCGCGCCAACTCAAACTGGATGGCTTCCAGCCTTCGCCCCAGTTGCTCCGATCTTTACGCTTCAGTCGGTCTTTTCCATTGCGCTGCCTCTTTATCTGGTGACGATGGCGGGGCAAAATATTCCCGGCTTTGCAGTGCTGGAACTGAACGGTTACAGCGTCGACAGACAACCTATGATCCGCAAAACAGGCCTAGTCAGCCTTGCGATTGCACCGTTCGGATCAATTCCCGTCAATATGTCCGCGATAACCGCCGCGATGATGGCCGGCGAAGACGCAGGGCGTGATCCGGCGACCCGCTATTGGGCCGCAATCACATCTGGTGTTGTCTATACGTTTCTGGCATTTGCCGCCGCATTTGTAACGTCTTTAGCCAGCCTTGCACCGATTGCGTTGATAACTGCGGTGGCGGGGCTTGCGCTGGTTCCGGCATTGGTTGGATCGATTTCAGCCGCGTTCAGAGAACCCTCTCAGTTAGAGGCCCCTGCACTGACGTTTTTGATCGCAGCCAGCGGTATGACGCTGTTGGGTATCAGCGGCGCATTTTGGGGTGTCATTGTCGGGGCCGTCATTTGGTATTCCAAATCGCTTGTAAGATCGTAAAGGTAATCACCGGTTCGCCAAGCCCGACACCGGCGACATCTTCATCCTATTTTTCGTCGTTGGTTCTAAAAACAACCCGATGCGTCACGAAACTGGACCTACAGCGCCGACCATGACGGTTGCACCGCTACCCAGCGAAGGCTAGACCATCCCGGCAAAAGGAGCCCGCGTCATGAGCCTGAACACCTTCGGTCATCTGTTCCGTGTCACCACTTGGGGCGAAAGCCATGGACCCGCCCTTGGCGCGACCGTCGATGGCTGCCCGCCCGGCGTAGCGGTGGACGAGACGATGATCCAGCACTGGCTGGACAAACGCCGCCCGGGTCAAAACCCCAACATGACCCAGCGAAATGAGCCTGACGCGGTGAAAATCCTGTCCGGCGTGTTCGAGGGACGCACGACAGGCACGTCGATACAGTTGATGATCGAAAACACCGATCAACGTAGTCGCGATTATGGCGATATCGCGAACACGTTCCGGCCGGGCCATGCGGACATTACCTATCACCAGAAGTACGGTCTGCGGGATTATCGCGGCGGCGGGCGCAGTTCCGCGCGAGAAACAGCCGCAAGGGTGGCTGCGGGCGGTGTGGCGCGGGCGGCATTGGCCGCACTGCTGCCAGACGTGCAGATCAAGGGCTATATGACCCGCATGGGTGCGATGACACTAGACCGTGCGCAGTTTGATTGGGAAGCGATCGACACCAACGATTTCTGGCTACCTGATGCGGATGCCGCGCCCGAATGGGAGGCCTATCTGAAAAAACTTCGCAAGGACAAGAATTCGGTCGGTGCGGTGATCGAAGTGGTCGCGCGCGGCCTGCCCGCCGGTCTGGGCGCGCCAATTTACGGCAAGCTGGACACAGATCTGGCCGCCGCGATGATGTCGATCAACGCCGTCAAAGGTGTCGAGATCGGCGAAGGCATGGCCGCCGCCGAACTGGTCGGCACCGAAAACGCGGACGAGATTTTCATGGGGCCTAACGGGCCGGAATACGGCAGCAACCACGCGGGTGGTATTCTGGGCGGGATATCAACCGGCCAGGATGTCGTGGTGCGGTTCGCGGTCAAGCCAACATCATCTATCCTGACTCCGCGCAAATCCATCAGCATGGACGGCACCCCGATCGAGGTGGTTACCAAGGGCCGCCACGACCCCTGCGTCGGTGTCCGCGCTGTACCTGTGGGCGAGGCGATGATGGCCTGTGTGCTGCTGGATCACGTCCTGTTGCATCGCGCGCAGACGGGGGTTATCGGCCCGGTGGGCCATATTGGCTAACGCCAAAGCTTCGACTGAAAATTCGCCCGGAAAACATATGTTCTCCGGGCGCTTGGGTCAGGCGGACAGTGCTGGCGTCATATAGATCAGCGTCGGACCATCAGCGCTTAGCGCCTTGATCGCCTCGTCCTGCAATTCCTTCAACGACTGGGGCGCAACCGCCGCCGCACCATAGGCCCGCGCCAAGGCGACGAAATCTGGGTTGTGAGCGATAACCGCGTTGGGCGCGATTTGGGCGCGCACCATGCTGTCTTCGATCTCTTTCAGTTTGCCGTTGTCCCACAGGAAAATTGGCAGGGGCTGACCCAGCTCCACCGCCGTGCCCAGTTCCTGTACCGTGTATTGGAACCCGTAATCCCCGGCGATGACCGCCGTAGGCAGGCCGGGCCGCGCCGCCGCGCCGCCGATTCCGGCAGGCAGGGCATACCCCAGCGTGCCAAAACCGTTAGGGTGGTGCCAATGGCCGGGACGTTCCATGTCCCAGAATTCTTTGCCAGCATAGGCGAACTGCGTCATGTCCGAGAAATACATCGTATCCTCGGGCATCGCGGCGCGCAGCGCGTCGCAAATGCGCGCAATGCTGGGGCGTTCGCTGTCGGATTCGGCACGCCACCGCTTGCGTGCCTTCACCACCTCATCCGCTACCCATGACGTGTCCGCCTTGTGCCCGGCCAGCGCCGCATTCAGTTCCGTGAAAAAGTCGTTGGCGTCCATCGGCACGGCGATACTGCCCGGCACCTGACCCAGCACCTCGGGATCGATATCAACGCGGATCATGTCGCCGGTATGCTCCAGCTTGGCACGCCACAGATCCGTCTCGGACAACTCGCAGCCGACGACCACCACCAGATCAGCACTGGCTGCGACCGAGGCCGTTTCGGGCCGGCCCAGATAGCCGCTGAAGTGCAACGGATCTTGCGCAACCGAGATGATGCCGCGCCCCGCATCTGAGGGGAAGCTGGCGGCGTTCAAGGTCAGCAGGGCCGCGCGCGCCTGCGCGGACGCGCGTACCGCGCCGCCCCCAAGAATGAACAAAGGGCGGTGCGCCGCTTTGATCTGGTCCGCGATCCCGTCGGGCAGCACTTGGCGTACGGGGCGCACGTCAGGCGGCGTTGACGGCGCGGGCGCAGCCTCGGCCTCCAGCTGGGCGATGGGCACTTGGATATGCTTTGTACGGGCGCGTTTGGTCTGAAACTCGGTCAGAGCGCGGTCGATCAGGGTATAAGCCGCCTCGGCACTGCCCGCCGTATAGGACCAATCCGACACGGTCGCGCCCGCCGCCTGCTGATCCAGCATCTGGTGCAATTGACCGCGTGTCGCAGCGGTATCGTCAAGGCACGAAGATATCACCAGCACCGGCACCGAATCCGAATAGGCCTGTCCCATCGGCGTCATCGCGTTGCACAGGCCCGGCCCGGTGATCACATAGGCGACCCCCGGCTTGCCCGACGCGCGGGCGTATCCATCGGCCATAAAGCCCGCGCCCTGCTCATGCCGAGCCAACAGGTGACGGATACCCGCCTCTTCGATACCGCGATACATTTCCTGATTGTGGACACCGGGGATACCGAAAATCGTATCCACCCCGCGCGATTTCAACATATGCGAGATTTGGGCCCCCAATGGGCGAGTTTGATCAGTCATCACGTTCTCCAGAAATTCACGGTGAAGATTGCATAGACAGCCAACAGTTCCAACCGTCCCACCAGCATCGCGGCGCTGAGAATCCATTTGGCAGTGTCGTTCAGCGTTGAGAAATTGCCCGCCGGGCCAATGATGTCGCCCAAACCGGGACCAATGTTGGCCAATGCCGCCGCCGCGCCGGATACCGAGGTTATGAAATCCAGCCCTGCCAAGCTGAGCATGACCGAAATCACCCCCATTGAGACAACGAAAAAAACGAATAGGGTCATCACCGAATTCAGCACGTCATCGGGCACCGGACGCCCCGCGTAGCGCGGCACGAAAATACCATGAGGCGTGCGGATCCTTTGTATCTGCACCTTGATCGAGGCAAACAGCAACTGATACCGGAATATCTTGATCGAGCACGATGTCGAGCCCGCGCAGCCCCCGATCAGACCGGTGAAAAAGATCACCGCCACGGGCAAGGCCCCCCAGGTCATGTAATTGACGCTGGCAAATCCGGTGCCGGTCATAATCGAAATGGTGTTGAACAGCGCCTCCCGGAACGTGTCCTCCTTTACTTCGGCTTCTTGAATGACGCGCCACACCGTCAGGAACAGAACGATAACCGCAATCGTACCGAAAAACGCGCGCACTTGTGGGTCTACCAGCAGCGGTCGCGCGGTCCCTGCGGTCATTTGCACAAAGCGCACGAACGGCAGCGCGGCCAGCACCATGAAGACGGACGCGACATATTCCGCTGATGCCGGAAGGGCCCCGAACGAGGCGTCATAATTCGCCATGCCGCCGGTCGAAATGGTTGTCAGTGCATGCACGGTCGCATCGAACACATTCAGCCCGGCAAACAGGTAAGCCGTCACGCACATCAATGTCAGGGCCAGATACACGACCGATATGCGCGACGCGATTTCCGTTGCGCGGGGCAGGATCTTGCCGAATGTGTCAAAAGCTTCGGCCTTGAACAGTTGCATCCCCCCGACGCGCAGTTCCGGTAGAAACACCATGGCGACAACGATGATACCGACCCCACCCAGCCATTGCATCAACCCACGCCACAGCAGCAGGCCCTTGGGCAACGTATCCAGCCCGTTCATCACCGTAGATCCGGTCGTGGTCAGGCCCGACATGGCCTCGAAAAACGCATCGGTAAAGCTGAGGTCACTCTGGCCCAGCATGAAAGGCAGCGCGCCGAACAGCGGCAAAACCACCCACACCCCGGTGGTCAGCAAAAACGTCTGTTGAATGGTCAGGCCCGTGCCGACGCCATTACGGCAGGCCAGCGCGACAAGGCCGCCACTGAGCATCGTCAGAATTGAAGCCTCGGCAAAAGCAGGCCAGTGTTCACGCCCTTCGGCCAGATCCACCAGCAGTGGAAACAGCATGGCAAAGCCCAGCGCCATAAGGGTCAGGCCGATAACATATCCGACGGGGCGCATGTCCAACATGGCGCGAAGCGTTGGATGCGCAAGCACCGGGTGTCAAGCCGCATAGCGTCAGGCGACGGGGCGTTTCAGCCCGCGCAGGCGCAAGGCGTTGCCCAAAACAAACACTGACGACATCGCCATCGCCCCGGCGGCCAGCATCGGAGACAGCATCGTGCCCGTCAGCGGATAAAGAACTCCGGCCGCCACCGGGATCAACGCGCTGTTATAGGCAAACGCCCAGAACAGGTTCTGACGGATGTTGGCCAGCGTTTTCACCGACACATGGCGCGCCGTGACCACACCCATCGGATCGCCCGACATCAACACGATATCGGCCGCCTCGATCGCCACATCCGTGCCACTGCCCATTGCGATACCGACATCGGCCTGCGCTAGCGCGGGCGCGTCGTTGATCCCGTCCCCGACAAAGGCAACTTTGCCAAAACGGTCTTGCAGATCGGTCAGCGCGCTAACCTTGTCCTCGGGGCGCAGATCGGCGGCGACATGGGCAATGCCCAGACGGTCCGCCATATGGCGCGCCGCCGCTGTGCTGTCGCCCGAAATCATCGCTGTTTCCACACCAGCCGCTTTTAACGCGGTAATCGCAGCGGCGCTGGTGTCGCGCGGTGCGTCCGAAACGGCCAGAACCCCCGCCAATACGCCGTCCATGGCGACAAAGACCACACTTTGCCCCTGCTCCTGCCAGCGCCGTGCGGTATCACCCAGATCCGCCGTATCAACGCCCGCCTCGTCCATCAACCGGGCCGAGCCGATGTGCATGTGCACGCCGCCCACCGTCGCCGTCATACCCAGCCCGCCATGCGCCTGCATGTCGCTGGCCTCGGGGCGCTTCAGCCCATCGGCAGCAGCCTCGATCGCGCGGGCAATCGGATGCTCGGATCCGGCCTCGGCGGCGGCGGCATGGCCCAGAACCTGATCGCGGGTCATACCCCCCGCCAGCGCCACCTCGACCACTTCGGGGTGGCCACGGGTTAGTGTGCCGGTCTTGTCGAACGCCACCATATTGACGCGGGCCAACCGCTCTAATGCGTCACCCTTGCGAAACAGGACACCCAGCGCGGCGGCGCGACCGGTGCCGACCATGATCGACGTGGGCGTCGCCAAACCCATCGCGCAAGGGCAGGCGATGATCAACACCGACACGCCCGCTACCAATGCCATAGACATCGTGCCGAACACCAACCAAACCGCGACGGTCAGCAGCGCCAGCGCAATCACCACAGGCACGAACACCCGCACCACCCGATCCGCCATCGCCTGAATCGGCAGCTTCGCGCCCTGCGCGTCCTGCACCATCGCCACGATCCGGGCCAGAACCGTACCTGCGCCCACCTGTGTCGCCCGATAGACCAGCGCGCCCGCGCCGTTAGTTGTGCCCCCCACCAGCGGATCACCGGGGGATTTGGGTACGGGCATCGGTTCGCCGGTGATCATCGCCTCGTCGACGTGGGACATGCCGCGCAGCACCTCGCCGTCGACTGCGATACGTTCGCCGGGGCGGGCGTGGATTATGGCGCCAATCGACAGGCTATCGGTGGGACGTTCGACCACCTCGCCGTTTTCCTCGACGCGCGCTATATCGGGCGCAAGCCGCATCAGCGCCTCGATGGCCGCCCCTGTTTGACCCCGCGCACGCGCCTCCATCCAGCGACCTAGCAGGATCAGGGTCACGATCACTGCCGCCGCCTCGAAATAAACCGCACGGGATTCAACAGGCAGCAGGCCGGGTGCGAACAAGGCAACACTGCTATAGATCCACGCAGCCAAGGTGCCCAGCGCCACCAGACTGTTCATCTCGGGCGCGCCACGCAGCAAAGCAGGCAGGCCCAGCCGATAGAACACCCGCCCCGGCCAGATCAGCACCAGAGTGGTCAGCGCAAACTGGATCATCCAAGCGGTCTGCGTCCCGATGCCGCGCGCGATGGCATGGTGCAGCGCCGGGACCAGATGGCCACCCATTTCCATGATGAAAACCGGCAAAGTCAGCGCCCCTGCGATCAATGCCACGCGACGCGCCTCGGCGATCTCAAGTGCTGTTTGGGCAGCAACAGAGACTGTATTATCTTCGCTCACCTCGGCGGGATAGCCCGCGTCGGTCAGTGCCGCGGCCAGCGCGTGGGGCGCAGTGGCACCGGGCAGAAACGTCACATTGGCCTGCCGCGTAGCCAGATTGACCGATGCACGAATAACCCCCGGCACTGCGTTTAACGCGGCCTCGGCCCGCCCCACGCACGACGCACAGCTAAGCCCGCTGACAGCTAACCGCGCTGAGGCCTCCTGCGCAGGGTATCCGGCCTTGGCCAACGCGTCGATCATAGTGGGCAGGCGCGCGTCTTGGGCCGTCACCACGGCACTGCGCGAAGCAAAGTTGACCGAAGCGCTGCTGACCCCCGCCACCGCGCCCAAGGCCCGTTCGGCGCGACCAGCGCAACCCGCGCAGGACATGCCCGTAATTGGAATATGATACGTGTGGGACATTGCGTGCGGCCTTTCGCATCGCGTGGAAGACATTCCCTATAAGGGGATCAACATCGCCAAGGTCAACCCGCAGACGTGGTTCCTACATAGCGAAAAACGCCCGTTGCGGTGGCCATCAACGTACCAAGCTCATCTTCAATCCGGGCTTCGGCAAAATACGTTTTGAGTCCGCCGCCTGTCACTTGCGCCGTCGCGATCAACCGCGTCCCGTTGATCTTTGCCAGGTAATTCACCGTCAACGACAGGGTCAGCGCCATACGCCGATTGTCTGCGTCGCCAGTATAGCAGCCGGCAAAACCCATCGCTGTGTCCAGCAAGGTGGCATGCACACCGCCGTGCGGAATTCCCTGACGGTTCATCAGGAACGGCGCCAATGGCATTTCGATCACTGCGAATCCTTCCCGCCATTGCGACAATTCAAAACCAAGGTGGTCCTGAAATCCAAAAATAGCTTCCCCCAACCGAGGGTCCAGAGGCGGTGATTGGGTCATTCCATATCCTTTTTATCGTTTTGCGCGGTATCAGAGCCTGTTTTGAGGGCAAGACCAGCTTCTTATCAAATCTTTGTATCTACCGGACCATCCGAAGGGCAGCGGCCAAAGCGCCGACGCGACGGTGTCACACTCCGGCAGGGCGTTCAATCAGCCGCACTTGACCTCAGCCAGGGGAGGCCGCATTACCCAAACAAACGCCTGCCAGCAAGACGGAGTCCATCCATGACATTCAATCGCAAGATCAAGATCGCGCCTTCGATCCTGTCCGCCGATTTCGCCAATTTCGGTCAGGAAATTCAAGCAATCGAGGCACAGGGCTGTGACTGGGTCCACGTCGACGTGATGGATGGGCATTTTGTACCGAACCTGACCTTCGGCCCGCCCCTATTGAAGGCAATCCGTCCGCATATCAAAACGGTGATGGACGTGCATCTGATGATCGCGCCGGTTGATCCCTATATCGACGCCTACGCCGACGCCGGGGCCGACATCCTGACTGCGCATCTTGAGGCCGGGCCGCATATCCACCGCACCTTGCAGGCCATTCGCGCCGCAGGCTGCAAGGCCGGTCTGGCGTTGAACCCAGGTACCGGGCTGGACGATGTGACGCATCTGTTGGACATGATAGATCTGGTCTGCGTCATGACGGTCAACCCCGGCTTTGGCGGGCAAAAGTTCATTCACAGCCAGATCGAAAAGGTGCGCCAACTGCGCGCGATGATTGGTGATCGCCCCATCCATATCGAGATCGACGGTGGCATCACCCCCGAAACTGCACCGTTGATGGCGGCTGCGGGGGCGGATGTGCTGGTTGCCGGTTCGGGCGTGTTCAAGGGCGGCAGCGTGACGGATCCGACCCCTTACGGTGACAATATCCGCGCTATTCGCGGGGCTGCCGAAGCGGCGCAAACCGGTGCGTAACGCCTTGCGCCTTGTCCAAGAGCTGCGGCTGCGCCCATGATCTATGCGATTGGCGACATCCACGGCCAAAAGGCCCAATTGGACCGCGCGCTGGCACTGATAGAGGCTGACGGGGGGCGGGATGCGCCGGTGGTGATGCTAGGCGATCTGGTGGATCGTGGGCCGGACAGCCGGGGCGTGATTGACGCGTTGATCGCAGGGCAGGCGGCAGGGCGCGACTGGACCGTGCTGCAAGGAAATCATGACCAGCTGTTCCTTGATTATCTGGAGCTGGGGCGCGTTCATTCACCGTTGGTAAAATCCGGCCGTAGTTGGCTGTCACACCCTATCGGCGGTCTCGAAACTTTGGCCTCTTATGGTTTATCAGAGCCTGATGTAGACGCCACTCGCGCTGCAGTCCCAAAGGCTCACGCGGACTTCCTGCGTGCGCTACCGCGCCTTCATCAGGTCGACGACCTGCTGTTTGTTCACGCAGGGATCGACCCAAAACTGCCGCTTGAGTGGCAAGACCCGGACGAGTTGATCTGGATCCGCGAGCCGTTTTTGACCTACACCGATCCCCTGCCCTGGCTGGTGGTGCACGGGCACACAGCCATCGACCACCCAAGCCACCATGGCAATCGGGTGAACCTTGATGGCGGGGCGGGCTATGGACGCCCGTTAATCCCCGCGGTGATTGAGGGCGGAAAGGTCTGGCTGCTGACAGACGCCGGACGCGTCCCACTGCGGCCTTGACCCACGCCACATCAGTGTTGCGAAAGCGCTGGGCGCACGGCTAACATGGCGGCAACCAAGCAAAGGACACTGGACATGAACGACATCGTAATTCTGGATGGCGCACGCACTGCCATCGGCGCTTTTGGCGGCTCTCTGGCGAAGGTCCCGCCCACTACGCTGGGCGCGATTGTTGCCCGCGAAGCTTTGGAACGGTCCGGCGTCGAAGGCGCGCAAATCGGGCATGTGGTGTTTGGCCACGTGATTAACACCGAACCACGCGACATGTATCTCAGCCGTGTTTCTGCCATCGACGCGGGCATCCCCGACAGTGCCCCGGCGATGAACGTTAACCGTCTGTGCGGGTCAGGCGCGCAGGCGATCGTCTCAGTCATTCAGTCTCTGATGCTGGGGGATTGTGACTTTGGCCTTGCAGGTGGGGCTGAAAGCATGACGCGCGCACCGTTCATCAACCCAGATCAGCGATGGGGTGCCAAGATGGGCGACATCCGGACGCAGGATATGATGCTGGGCGCGCTTAACTGCCCGTTTGGAACGGGACACATGGGCATCACCGCCGAAAACGTGGCCGCCGAACATGACATCACCCGCGCCGCGCAGGATGCCTTTGCGCTGGAAAGCCAGATACGCGCCGCCAAGGCGATTGACGGTGGCATTTTCGATGATCAGATCGTTGCCGTCGAAACCAAAACACGCAAGGGCACCGTCAGCTTCTCGCGCGACGAACACCCCAAGGCCACCACAGCCGAGGCGCTGGCCAATCTGCGCGCAGCCTTCCAAAAGGACGGCACGGTCACTGCGGGCAATTCCAGCGGCCTCAACGATGGCGCGGCGGCGCTGGTTCTGGCGCGCGCTGACGCCGCCCAGTCCGCTGGATTGAAACCCCGCGCCCGCGTTCTGGGATATGCCCATGCAGGCGTGCGTCCCGAGGTCATGGGAATCGGCCCTATTCCGGCGATTCAGGCCCTCTTCAAGCGCACAGGACTAAGTGCGAACGACTTCGATCTGATCGAATCAAACGAGGCTTTTGCGGCGCAGGCGCTTGCCGTGAACAAGGTCTTGGAATTTGATCCGGCGCGCGTCAACCTGCATGGCGGCGCCATCGCACTGGGCCATCCCATCGGGGCAACTGGCGCGATCCTGACGATCAAGGCGCTCTACGCGTTGGAGCGCACGGGCGGCAAACGCGCATTGATGACCATGTGCATCGGCGGCGGCCAAGGTATCGCGCTGGCCATTGAGCGGCTCTAGTTCGCGCTAATCCAGCCGCACGGTGATCTTTGCCGTGCGGCCCAGCGCATCAATGACCGCAAGATGCGAAAACCCCGCACCCAACCCGGGCACATCGGCCTGCCAAGTGCGCAGTCCGGTCACGACCGGCATTCCGTTGGCGAGCAGGGTAAATGGTGGCGTGCCCCCGCGCAGTTTGATCGGCACCCCTGTCTCAGGTGCGGCCAGTCGTGTGCCGTCCGGCGGAAAAACCACCTGTGGCGCGCCCGGATCGGCCTGAAACACAGCGTCGCGCTGGGTAAATCGGCGCAGCGGTTGGGGCAGGTCGGCGGTGGCCACAATCAGTGTCTCGGGCGGAGCCGCGGGTAGCGGATCCGTCTGCGATTTCAGTCTCTGAAATGCCTCGAACAGGATTGGCGCGGCCAAATCACCCCCGAACGCCCCCGGCACCGGCGTGCCATCAGGCCGCCCGATCCACACCCCCGCGACGTGCGCCCCATCATAGCCCAGCGCCCAAGCGTCTCGGTGCCCATAGGAGGTGCCGGTCTTGTAGGCCAACGCGCGGCGCGGCGCACCGGGCGGCGGGGCCAAGCCTGACAGGATATCACCCACTTGCCACGCGGCTACCGGGCTGATCAACCGTTGGGGCGTGGCTGTGGTGGCTGCCCCCTGCCGCCAGTGCAGGGACCGCGCCTCGCCGCCGCGCGCCAGGACGCCATAGAGTTGCACGAGATCATTCAAGCTTAGGCCCACCCCCCCCAGCGCGACCGCCAACCCGGCGTGATCGCCCGGCAATGCGGGGGTCAGCCCCGCCCGGCGCAGCGCATCCATCAAATGGGCCGGGCCGATCTGGTCCGTTAACAGCACCACAGGGATATTCAACGATTGGCGCAATGCCTCGGTCACGGTCACCTCACCGCGAAATGCCCCGTCAAAGTTTTGCGGTGCGTAACTGCCGAATTGAACCGGCGCGTCATTGATCAGAGTTTGGGGGTGGGCCAGCCCCCGGTCAAACGCCATGCCGTAAATCAGCGGTTTCAGTGTCGATCCCGGCGAACGCAGCGCGCGCGTCATGTCGACGAACCCCTGTCGTGCTTCGGCATCGTGCAGGCCCGCCGACCCGACCGAGGCCAGAATCTCGCCCGTGCGGTGATCGGCCAGCATGATCGCGACGGACACACTGCCCGGCAGGCCCTTGACCGCGCGGGTCGCCAGCGCCTCAAGCTTGGCCTGCAATGCGGCGTCCAGTGTCAGGTCATGGCGCAAAAGGCCGGGCGCGTCTGCGATGGCGCGGTCCGCCATATGCGTCGCCAGCGCCGGGAAGGCGCGCCTTTGAGCCGGAACAGGGTCGAATTGAGCAGCTTGAACCGCCTCGCCGGTCATCACTCCGCGTTGGTGCATCCGTTCCAGAACGCGGTCGCGCGCATCGCGGGCGGTGGCGTGATGCCTATCGGGGCGACGGGCCTCGGGCGATTGCGGCAGTGCAACAAGCAATGCGGATTCGGCGGGCGTCAGGCGGGCAGGTTCTTTGCCGAACCATGCCAACGCCGCGGCGCGCACGCCTTCGATGTTTCCGCCATAAGGCGCGCGGGTCAGGTACAGCGTCAGGATCTGGTCCTTCGTCAGTTGACGTTCCAGCGCCCAAGCAACCCTGATCTGGCGCAGCTTTCCGGCCCATTGACCCGTGCTGCCCTCTTCCAACAGGCGCGCCACCTGCATCGTCAAGGTCGAGCCGCCAGACACGATTTGACCATGCCACATCGCCTGCCCGGTGGCGCGCATCATGGCGCGAAAATCGACCCCGTTATGGCGGAAAAAGCGGTGATCCTCATATGCGATCAGCATATCGGTAAACGTGGGGTCGACCTGTGCCAGACTGACCTCTAACCGCCACCGCCCGTCCGCCACCGTGTAAACACGCAGCGCCTGCCCGTTGCGGTCCAGCACCTCAACCCCCGTCGCGGTTAGCAGCGGGGGCAGTTGCGTGGTATCGATCCACCTGTCCAACGCATCGCGCGCAGCACCCACCAGCATCAAAACCAACGCCACCGCAATTAGCCAACGCTCAGGACGGCGCATAATGCCCCCTTTGGCCGTCAATCACTCGGTCACGGTCATCTGGCCGGTATCTGTGTAGGCGCGATACTCGGGACGATACATATCTTCGACCGTCGCGGCGGGGTGGTGATACTCACCCGGCGAAATTGCACGGACGATATAGGCCAGCGTGAACGGTTTGTCCTCTCGCCAGTCGATAGCGGCTATGAACCGGTCCGAACGGAACTCACTGTGTTCGGGGTAAACCGTTTGCAGCCAATCCAAGGACCGAATGTCGCCCGAGCGCAGGAGATTAGGGTTGTCGATCTCCAGACCTGCGGGCAGTGGATCGTCGATAATCAACCGCGCCTCACCATCGCCAAAAGGCGTGATCTTCAAAGCGGCGACCAAACGCTCGCCCGATTTCAGCCCGTTTAAAATGGCGGGCTGACCATCCAGATCATAATAGCTCCGCTCGATCCGGTAACCATAGCCATCCGCAGGGCCAGGTTTTTCCGGAACACCAAGGGTGGTCAGCGTGATCTCGGTTCCCGTCGCAGCGGTGTTGGTCAGGGTCTGGGGCACCATGGTTTCGGCGTCCAACAGCTTGACCAGTGGGCCTGTCATTGGCGCGCCATTCAACTCTAGCCCCTGCGCGCTGACATTCTGGATCAGCGCATGCGCCGCCAGCAGGGTCCACGCCTGTTCTTGCGTCGACATATGCGGCCCACGTCCCGTCAGCGCGCTGGCCATCTGGCCGGTATCGCCCACGGTGCTGCCCGCCTCGACCATCAGGGCCAGAACTCCGGCGCGGTCGCGATAGGACGTACCATAATCGGCGCGCCACAGCTGACCTTCATCATCTGTTTGGGTCTGCGACGTGGCCAGCGCAAACATCCGGTCCGCGCGTGTCTGATCGCCATAAGACGCCAGTGCCGCGCCCAGTTGCGCCAGCGCCAATGGTGTCGCAAAATCGCCCGCCTTTACGTCGGCGTAATAGCGCAGATCCCCCATGCTGGCCGCGCCTTCGCGGGCCAGAACCATCAGCGCATAGGCTATATCCTGACCGCCATCGTCGAAATCCGACGCATAGTTGACGCGGTTGCGCAGGTTATCCATCGCCATGGCAAAGGCCCGGTCGGGCACCGCATGGCCCGTAGCGCGCGCGCGCGACAGGAAATCCGCCACATAAGAATCCAGCCAGAAATCACCCGATTCGGCACGCCATAGACCAAAGGCCCCATCGCTGGTTTGACGGGTCAGGACGCGTTCGACGGCTTGTTCAATCTGCGCGTCAATCTCGGCCGCGTTGCCGATGTCGAGCGCCGAAGCGACCTGATTGAAATAAAGAAGCGGCATCGCGCGCGATGCAATCTGCTCGGTGCAGCCGTAGGGATAGCGATCCAGCGACTGCAACAGGCCGGGCGCATTCAATTGCGCCAGCGGGCCAGCGGCCATGACGGCCTGCCCGGTGCCGGGTCGCAGCCCGGCAAAGATATCGCTGGTCAGGGTAAAGGTATCGCCCGCAGCCAAGCTAAACCGCCGTGTTTGAGACACTTCCGGATCATTGGCGCGCACTGGCAAGGTCAGGGATTTCGTCAACTGGCGC
Source organism: Rhodobacteraceae bacterium KMM 6894 (assembly GCA_035798175.1). Classification (GTDB taxonomy): domain Bacteria; phylum Pseudomonadota; class Alphaproteobacteria; order Rhodobacterales; family Rhodobacteraceae; genus Roseovarius. Next base: position 41,112 of record JAPFBS010000017.1, read on the forward strand.
CCGTCCGGTGTGGTCAGCGCAATGGTGATCTGATGATCGCCCACCTCGCCCGCCGTCAGTGGCAAGCTGAACGTGGCCTTGCCATTTTCGGTCAGGTCAAAGCCCGATGGCACGGTCCCGGACAAAGTCACGCCCGTCGTTGCAACATCCAGCCCCATGCGCCCCGTTGGGCCCGTGGCATGCACCACTTCCAGCAACAAACGGCTGGTGTCGCCGGGGGCCAGAAAGCGGGGAACCGAAGCGGTCACAACCACCGGATCGCGCACCAGAACGTCCCTCTCGGCCTGCCCGACGCCTTCGGGCGACCAAGCAATCGCCATAAGGCGCACGGTGCCGTTGAAATCGGGCATGTCGAAGGTGATCTGGGCCATGCCATCCGTCCCGACCTGGACGGGTCCGGTGAAATAAGCCACCAGATCTTGGGTCGGCGGGGGCGATTGAAGGTCCATCCCGCTGCCCGCATCCCCGCCCGAGCGGACCTGACCCGCAGCACCGTTCATGCCGTCGATCAGACGCCCATAGATATCGCGGATTTCCACGCCCAGACGTTGCTGACCAAAGTAGTGCTGCGACGGATCAGGCGATTTGAACCCGGTAAGGTTGAGAATGCCTAGATCGACAGCCGCCAGCGTGACAAATCCCGCTTGACCGTTCAGTCCGCCGACCTTGACGCGTGCACTCAGCGGCCCGCGTGGATCGGACATATTGGGTGCGTCGATGCTGACGCTCAGCTGTTGTGGGCCGGGGTCAATGGCCGCATAGGCAAGGCCCAGCGCGCGCGCCGGGTTTTGACCGGCAGCTACATCCATCGGGCGGATCACCTGCACGGTGACATATGCACCCGCCCCCCAAGCATCCGTCACCTGCAACGGGATCAGGTTTTCACCCTCGCGCACCTCGACCGACTGGCGGTCGATGACGCTGCTGGACATGACGGTGATCAGGGCCGTGCCCGCATAGCGCGGCACGATGCGCAATTGCGCACTCTCACCGGGGCGGTAGGATTCCGAGTTCAGAGACAATCCCAGCGTATCAGGTGTCTGAGTGGCGTCAGCAGGCGCATACCACCCGGCATAAAAACTGTCCGACGAAGCGGCATAGGCCCCATCCGTGCGTTCAACCACCAGTTCGTACTGGCCCCATTGCACCACATCTTCGACGTTCAGCGGGTCCGCGCCCAAAATGCCGGTTCCCGTGGCAACGCGAGAGCGGGTCGTGATCGGCTCCCACTCCCAATTGCCCCACTGTTGATACCACTGATAGCGCGTTTCGACCCTATTCAAGGTCCACTTGACCGGCATTTCGGCCAGCGTCAGATCGGGGTTAACCGCGATCACCTGAAATTCGGCTGTTGTGCCCTCGGGTACGACACCGTCAAAGGCGGCTTTAATGCCGATCATAGGCGCACTTGGCGCGATCATGCGTTTGATCTGACGTTCCACCGGACGGCCGGATCCTTCGCGCAGGCTGACAGTGATGGTCGCCTCATGCGGGCGGTCCTGTGTCTCCATTTCCGGCAGGGACAGCGGCATTTGCAGTGCGCCGGTGTCGTCGGTTACGTCGCTGTCCAGATAGGACACGCGCGCGCTGACAAACGTGTCGTGGCGACCAAATACATAGCCGGGGAAATCATCCAGGCTGCGGCTGGGTTTCATCAGCAGCTTGCCTTCGGATTTCAGCCCCGCACCGGGTGCGCCGAACAGATACTTGGCGTCCACCTTCAACAACGGCAGGGCCGCGGGGCGCAGGGCACCTTCGGGCAGCGTCAGGGTGAAATCGATCCGCTCGGGCAGGAAATCCTCGACCAGAATCTGTGTACTGGCCAGCGCTGGCGCGTCAACATCGGCCTTTATGTCCAGCGTCCATGTGCCGCGGGGTGCGGCGGTGCCAACCGGCAAGGTAAAGACGTGCCCACCCGCCGTATCATCGCCGGACAAATGTCGGCTGTATTCCACCCCGTCAGGGCGGTTCAGAATCGCGGTCAGCGGCACGCCGGGGATGGCATTGGCCAGCGCATCACGGGCCAACGCGGTGGCGTGAATAACCTCGCCCGCGCGGTAAGCGCCGCGATCAGTGGCAAGGAACACGTCGACCGGGGGTGCGGGCGGGCGGCCTTCGACTCCGCGATCAGACAAATCGAACGCGGGATCGGTCAGCGACAGAAACGCCATGTCCTGATCACCACGCTCGGCCAGCACCAGCGCGGGGGCTGCCCCCCCCGTGCCACGCGACAAACCGGGGTCAAACCGCAGATGTCCTTCGGAATCGGTAATGCCCGTGCCCAGAACCGCGTTAGCACGCGACAACAGGGTCAATTTGACCCCCTCAATCGCCTTGGCCGTTCCTAGCGCGCGGGCAAACACATGCAGCCCGTCTGTGCCCTTGAGCGTCGTCAGGCCCAAATCGGTCAGCACGAACCACTGGGTCGCGCCCGGATCATCATAAAGAGGTACGCCGTCGATCCGCGCGGTCAGCGCGTAGATGCCGGGCGGCTGATCGGCCAAAAACTCGCCCATGGGCAGGCGGGTGGTCATCGTCTGGTTCAGTTCATTCTGGAGAACGCCCACACCGGTCCAGACATCCTGCGCCACTTCCTCGCTAAATTCGGTCAGTTCATAATCGCTGAGCGGACGGCCGAAATAGTCGTCCTGAATGGCGCGCAGCAGGTTGCGGTCACTGACGCGGCGCAAGGTCAGGTTGGTCTGATCCAGATTGACCGTCTCGATCGGAAGGGCGGCATCGGCGGCGCGGGGTAGCACATAGGCACGGCCCGGAAACGCCACCATGGGCGAACGATCGCGCACATACAGCGTGATCTCCACGTCCTTCAACAGGGTCTGCCCATCGGCAGCGGGCAGGCCCTTGCGAAAGGTCACAGCATAGCGCGCGCCATGTTCGACACCGTCAACGCACAACTGTTGGCCTTCGACCTGCACCACCAGACCGGGATCGGGTAAACGCACGAAGGGCGCGTAATCCGTGCCAGCCTGAATCAGATCCTCGGAAAATTGCGCGCAAATACGCGGGCTGGCAGATTCATTGTCGGCGCTATTATCGGTAATGCGAAACCCATATTTGCCGGCCGCATCGCCCAACGCGGCAACGACATCGGCGCGGGGTTGAATATCATTGGCCAGACGCAGCGCCTTGACCGTGTCGCGGCCCCGTCCGTCACGTTCCAGAACCTCGCCAAGTATCAGCAGGGCGTTGACGCGCGCGCCATCGTTGAGCGCACGGAAATAGCCGTTGGTCGCAGCCTGCATTGCTTGATTGGTATAGCGACTTCTGTCCTGCTCGATCGCAAGAGAGAGGCGGGCATATTCGATCCAATCATCCGCGCTGTCGGTCACTGATACAGTCGCCCCGGTCCAGCGCATCGCGTTCAGGTAATCGCCATCGGCCTCCTTGTCGCGCGCGGCCTGCATCATCGCGTCGGTGGTCCATGTTCCGGCAGGATGCATGCCCCCGATCTTCAGGGCCAACTCATGCGCGCGGCCCAAGGTATAATCGCCCAGAAATTCAAGGTCCGCCTGCCGCGTTTCGGCCTGTGTCAGAACGCGCGAATCGGTCGGTAGAACGCGCGCGGAATAGGCCCCTTCATATGGAACCTCTTGGGTAACGGCGCTTTTAGGGAAACAGGCCTTGGACTTGGCGTTATAGGTGAACGCCTGACACTGGGCGTTGGACAGACAGGCCGTCCGGCACGCGTCAAACGTCGTATCGAACAGCGCGGTCAGGTCCGAACCGTAGAAGTCCATATTGTTGGTCACCACGATGCGGCGATCGGGCAAATCCGATTGTGCCGCCAGCGGACCGGCAAGTAGCGCGAATGTGAAAGCGGAAAATATATGACGGAGCATGCGGACCTCCTGAACAATGCAGGCTTCATCGTGCCACGCAGTCCGCGACAGAGCAATGGGAAGCTCTCGACTTTTAATTAGGTAGGCGCGGAACAGGAATCCGCATCTTGGGCTTTAAACACTTGTTCACCCTGATCGCGGATTGTGGCCCTGAAACAAAAGATCGCGCGGCGGAGGATGGGCATGAGCCTGGCCAACAAACTGGCAGACGAACGACGGGCGCGGTTGGCCGCCGAACGTTTGCTGGAACAAAAACAAGCGGAATTGCATGCGGCCAACCGCAAGCTGGGCAAGCATGCGCGCGCCTTATCGGATGAAATCGTAGAAACACGGGCCAAGGTCCAAACCGTCGAGGACGAAAATCAGCGCGTCAAATCGGACCTGCATGTTGCCAACGAAAAGGTGCAGGTGGCCGAACGCCGCCTCTGGCACTCGATCGAAACCATTCAGGACGGATTTGCCTTTTTTGACGCCGATGGCCGGATGATCGCGGCAAACCCGGCTTATATTTCGGTGTTTGACGGTCTGGAACTTATCCAACCTGGCATCAGCTATGTCGAAATCCTGCAACTGGCCACCGAAGAAGGCATCGTGAATATCGGCGGCGATCAGCCCGCCGCGTGGCGCGAAAAGCTGCTGGATCGGTGGCAATCGCCCAACCCCGAGCCCGAGGTGATCCGCCTGTGGAACGGCGCCTATATCAAGCTGATCGACCAACGCGGGCACGGCGGCGACATGGTGAGTCTGGCGTTAAACATCACCGAAACCATCCGATACGAAGAACAACTGAAAGAGTCTCGGCGCAAGGCCGAGGCCGCGAATCGGGCCAAATCGTCTTTCCTTGCGAACATGAGTCACGAAATCCGCACACCGATGAACGGCGTCGTCGGCATGGCCGACCTGCTTAAGGACACCGACCTGACCGAAGAACAGCAGCTATATGCCAACACGATCAAAAATTCGGGCGAGGCGCTGTTGGTTATTATCAACGATGTTCTAGACTACTCAAAGATCGAGGCCGAAAAGCTGGTTCTGCATCCCGAACCTTTCGATCTGGAACGCTGCCTGCACGAACTGATCATGCTGATGCAACCCAAGGCCCGCGATCAGGGGCTGGAAATCTTACTGGATTATGACCTGTTTCTGCCGACCGAATTCATCGGCGATCCCGGTCGCTTGCGTCAGGTGCTGACCAATCTGGTGGGCAATGCTGTCAAATTCACACTTAAGGGGCATGTGTTGATCCGTGTTGTCGGCATCACGCAGGAGGTGGCCGGAGCAGTGCAGATACATGTAACGGTCGAGGATACGGGTATCGGCATTCCTCAGGACAAGGTCCAGCACGTTTTTGGCGAATTCAATCAGGTCGACGACGAACGCAACCGCCGTTTCGAGGGAACCGGACTGGGCCTTGCAATCTCGCAGCAACTGATTCGGCTGATGGATGGCAAAATCTGGTGCCACAGCGAAGAAGGTGTGGGATCGACCTTCGGGTTCCAGATTTGCCTTCCGCTGGTCGCTGGCGCAGACGTGCCGCGCCCGATACGCCCTGAAAAGGTCCGGCGCGTTCTGCTGGTTGACGCGCACGACGCCAACCGGGTGATTACCGCCAAACAACTGGGTCAGTTGGGTATCGATGTTGTCGAATGCGCCAGTGGCACGCAGGCGCTGGATAGGGCCGGGCCGGACATCGACCTGATCCTAACCGATCACAATATGGCGCGCATGGATGGGTTGGAGTTGTCCGAGGCACTGCGCGAGACCGGGCACCAAATGCCGATCGTCCTGCTCAGTTCCAACACCGGCTACGCCGATCAGGACCCCGCCCGCGCCCTGTTACACGCTGTGCTGCAAAAACCCGTCGCCCGTCGCGATCTGATCGCCATGCTGCAATCCCTGGAAACCGAAACCGCCAGCACGCCCGCACCGTCCAACATAGCTGTGCCCACAGCGCCCGATGATTCGGTACATGCACCCGCGCCAAACACCCAGCGCGCCCTGCGCGTTCTGGCAGCCGAGGACAATAGAACCAACCAGCTCGTCTTTGGCAAAATGGTCAAGACGCTGGATATCGAATTGGTATTTGCCGCCAACGGGATTGAGGCGGTAGAACTATATCAGTCGTTTGACCCTGATATCGTCTTTATGGATATCTCGATGCCGATCATGGACGGCAAAGAGGCGACAAGCCACATTCGGTTGATTGAGGAAAAAACCGGGCGACATGTGCCCGTGGTGGCGATGACCGCGCATGCGATGGACGGCGACGACATTGAAATTCTAGCGGCAGGGCTGGACCAGTACCTGACCAAACCGCTGCGCAAGGCCGCGATTCATGAACAAATCCTTGCCATTCAGCGTGACGACATCCGCCCTGCCCTTCCCCCCGAAGCGAAGGCTAGCTGACAGACGCCCGCCCTCTCGACACAGTACATCCAAAGGCAATTTTAGTCTGGCTATCGACACCGCTTGATCACATTGCAATGTTCGCGGTAACATCCAGATCAATTTACAGGGAAGACCAGATTGTCAAACTCCGATCATCGCCCCCTGACCTTGCGCGACGTTTCCGAGGCGTCGGGTGTGTCTGAAATGACCGTCAGCCGCGTGTTGCGCAACCGTGGCGACGTGTCGGACGCGACCCGCGCCAAGGTTCTCGCCAGCGCCAAGGAGCTGGGCTATGTGCCCAACAAGATCGCAGGCGCGCTGGCGTCCAGCCGGGTTAATCTGGTGGCGGTCATCATCCCCTCTATGTCCAATATGGTCTTCCCCGAGGTGATGACCGGCATCACCCAAATCCTGGAAGAAACCGATCTGCAGCCCGTCGTCGGCCTGACTGACTACACCCGTGAAAAAGAGGAAAAAGTCCTCTACGAAATGCTGTCGTGGCGTCCTTCTGGGGTGATCATCGCGGGTCTCGAACACTCGGATGCCGCGCGGGCCATGCTGCGTGCCAGCGGCATCCCGGTGGTGGAAATCATGGATGTGGATGGCACACCCGTAGACAGCGTGGTGGGCATTTCTCACCGCCGCGCGGGTGAAAAGATGGCCAAAGCGATCCTGAAAGGCGGTTATCGCAAGATCGGCTTCATGGGCACTACCATGCCGCGCGACCACCGCGCCCGCAAACGGTTTGAAGGGTTCACCGAGGTTCTGGCCAAAGCTGGCGTCGAGATCGCCGAGCGCGAGTTTTACTCGGGTGGGTCCGCCTTGGTCAAAGGCCGCGAAATGACGCAAGCCCTGCTGGAACGCGATCCCGAGTTGGACTTCTTGTACTATTCCAACGACATGATCGGCGCAGGCGGGCTGCTGTGGCTGCTGGAACATGGCTATGACATCCCTAATCAGATCGGGCTGGCGGGCTTTAACGGACTGAACCTGTTGAAAGGTTTGCCACGCGAACTGGCCACAATGGACGCCTGTCGTCTTGAGATCGGGCGCCGCGCGGCTGAAATCATCGCAAACCGGGTGCAGGATGGTGCGGACCAGTCCCCCGTGCGCATCGCACTGGAACCAATGATCAGCTACGGCGATACCCTGCGCAGACCCTGACACGCCTCTCGGCAAATGCGCTTGTCCCAGAAAACCACAAAAAACCCCGCTCCAATCGGAACGGGGTTTTCTAATTCAAGCACATCAAACCAGACTTAGCTGGTTTTCTTGCCTTTGATCGGCGCCCAGATCCGCTTGTTTGTCAGATACAACAGGACCGACAGGATCGTCAGAAACAGCACACCGGTCAGGCCCGCCGTCTTGCGTTGCATCATCTTGGGTTCCGCGGTCCACATCAGGAAGGCCGACACATCCTCGGCTTCGTGGTGCACATCAGCGGCGTGGCCGTCGTCAAACTCCACGTCGTCGCCATAAAGCGGCTGAGCCATAGCAATCCAGCTACCTTCGACGGTGTGGTGCCCATGCTCATCCTTGCAGCTATCGGGATAGCCGCCCGCTGCGAACACCTTGTTGTACGAACCGGGAAAATCCTCGGGCGCACATTCCGGCGGCTCTTCATAGCCATTCAACAGCGAATAGATGTATTCAGGGCCACCCATGCCTTTTACCAGCTGGTTGATACCCGTCCCATAAGGGCCGTGGAATCCAGCTCGTTTTTTGGCCATCAGCGACAGATCCGGCGCGGTATCCAGTGCGGAATGCGGGAAATGGTCGGTCGGCGTTGCCGCACGGAAATCATCGAGTTCCGCGTCGAACACCTCGAACTGGCCCGCATAGGCGCGGACCTGATCCTCGGGCAACTGTGGGCCACCGTCATCGTGCAACGTGCGGATCGGCACGTATTGCAGCCCGTGGCACGCCGAGCAAACCTCGGTGTAGATCTTCAGGCCGCGTTGCAGCTGAATTGGGTCGAATTTGCCGAACGGCCCCTCAAAGGAGAAGTCGACATCCTCGATGTGTCCCCCGCCGCCTGCGGCCATGGCCGAACCGGCCGACAGGCCGAGGGCAGTGAGGGCGGCAATGCCAAGTGTCTTGATCATCGGTTTCATGTGTCTGTCCTACTCTGCCGGCGTTTCGGCTTTGCCGTAATGCGCCTTGAAGTCTTCTTCGATCGTTGCAGGCTGCGGCAGCGGTTTTTCGATCACACCCAGAAGTGGCAGGATGATCAGGAAGTAGAGGAACCAATAGGCAGATCCCACCAGTGAAATGATACCGTAGATGCCTTCGGCTGGCATTGCTCCGGCCCACATCAGAACGATGAAATCGACCACCAGCAGGGCGAACCACCACTTGAACATCGGCCGATAGCGACCCGAGCGCACGCTGGACGTGTCCAGCCAAGGCGCCAACGCCATCACGATGATCGCGCCGAACATTGCCAACACGCCAAAGAACTTCGCGTCAACAATGCCGCCGGTGATCCAGCTTGCGAACATCACGACCCAAACGTCACCGGTGAAGGCGCGCAGAATTGCGTAGAACGGCAGGAAGTACCACTCGGGAACGATATGTGCAGGTGTCGAAAGGGCGTTCGCCTCAACATAGTTGTCAGGGTGACCCAGATAGTTGGGCATAAAGCCAACGATGGCAAAGAACACCGCCAGAATGACCGCCAACGCGAACAGATCCTTGATCACGAAGTAGGGCCAAAACGGAACCGTGTCTTTTTCGGCTTCGGCTTTTGATGCGCGACGCACTTCAACGCCAGTCGGGTTGTTGTTGCCCGTGGTGTGAAAGGCCCAGATGTGCAGCACAACCAGTGCGGCGATAACAAAGGGCAGAAGGTAATGCAGGCTGAAGAAACGGTTCAGCGTGGCATTGTCCACCGCAGGTCCACCCAACAACAGCGTTTGGATCGGTTCGCCAATATAGGGAATTGCGCCAAACAGGCCGGTGATCACGGTCGCGCCCCAGAAGGACATTTGCCCCCAAGGCAGAACGTAACCCATGAACGCTGTGCCCATCATCATCAGATAGATCAGCATGCCGATGATCCACGTGATTTCGCGCGGTGCCTTGTACGAGCCGTAGTAAAGACCGCGGAAGATGTGCGCATAGACCGCGACAAAGAACAGCGACGCACCGTTCATGTGCAGATAGCGGATAAAATGCCCGCCGTTCACGTTGCGCATGATGTGTTCGACCGACGCGAATGCGTTATCGACATGCGGGGTATAATGCATGGCCAGAATGATGCCGGTGACGATCTGAAGTGCCAGACAGAAGGTCAGGACAATGCCCCAGATCCACATCCAGTTCAGGTTCTTGGGAGTCGGGATCATGATTGTCCCGTAAAGCAACCCGACGATCGGCAGGCGGCTGTCCAGCCACTTTTCTGCTTTCGTCTTCGGCTCGTAATGGTCGTGCGGAATGCCACCCATTTTATATGTCCTTATCCCAGTTTGATCGTCGTGTCGTCGACGAATTCGGACACCGGAACCCACAGGTTCTCTGGTGCCGGGCCTTTGCGGATGCGACCGGCGCGATCATAGTGCGAGCCGTGGCAGGGGCAGAACCACCCGCCAAAATCACCGGCGCCATCCCCGATAGGAACACAGCCAAGGTGCGTACAGACCCCAATCATCACCAGCCACTCACCGGCTTCGTCCAGCGTGCGGTTCTGATCCGAAGCGTCCAGCGACATATCGTTGCGGTTCTGCGCATTCTGGTCAATCAGATCGTCCAGGGGAACGGCGCGGGCCGCTTCGATTTCTGCGGGCGTGCGACGGCGAATGAACACTGGTTTACCCAGCCATTTCACCGTGATCTGCGTACCCGGCTCGACATCCGCGATATCGACGTGGATCGAGCTAAGCGCCTGAACATCGGCGGATGGGTTCATTTGGTTGATCAGGGGCCAGACGGCCGCACCAGTCGCTACGACACCCGCACCTGCGGTGGCATAGTAGAGGAAATCTCTCCGGGTGCCTTCGTTGTCTTCTGCGTGGGACACGAGTTCTACTCCATTTTAAAGGCCGGGATGGGGCCCGAACGCATTTCGGGCCACGGGGAGCGCCCATGACCTTTCCGTCGCTTATTTAGCGGTGCTTTTAGGGTGCGTCCAGTCTGCAATGCCTTTGAATTCATTCAAGGTGCCGATCTGTCGCGCTTGAGACGGGGCCGCGAGGGGTATATGCAAGGGCAATCAAGCGAACATAACGCGAAAGTGCCTCGACATGCTGAAATTTCTCACAACATCTGCCGCAGCGATTCTGCTGCTGGCAGCCCCCGCCGCCGCTGAAATGGAATTGAGCCTGTATACGGGCGTCCAAAGCGTCGACAAAAGCACCGGTAGCGGAACCTTGCCGGGCGGTGCGCCATTCAGCCGCAAGTTCAGCTGGAAGGGCAATCCGCTGGAGAACCCCTATTACTATGGCGCGCGCGCCACGTGGTGGACGCAAAACAATATCGGTTTCGGCGTCGAGGGTACGCACACAAAGGCCTATGCCAGCAACGCCGACAAGGCCGCCTTGGGCGTTAGTCGACTGGAACTGTCGGACGGGCACAACATCATCACCGCCAACGTGCTGAAACGCTGGCCCGAGGCATTTGGTGCTTCCCGTTGGACGCCCTATGTCGGCGCAGGTTTGGGTGTCGCCGTCCCGCATGTTGATGTGCAGGTGATCGGCGCGACCGGGCGCACATTTGGATATGAGATGACCGGTGTCGCTGCGCGCGGCATCGCGGGCGTAAAGTTTGACATAAACGACAAATGGGCGCTGTTCAGCGAATATCAGATCGTCTGGTCCGACAACGACATCACCATTGATCCCGATCCTGCCATCCCCGGTCAGGCCCCCGGTAAGCTCAAAACGTCTTTGGTCACGCATGCAGTGAACTTCGGGGTCAGCTACAGTTTCTGATCCACATACTTTTTGCTCAATAAAAATGGCCCGGAGAACATGTGTTTTCCGGGCCTTCTTTTTATCATGCAGAGAATTATCAATCCGGACGGGTGGCCTGCATGCTGGGACGCGCTTCGAACGCGGCGTGCCACGCGGCCAGACCGGGATGCCCGGTGCGCCAGTCCCGATCTCCATGGCGAAAGTCGAGATAGCTTAGGGCGCAGGCCACTGCGATCTGCCCCATATCCAAAGGCCCGGCCAAATGGCTGAGCCAGCGAGACTCCAGCGCATCGACACTACCAGCCACCTTCATCCATTGGCCATCAACCCAGGGCTGGTGCTGTTTGTCTTCTGGGCGCGCGCGGCCTTCGTAAACCATCAGAATCGCCGCATCCATGATGCCATCTGCCGTCGCCTCCAACGTCAGCACATCCCACAACCGCGCCTCGGGATAGAGTCCCGCGTCGGCCTGCGCATCCAGATATCGACAGATCACCCGGCTGTCATACAGCGCCGGTCCGCTATCGCGAATCAGCGCGGGGATCTTGCCCAGCGGATTGACCGATGTGATGGAAGAATCAGGGACGACGGGCGACGGCGCCGAGGCCACAACCTCGACTTTGTCCAACTGCCCGGTTTCGTGCAGTAGTACATTCACCTTGCGACCAAAAGGAGAGGGTTTAGCAGAGATCAGTTTCATTCTGATATTCCTAACTGAGTGACGGGCAAGCCTAGGCCCCGGCGCTGCGGCTGTCCATCGCCTAACCCGGCTGGACGCCCTTCATCAATGCGGCCAGCACCCGCGTTCTCGCGCCCATGCCATACCCATCGACATGATCAGCGGCCCGCAATCGGGCTGTGTCGATCATGTTTTGACCCAGTTTCCACGTGCCGTGAATCGCATCGATTCGCATGCGATAGGGGTCGCCGCGGCACACCGAATTTGGATGCATGTCAGGCCACAATCAGATGTGTCTCTGTCACACCTGAAATACTCGCTTGTACAATTTGCCCTTCGACGCGCGGGGTGTCGAATTTCACTTCGGTGAACTGTTCGGTCCGGCCCATATAGGGTGATTCCATCAACACCTTATGAACGCGACCCACCTGCGCGCTCAGATGGCGCACCACCTGCGCGGCACCGGCCGCGCGCAGTCGCGCGGCGCGCTCCTTAATCGCGCGCCCATCCACCTGCGGCATCCGCGCGGCGGGCGTGCCGGGGCGCGGTGAGTAGGGAAACACATGCAGCCAAGTCAGGTCGCACTCTTCGACCAGCTTCAGGGCGTTTTCGAAATGCGCCTCGGTCTCGGTCGGGAAACCCGCGATGATATCGGCCCCAAAGGTCATGTCGGGGCGTAGTCGGCGCGCCTCTTCGGCGAATCGGATGGCATCGTCGCGCAGATGTCGCCGTTTCATCCGCTTCAGGATCATATCGTCGCCATGTTGCAGCGACAAATGCAGATGCGGCATCAAACGCGGCTCGGTCCCGATGGCGGCCAGCAGGTTCTCGTCCACCTCGATCGAATCGATCGAGCTGATTCGCAGGCGTGGCAGGTCGGGCACCAAACGCAGGATGCGCATCACCAGATCGCCCAACTTCGGCAGCCCCGGCAGGTCCGCGCCCCAGCTGGTCAGGTCCACGCCAGTCAGCACCACCTCGTTATAACCCGATTGCACCAGTCGCTTGATCTGATCCACGACAACACCCGCCGGGACCGAGCGTGAATTGCCCCGGCCATAGGGAATGATGCAGAAAGTGCAGCGGTGATCGCATCCGTTCTGCACCTGCACATAGGCCCGGCTGCGCGTGCCGAATCCGTCGATCAGGTGGCCGGCGGTTTCGGTGACCGACATGATATCGTCGACCTGCACCGGTTCGGTCCCGAAATCACCGGCCAGACCGGCCCAAGTGGAGGCCTGCATCTTTTCGGTATTGCCAATGACTGCATCCACCTCGGGCATGGCGGAAAACGTGCCCGGCTCGGTCTGGGCGGCGCAGCCGGTGACGATGATTCGCGCATCTGGATTATCACGGCGCAAACGGCGAATGTCCTGACGGGCCTTGCGCACAGCCTCGGACGTGACGGCGCAGGTGTTGACCACAACAGCCTGTTGCAGACCGGCACCCGCCGCCAATTCCTTCATCGCCTCGGTTTCATAGGCGTTCAGGCGGCAGCCATGGTTGGAGAAGATTGGCGCGCTCATGCGACGTTGGCCAGAAACTCGGGCGTCAACACGCCGTTTGCCACATGCATCGTGGCCCCAGTCATCCACACGCCGTCCTCACGCCAATCGATGTCCAGCGTGCCACCGTCCAGATCAATTCGCACGTGGCGTCCCGTCAGCCCCCGTCGCGCAGCCGCCACCGCCACCGCGCAAGAAGACGAGCCGGATGCAAGCGTCACACCCACGCCCCGCTCCCACACCCGCATGCGAATGTGATCGGGGTCAATGATGCTGGCCACCTGAACGTTGGTGCGTTGCGGATAAAGCGGATGATATTCATAGCGCGGGCCGAATGTGTCCAACGGCACAGCCTCGGCATCGTCAACGAAAAACGTGCAATGCGGGTTGCCCATCCCGGTTGCAACCGGACTGCCCTCGATCGGCAGCTCCAGCGTGTCCATGGCTTCAGACAGCGGAATGTCCTGCCAGTCCAGTTGCGGCGCACCCATGTTGACCGAGGTCAGGCCATTCCCGGCGTCGCGCGCATACAGATCCCCACGCGCAGTCGTCAGATGCAAAGCATCCAGCCCACCCGCGTCCATCAGATAACGCGCGATACAGCGCGTGGCATTGCCACAGGCGCCAGCCGTGCTGCCGTCCGAGTTCCAGAACGTCAGATGAGCATCGCCCGCGCCCGAAGTGATCACCGCCAGTTGGTCAAATCCGATGCCGCGATTCCTGTCGCCAATTGCGCGCGCCAAAGCAGGCGTCATGGCAAAGGCGCACACGCGCGCGTCCACCACGACAAAGTCATTGCCCAACCCATGCATCTTCATGAAGGGCAAACCGGAGGTGTCAGGATCATTCATATGGCGGCATATAAACCGGGGCTTGTCATGAATCCAGCAATTGCATGATTTATGTGGACGAAAGGGGGTTGACCCTTGGCGAGTGTCTTTCTAAGTACGCCACATAGTGGGCCGGTAGCTCAGTTGGTAGAGCAACTGACTTTTAATCAGTAGGTCTCGGGTTCGGATCCCGACCGGCTCACCATTTATATCTTGATATGAACACGGTTCGATGCGCTCACGGTTTTCGATGCGCGCACGGTTGGTGGTTATGGCCGTATTTTTGCCTGATGGTTTTGCCTTCATCAGATTTGGCGAATCATGAGTACGTCAAGCCACACTGTCACTTCGTAACGCGGGCGCCGTGGCGTCACATCCGTGGCTTCGCCCTGCTCGCAGTAAGGGTTTGGTCCGGGTCAGAAATGCGGCACGTTTGGGCCGCTGTCGCAGGATTCGGCTGCTTGATAGGCGCAAAAACTATCCGCCGCACCGCGTGGCAAACATACGGCCTTCTGCGCTTGGCAAAGTTCAGGTGGTCAATGCCGTCGTCAAAGCGAGGGGCATGTCGTGTGGGCGATCAAAAATCGACGGCCAAGCCCTTTTTCTCCCAATCGCCATAGCGCACGGGCTCGGGGCCCTTGCGCCCGCCCAGTTCGCGGGGCAAATCAAGTGCTGTGGCGGCCTGACGGCGCGCCTCGGCCTCGGCCAGCGCGCGCTGGGCGGCGGGGGGCAAATCAGCAGGCAGATCGGGGCGGTGTTCTGAGTCGGTCATCCACAGGGTTCCTTTTGGCGCGTGCCCTTGATATACGCCGCCGTCACCATACGGCAAGGAGATGTCCGTCATGCCCGCACCCCAATCCGCCCGCCACAGCGCCGTTTCAATGCTGGATCAGATTCTGGGCGAGGGTCGTCTGATGCCCGAATTGCTCAGCGCCGGGATATTGGACCGCCTGCCCCCGGCCGAACGCGCGCGCGCGCAACGCCTGACCACGCAGACCCTGCGCGGGATAGAACGCGCGGATAAACTGCTGGCCCGCCACCTGCGCAAGGTGCCGCCGCTGCATGTGCACAACATCCTGCGTCTGGGCACGGTCGAGCTTAGCCTTGGGGGCGATGCGCATGGTGTCGTCAACGATTGCGTCGGTCTGGTCGCGGGTGACAAGAAATTCAGCACGCTCAAGGGTCTGATCAACGCCGTTCTGCGCAAAATGGCCGTAGAAGGCCCGCGTGATTGGGACAGCTTGCGTATCCCGCAACTGCCCAACTGGCTGCGCAATCCGCTGCGTGAAGCCTACGGTGCCGACGTAATCAAGGGGTTTGAGGCCGCGCATTTCGCCGGTGCCCCGCTGGACCTGACCGCCAAGGGTGACGCGTCTGCCGTGGCCGAGGCCGTGGGGGGCACAGTCCTGCCCACCGGATCCGTGCGCCTGCATGATGCCGGACAGGTCAGCGCCCTGCCGGGGTTCGAGACTGGCGATTGGTGGGTACAGGACGCCGCCGCCGCCCTACCCGCCCGCTTGCTGAACGTCCAGCCGGGCGAATCTGTGCTGGATCTGTGTGCCGCGCCGGGGGGCAAGACCCTGCAACTGGCCGCCACCGGGGCCGACGTGACTGCGCTGGACCTGTCGGCGCACCGGATGGAGCGGGTGATCGAGAACCTGACGCGCACACGCCTATCCGCGCAAGTGACCGTCGGCGACGCCCTGACCCATCAGGGTGGGCCCTATGATGCGATCCTGCTGGATGCGCCCTGTTCGGCCACCGGCACGATCCGCCGCCACGCCGACCTGCCCCACGCCAAAGACGGTGCCGAAATCGGCGATCTGATCGCCCTTCAGGCGCAAATGATCGACGCCGCGCTTGCCCTGCTCAAACCCGGCGGGCGGCTAATGTTCTGTACCTGCTCGCTATTGCCGGACGAAGGTGAGTGTCAGGTGGATGAGGCTCTGTTACGGCACAAATCGCTGACAGTGGACGGCAGCGCGCGCGATATTCCTGGCGTAGATCCCGCATGGCACACCAGCGAAGGGGGCCTGCGCCTGCGCCCGGATTACTGGGCCGATCAGGGCGGGATGGACGGGTTCTATATGGCGCTGCTGCGCATCTAAACACCCATTCCATCGGTCTAGCGCGTTTTTCGCATTGTTTCGGTGACTTGATCCCGTTGGCGCGGTATATTGCCCGCACGAGACGTCGCAAAGAGCGTCCAGAGGCGAGCGAATGGCAAAAACAGACAGTTTCAGCGCGCGGTGGGACCGTTTTAGAAACCGCATTGCGGCGCGACAGGCGGCGTGGGCCAAACCCGCTACGGCGTTGGTATCCTCGCCCGAACCGCGCACCATCGGCAGCTTCGCGCGGGGGCGGCAGCTTGCGGGTGGTAACTTTTTGTTTGCTGGTCATCTTTTGCAGGAACCTGACCTGCACATGTGGGATCTGACCGCACCCGATCCGCGCTATGAGGCCGAATTGCACGGCTTTGCCTGGCTGGACGATCTGGCCGCCGCTGGCGATCTGCCCGCGCGCCGTTGCGCACAGGATTGGCTGTGGGGATGGATCGACCGGTATGGAAACGGGCGCGGTCCCGGCTGGACCCCCGATCTGACCGGACGGCGCCTGATCCGCTGGATCAATCACGCGCTGTTCGTGCTGAACGGACAGGACAGCGCGGCCTCGCAAGCGTTCTACCGCTCGCTTGCACAACAGACCCTGTTTCTGGGCAAACGTTGGCAGGCCACTGCGCCCGGCCTGCCCCGGTTCGAGGCATTGACCGGCCTGATTTATGCCGGTCTGGCGCTAGAAGGGATGCAGGGCCATGTCGCCCCCGCCGTGCGCGCGCTAGAACAGGAGTGCAAGCTGCGCATCGGCAATGAAGGCATGTTACCAACCCGAAATCCCGAAGAATTGCTGGACGTGTTCACCCTGCTGACCTGGACCGCCGAGGCGCTGGACGATGCCGGAAAATCCCCCGGTGATGCCCATTTCAACGCGATCGAGCGGATCGCCCCCACCCTGCGCACCCTGCGCCATGCCGACGGCGGACTGGCGCGGTTTCACGGCGGCGGACGCGGAATGGAAGGGCGGCTGGACACAGCGCTGGCTGCCAGCGGCGTGAAGGGGCGGCAACCTGATGGGCTGTCGATGGGATATGCGCGTCTTAGCGCGGGGCGCACGTCCGTGATCATCGACGCCAGCGCACCGCCCACTGGGGCCGCGTCGCGAAATGCGCATGCATCCACCATGGCGTTCGAATTGACATCGGGACGACGCCCGCTGATCGTTAACTGTGGCTCGGGCCAGACCTTTGGCGCAGATTGGCGGCGCGCGGGGCGGGCGACGCCATCGCATTCGACACTGGTACTGGCCGGAGAATCCTGCGCCCGTTTGGGCGCGGACAGCGAAACGTCTGAATGGTTGGTCGGCGGCCCCACCCATGTCCCGATCCAGATGAGCCACGCACCGGATGGGGTGCGTTTCGAAGGTGGCCATGACGGCTATGTCAGCCGCTTTGGCATGACCCACGCGCGTACAATCGATATGACATTCGACGGTCGCGCCGTCGCGGGCGAGGATATGCTGCTGGCGTTGGAACGCCCCGCCCGACGGCGGTTCGACCGCGCACTGGACGCCACGCAGATGCAGGGGGTCAAGTTTCAGATCCATTTTCACCTGCATCCGGACGTGGACAGCGCCATCGATATGGGCGGTGCTGCGGTGTCACTGGCCCTGCGCAGTGGCGAAATCTGGGTGTTTCGCACCGATGCACGCGCAGAAATCACTCTGGAACCCAGTGTTTATCTAGAAAAAGACCGATTAAAGCCCCGTGCGACGAAACAGATCGTTCTATCCGGGCGCGCGATGGAGTATGCGACCCGCATCAGGTGGTCCCTGGCCAAGGCTCAGGACACTCCGGTCAGTATTCGTGATCTGACGCAGGATGACCCGTTCCCGCAGGCCGATAGCTGAGCGGACCGCCGCCCAGACGCAACGCTTATCGCAGGACTTGACCTTTACATGACCCAAAATCTCCCCATCCGCCGCGCCCTTTTGTCCGTTTCCGACAAGACCGGGCTGATCGATCTTGGAACCGCCTTGGCCGCACGCGGGGTTGAGTTGCTCAGCACCGGGGGCAGCGCCAAGACCCTGCGCGAGGCCGGGCTGAACGTGCGCGACGTGGCAGACGTGACGGGCTTCCCCGAAATGATGGACGGGCGGGTCAAGACGCTGCACCCGATGGTGCATGGCGGGTTATTGGCGCTGCGTGATAATGTTGATCACGTCGCGGCGATGGACGAACACGGTATCGGGGCGATCGACCTGCTGGTGGTGAACCTCTATCCGTTTGAGGAAACCGTCGCCAAGGGAGCTGACTACGACACCTGTGTCGAGAATATCGACATCGGCGGTCCGGCAATGATCCGCGCCGCGGCCAAGAACCACGGGTTTGTGTCCGTTGTCGTGGACGTGCAGGATTACGACGCGCTGCTGAACGATATGGACCAGCACGACGGAGCGACCTCGCCGCAGTTCCGACGCACCTTGGCGCAGACAGCTTATGCGCGCACTGCTGCCTATGACGCCGCCGTCTCCAACTGGCTGGCGGGCGCGCTGGACGACAAGGCCCCGCGCCGTCGCGCTGTGGCAGGCACGCTGGCCCAAGTGCTGCGTTATGGTGAAAATCCACATCAGGCGGCGGCGTTTTACACAGATGGCAGCGCGCGCCCCGGTGTGGCGACTGCGCAGCAGCATCAGGGCAAGGAACTGAGCTATAACAACATCAACGATACCGACGCCGCATTCGAGCTGGTGAGCGAGTTTGACCCGGCGAACGGCCCTGCCTGCGCAATTATCAAACACGCCAACCCTTGTGGTGTAGCGCGCGCAGATACCCTGCGGGATGCCTATGCACGGGCGTTCGATTGCGACCGGACCTCGGCCTTTGGGGGGATCATCGCGCTGAACCATACGCTGGACGGCGCCACGGCCGAGGAAATCTGCCAGATCTTTACAGAAGTGGTGATTGCGCCTGGCGCCGACGCCGACGCAATGGATATCTTTGCCAAGAAAAAGAACCTGCGGTTACTGACTACAGGCGCGTTGGCCGATCCACGCGCGGCGATGCAGACCATTCGGCAGGTATCCGGCGGATATCTGATGCAGGACAAGGATAACGGCCACATCACCGCCGACGACCTGAAGGTGGTCACCAAACGCGCCCCGACCGAGGCGGAAATGGCCGATCTGTTGTTTGCCTGGACTGTCGCCAAGCATGTGAAGTCCAACGCCATCATCTATGTCAAAGACGGCGCGACCGTGGGCGTTGGCGCAGGCCAGATGAGCCGCGTCGATAGCTGCCGAATTGCGGCGCGCAAGGCACAGGATATGGCCGACGCCCTTGGCCTGCCCGTGCCGTTGACCCAAGGATCGGTCGTGGCGTCAGACGCGTTCTTTCCCTTTGCTGACGGGCTGTTGACCGCGGCCGAGGCAGGCGCGACGGCAGTGATCCACCCCGGCGGGTCGATGCGTGATGACGAGGTGATCGCAGCGGCAGACGGGGCGGGGCTTGCCATGGTCTTGACCGGGATGCGTCATTTCCGGCACTAAGCCCCACGCCCCGCTGGACAGACCGGCGCAGCAAGGAACCCGCGATGAAACTGGTATTCTGGACCGCCCTTTGGGTGTTCATTGTTGATCAAGTCAGCAAATATGTCGTCGTCCATTTGCTGGACCTTGCGCGGCTGGGCGCCATCGACGTCTGGCCGCCGCTGATCAACCTGCGAATGGCGTGGAACTATGGCATCAATTTTGGCCTGATGGCTGGCGACTCGCCAGTCACGCGCTGGGTGCTGATCGCCGTGGCGCTGGTGATTTCCGGCGCTGTTCTTTGGTGGGTCCACCACGAACCAGGCGGAAAGTGGCAAAAAATTGCCGCTGGCCTGTTGGTGGGCGGGGCGCTGGGCAATGTGGTGGATCGCGTTGTCTATGGCGCGGTTGCCGATTTTTTGAACATGTCGTGCTGCGAATTCGACAATCCGTATGCGTTCAATGTCGCCGATATATCGATCTTTGTGGGCGCTTTTGGCATGGTCATTTTCTCGCCCGATAAAAAGCCTGCGTGACCTTGGCGTCGACTTGGGGTAAACCATCGGAAAACCTGTTCAGGAGAGTGGCCATGACCGCGCGCCGCAATATCATTTTGATCGCGATCACAACCCTAGTCTTGGCAGGGTGCGGAGGCGGGCGCGACGCCCCATTGACCCGGAACAAACACAAGGGCAACGGCCCGGATGAGTTTTCCATCCTACCAACCAAGCCTTTGCAGACACCCGAAAGCTATAATTTGCTGCCGGCCCCTACGCCCGGGTCGGCCAATCTGGTAGATCAAAATCCCATCGCAGACGGCATTGCCGCCCTTGGGGGCAATCCCGCCGCAACCATTCCGGCCGGGATTGGCAAGTCGGATGGCGGCCTTGTGAATCACGCGAACCGCTATGGCGTGAATCCGGGCATCCGTCAGACGCTGGCCCAGGAAGATGCGGAAACGCGCCGCCGCCATGGCCGTGTCAACATCCTGAACATCGGGCCAAACGATGACTACACCGACGCCTACAAGCGTCAATGGTTGAATGGTCAGGCTGAACAGCAGCGCATGAAGCGAAGCGGTGTCGTCACCCCCTCGGCTCCACCGCCCAGCTAATCCGCGACGCTTGGGAATTGTGGCAACACGCCTTGAAGGTGTGCTTAGCCCCATGGTTACAGCACCAAATTATCAGCCATTTCCGCGCATGTTATTCCATGCCCACATCACACCCTTGTCATCGTGGGTTGCAAGAGTGTGCAGGGGCTGTATCTAAGATGTCCAAGACGATCCACAGGAGGTGCCGCATGCGCGCGCTGATTTCTGCCTTATTGATCCTGACGGCCATGCCGCTTGCGGCGGCCGCTGACGATCAGGTCACATCTTTTACCCTTGATAACGGCATGGACGTGGTGGTGATCGAAGATCACCGAGCCCCCGTTGTGGTCCATATGGTCTGGTACCGCGCCGGGTCAGCGGATGAGACAGCGGGCACATCTGGCATCGCGCACTTTCTGGAACATTTGATGTTCAAAGGCACGGATACATTGGCGCCTGGAGAATTCTCGTCCACCGTGGCCAAGCAGGGTGGGAATGACAATGCTTTTACCAGTTACGATTATACGGCTTATTACCAACGTGTCGCCGCCGACCGTCTAGAGCTTATGATGCGGATGGAGAGTGACCGCATGATCAACCTGCAAATCGGCGAACGCGAGATCGCCACCGAACGCGACGTGATCATCGAGGAACGCAACCAACGGGTCGAAAACAATCCCGGCGCGCTGTTTCGCGAACAACGCAACGCGGCGCAATACCTGAATCACCATTACGGCATCCCGATCATCGGCTGGCAACATGAAATGAAGATGCTGGGCCTGAAAGAAGCCAACGATTTCTATCACACCTACTATGCGCCCAATAACGCCATTCTCGTCGTCGCAGGCGACGTCGATCCCGCCGAAGTCCACCGTTTGGCCGAAACCTATTACGGCGCCCATCCTGCCAACCCTGATCTGCCCGAACGGATGCGCCCGCAAGAGCCACGCCAGATGGCAGAACGGCGCATCGTTTTTGAGGATCCGCGCGTGGCGCAGCCCTATGTGTCGCGCTCTTATCTGGCGCCCGAGCGCGACAGTGGCGATCAGGAAACCGCCGCAGCACTGACCCTGCTGGCCGATATTCTGGGCGGCGGGACCACCTCGGTTTTTGCTGAGAAGCTGCAATTCGACCGTCCGCTGACGGTGCAATCCTCGGCGTGGTATGACGGCATGTCGTTGGACGATACCACCTTTAATCTGGTCGTCGTGCCTGCCGCGGGCGTGACCCTACAAGAGGCCGAGGATGCCATGGATCAGGTGCTGACGGACTTCTTGCAAACCGGCGTGGATGCTCAGCAACTGGATCGGATCAAGATGCAGGTCCGCGCGGCGCAGGTCTATGCCCGCGATGACGTGAACGGGCTGGCAAATCAATACGGTGCGGCGCTAACCCAGGGGTTGACGGTGGAGGATGTGCAGGCATGGCCCGACATCCTGCAATCAGTCACCGCCGATCAGATCATGCAGGCCGCGCGCGAGGTTCTCGTGCCGAACAACTCGGTCACCGGCTGGCTGACCGCCCCGGAGGTTACACAATGATCCACAGTCCGCTGATCCGCCTCACCTTGGCTGCTTTCGCCCTGTGCCTTACCACCTTGCCGCTGCGTGCGGAGATCGACGTGCAGGAACTGACCACGCCCGGCGGTACCGATGTCTGGCTGATCGAGGAACACGAAATCCCCTTCGTCGCCTTGGAACTGCGGTTTCGCGGCGGCGCATCGTTGGACGCGTCCGGCAAACGCGGCGCGACCAATTTGATGGTCGCCCTGCTAGAGGAAGGCGCCGAAGGCATGGACAGCCGCGCTTTCGCCAAGGCGACCGAAGCGCTGGCCGCCTCGTTTTCATACGACGTTAACGACGATGCGGTCTCGGTCTCGGCCCGATTCCTGACCGAAAATCGCGATCAGGCAGTGGCCTTGCTGCGCGCCAGTCTGGTCAATCCCGACTTTGATCAACAATCCATCGACCGGGTGCGTGGTCAGGTGCTTTCGATGATCCAGTCGGATCTGAAAAACCCCAGGGCAATTGCCGGGCGTTCCTTTGATACGCTGGTCTACGGGACCCACCCCTACGCGACTTCCAAGGACGGCACGGTGGACAGTGTTACGGCCCTGACGCGCGACGATATCGTCGCCGCGCACCGCGCCGCGCTGGTGCGCGATCGCCTGTATGTTTCAGCCGTGGGCGATATCACACCAGACGAGCTGACCGCGCTGGTCGACAGACTGTTCGAGGGTTTGCCGCAATCTGGCCCAGCCCTGCCCGACGCAGCCGAAATCACTTTGCCGGGCGGTATAAAGGTCGTCGATTTCGATACCCCCCAATCCGTTGCTCTTTTCGCCCAACCGGGGATCGACCGCGACGATCCTGACTTTTTCGCCGCTTATCTTCTGGACCAGATTCTAGGCGGTGGCGGGTTTGAAAGCCGCCTGATGCAAGAGGTCCGCGAAAAACGTGGCCTGACATATGGCGTCTATTCCTACCTCGTCGACAAGGACAGCGCGCAACTGTGGATGGGCAGCGTCGCCTCGGCCAACGACCGCATCGGTCAGGCCATCGAGGTGATCCGCGACGAATGGGCCCGCATGCAAGCCGACGGCGTGACGGCACAAGAGTTGGAAGACGCTAAAACCTATATGACGGGCGCCTACCCCCTTAGGTTCGACGGGAACGCCCCCATCGCCAATATCGCGGTTGAGATGCAAATGGAGGGGCTTCCAGCCGCCTACATCACAACGCGCAATGATCAGGTCAACGCCGTCACCCTTGAGCAAATCAACCGCGTCGCGCGCGATCTGCTGGATCCAGAAAAATTGACCTTCGTCGTGGTGGGTAGACCCGAAGGCGTCAGCGACACACTGAACTAAGCCGCACCGCCCCTGCTTTTTCTTGGCTTAAATATCCATTTGGCAGGCGCATGAAACACCCCGCAGGTCCGGTGTCAGATACGCAACAGTCGTACCATGCAAACCCCGGCCTTGTGCCGGGGCCTCCGCGCCCCGGATCACACTCCGATATAACGATCTACTATCGTATGATCCGCGCGAAGCGCCTCGGCTGGCATCACCTCGCCGCCGCGTCCGTTTTCGATGAACATCACCCGGTCCGCCACGGACAGGACCGCATCAACCCGCTGCTCCACCAGCAGGATCGCAACGCCCTGCGCACGCATCTTCACGATCACCTCGCGGATTGCGGCAATCATCGATGGCTGCAACCCCTCTGTCGGCTCGTCCAGCAACAGCGCCTTGGGCCGCAGGCACAGTGCGCGGGCAGTAGCCAACATCTGTTGTTCGCCCCCCGACAGGGTCTGCGCCCGTTGGCCCATGCGTTCGCGCAAACGCGGGAACAGGTCCAGCACCTCGTCCAGAACATGCGCGGGGCTGCGGCGCGTTTGCATCCCGATCTCAAGGTTCTGCGCCACAGTCAGCCCCGAGAACAGCCGCCGCCCCTGCGGGATATAGCCAATTCCGGCGCGCGCCACATCATGCGCAGCCAGCGCGCTGACCTCTTGGCCATCCAGCATCACGCGACCCGATATTACCGGCAACAGCCCCATGATCGTCTTCATCGTCGTCGTCTTGCCGGCCCCGTTGCGACCCAGCAAGCACAAAATTTCGCCCGCTTCGACGTGCAACGACAGATCGCGCAACACCTGCGCGCGCCCATAACCTGAATTGACTGCCTCCAGTTTCAGCATCACCCACTCCCCAGATAGGCGGCCTGCACATCGGCGTTGGCATGCACCTGATCCGGCGTGCCCTCGGCCAGAACCTGTCCAAAGTTCAGCACTGTCACACGGTCGGCGGTCTCCATCACGACGCTCATGTTGTGCTCGATCAGCAGGATCGTTGTTTCGCCAGCGAGTTCGCGGATCAAAACCTTGAAAGCATCCACCTCGCTCTCGGTCAGTCCCTGGGTCGGCTCATCCAGGATCAGCAAACGGGGATTTTGCACCAACCCCATCGCGATCTCCAGCAGGCGCTGATGCCCATAGCTCAGATCGCCCGCCTCCTGTTCCATTCGATCCGACAGGCCCACACGCGCCAGCGCAACCTCCACGGCATGCCCGACCTCTGCCGCTGGCATACGTCGGCGCGCGGCCAACGCTACGTTCTCTGCGGCGGGCAGCCCGCTGAACACCGAAGTGATCTGAAACGTATAGGCCATGCCCAGCAACATCCGCTTGTGTGCAGGCAGGTGCGTGATGTCACGCCCATCAAACGTCACAGTCCCGGATGTCGGCGTGATCCGCCCGCAAATCATCCCCACCAGCGTCGTCTTGCCCGCGCCATTGGGACCGATCAGCGCGCGCACCTCGCCTTGAGTCAGGTCCAGATCCACACCGGTCACCGCCTGTAATCCATCGAAATTCTTGGACAGGCCACGCGTGCTTAGCAGGCTCATAGCAGCCACCTCCAGACGCGGCGGCGCACCTCGCCCATCAACCCTTGGGGCGCGAACAGGGTCAACACAACCAAGGCCACACCCGCTATCAGCATATGCGCCGTGGTGATCCCCGAACTCAGATCAATCAGGTAGAACATAAACAACGTGCCCACAAACGGCCCCAGAACCGTGCCCGCCCCGCCCAGCAACACATACAGCAGTGGCAAAATCGAATGCGGCACCGCCGCAAAACTGGCTCCGACATAGCCGAACAACAGGCCATAGACCGCCCCCGCCGCTGCCGAGATCGTGCCCGAGATCACCACCGCCGCCAGCTTATGCGCCTGAATGTCATAGCCCAGCATCCTCACACGCTCGCCATTCTCGCGGATCGCGATCAGGGTTTTGCCAAACGAACTGCGCACCACCCACAGGCTGACCCCCAACGAAACGGCAAACAGCGCGAACGCAGCAAAGTACCGGTTGCTCGGATCGCTAAGGTCGATCCCCCACAGGATGCGCTGCGCCTGCTGGATCACAAACCCCTCGTCGCCGCGCGTCCACTCCACGAAATAAAGCACGCTCAGATAGCCCGACTGCGCAAACATCAGCGTCACGATCATAAAGGCCACGCCGGACGTGCGCAGTGCCAGAACGCCCAGCGCCGCCGACACAACGGCGCCCGCCACCAGCCCGGCCAGCAGCGCAGATGCGGGAGAAAACCCCAGATGTTGCACGCTTAGGCCCATGCCGTACATGCCAGCCGCAAAGAACAACGCATGACCAAGGCTTAGCAGCCCGGTATAGCCAAACAAGATATTGTACCCGACGGCATAACTGGCCAGCACCATGATCCGCGCCAGATTCCCGTGATGATAGGCCGGCAGCACGAATTGCAACACGAATAACAGTGCCAGCACCCCACCATGCAGCAGCAAAATCTTGCGCGTCGTACTCATGACCCGCGCGACCCGAACAGGCCCTGCGGGCGAAACACCAGAACCAACGCCACCAGCAGCGTCGCCAGAATTTTCGCCAGCGTCGGCGAGAAAAAGACCGAAAGGATCCCGTCGCTCAACCCGATCAGGATCGCCGCAACGACAGTGCCCGGCAGACTGCCAAGGCCCCCAATGATCACCACGATAAAGCTTAGCAACAGGGGGTCGGCCCCCATCAGATAATGCGCCTGCTGGATCGGCACGATCAGCACCGCGGCCAGCGCGGCCAGCGCCGCCCCGATGCCAAACACCAGCGCATAGATCCGCTCGACCGGGATGCCAAAGGCCTGCGCCATGTCGCGATCCGCCTGCGTTGCGCGCATCAACAGACCGATCCGCGTGTGTGCCATCATCGCCCAGACACCCAGCAATACCACCACAGCCGCCCCGATCACCGCCAATTTGTAACTGGTCGTGCTCAGGCCCCAAGGCCAATACATCGCCAGCGCGCCGTCCTTGAACTCAAACCACGGCAACGCCAGACGGGTGTTGAACGGTGGCTCTACCGGCCGTGCCTCAGGACCATAGCCCATCAGCGTAAGCTGCTGAATAATATAAAGTAACCCAATCGTCGCCACGATGGTGCGTTCGGGATCGTAGGCGACCCGCTTCAGGATGGTCATATCAGCGACCACCGCAATCGCCCCGACAATCAGCGGGGCCACCACCAACGCCACGCCAAAGCCCAGCGCCGGATGTCCCCCCATCATATGCGTGATGTACCAGGCAAACACCGCGCCCAGCATGTAGAACTCGCCATGCGCGATGTTGACCACCCGCATCACGCCAAATACCAGACTTAGCCCCACAGCCGTCAACGCCAGAACCGAGGCCATAACGGCCCCCTCCAGCGTCGCCAGCAACAGGTAAGGACCCAGATCCACGCGCTCAGCCCGCCATCTCGGCCTTGTGGGCCGCAACCAGATCGGCCATCGAATGATACATCAGATCATAGGTGGGCATATCACCGGGGTTCATCGTGGCCCCAAATCCTTCCTTGTCATGGCGCCGATAGATCCAGCAATTCGCCAGCCCATGCCGGTTCGCCGGTCCATGATCGTGGAACATGCTTTCAGCCGTGTGCAGGATATCGCCCTTGTCGATGCCCAGCCGCGCCAGATGCTCCAGCATATAATCAAAGTTACGCGGATCGGGTTTGTAGCTGCCGATATCCTCGGCAACATAGGTGGCGGTAAAGGGATGCCCCAGCCGCGCATCGCTATAGGCAAAACTGGCGTTATCGACGTTTGACAAGACGATCAGCTTAAAGTGATCCTTCAGATAGGCCAGCGCCTCGGCGCTATCGGGGAAGGCGGGCCAATGTTCCACCGATACACCATAAACCCGCGCCTCTTCCCACGTCGCAGACAGACCCCATTCTTCGGCCAGCCGCTTGTAGACCGTGCTCAACACATCGACATAGCTTTTGGCGGGCGTATAGCGCTGACAGGTGCTTTCATAAAACGCATGCGCCTCTAGCACTGTGTCGCGACTGGGGGGATTGGCCATCTGATCGGTCAGCGGCTTCAACCCTGCGATCATCCCACTTTCCCAGTCGATCAACGTGCCATACACGTCAAAGGTCAACGCCTTGTAGTCACTCAATTTCATCGAAAAACTTACTCCAGTACAGGAACAACCCGCTGCTATCTTCTGGCTGAAAATATCCCGGGGGACCTTGGAAAATTCGTGAATTTTCCAAGGTGGGGCAGCGCCCCAGCCCCCTCACACCCTTTAGAACGGTTGCGTGGTGTAATCCACCTCATCAGGATACAGCGTATCCTCGATCGAGGTGCGATGCACCTTCACCAAACGCCCGTTTTCGACCCGGCTGATGTTCTGATGGCCAAACACTTGGTGCGTCTTGCCGTTAAACACCTTGGCCCCCTGCGGATGGGCCTGACTTTCGGGCATTTCGCCCATCGCCTCTACCGCCTCGATCAACTTCGTTCGATCATCCGGGCCAGCATATCCCGACGCCTCCATCCCAGCCTTAATCACATGCATCGTTTCCCAACAGCCGAACATGTGGCCGTAGGTAGACACATCTGTCGGATCGCTAATCGACGCGCCGTGATCGTCGACGCCCACAGCGGCGCGATAGAACGCGGCATGTTCGGACTGATCGGATTGCGCGTCGCGGCACATGCCCTCCCAGAAATAGGTGCCTTCGAGAAACTCCAGACCGGGACTGCCGATATCCACAGCTTCTAGACTGTCGATAAAGCCGAACATCTTCGGTGCTGAGGGACCAAAGAATTCGCCCAATTCCTTGACGAAGGTTAAAACCGCGGGGCCGACCATCACGTGATAGACCACCTCGGTTTCGCGCGGGATCTTGGGGAAATACTTTGTAAACGAAGTTTCGGCAGGCGGGATCGCGATCTGCGCCAGAACCTCACCGCCCTGCGCCTCGATCGCAGCGGTAAAGAAGTCGCGGTGATCATGGCCAAAGGCAAAGTCGGGAAAGATCATCGTGACCTTCTTGCCCAAATTTTCGGCCACATAGGGCGCCATCGCCTGAACCTGGCTTTTGACATCGGTAATGCCGGGTTGCAGCGTATAGCGGTTCAGCACGCCCGACGCCACATGGTGCCCTTCGGACACGACGAAATAAGGCATCTTCAATTCGGCAGCGCGTGGGGCAGACCCGATCACCACATGCGAAAACAACGTGCCATAGGCAACATCGCACCCGTGCTGGTTGGCGAATTTTTCCAGAACTTCGGCGCCTCGACGCGGATCGGTGCCGTCATCTTCGGCGATCACCTCGACCATGCGGCCGTTGATGCCGCCTGCGTCGTTGATCACCTTGACGGCAGCGTCGGTCGTGCGCCCATACCAGCGCCCATAGGCGGCCCCGATTCCCGTGCGGTGGATCTGAAAGCCGACCTTGATCGGCGCGGCGGTTTGCGCATGGGTATAGCGCGCCCACATCGGCAGGCTGGCAGCCGCGCCCACACCCGCGGCAAGGCCGGTCAGCGCGCTGCGCCGCGAAAGGCCCTTGGGTGATTTCGCGGGGGTCTTGGGGTTGATGGTCATATCATTCTCTCCCATGTTGGGCGCTCTGCGTCGCCGGATTGCAGCGATCCTGCGAATCTCATCACCGTTTGTCCAGTGAATTGCGCGTCACACGCCCCGCGGCGAGGCCAGCAACCACAATCCGAAAAACGTGTATCCAATCATGAACAGCGCCAAGGGTGCCTGACTAAGCACCGCCGCACGGCGCGATTGAAACAGGCGCATGGCCAGCGCATGCGCCAGAATAATCGCGATAACATGGCCGATAACGACCGCGCCCGCCTGCGTCAGCCAGATGATCCGCACAGGTCCCGGCGTATGCAAAAACCCTGTGGTTATGCTGTAAGCGCCGCGCTTCAACAGGTCGGCGCCGAGTTGGAAAGGATCGCTGAGCAGCTCTAACACATATTGCCCTTCCACCAGAAAGCTCGTCAGGTAATGCGCAATATGATAACCCAGCGCGATGGGCAGAACCGCGGGCGCAAACGCCCGAACGGCCCGC
This sequence comes from Rhodobacteraceae bacterium KMM 6894, assembly GCA_035798175.1. Lineage (GTDB taxonomy): Bacteria > Pseudomonadota > Alphaproteobacteria > Rhodobacterales > Rhodobacteraceae > Roseovarius. Next base: position 70,869 of record JAPFBS010000017.1, read on the forward strand.
CCTAGCGATATATCGCTGTGGGCCAACCGCAAACCGACCCATGTGGACACAAAGAACACGGCAATCAGCGCCAGATTGGCCGCCACTAACCCGACCCAGTTTTGTGAAACCACGGTTGAACGGCCTGCAAACTCCAACGGGTTCAATCCCAGTTGACCAAACCACCAGAATGTTTCGTTCAGCCCATCAAAGCTGCCCGAACCCAATAAAAGAAGCATAAACACCGCCAGCCCCGTTCTGCGCGCACCGCCGCATTTAAGAACTTGCCAGCCGGGAAACCCGATGGCGATATGCCCGCCGACACGGCCAAGGATCGACATGCGTGCATAACTGCGCATCAGCACAGTCACCGCCTCGGCCCGCAACAGCCAGCGGGGGCCGAACAGTACCACCCCCCCCAGCATCGCCAGCCAATAGCCCCCCACAATCATCGCCAGACGTGGTGGGTCGCTGGGTGCTGGATCTGCCATCAAGAACCCGGCAAATCCGACAAGCCCGACGATCGCCGGGGCATAGCCCAAGGCCCTTGGATAGCGCAAAAGCGGACCACGCCCCGTGACAGCGCCCAAAAATTGAGCAGGGCCAGTCCAAGGATTAATCCATTTCCAAAGATCTCCCACGATCCCCTGCACGGTCACAAGGCCGATCCACCAAACGACCCAGATGGTCAGGGGCAAAGGATTCTTCATCGGATCGCGCGGGCCCGAGTATCCGATCAAAATGATCCCGATCAGCAAAAGCGCACAAAGCGCGCTTACCCAATGGCGCACCCGCGCGCGTCTGAGCGACAATACGATAGGGCGCGACAGCCAGTTCACCACACCTTCGGGCAGGATCACCAACAGCAACACCGTCATAACGACACAGGCCACGCCAGCGGCGATGTAGATATCGGTCGGCAGCAGCAGGACGAACCCCTGATTCGACGCATGCGCCAAAGCTGGACCCGCCCAAAGCGTCAGGACAATTGCAATCACAGTGCCGCGCATGATCCCTTCCCCCTGTCGTTTCAGGCTCCGACCTTGGGCCCTGTTATGCTATGTCATCCTTCGTCATGACCCGTCTCAGACGGTTTGGCCTTGCGCCGCTTCCAGTTCTTCGCGCAAACGCGCCTCTTCGTGCGCCTTGGGGGGTGAGAACCCTGCAAGCAGAAGATAGGCCACCGGCGTCAGATACAGGGTCGACAACGTGGCCAGGCCCAGCCCGCCCACAATCACCCAGCCCAGCGCCTCGCGTGCCTCGGCCCCGGCGCCGGCGGATAGAACCAAAGGCACCCCGCCCAGCACGGTCGAGGTCATGGTCATCATCACCGGGCGCAGACGAATGGTTGAGGCGTCAAGAATGGCATCATGTACATTCGCCCCCTTGTCGCGCAACTGATTGGCAAATTCGACGATCAATATGCCGTTCTTGGCCATGATCCCGATCAGCATCACCAGCCCGATCTGGGAATAGACATTCAGGCTTTGCCCCGTCAGCAACAGGGCAAACACCGCGCAGGCCAGACCCAGCGGCACCGTGGCCATGACCACCACAGCGGAAATGAAGCTTTCAAACTGGGCGGCCAGCACTAGAAACACCACAAGGATGGCAAAGCCGAACGTCACCAACAGACCTGCGTTGGTTTGATCCAGCGTTGCGGCCTCGGCCAAGGGCACGATACGGTTCTCTTCGGACAGAACCTCGTCGCCAATGGAGCGCACCATCACAAGCGCATCGCCCAGCGACAACTCGGGGGTCAGCCCGGCCGTCAGTTCGACCGAACGGTTCTGTCCCTCGCGATCCAACTCGGGCGCGACGGCGCGTTCTTCCAGCGTGACAAAGGTGGCCAATGGCACCATCTGACCATTACCCGCCTGCACAAACACATTTTCCAGATCGCCGGGATCATTAATCGGGTTGGATGTGGCCAGCATCTGCACATCGAAACTTTTGTCTTCGATGAACACCGACGCCACCTTGCGACCATCCAGAACGGCCTGCAAGGCCTGCCCCAGCCCCGTGATGTCGATCCCCAGATCAGCAGCCAGCGATCTGTTGATTTCCACGAACAACTGCGGCTGCGTACGCTCATACTCCAACTGGACCTTGCCCATGCCGGGAATCTCGCGCAGGCGATCAACCATGGATTCGGCCACCTCGGACAGCTGTTCGTAACTGTCGCCAGTGATCGCAAAGGCAAGGCCCCGTCCAGCGCCGCGAATACCCAGCGAATTGGGCTGAATGGCAAAGGCCCGCACACCGATGACCGTGCCCAGCTTTTCGTTGATTTCAGACACGATATCCTGTTGTTCACGCGCGCGCTGATCCCATTTGGCCAGCGTAAAGACCATGAAACCGCGGTTGTCGCCGCTGAAGCCGCTGAAGGCGAAGACATTGGTGATTTCGCCACTCTCTTGCAATGGCGCGATCAAATCCTCGATTTCCTGCATCTTGGATTGGGTATAATTCAGCGACACGCCTTGCGGTGCTGTGATCCTAAGAAGAACAACAGCGCGGTCTTCGCGCGGGGTCAATTCCTGTCGGATACCGCCCGCCATCAGGACCGCCGTGACCGCGACGAACACCGCGACCAGAACGACGACAAATGGCATCGCCAACGCGCCGCGCAACGTGACCTCGTAAAGCCGCATCAGGCGGTTGCCCAACCAGATCATCGGCCCGCGCGGGTCCTTTTTCGGGGCCTTGGTCAAGAGTCGGCTGGCCAGCACCGGGCACAGGCTAAGTGCGACCACCGACGATAACATGACCGCCATCGCCAAGGTAAACCCGAATTCACGAAACAATCCACCGGCCTGACCGGGCAGGAACGACAGCGGCACAAACACGGCGGCCAGCGTGGCTGTGGTCGTGACCACGGCAAAGAAAACCTGCGCCGTGCCGTTCACCGCCGCCGCGCGAGGCCCCATGCCTGCCGCGCGCTGACGCACGATATTTTCCAGCACGACAATGGCGTCATCCACCACCATGCCCGTCGCCAGAACCAGCGCCAACAGGGTCAGGATGTTGATTGAAAACCCGACCATGTAAATCGCCGCCAATGTGCCGATCAACGCCACGGGCAGGGTTAGCGCCGGAATCAGCGTCGCGCGAAAATCCCGCAGGAACAAGAAAATCACAGCCACCACGATAGCCACCGCAAAACCCAGCGTTTTCAGAACTTCTTCGATAGATCCAGAGATAAAAATCGCATCGTCCGAGGTGACAAAGACGTTGACGTCGTCCGGCAGGGTGCGGTTCAACTCGGCCACGACGGCGTGCACATTGGCCGAGATTTCCAGCGTGTTGGACGTGGCCTGACGAATTACACCCATACCGACGCCCTGCTGACCATTGGCACGCAGGATTGTCTCGCCGGGGGCGGGGCCCAGCGTGACGGTGGCGACATCGCGAATCTGGACATTGTCGCGCAATTCCAGCGCCTCGAATGCTTCGGTCGTGACGACGCTGGCGGTGGTGCGCACGTTGATTGATTGACGCTCACCGGCCAGATCGCCAGCGGGCGTATCAAGCGCCACGTCGGACAACGCGCGCTGCACGTCCCCCAAGGTCAGGCCCCGACTGGCCAGTTCCAACTGGTCGATATCGACGCGAAAAATCGGGTCGCGGTCACCGTAAACCTGTAAATCCGCAACTCCGTCAACCGAGATCAGACGATCCTCGACACGGTCCTGCACAATCGCGGTCAATTCCTGCGGGGATCGGGCGGCCGACGTTACCGCGATACGCATCACCGGCTGGGCGTTTGCATCGGCCTTGACGATAGATGGTGGATCAGCATCTTCGGGCAGTTGATCCGCGATGCGCGCAACCGCGTCGCGCACATCGGTCGCGGCCACGTCGATATCGACGTTGTCATTGAATTCAACCGTGACCCGGCTGCGCCCAAAGCGCGAGTTGGACGAGATCGAGCGCACGCCCGACACCCGGCCCACCGCGCCCTCGATCCGCCCGGTCAGTTCCTGATCGACAGATTCAGGCGACGCACCGGAAAAATTGGTGGTGATCGTGACCACGGGGCGATCCACATTGGGTAGTTCGCGAATTTCCGCGCCAAACAGGCCCGCAACCCCCGCCAGAACGATCAGCGCATTCAACACAAAGGCCAGAATCGGCCGACGCACGAACAGCGCCGTTCCGGCGGCGGGTCCAGAGGTCATAAGGTGGTCCTGACCTGTGTGGCGGGCAAAAGGTTTACGGCCTCTTCCCGATTGGTCACGATAACGTCTGCGCCGTTGCGCAATGTCTGAACGCCCTCGGTCACCACCTGTTCGCCGACGGTCAGGCCCTCGGACGTCACAAGAACCGCATCGCTGTTGCGCTGCACGATCACCACCGGCACTTGAACGACCTTACCGTCGCGCACCGCCCAGACAAACGGCCCATCACTGGACCATTGCACGGCCAAAGGCTCGATCGACAGCACTTCGTCGCCGGGGAAGGTCATGTTGACGGCAAAGGCCATGCCAGCGCGCAATTGTTCGTTGGCGTTAGGCACGCGCCCCTGAATCAACAGTGTCCGACTGGCCCTGTCCACGACGGTATCAATGGCGCTGATCTTGCCCAACAGGGTCTGATCACGCAGGCCGAGGGGCGTCACCTTGATCGGCAGGCCGGTCCTGATCTTGCCGACCACACGTTCCGGGACGCGGAAATCTATCAGGATCTCGGAACGGTCCGTAATCGTCACCAGCAACTCTTGCGCGCTGACACGGTCCCCGACCTCAAGGTTGATGATTCCGACCCAGCCTGAAATCGGCGCGACGATCTGACGTTGTGACAGATCGAACTCGGCCTGACGTACCGCCAGCTCCGCACTGCGCAAGGCCAGCTCGGTTTCGCGCAAACGCACTTCGGTCACGGCGCCCATGGCCTGCAACTGACGGATGCGTTCGGCATCGGTGCGGGCGTTTTCCAGCTGGATCTGTCCCTGCTCCAGCGCAATCCGCTCGGCTTCGTCCTGAAGCCGGACAATGATCGTGCCTTCGTCAACATAAGTGCCCGGCTCTAATGCCAGATCAGTAATCGTGCCCATCGCGTTCGAGCGTACATCGACAGACCGGCGCGCACGCCCGTCCCCGATGGTGCTGATCCGGTCAACCATCGCCTGCGCGCCGACCTTGGCGGTGATGACCTGCGCCGCGCCACCGCCCCCCGGGCGTCCACCGGGCTGTTCACCGCTCTGCTGCGTCGGGGCCTCAAGACCCAGAAGATCCAGTACGCCAAACCGTTCCAGCATGGGCATAGAGGCGGGCACATACGCAATCCACACGTAGATCCCCGCAGCCACAACCGCGAGCGATAGCAAAAGTTGGCGGAATGCTTTCATCATGTGGGCTTTCGTATAATGTCAGGAATTCTGAGCATTTAGTCACATCTTGGCAATGCCGGTCTACCGCATTGCATTCAAAAGAACGTACGAGGCAGGTCGACTACGCTGTTTAATGCGCAGCTTGCTTCGGTACTGACCCCACGAAGACGACCAACGCCGTGATCTGCCCAAGCGTCTAGACGACGGGCGGCGGCTACGGCGATCTGACGACGCGCGTCACAGGGCTGATTGCCCCGAGGGGGGGCACTCCAAGAGCGTTACACGGCACAAAAGGCGCAAAGCGTGTTTGGCTTGTCACCAGAAAGCAAACCGGAAAAAATTGGTTTTCGGCGCAGGCTCACCCGCCGCGGATCAGATCATCTTCATCCTCGGACGCCGACAGGCCCAGCGCGTCCAGCCCATTTTCCAGATGATCCGACAGATGCGGCGACCCCAGAAGGTAATCGGCTGTCGGAGTGGTTGCCTCGGATCGCGCGGTGCGAATCGCCTCGGCCAGATCCTCGGCCTCGAAACTACCGCGTCCGATCCACATCAGCGCGACCAGGCTGGCCTGCTCATCTTCGGTCAAACCGTCTATAAAAGCACGCAATTCGCCCTCGGCGCGGCCCAGTTCACGCGACATCAGCACGATCTGGGCAACCTTGTAAGTGCTGATTTCCAGCATCATCGTCGCTCCTCTAGTTTGTTGGATCACGCACAGGATGCAGCCCGGACGTTGATCGCCTACCCGATCTTACGCAATTTGATCTCAGGCAAACAGACGGTTATAGGCCCAATCCGGCAAAAACCGACTGAAGCGGAAAAGATAGCTGAACAGGCGTGGGAAGTGGCGCACGCTGGCACCTTCGTCGCACATCAATTCGAACATTTCTTGCGCCGCTTGTTCGGCGGACATGATAAACGGCATCTTGAAGTCATTCTTGTCGGTCAGCCGCGTCTTGATGAAGCCCGGATTAGCAATCTGAACGCGCACCCCTGTACGATGCAGATCGGCCTGCATGCTTTCCCCCAACGCCATCACGCCCGCCTTGGAGGCGGCATAGCCAATCGCACCCGGCAACCCGCGAAAGCCGGACAGCGAACCCGTCAGCACAATGTGCCCCGAATCACGGGTCACCATCTGCGCCACGACGGCACCAACAGCACGCACAGCGCCGGTAAAGTTGATGTCGGCCATCGCCTCGGCCTGTTCGGCGTTCCAATCCTGTGCGGCGAAAGGCCAATAGACCCCGGCCAGATAGACCATACCATCGATCTGGCCCACTTGCTCGGCCGCGCGTTTCACGCTGGCGGGATCGCTGACGTCGACGGGCACGACATGCGCCTTGCCGGGCAGGTCATTGGCCAGCGCGCGCAGTTTATCTTCGCTTCGGGCGGAAACGATCACCTCGACCCCTGCCGCACTCAGCTTGCGGGCAAGCGCCGCGCCCAGCCCGTCACTGGCGCCGATCAGCCAATACCGTTTACCTTGCCAGTCCATCATAAGCGTCCCATCGTTTTTCTTCGAGGCCTCAGTGCGGGCCACATTGAATGATTTGTAAGCAAAACCACCTGCCCGGCGGTCCTGTTCCTAACGAATCCTGACCTCCCCGTGCTCAGCCAAAAGTTGCAGCGCGCAGGGCATAACGCGGTAGTCGCGTCACCTACTGACCTCATCACTGGGCGGCTCGGGACGGTGACGAAACGCTGCACCCTTCCACCACAGCTTGAGCGCCTGCCAGTGGATTAAGGCCAGCACCCTGCGTGAGCCAAGCGGACGGCGCAGCATCGCCGCCAGCAAACCGCGATTTGTCAGCGGTGTGCGCTTGCCAACCAACGTGGCCAGAACGCCTTCGCCGTGGCCTTGCATGTCGATCCAGATGCCGATGCGGTCGTCGCGCAGGTCAAAGCGAAATTCATACTGCCCCTCGATCTTTTGAAAGGGCGAGACGTGAAATATTTTCTTTGCGCGCAGGCGATCAGTAGCCGTGATTGGGCCGTGATCGGGTCGATGAACAAGGTACGAGTGCCTGTCACCATAAGTGTTCGTGACCTCGGCAATCACGCTGCGCAGAGAACTGTCTGCGTATCGACATAACCAGAAAGACACCGGGTTGAAGACATGGCCCAGAAAACGCGGCTGCGCCAACAACTCGATCTGCGCGGGCGCGGGCAGCTGGTATTGGGCCAGCACCTCGCGCACCCATGCCGCGCCGCGCCCCTGACCGGGGGCGCCGCCGTGATCAGTATCGCGAATACCGGCCAATCCGGGTCTGTTGCGGCCAAACAGGCGGGGGGCGTCGGGCGTTCCCTCGGCATTTAACAGGACATAGTCGATGGAATAGCGAAACGCATTGTCGACCGCGCCCTTGCGCCCGTGCCAGGTATGGCCCGCAATATGATCGACGCGGTCGTTCATGCCGCCGCTTGGACGCGGCGGGCTGTCATCGCTGTGACCACGTCAACCGCGCTGCCCAATCCGTCCTCGTGAAAACCGTCCTTCATCCATGCTCCGCAGAACCATGTGTTGCGTGCGCCATTCATATCCCGTACGCGCCCCTGCGCCTCAAGCGCCGCCAGATCATAGACCGGATGGCGCAGCGTGACTTGATCATAGATCAATTCATCGCGGATCGGGCGGGTGGAATTCAGCGTAACGAAATGCGGATCATCGTGCGGAATTGGCTGTAGCTTGTTCATCCAGTAGGTCAGGTCGATCTGGCCGGGGCGTTTGCCCGCATCTTCGGTATAGTTCCATGACGACCAAACGGCACGTCTCCGGGGCATCACGCTGGCATCAGCATGCAGGACGACGTCGTTGGGTTGATAGGCGATAGGGCCCAGATTTCGCTGCTCATCAGGGCTGGCATCAGCCAGAAGGGCCAGACTGTCATCGGAATGGGTGGCCATGATCACCTGATCAAACGACTCCCACGCGCCGGCGGCCTTTACCTGAACGCCCAACGCCGTGCGCCGCACGGCCTGAACCGGACAGCCGGGGCGCAATGTGACACTGTTCTGGCGCAAATAGGCTTCTAATCGATCAACATACTGCACTGATCCACCCTGCACCGTGTACCACTGATGTTGACCCGAATAGCTGATCAAAGCGTGATTGTCGAAGAAGCGCATCATCGCCTGCGCGGGAAAATCCAGAATCTGCTCTTTGGGCGTCGACCAGATCGCACCAGACAACGGCAGCAGATAATAGTCGCGAAACCAGCGCCCCGTGCCCAAACGCGCCAAAAGGTCGGCAATTGTCATACCAGGATCATTCGCCACCTGCAACGCGCGCCCGTTAAAGTGAAAAATGTCCCGCAACATACGCAAGTAGGCCGGATTGACCGCATTGCGCCGCTGGGCAAACACCGCGCCAGCACTGGCCAGCCCGTACTCTAGCCGCCCGCCGTCTATGGACGCCCCAAAGCTCATGTTGCTGGGGGTAACGGGGACATCCAGCTGCTCGAACAGTTGCACCAGATGCGGGTAATTGGCGTAGTTGAAGACGATGAATCCGGTGTCGACCGGTTGATCCCCGTTCTTGCCCGCAATGATCGTACGCGCGTGCCCGCCCAGACGCGGCTCCGCCTCGTACAAGGTGACGTGGTGATCAGACGCCAGCATGTGCGCCGCGCCCATCCCGGAAATTCCCGCGCCGATCACGGCAATTTTCTGGCGCGTCAGCGCGCTGTTTTCGAATACCATGAGGTGAAAGTCCGTCCTGCATTGCTTTCCAAGTCTTACGCGGGACTTCCGCGAATGGATCATTCCTGAAAAATTTTGCACCGCGACTGATCCGATTGGCATCACGCAGCGTAACTGGTTTATGTTCAGCGCAATTGACACTCTTGAGCAAGGTCCGGCATCCTACGGGCAATATACCGCAGCCCGTGGCCTGATGGCACGTGCCCGGTCGACGAAAGATACAGGATCCTTCAAGGTGACCGCAGACCGACAGCTGGAAAATTCTCAATGGATTACGTGTATTGAGCGTATACGCGACCACAGCGATGAGGACGCGTTTGCGCAGCTTTTCACCCATTTCGCCCCACGCGTGAAGGCATTTCTGATGAAATCAGGGGCTGATGCGACCTTGGCCGAAGAATGCGCGCAGGACGTGATGGCCACCCTATGGCAAAAGGCGCATTTATTCGATCCTACACGCGCCAGTGCCTCGACCTGGATTTTTACCATCGCGCGTAATCGCCGGATTGACGCCCTGCGTAAATCCCGCCGTCCCGAACCCGAGGACCTGACTTGGGGCCCGGATCATGACCCGGATCAGGCAGATGCCTTGGCCCTGCAGCAGGAAACCGACCAACTGGCCCAAGCCATCGCCAGTCTGCCGGACAAACAGAAAGCCTTAATCGAAGCCGCCTATTACGGCGATCTCAGCCATTCCGAGATTGCTGAAAAAACCGGTCTTCCGCTGGGCACGATCAAATCACGAATCCGCCTGGCGCTTGACCGCCTGCGCCATGCAATGAGTTAAGACAGCTTATGACACAGCCCATCCAACACCATCTGACCGACGCCCTGCTGATGGCCTATTCCGCCGGCGCCCTGCCCGAGGCCTTCAACCTGACAGTCGCAACGCATATCGCGATGTGCGACGAGTGCCGCGCGCGCTTGGGCGCATTCGATTCGGTCGGAGGTGCGTTGATCGAGTCGGGCGCGTCCCACGCGATGGCACCCGACAGCATGGCCGCCGCCTTGGCCAAGGCGAAATCCGCACCGCGCGCCCGCCAACCGACGCGCAACCGATCAAACGTGCCAGTGCCGTTGCAGGACTACATCGGCACTGATCTGACTGCGGTTCATTGGCGACCTGTCGGAATGGGCGTGAAGCAGGCTATTCTGCCCACGGACAAAGGCGCAACCGCGCGCCTGATCTATATCCCCGCGGGCATAGCCGTGCCGGATCATGGCCATCGGGGCACTGAATTGACGCTGGTGCTGCAAGGCGCGTTCTTTGATCAGACGGATAGGTTTGCGGCCGGCGATATCGAAGTCGCGGGCGAGGAACTGGACCATACGCCAACCGCCGAAATGGGGGCCGATTGCATCTGCCTGGCGGCGACCGATGCGCCTCTGCGCTTTCGCAGTCTGATACCACGGCTGGCGCAACCTTTCCTGCGAATCTGAATGAGGCAGCGGACCGGGGTGACAATCCCCATGGTCCGCGCCATGCTGGCGGTCCCATTCATCGGAGACCGCCATGACGCGCTATAGCCATCTCTTTGAACCGCTTGATCTGGGCCATGTTACGCTGAAAAACCGTGTGCTTATGGGGTCCATGCATACTGGGCTGGAGGAAACGAAAGATTGGGCGCGCGTCGCTGAATTTTACGCCGCACGTGCACGCGGTGGTGTCGCCTTGATGGTGACGGGGGGCATGGCTCCCAATCGCGAAGGCGGTGTTTTTCCCGGCGCGGCAGGGCTGTTCAACGACACAGATATCGCAAACCATCGCATCGTCACCGACGCCGTGCATGAGGCAGGCGGCTTGATCGCCATGCAGGTTCTGCATGCGGGACGCTACGCCTATGGGCCGGAATGCGTCAGCGCCTCACCGATCAAATCGCCTATCTCGCCGTTTCCCCCAAAGGAACTGGATGAGGAGGGAATTGAAAAGCAGATAACGGACATAGTCACTGCCTGCGCGCGCGCGCGCGAAGCCGGGTATGACGGGGCCGAGATCATGGGGTCCGAGGGGTATTTCCTGAACCAGTTTCTGGTGCGTCACACCAACAAGCGCACTGACCGATGGGGCGGTAGTTATGAGAACCGCATGCGCCTGCCGGTCGAGGTGGTCCGCCGCGCCCGCGCCGCCGTGGGCGACGATTTCATCCTGATCTTCCGTCTGTCGATGATCGACCTGATCCCCGAAGGCAGCACCTTTGACGAGGTGATTACTTTGGCTCAAGCGGTCGAGGCAGCGGGCGCTACGATTATCAACACTGGCATCGGCTGGCACGAGGCGCGCATCCCGACCATCGCCACATCCGTCCCGCGTGCGGCGTTTTCATGGGTCACGAAGAAATTGATGGGTCATGTCACCATTCCGGTGATCACCTCGAACCGGATCAACACGCCCGGCGTGGCCGAAGAAGTGCTGGCCACCGGTTGCGCAGATATGGTGTCTATGGCGCGCCCGTTTCTGGCGGATGCCGATTTCGTCGCCAAGGCGGCCGCAGGTGACGCACATCTGATCGCGCCCTGTATTGCGTGCAATCAGGCGTGCCTGGATCATACATTTTCCGGCAAGATCAGCACCTGCTTGGTCAATCCGCGTGCCTGCCACGAAACTGAATTAGTCATAACCGCCACCAATACACCCAAATCCGTCGCCGTCGTCGGCGCCGGTCCGGCAGGTCTGTCGGCGGCGATTACCGCGGCCCAGCGAGGCCATGATGTGACCCTGTTTGACCGCGATACGCGCATAGGAGGTCAGCTAAACATGGCCCGCGTAATCCCCGGCAAAGAAGAGTTTAACGGTCTGGTTGAATGGTTCGCGACGATGCTGGATCAGACCGGCGTGCATCAATCGCTTGGATGCGAAGTGACGGCAGACATGCTGGTCGGGTTTGAAGAAGTGATCATCGCCACCGGCGTTATCCCCCGCGACCCCGACATTGTGGGGCAGGACGGGCCCAACGTGGTCGATTATATCGACGTCCTGCGTAACGGGGCAGCAGTTGGCCCGCGTGTGGCGATCATCGGCGCCGGCGGTATCGGCTTTGACGTGGCCGAATTTCTAGCGCAAGCGGGTGACAGCCCAACCGAACACCTGCCAGAATGGATGGCGGAATGGGGCATCACAGACCCATCCGAGGCCCGGGGCGGTCTGGCCCCCGACGGCCCCCGCCCCGAAGCCCCTGCTCGTCAGATCACCCTGCTACAACGCAAGGCCGAACGCCCCGGCAAGCGCCTGGGCAAAACCACCGGCTGGATTCATCGTATAGTACTAAAGATGAAAAACGTCACCATGCTGAGCGACGTCAATTACGAGCGCATTGATGTTGATGGACTGCATATCAGTTTCGGAGAAACGCACGAACGGCCCACCCTGATCGCCGTCGACACGGTCGTTCTGTGTGCCGGACAATTGCCGCAGCGCAGCTTGGCCGACGAGATCAAGGCGGCGGGCGGTATGGTGCACGTGATTGGCGGCGCGGATGTTGCTTCAGAGCTGGATGCGAAACGCGCCATTGATCAGGGGGTACGTCTGGCGGCGGTCCTGTAGGGCCGATGTCGGGTTTTGAGTGTTTTTAGAACGATGAAAGGCAGATTGTTGCCCTAAACGCCAACGTCTGGGCCAAGGCACAATAGTGGCTCGGCTGTTTTTTCGACTTCATAGAGTTGCGTCTGAGCAGGGTCGTTTTCGAAGCGGGCGATCAAGCCGCGGCTGCCGCGCTCAAAGCTCCAGCATTGGGGTTCTGGCGTGACGTCGTAGATGAAACAGATCAATCCGTTCTCTTCGTACCAGACACCCTCTTGGCAATTGCCATCCAGAAACGACCAACGCACGCGGCGGTCATTTAGGTATTCTTCGGCGCCATAGGCTTGCCCGTCACTGCCATAGTAAAAGGTCTTTCCCTGTGTGTAGGCATCGAATTCTTCCGCCCCCATAGGGGTTTGGGCCTGTACGGGCAGGACAACGAAGCAGGCAAGGATCATCGCTATGCGCATGAACAGACTGTGACACGCGATCCGCATTCTGACTACTGGTAATACTCTCTTGTCATCCGGCCTTACCATTGAATCAGCCACCAACGTCGCGCCATTGGCGCGCCCTGTGGTCCATCACCAGCCTCCAAAGCACAGGAACCAAGCTGAGCGCGGCCATCATGGGAAGGGGATAAGGCAGGAAAGGCATCTGATCCGGGACCAGTTGCAACGCCGGGTAACTGCGCAGAGGGGTGACATGGTGATCGGAGTGTCGTGGCGCATTCAGGGTCAGCGCGGCCGAATACCAATGAGGCGCATTCCATGAATGGCGCGGGCCCACAGGCTCTAACCGGCCATCGGGGCGCGTTTTTCGGCGCAATCCATAGTGCTGGACATAGTCCGACATCAGAATTTGCATCTGAGCATAAACGCACATTGCCAGATAAGCCGCAACGCCGCCTGCACCGGCCAATACATATGCCACCAGCACAAAGGCAAGCCCGCCGCCGACGTACAAAATATAGGGATGGGACAACCAAGATTTACCGCCGCGCCTGAGCAGATCACTTTCGGCACGAAACCCGGCGCGAAAAGCCCCGATTCCCGCACGCAGAACAAAGCGATAGAACCCTTCGCCCAGACGGGCCGTACTGGGATCGCCATCACTGGCCACATGCACATGATGCACGCGCAAATGTGCGCTGGCGTGGTGCCCGACCAGCAGACTGGTATAAATCAACCGTCCCAGCAGACGCAGCGCACGAGAGGGCCTGTGAATCAGCTCATGTGCGACGGGGTGCCCGATCTGGCCAAAAACCAGCCCCGCTGCGATGCCAAGCATCACTTGGGACGCAGTGCCAAGGCCCGCATGCCCCCCAACAGCCCAAAGCGACAGGCCCAGCAAGGCAAAATGCCCCAGGCCCAACGTCACTAGCAGCGATTGCGCACCCGGAAATTCCGCCTCCGGATCGGCATTATCGATGCTGTGCGCCACCAGTCTGTCCAGCGCAAAGACCAACACCGTCATATAGCCAAGCGCCAGCGCGGGCCACGCACCGCCCCACAGGGCGGCCAGTGCAATCAGCGCTGCGGGCGTCAGCGTGGCAGTGGCGAACAAGATCACGATCAGCTCCGGACAGCTTTGCAGGATGGTGTAGCGTCAATATATTAACGAACCGGTATCAGTCCAACGTTTCTGACCTGTCGCGCGTCGCTTTTGCCCCGTATTCGGGTGCGATCGTTGATATGTTGAGCGCAGCAAGTGAAGTTAAAGGAGCGTCTGATGGGTTCGGAGCAGGGCAGCGGAGTTTGGAAGTCTGGTCGCGGTAAGGGCCGTGTGACGCCGAAG
>JAPFBS010000018.1:0-81493 GCA_035798175.1 Rhodobacteraceae bacterium KMM 6894
AATCAAACCAACCAGATGAGCCGAAGACTCTCTTAGTTTACGCTGCCTTTGGACCCAAAAACCCTGCCGACGGACAGCCCAAGTCATCGCATAGTGGGCTTAAGAAGCTTGATCGGTGCGCAGAACTGCCACAGTATGCAGAAGATGGCGTTCTACTTGGGGAATGTCTGCTAAAAGTACAGGACGTATTTCAGAATGAAGCACATATTTTCGGGGCTGTTTCTCGGTTTGGTCATGGCCTCTGCCGCTGCCGCCGAAGACGTTAACAGGGCGGATTTGTATGTCTCCTGCATCGACTATCAAAACGCAAAGTGGAAAGCCGGTTCCAGCGGAACTTTAAATTACCTCACAGCGTCGCAGCTAAAGCAGCTTGCGCCGTTTAATTTTGCGCTTATGAAGCAAGAATGTGACTGCACTGTCACCGCCGCGTTCAAATTCCTCTCCGAAAGCACAATCGCCGCGTACAACACATCATTGCAGGCGAAGGGCGATGGAATAGCCCTCAACTCTGACGCAGCGACGAAAGAATTCAAAACCGCTGGAATGGTGGATAAGAAAATCGCATGCACTGAGAAAAGCCTTGAGTCTTCTGGGTATAGCAAAAAGCTACAGGAACTCTCCAAATAAAAGTTCGACTTTGGCTTCAGGTTTGCCCGGTACCTTGGTTGTCTTTGTTTTAATAAGCTTGCTGGCCAGGTAGCGACATGTCACCGTCTTTGCCGATTTGGGTAGTAGTAGGGAAGTTGCTTCCGGCCCTTTGCTGCCGTTAAGCCAAGCTGCAGCAAGTGTCCGCTTAGGAACCCCAAAACAGTCCTCTTAAGGCGCTTAGTTGCTGGCTACGGACAATCCATGTGTTAGGTGCCAGATGAACACAACGGTAGATGAAGCCAAGTTTCTATTGGCATTCTATTTCCACCACCGTCACTCTTGGCCTCAACTAAAAGCGAGTGTTGTAGCCGTATGTCCATAATTGTGTCCTCACCGAAGCCCGGCCAGCGGCACCTAACTGATGCTGAGCAAACCAGCCACGTCGTGGAGGATGCCACATATATCGGCGTTACTTGGAAAGGTTACGCTCAGGTATCGAAGCAAGAGGACGGCAAACTTTTCCGCCCAGGCGTTCCGCGCTTTACGACACTACCAATAGCGGCTGAGGGCGGCGTGGCCGCCACACTGCTGAGAAAGTGCCATCCCGACGCTACCCTGCACAAGATGGCGCTTAAACCGGGACAGTATTACCCACGCATTGCCCGGCCGAATGATCAGCACCCAAATGACATGCCAACGTCCCAGAATGGCGCATGGCCTGAAGCCAGCGAGACCTTTGATGCCGCCCGGCACTTCTCAACGCTGGTAGATGAACTTGACGGCATTCTCAATACCGTCGAGCCCGCCGCTGAGAACTTTGAGGCTTACGGCAATCGTATCCGAAACCTGCTTATACTGGCCTGCACTGAATGCGAAAATCAGATGCGGGCGGTGCTGCGCGAGAATGGCTTAGCTGGCAGTGGTTCAACCAAGGACCGCTATACGACGAAGCACTTTGTGGAACTTAAAAATCCGATGCGCTTAGGTGAGTACGGGATTAGTTTTGCTGAAATGCCATTTGGGATGACAGGATTCAGCGCGATGTTCAGCTGACCATCCTGTCGGCCCCTCACGCTTTCAATCATCTTTGACAAACTGCGCAGGTCCTCAATCCATGGATTATCACATCGGAATCTCCGTTTCTGTGGTCTGAGAGACTCTTTCACGTCAACGTCACATCAGCCTTACCGCCGTTTGCCGCGGACCTTTGGGATCTTGTTGCCCCGTGGACCCGTTTGCGTAGGCGTGTTGTCGCGGTCTTCTTCGCGAAGCTTGCGCCATCGGTCAAGTCGCGCCGGGTCAAGCAGACCAGCCGCAATCGCCGTCTGAACCGCACAGCCAGGTTCATGCGCGTGGGTGCAATCTCGGAAGCGACACTTGGGTGCCAGCGCGCTGATCTCTGCAAACAGAATATCCAGCCCGGCTGCGACATCGCTGACATGCAGCGTGCGCATTCCCGGCGTATCAATCACCCAACCGCCGCCTTCAATGGCGTGGAGTGAGCGTGACGTGGTTGTGTGCCGCCCTTTTGCATCGTCCTCTCGAATGCCACCAGTCGCCTGGGCTTCGCCGGGTTGCTTGGCAGCCAGCGTGTTCAGCAAAGTCGATTTTCCCACCCCCGAGGATCCCACAAGAGCAACGGTCTGTCCGGGTCCAATCCACGGGGTCAGTGCCGCCACTGCGTCATGCGTTTTCGCATTCAACGAAACGACAGCCAGATCAGATTGTAGGGCCTCTGCCTGCTGTTGATAGGGCGCGACATCAGGAACCTGATCTGCTTTCGTCAGCACGATCACCGGGGTTATCCCGGCCTCATTTGCGAGCGCAAGGTATCGCTCGAGTCTGGCGGGATTGAAATCGTCATTGCAGGACGTCACAATAAAAAGCGTGTCCAGATTTGCAGCGATCAACTGCAGGGTCCGAGCACCCGCAGTACGGCGCTGCAGCAGAGTACGTCTTTCCAACCGACGAACAAGCATGTGGTCTTGAGGGTCTGTAAGGACCCAGTCTCCAACGGCGAAATCTGTGGTGTTGGTGTTGGAGGGGAGGCTCAACCTTACCGGGCCTGTTTCGGATTCAGCCGTCATTCGGGATCGGTGCACAGTCGCAATACGCATCAGGGTATAGTCTTGCTCGTCGGGTCCCAGTTGGGCAGCAAAGAACTCTGACCAGCCAAGGGCTGCCAAAGACCGTGAAACGTGATTGAGTGAATGTGTCACACCTGCCTGAATGCACACAGCATCAGATCGATGCAAGTCTTAGTGCACTCTGTGCCAAACGGATGCTTTTCAGTCGTGCCGCTTGCGCAGGTTTTCCAGATACCTCAGGTGCGACGCAAATGATGGTCGCTGATCTTGTCATCCACTGCGGCAGCATGACCATATGGGAAGAATACTGTTCAGTCATGTCACTTTTTCTTAGCTTTAGGTGCAGCTTGCTGGAAATCGACGCTTTTGATGATTTCTTCAAGGCCAAGTTTCATATGCTCGTCAACGTGCGCCAGCATTGCGGACAGGTCGGAGCCTTTGGCCAACTCGCAATACTCGATGTTTTCAGGCATGAACACGCCATGTGTGCCGAACTTCTGCTGATGGATCGACAGATAAAGACGCACAAGCGGGGCAAAGTTTGTCCAGCTCGCTTGCAGCAAGGTGTGACCCGACAATTCAAACACCCAGCTATGCAAGGCAATCTCGTGGTCTACGACCGTTGCCATGTCACCGTCATCGCGAGCGGCGGCCAATCGGGCAATGCGCAGATCAAGTTCAGCAAAATCTTCCTTGGTCCGCTTGGCCCATACCTCGCGAAATGCGAACCGTTCAAGCGTTGAGCGCATCGAGTACAATTCATGTAGTTCTTTGCTATCAATTGGCGCACGCGGATGCCCTTATAGACCTCTTTGACGATCAGCCCCTCGTCTATCAGCTTTAGAACCGCCTCTCGAAACGGTCCCCGACTGACATTGAGTTGCTCTGCCCAGGCGGTTTCCGTGAGGCGCTCACCGGGCTGGACCGTCCCGCCAAGGATGAACGATCGCAATTGTTCCGCCACCTGACTGCTCAGTGTCCGGTTGATAACGGGTGTAAGTGCAGTCATTTGGCAGACTCGTTCCTGTAAAGTTGTCAGTGTGCATATGGCGGCTGATCTGCGATTCAGAGGTCTCTTTGGTTTGAAGCGAGTTTCTGGCAAGGGTTCCGCGCCGTCCAGACGGAAAGCGAAATTGGCGTATCCGCTCCATTGCTACCGCCTGCCGGGTTTCGGCCCTTCGATCTAAGAGACGTGTTTACTGACGTCGTTAACGACGTGTCTTAGGTGGGGGGTGCGATGCGCGGTGAGGTTCTGGGATTTGAGCGTCGGCGGCGGTGGAGCGATTATGAGAAGATCGGGATCATCATGTCGGTCGGGGTTGATGGTGGCTCGGTGACGCAAGTTGCGCAGCGTCACGATGTAACTCGCCAGCAGCTTTATGCCTGGCGACATGATCTGAAGAAGAAAGGGCTTTGGTCTCCAGACGATGGAGCGCTCTTTATCCCTTTGAATGTTGCGCCTGAACCTTGCGTTCCTGCCATCCCTGATCTGGCACCCAGCCTATCGGAGCCCACACCAGTAGAATTGCGTTTGCGCAGTGGGCGCTGCCTGCGCTTTGGCAGCACATTGGACTCGGGCGCGCTTACGCAGTTGGTCCGGGCGGCTGAAGCGGCATGATCGGTCCTGGGACTGGCGTTCGTGTGTATTTGGCTTGTGGTGCTCTTGAAGCTCTCAAATTCCGGCATCTGCACAAAGTCGGGCTGCGAAGCATAAAACGC
Organism: Rhodobacteraceae bacterium KMM 6894; assembly: GCA_035798175.1. GTDB lineage: Bacteria > Pseudomonadota > Alphaproteobacteria > Rhodobacterales > Rhodobacteraceae > Roseovarius. The sequence goes on from JAPFBS010000018.1 coordinate 4,395, forward strand.
CCTTTTCCCGCCGCTGCGGATATCCGCGCCCGTTGCCGCAAATAATCCTTCGGCATGCTCAATGCGCTGACCGAGATTCATGCGCGGGCTGGCCTTGGCGGTGTAGTGCGGCGGCAAATCCTCGATCTGCTCGACGTTGAACACGGTGTAACCCTCATAAACGGAATCGCGCGCTCTTCCTCTTCGCCCGTCTGCTGGTTCTCTTCGGTGCGGGTGATGGTGTTCGCGTAGACCACAAGCGCGCCTTTTTCACCCTTGCGCACATGCGCGCCTAATTCCTTGGCCTGCCGAAAGGTCATCCAGATCGGGGCGCTAAAGCCCCTCTCCATGCAAGCCGCCCAAAGCATCATAGACCGCGAGCGCTATCTCCAGGACATGGGCTGGAAGCGTCAGGTTCACCATGACCACCTGCAATCGCGCCAAACGCGCGAGCGATGAACCAGATTTTCGAAAGCAAAACAAACTGGTTCGCGACAAAATTCCAGCCATCATAAAAACCGAAGGCCGCACACCAAAAATCAAACAACTCAAAGGCCGCGCGCTCACCAGCGCCCTTTATAACAAGCTGACCGAAGAGCACGCTAACCTGCTCGCAGCGACCGACACAACATCAAGACTCGAAGAACTTGCCGACATGGTTGAAGTCATCCTTGCCCTTGCAAGCTCCTACGGCACTAGCGACGAGGAACTCATGAACCTCGTCCGCACCAAGCGCGAAAAACGCGGTGGTTTCAGCGCCGGACAATTCTACGCTGGTGACGAGTAGGAGATCGATTGCCGAAGCCGGTCGCGCGTTGAGGTTTTGCCAAAGATGTCCTGCACATCCCGCATCTGTCGCTCAAGCTCTTTGAGAAGGCCAACGGCAACCGACTTGATCTTCCTAATATCTGACTTGGTCAGCTAAGGCTTTAAGAGCAAGTCAAAGACGACGAGCTGCTCGTCGTTCTTCAATACGACCTTCAGGTTATGAGGCTGACGTGCTGTTTGCGCCGAAAGCAATTTCTGGCCAAATCCGAAGCGTGGATAATTAAGTGGATTTGGCAACTGATGTTACTCCCATCTACCTGATAAATAATTACTTTCTTGTTTGACAATACCCCCGCCGGAGGCATTTTAGTTCTTTGGGCCCACCCCATCCCCCCTTGGCCCGCCTACGGATTTAACGCTATACGGACCCATCACCGCCCCAAGGAGCGCACCATGACAGACGCCGAGCTGCCGCAGATTTATCTCATCGCCCCGTCCGACCTGGAACTGGCCCGCTTTCCCGATACGCTGGCGCGGGTGCTGGATGCGCATCCTGTGGCCTGCCTGCGTCTGGCGCTGGCCACGCGCGACGAAGACCGTATTGCGCGCGCCGCCGACGCCTGCCGCGAAGTCGCTCATGCCCGCGATGTGGCCATTGTGCTGGATACGCATATCGCGCTGGTCCCGCAGCTGGGTCTGGACGGAGTGCATCTTAGCGATGGGGCGCGTTCGGTGCGTAAGGCGCGCAAGGCGTTGGGGGCAGATGCCATCGTCGGCAGCTATTGCGCGCAGTCGCGCCATGAAGGAATCAGCGCGGGTGAGGCTGGGGCCGATTATGTCTCGTTTGGCCCGATGGGGATCACAGCGCTGGATGACGGCGCTCAGGCCGACCCCGGCTTGTTTCAGTGGTGGAGCGAGATGATCGAACTGCCCGTCGTCGCCGAAGGTGCGCTGGACACCGACTTGATCCGCACGCTGGCCCCAGTGACGGATTTCTTCGCCATTGGTGACGAGATTTGGGGCGCGGACGATCCCGCCGCCGCGCTGACCACGTTGCTGCAGGCAATGGATCACGCCTAATTATTCCCCGCGCCTCGGCCGTAAGCCCGGCGCCTGCGGGCGGATCACATGCCGCGCCGGTCCTCGGGCATGCCTGCGCGCACCACCGCTTCGACATGGGCCGCCAGTGCCTTGCGATCCGCGAAATCCTCCACCCGCACCGGGGCGTGATAGACCACCTGCACCGCCCCCTGACGCGCCACGGCCAGCGTCTTTAATAGATGCCCGCCAAAGCTCATGTCGCCCCACCAGCCGTAAAATCGCGCGTCCTGCCCAACGGGCGCGGTATAGATCAGCGACACCGGCTGTACCTGCAAGGCGTGGTGCAATCGCGGACTGAAGAACGCCTGAAAAAGCGTTGTTTTAAATGGTAAAACCCGCATTCCGTCGGTCGATGTACCCTCAGGGAAGAACAGCAGCTTGTGCCCCGCCAGCAGGCGATCCTCAAACACCTCGGTTTGCGCGCGGGCCTGTCGTGGATCGCGCGCGATAAAAACGGTGCCGGTGATACGCGCCAATAGCCCGATCCCGGGCCAGCGGGCGACCTCGGATTTGGACACGAAATACACGCGCTTGCTTAGGTTCAGCGTAAAAATATCCAGCCATGACACATGGTTGCTGACCACAGCACCGGGGGCCGTCATCGGCGTGCCGACCCGCGAAAACCCGATGCCCAGCACGACATAGGCCGCGTGGCACACCCCTTGGGTGATGTAGGGCGTCACGGGCCGGTGCATGCCATATAGTGGACGTTCGATCAGGCGCACCAGCGCCATTGCGGTGACCCCGACCAACAGGATCGCAATCAACAGCGCGCCGCGCACGGCCACCCGCAGCCAGCCCACGGGCGTCACGCGTACCGGCGGCGGCACATCTCCGGGCGACCATGTCATCGTCATGCGCGCGGTCCCTGTGCATAAAGGTCGCGGCGCGATTGGCTGAGGCGGGCGGTGTCCATGATCAGGCAGACATCGGTGGTGTTGAATGTCCGGTCGATATAGGCCCCGTCCCCCACGCATCCGCCCAGCCGCAGATAGGCCTTGATCAGCGCGGGCACCCGCACCATCGCCGCCTTACGCTCGTACGTTCCGGGCGCCAGCAGATCCATCGGTTGATAGGATTTTGAACGCGCGCGTAGGCCTTCGGCCGCAAGGTGGCGGTGATGCAGCAGCGACAGGGGAGCTGCCAGCGCGGCGGGATCGGTGCCATGGAAACTGGCCACGCCAAACAACACCTCGATGTCATGATCGCCGACATACCGCGCCAGCCCCTGCCACAGATAAAACAGCGCCTGCCCCCCGCGATAGCGCGCATCCACGCAGGACCGGCCCAGCTCTAACAGGCGTCGCCCGCTGGCGTGCAGCGGCGTCAGGTCATATTCATCCTCGGAATAAAACTGCCCCGCCCGCGCGGCCTGATCAGCGCGCAGCAGGCGATAGACGCCGACCACCTGCGCCTCGGACCCGCCGGGATGGGCGGTGTCGCGCAGGATCATGTGGTCAAAGAACGGGTCAAAGCGGTCCATCTCCAACCCGGCGGCGTGATCGACCAGCGGCCCGTCCCCGCCCAGTTCTTCGATGAACACGCGATAGCGCAGGCGCTGCGCCGCGCGCAGATCCACCGCATCCCGCGCGATCGATACCTGAAACTGGGGCGCGTGCATCGCTATCTGCTCTCTGGTCGGATCATGGCCCCGGCTTGTAGGACGCGGCCCCGTCAAAGGCAACATGGATGCCCAGATACCGTTGGCGCGCAAATCCCTGCTTTGTTAACCTGATAGTAACCATGCCTTTGCTACCCATCGTTACGTATCAAACACCGGCAGCAACGTCACACGCCGGGCATCAATGACCACCTTGCCTGCATCGGGGAAATTCACAGTGACCTTGCCACCAATGCTCGACTGTACTTGCCCGACACCCCATTCGGGCCTGTCGGGGTGCGTCACCCGCATGCCGGGTTCCAGAAAGGCGTTGAAATCTGTCATTGGCGCGGTCCTTGCAGGAGACATTTCATGAGCCAGCCTAACCCGACTCTCGCGGCGCTGATAGGCTCGCGTATCTGTCATGACATGATCAGCCCAGTGGGCGCCATCGCCAACGGGTTGGAGTTGTTGACCCTGACCGGCGTGCCCGACGGACCGGAAATGGCGCTGGTCACCGAAAGCGCGGCCCATGCCAGCGCGCGAATCCGCTATTTTCGCGTGGCCTTCGGGCTGGCCAGTGCGACGCAATCCATGTCTTCTGGCGAAATCACCGGTATCCTGAACGGTGTCTACACCGGCAATGTGCGCGTTGATTGGCAAATCACCGATGACCTGCCGCGCCCCGTCGCGCAGGCGGCTATATTGGGGCTGATGTGCGCCGAACAGGCGGTGCCCCATGGCGGAACGCTGACGGTGGCTGGAACGCCCGACGCGCTGGTTATTTTGGCCGCCGGTCAGCGCCTGACCCCGAACCCCGCCCATTGGGCTGTGCTAAACGCCCCAGCCGGAGCCGCCAATGTGCCCGCCGCGCAGGTGCAATTTGCCTTGTTACCGGTACTTTTGAACGAACTTGGGCGCGTCGTGCATGTTACACAGGACGACAGCGCGGTCACTTTGACGTTCTAAGGCGTGCCTAGCCCCGCACCGCCCCGTCGCCCACCACCAGATACTTGAAGCTGGTCAGTTGCGCCGCCCCCACCGGACCGCGCGCGTGCAGCTTGCCGGTGGCAATGCCGATCTCTGCCCCCATACCGAATTCACCGCCGTCCGCGAACTGGGTCGACGCATTGTGCATCACGATGGCACTGTCCACCTCGGCAAAGAAGGTGCGCGCGGCCGCCGCGTCTTCGGTGATGATGCAATCGGTATGGTGCGATCCATATTGCGCAATATGTCCAATCGCCAAACCCAGATCCCCGACCACGCGGGCGGCGATGATGCTGTCCAGATACTCATGCCCCCAATCAGCCTCGGTCGCGGGCACTGTGCCCTCGATTGTCGCAAGCGTTTCATCCGCCCGCACCTCGATACCTGCCTCGATCAGTGCGCGGATCAGGTCATGACCCAGACCACCAACCAGATCGCGGTGGATCAACAGACATTCGGCAGCGCCACAAATACCCGTGCGGCGCGTCTTGGCATTCAGAACCACCCGCATCGCCTTTTCCGGGTCGGCGGCGGCATCGACATAGATATGCACGATGCCCTCCAAATGGGCAAAGACCGGCACACGCGCCTCGCGCTGCACCAGCCCGACCAACCCCTTGCCGCCACGCGGCACGATCACGTCGATGGTGCCGGTCATGGTCAGCATTTCACTTACGGCGGCGCGGTCGCGTGTGGGAACCAATTGAATCGCCTCTTCGGGCAGACCGGCCTCGCGCAGGCCCTGCTTCAGGCAGGCGTGGATCGCGCGGCTGCTGTGATAGCTTTCCGATCCCCCGCGCAGGATCACCGCGTTGCCAGCCTTCAGGCACAGCGCGCCTGCATCCGCCGTCACGTTGGGGCGCGATTCGTAAATCACGCCGATGACGCCCAGAGGCGTGCGCACGCGGCGGATATTCAGGCCTGTTGGCTGCGTCCATTCCTCCAGAACCTCGCCCACCGGATCAGGCTGGGCAGCCACGGCGCGCAGACCGTCGGCAATCGACTTGATCCGCGCCTCGTCCAGCATCAGACGGTCCAGCATCGCGCCCGACAGATCCTTTTCGCGGGCGGCGGCCATATCTTTGGCGTTGGCTTCGATGATGGCAGCGCGGCGCGCCCAGACGGCGTCGGCGGCGGCGATCAGCGCCGCGTCCTTGCGCGCAGAGTCGGTCACGGCCAATTCGGTCGCGGCGGCGCGGGCGCAGACGCCGATTTGGGCCATCAGGGCCGGAATATCTTCAAGATCTTTCATTGTCGTCGCCTTTCAATCGGGCAATTCACGCATCCATCAAAATGCCATATCATCTCTGTGAATCAGCGCCGCCCGCGCAGGATACCCCAGAACCGCCTCGATATCATCAGATCTGAGGCCCTTGATCACCGTCGCGTCCTCGGACGTATAGCGCATCAGCCCAAGGCCCAGTTGCGCCCCATCCGGCCCAAGGATTTCCACCGCGTCACCACGCCCAAAGCGCCCGCGCACGTCGGTCACGCCGGCAGGCAACAGCGAACTGCCACGCGTCATGGCGCGCGCGGCCCCGGCATCGACGCACAACTGGCCCTTTGGCTTCATCGCGCCGATCCATGCCTTGCGTTTTTGTTGCGGTGTGCCTTGTGCGCGGAACCACGTCGCGGGCGCACCGCGTTCCAATGCCGTGATGGGCCGTAGGGGCGAGCCTTCGGTGATCGCCATGTCACAGCCCGCAGCCATGGCCACGCGCGCCGCCATCAGCTTGGTCTTCATGCCGCCCTTGGACAGGCCGGACACGGCGTCGCCTGCCATCGCCTCGATGTCCGGCGTGATTGCCTCGATCACGTCAAAACGGCGCGCGGTGGGGTCAGTGGCGGGGTTGGCGGAATAGAACCCATCAACGTCGCTGAGCAGGATCAACTGATCCGCACCCGCCGTCACTGCCACCTGCGCGGCCAGTCGGTCGTTATCGCCATAGCGGATCTCGTCCGTTGCCACGGTATCGTTTTCGTTGACGATGGGCACCGCGCCCAAGCGTACCAATTGCTCCAGCGTGGCGCGGGAATTGAGATAGCGGCGGCGGTCGGCACTGTCCTCCAGCGTGACCAGAACCTGCGCGGCAATCAGGCCGTGGCGCGCCAGTGCAGCACCATAAGCCCCGGCCAGACGGATCTGCCCAACGGCGGCAGCGGCCTGCGATTGTTCCAGCGTCAGCACCGTGCGCGGCAGGTTCAGGATGCCCCGACCCAGCGCGATAGAGCCGGACGAGACAAGGATCACGTCGACCCCGCGCGCGCGAAGGTGGGCCACATCGTCCGTCAGCCCCTCCAGCCAGTCATTGCGCAAATCGCCAGTCGCCCGGTCGACCAAAAGGGCCGATCCGACCTTGATAACCAGACGTCTTGCGTCCGCTACGGCCGCCACGGTTCGGGCTCGGCTTCGTCTTCGGGCAAACGATGGCGCAACCGGTCGTCATCGATCTCCGAACGCAGAGCGCGCAGAACTTCGGTCACGCCGTCACGCGCCACGCTGGACATGACCATGACCGGCCCACCACTGGCAGTTTCCAGCGCGGCCCTGGCCTCGGCCAATTCGTCCGCGTCCAGCGCGTCGATCTTGTTCAGCACAGTAATGCGCGGCTTGCTGGCCAACGGGCCTTCATAGGCCTCGATCTCGGTGATGATGGTCTGGTAATCCTCTGCCACCGTCTCGGACGTGCCATCAACCAGATGCAGTAACACGGCGCAGCGTTCGACATGCCCCAGAAACAGATCACCCAAGCCCCTGCCCTCGCTGGCGCCCTCAATGAGGCCGGGAATATCAGCGACGACAAATTCGACATTATCAACGCCAACAACGCCAAGATTGGGGTGCAGCGTGGTAAACGGGTAATCGGCAATCTTGGGCCGCGCATTCGATGTGCTGGCCAGAAACGTGGATTTGCCCGCATTCGGAAGGCCCAGCAGGCCAACATCCGCGATCAATTTCAGACGCAGCCAGATCGTGCGCTCGACGCCCTCTTGGCCGGGATTGGCACGGCGCGGCGCCTGATTGGTAGAGGACTTGAAATGCAGGTTGCCAAAACCGCCGTTGCCGCCACGTGCCAGCTGCACGCGCTGACCCAGTTCGGTCATGTCGGCGATCACCGTTTCCTGATCTTCGTCCAGGATCTCGGTTCCAACCGGCACACGCAAAACGATGTCATCGCCATCCTTGCCGGTGCGCTGCTTGCCCATGCCGGGCTGACCAGAACGCGCAAAGAAATGCTGTTGATACCGAAAATCGATCAGCGTGTTCAGCCCGTCAACAGCTTCGGCCCAGACGGATCCACCGTCTCCACCGTCGCCGCCATCAGGCCCGCCGTATTCGATATACTTTTCTCGGCGAAAGCTGACACAGCCCCCACCCCCGCCGCCCGAACGGATATAGACTTTGGCGAAATCAAGAAACTTCATGGCGCGTCCATAGACTGTTGCGGGGGTGTTCTCAATCGCGTTTTTTGAAAGGCTTACGCGGGTTTCAGGCTGTAGGTCCAAGTTGGCATCATTGCACCGCGTGCCACACAGTATCCTTCGGCGTCGCCGAGATACTGAAAGCCGCAGCGCGTCAGCACCCGTGCCGAGGGCGAATTGTCCTGAAATACACTGGCGCAGAACACCCGCGTGCCGCAAGGATTGGCCGTCAGCAGGGCCTGCGTCGCTTCGGTTGCGACGCCGGTGTTCCAGAATTGCGGTGCCACCCAAAAGCCCAGCTCACTGACGCCGCCCTCGGAATGTTTCAACAGGACAACGCCCAAAACCTCTGGACCGCCCCCCTTGGTCGAATCGATCGCCCACGCGTCCTCGCTGCGATGCGGGGCGGTTGTGCGCGCGATATAGGCCTCGGTCGCGCCGGGGGGCAATGGATGCGGAATGGTGCCCGTCATCTGCGCCACGCGCAGATCGCCGGTATGCAGCGCAATTAACCCCGCATCCGAGGGCCGCAGAGGACGCAGCGTGAAACGCCGCGTTTCTATGATCGGTGTGTCGATCATTGGTTGCGCCTGAAAAGTCTCCGCTTTCATGCCTCTCCTCCTCCGAGTAGCACGTCTGATCCGCGACCCAGATGGGAGCGGCCTGTTTGTCCGTCAAGCCTGACCCTTTGGCTGTGCCGCAGGGCGATGGCATCTGGTCCGCGCCCCAAGGGGCCGGTTTGCATCAACGTCTCCCGCGTGTGACGCGCCAGTGCACTGATCAAGATCAAAACAACAACTGAAAAGGGGACCGGCCAGCGCCGATCCCCAATTCGTTTTCTTCCAAAAACCTTAAGGTCGGATTACTCTGCGGCCTCCGCCACAGGCTGGACCGAAATAAAGGTACGGCCCTTGAGGCCTTTGTGGAACTTCACGTTACCTTCGACGGTCGCAAAGATCGTGTGATCACGTCCCAGGCCCACGCCCTCGCCCGGCCACATTTTCGTGCCGCGCTGACGCATGATGATGTTGCCGGGAATAACGGCTTCGCCGCCGTATTTTTTGACGCCAAGACGCCGACCCGCGCTATCGCGGCCGTTACGGGATGAGCCGCCTGCTTTTTTATGTGCCATTTGGTCTCTCCTTAGCCTTTAGTCATTTCTTGAGCCTGTGCGATCCAGCCTTCACGCTCGATCCGGCCTTTGAACGACAGTTTCTCGTCCATATCAGCTACGTCCTCGGGGGTCCATGCCGCGACCTGCGCGAATGTGGTCACACCGTTTTCGTGCAGCTTCTTCTCCAGCGCAGGGCCAACGCCCGACAGCTGTTTCAGATCATCGCCACCAGCGGCTTTCGCTGCTTTGGCGGGCTTTTCAGCCTTCGCTGCTTTCGCAGGCTTTGCTGCCTTGGCAGGCTTGTCCGCTGTGGCCAACGCCGCGCCGGAAACCGAACCCGCACCGATGGCCGCCTTGACGCCGGACTTGTCCGCGCCGCTGGCCATGATGTCGGTGATGCGCAGCAGGGTCAGTTGTTGACGGTGACCCTTGGTGCGTTGGCTGCCGTGCTTACGACGACGTTTGACAAAGTGGATAACCTTGTCGCCTTTGACCTGGTCAATGACTTCGGCCTGTACGCCGGCACCATCAATCAGAGGGGCGCCGATAACAGGGCTGTCGCCGCCCAGCATCAGAATTTCGTTGAACTGGATCTTTTCGCCTGCATCGGCGGCCAGTTTCTCGACACGCAGCAAATCGCCCGACTGGACCTTGTACTGCTTGCCACCGGTTTTAAGAACCGCAAACATCTGTCTTTCCTTCATCATTTTCGCGTCATCCGGCCCCCATCACTGGGTGTTCACGGCCCGAGGGCCACCTTAAACAGCGCGCCATATTGGCGTCATATATCTATACCACGGACAGGAGACCCCTGCCGAGATGCGCGCTTATCAGGGCAGCACGCGGTCAAGTCAAGCGCCTTTTGCCCCCTGCCCCATCGGCGCGCGTCTCCGAAAATTCACGAATTTTCTGCGACCGCCCGCGTCAGGCGTCATAATGGTGCGCTCTGCATATGCGCCGCCGCCGCGCGCGCCAGAAGATAGGACAGTTGATCATACATGTCATTGAACCCGACAAACAGCGCCCGGTTCAGATCGCGCCCCTCGGGCGTGCGCCACAACGCCGCGTAAGCGTCCAGTTCGTCAGCGTCCAACGGCGTATAGGCCAGCATCAAGAAACCGATCAGCCAATCACGCGTATCTGCGCGCGTCGCGTCCTCCTGCGCCCAGACATCGCGCAAGATATCTTCGCTGCCCAGATCCGACACCCTACCATCCACCAGACCGCGCAGGAACATCAGGTTGGCATTCAGCGCCCCCATCACGTTCATCTCCACCAGATCGCTGTCCTGCATGATCCGCAGGACCTGCGCGCGGAGATCGGCGCGCGGACCTTTTGTCAGGCTTTCGCTGGCCCTGGCGGCCTCTTGCGCCTCGGCCTCGATGGTTTCGTCCATGAAGGCCCGGCGCGCCGACAGTTCCAGTGCCGTGATGCGCTGGCCCGTCGGCGAAGTATAAAAGGCAACCAACGGGGTCAGATCGGTGTCACGCAGCGCGTCGCGCATCACCTGTTCCACCAGCCCCATCATCCGGGTGGTCGTGTAAACCTCGGACACCGTCCGCCCCCAAACCATCTGATCCGCGTCGGGCATCAGATCGTCAGCAATTTGCGCGCCATAGATCAAGCCCTCGTCGCGCATCACCTGAGTGATGCCCGCGATATCCAGCGCCTGAAACAGCGCTTCCATCTGCAACGCGCGCTCATCGGCTCGCCCCTGCCCGCTTAGAAGAAACGCGGCAGCAAGGACACCGACCGCCCGCGTCAGCCAACGCCCCATCACAGCGCCTGCCCGGGGTGCAGATCCGCCATCTTGACGGCCAGAACCTCGAACCGGTTGGCCATGATCTCGAACTGGATCGCGTTCATCAACTCGTAAACCTGACGCATCTGTGGCGTTTCCAGCGCTTCACTATAGGCATTCAGATCCTTCAGAGAAATGTCGCGATACGTAACGGCCACTGTATTGAGGGTGTTGGCAGCCATCGTTTCGCGCAATTCGGCGTCCTGTTCGGCCAGCAAGGCGCGCAGGGTCGCTTCATCGAACCCGCCGCCCTCACCATTGCCCAGAATGCCAGCCGCCGAGGCAGCCATCAGGAAACGCACCTGCACCTCGCGAACCGCAGCCACACCGGTGGAATTGGCATCAATCGCCGCGACCAGCCGATCCAGCGCCGCGCGCCGATCCGGATCAGCCGCCGCCAGCAACGCCGCCCCTTCAGTGCGCTGTGCCTCGTCGTCCTCCACCATATGCGAGACATTCTCGACTGCGACCAAACGCTGCCCAAGATCCGAGGCGTAAAACCCCGCAGCATGCGCCAGCAAATCATCCGTCAGGGTCTGCGCCAGAATCTCATAAGCCATGCCGTTCACCGCTTCGGGGGCAAACACCTGATCGGCGACGCGGCTCCAGTCTGCTCCGAAATCTTCGGCCTGCATGCCCAACATGGCCGGCGCATCCCGCGCGGACAACCCGATGCTTTTCAGGGCCACATCGAAACCGGTAACTTCCAAGAACGCCTCTAGACGCTCCTGCGTAACCGCCGCGCCCTGCTCGGACGTCTGAGCCCATGCGACAGTCGGGCCTATCGCGCCCCCGGCCAAAAGCGCCACAGCAACAGCCGATATAACAACCCGTCCAACCCGAAATTCATTCCAGAACAGCATCACGCCCCTCCCGTCCATCGACCACACCGGCCATCATGACAAAGCCTAAGCCGTTTCACGATTAACTTGCATCCCCATTTTGCCCCCGCGCGCGCACGACAGGTCCAAGGACCGGTTTTCGGCGAAAACCTGCGCCGCGCACCGGCCTCAAAACGCTTTGTTACACTTTCTCAAATAAAGACCGCAAAACCCCTTGTCTCGCCCCGCAAACGCCAGTAAACGCCGCCTACGATCCCCGCGGAGAGGTGCCGGAGTGGTCGAACGGGGCGGTCTCGAAAACCGTTGAGCCTTCACGGGTTCCCAGGGTTCGAATCCCTGTCTCTCCGCCACTTGCCTTCCTAAGGCATTGTTTTTTCTAAATGAACTTGCGATTGAGATGTGCTGCCCTGCCATCTACCCGCCAACCCAAAAGCACTACAAATTCATAGTGTTTTTTTATGTAGGGATCGGTGAATTGAACGGGAAAACACAGTAGGCTCTACCATGAAGCTCAATAGTCGTCAGCAGAAAGCCCTCGAAATCCTTGAATTTGAGTGTTCATACGAGGACGCCCAAGACGAGGGCGAACCCGTCTATATAGAACGCTCAAAGTTAGCACGAAAAATTGGCGATAAAACACTTGCAGACTTGGTTCGTCTTGGCCTGATCGACACAGGCATAAACAAGTATTCAGGAAACTCGGGATTTCGCATCACCGAAACTGGTCTAAGCGCACTAGAAAAATAGGCCAGCCTCGGTTCTGAATACCGTGCTGGCCGCGCGCCGCGCTCCCAAGGTCGGGGCTGTGGCTTCTCGGAGTTTTCCCACTCACCGACTAACGGGATTGTTTTGCGTCAAAGAACAACCAAAGGGGCAATCTCCCCTATTCCTTCCAATCCACAAGATGCAACGCCGCCGCCGGATCAACGCCCGCCGCCTTGGCTGTGGCAAGCGCCTGGACGATTGCAGACAGTGCCCGCGCGCGGCCCCCGGCGTCGAAAGCCTGCAATGGGCGCAGGGTGTCGATCATTACATCTGCGCCCAGCTTTTCCACGCCGTCGGTTTTGACTGCGTTTCCATGTTCATTCGCCAATGGAGAATTCAGAAAGTATGTAACATATGGACCTGCCGCTATTGTCTCGATCTGGCTTACGCTCACGAGGTGAGCACCCGCAGGGGCCCTTTATGTTCTCCTTAATTGCAAATTCCGCGAACGACGCCAACGTCTTACCCAAAAGATGGCAAGGTAAGGTCAGGTATTTGCCAACCGCGAATAATGGCCCAACGTGTTGGTCAGTTCCGCATGGGTCCCCGTTTCGACAATCCGGCCATCTTGCATCACCGCGATACGGTCTGCGTTGCGGATTGTGTCCAGACGATGCGCAATGACCAGCGTTGTCCGGTTCTGCGACAACGCATCCAGCGCATCCTGAATCTGACGTTCGGTTTGCGTGTCCAGCGCCGATGTCGCCTCGTCCAGAATAAGGATCGGGGGGTTCTTGAGAAATATCCGCGCGATGGCGACCCGTTGCTTTTGCCCGCCAGACAGGCTGACCCCGCGCTCACCAACGACAGTGTCCAGCCCATCAGGCAATTGCGCGATCATCCCGCTGAGTTGGGCCTTGTCCGCAGCGTCCAGAATATCTTCTTCGGATGCATCCAGACGTCCATAAGCGATATTTTCGCGCAGGGTGCCGCCAAACAGGAACACATCCTGGCTAACAATCCCGATCTGTGCGCGCAGGGAATTCAAGGTGACGCTGGTAGTATCCAAACCGTCAATTGTAATGCGCCCTTCCTGAGGAGTATAAAACCGCGGCACGAGAGCCAGCAGAGTCGTCTTCCCCGCCCCGGATTGGCCGACAAAGGCCATCTTTTCACCGGCAGCAACCTCTAGCGATATGTCTTTCAAAACCGGCCGATCCTGTCCGTATTCAAACCCGACATTCTCGAACCGCACGTTGCCCTTGAACGCAGGCGCGATTGTTGCTGTCTCGGCGTCGGACACATCCGGTTCGGTTTCCATCAGGTCAAGATAGCGCCGGAACCCCGCGATGCCCTTGGGATAGGTTTCGATCACGGCAGCGATCTTGTCCAGCGGACGAAAGAACACCGACACCAACAACAGGAACGCCACAAAGCCGCCAGTCGTCAACGAGCCATCCAGCACAAAAGCCGCGCCCGCCACCATGACGACAACCTGTATCAGCCGCATCCCCATATAATTAAGCGCCGATGACCCGGCCATCAGTTTATAGGCCGCCAGTTTCGTCTGGCGATAGCCGCTGTTGTCCTTGGCAAAAAGTGCCGCCTCATGCTCTTCGTTTGCAAAGGCCTGAACTACACGGATGCCACCGATATTCTCTTCCAGGCGGACGTTGAAATCGGCAACGCGGGAATAGATCGCTCGCCATGTGCGCGTCATGCGCCCGCCGAAAACGGCAACTATGACGACACAGACCGGCACGATCACTGCGGTGATCAACGCCAAATCCACATTGATCGTCATCATCAAGGCAAAGGCGCCGACAAAGGTCATGATCGCAATGAACAGGTCTTCGGGACCGTGGTGTGCAACCTCTCCGATCTCCTCCAGATCGCGGGTCACGCGGGCAACCAGTTTGCCGGTCCGCACCTTGTCAAAGTAAGAGAAGGACAGGCGTTGCAAATGGGCAAAGGCACGGCGGCGCATTTCGGTCTCAATGTTGATGCCCAACATGTGTCCCCAGTAAATGACGATCGTCATCAGGCCCGCATTCACCAGATAGATGATCAGCAACCCCACTGCTGCAAACAGGGTCAGGCCCAAGTCACCGTTGGGCAAAAGCACATCAATGAAACCTTTGATTGCCAGAGGAAAGGCAAGCTCAAGCAACCCGGACACGACGGCACAGCCGAAATCCAGCCAAAAGAGTTTTTTCCAAGGCCGATAGTACTCAAGGAAATGTCGCAGCATAGGATCCGCTCATCATTTTTATTCGGCAAGAACGCAGTTGATGCCAAAGAGAAATCGCACCGCGTCCGATCCTGTTATAAATCTGGACAGTTTTTGTAAACTATATTCCGGAACGATATTGCCGCCCCGCGAACACCCCCACCTTACTTCCTGGCGTAGACCGTCCCGCGTGCTTTGCTTTCAAAAGACATCTTGCACGTCTTCGATCTTATGCTGTGGGGCTGTTCAGCAAGGCTGATCGTGTTAGCAGCGATTGGCGGCGTTGTCGGTTTCTTAGCGCCTCTGGCATGATCAGGATTAAATAACGCATCGGCAGAATGCGCACAAAGGATATAAGTTAATGTACGCAATAGCTATTTTTCTTGGAATGTCGCTTGATATCGGGGGCGTTGGCGGGCTGCTGTCCGGTATTTTTGCCCGGTCGTTTCGCCGTGCGATGATGTGGGCCGCCGGATTCGGCGTGTTAAACGTGGTGATAGGATGGTTGGTGCGTGACGTACCTCATTTCGCTCCTAGCATCGTGTTTATGCTTATTGCTTTGTTCTGGGGGCTGATCGGTTGGTTCGCGATCGGGCGTCATATTGCAAGATGGCGCGCGGCCAAGACGGCCAAGGCGGCAATCAACACGTAAGACGTGTCTATCTGATCGACCTGCAGGCGCGCCTGGGACGCGATGCGTTTCACTCCGAACTGGCCCTGCATCCCCCTTACGCAGCGACACCGCAGGCCAGGACAGCGTTCTCGCCACTCTGAAACTGTTCCCGCGACCCTCTGACTGAACTCAGCGGCGGATTGCGCACGCTCACAGTATTCAACCGCATCCTAAATCCCATGCACCGGGTAGACGTCCCTACCCGTTCAGCGATCCTGTCTAACCCAAGACAGATGACGCCACCCAACGGAAAGTGTCGCGCGGGCCAATGTCAGTGCAACAATATTTCCATGCCACGCTGGCCACATCAAAGGACGCCCGATATGAGCTATACTCTGCACCCATTGAAAAAACAGCGCTTGCAACGCTCGGAATTGGCCGTGCCCGGCTCGAACCCGTCGATGATCGACAAGGCGGCGGATAGCGATGTCGATTATATCTTTCTGGATCTGGAAGACGCGGTCGCACCGCCCGAAAAGGTGCAGGCCCGCAAGAACATCATCCAGGCGCTGAACGACATCGACTGGAAGGCCAAGGGTAAGACTATGTCGATCCGCATCAACGGGTTGGACACGCATTACATGTATCGTGATGTGGTCGATATCGTTGAACAGGCGGGGCAGCATCTGGATACTATTCTGGTGCCCAAAGTCGGCGTTCCGGCGGATATGTACACGGTCGAAACCATGGTCAGTCAGATCGAGACGTCGATGGGGCTCACCCATCAAATCGGTCTGGAGGCGCTGATCGAAACCGCGCTTGGCATGGCCAATGTCGAGTCGATTGCCGCCGCCCCCGGTCGGATCGAGGCGATGCATTTCGGCGTGGCAGACTACGCCGCCTCCAACCGCGCGCGCACCGTGGTGATTGGCGGGTTGAACCCCGACTATCCCGGCGATCAGTGGCACTATGCCCTGTCGCGCATGACCGTTGCCTGTCGCGCGTATGGTCTGCGGGCGATTGACGGCCCGTTTGGCGATTTCAGCGATCCCGACGGTTATATCCTAGCCGCCAAACGCGCCGCTGCGCTGGGGATCGAGGGCAAATGGGCCATCCATCCCAGCCAGATTGCCATGGCCAATGACGTGTTTTCGCCCCCCGAGTCCGAAGTAACGCGCGCCCAGAAGATCATCGAAGAACTGCGCAAGGCCGAGGCCGCAGGCAAAGGTGCTGCCAGTCTGGATGGCAAGATGATCGACGCCGCCTCGGAACGCATGGCCACCAACGTGCTGACCGTGGCCGATGCCATCAAGGCCAAGAAGGGATAAGACGATGGATATCCACGAATATCAGGCCAAGGAGCTGCTGAAGCGGTTCGGCGTCAACATCCCTCGCGGTGGCATCGCCTATAGCCCCGAACAGGCGGTTTACCGCGCCCGTGGTTTGTCCGGCGACAAATGTGTGGTCAAGGCCCAAATCCATTCGGGCGCACGCGGCAAGGCAGGCGGCGTCCGGATTTGCAGCACCGATGACGAAATTTCCAACGCCGCCGCGTGGATGCTGGGCCGTCGTCTAGTCACCCATCAGACCGGCCCGCAGGGCAAACTGGTGGGTCGGCTTTATGTCGAGGAGGCCACGGATATTGCGCAGGAAATCTACTTGGCTTTCGTGATGGACCGCACCGAGGAACGCGTGGTCGTGGTCGCCTCCGCCCAAGGCGGAATGGAGATCGAGGATATTTCCGCCAACGAACCCGACAGCATCATCCGCTCGGTCGTGGACCCGGCGGTGGGCATGCAAAACTTTCAGGCGCGCGAAATTGCGTTCCAGTTGGGGTTGGATCCGGCCCTGATCAATCAAGCGGTCAAGACGATCACCGGATGCTATAAGATGATGGAGGAAATGGACGCCTCCATGGTCGAGGTAAACCCGTTGGTCGTGACCGGCGCGGGCGAGATCGTGGCGCTGGACGCCAAGGTCAGCTTTGACGACAACGCCCTGTTTCGCCGTCCCGAAATCTCGGAATTGCGCGACAAAAGCCAAGAGGACGGGCGCGAAACCTATGCCGAGGACCGCGGCCTGAACTACATCGGGCTGGAGGGGGAAATCGGCTGTATCGTCAACGGGGCTGGTCTGGCGATGGCCACGCTGGACATGATCAAGATGTCGGGGGGCGAGCCTGCTAATTTTTTGGATGTCGGCGGCGGGGCCAGCCCGGAACGCGTCTTGATGTCGTTCAAGGCGGTGCTGAACGATCCCAATGTCGAGGCGATTTTGGTGAACATTTTTGCCGGCATCAACCGCTGCGACTGGATCGCCGAAGGCGTGGTGCGCGCGGTGCAGGAATTGAACCTGACCATGCCGCTGGTCGTGCGTCTGTCGGGCACCAATGAGGCCGAAGGGCGCAAACTAATCAACGAAAGCGGACTGAACATCACCACCGCAAACACATTGGCCGAGGCCGCAGACAAGGTGGTCGCGGCCTGGAAAAAGGCGCGCAGCAACAATGGGGGAGCCGTCTGATGGCCATTCTCATCGACAAACAAAGCAAGGTTCTGGTGACTGGCCTGACCGGCCGAATCGGCAGCTTTCACGCATCGGAAATGGCGGAATACGGCACCAACGTCGTCGGCGGCGTGACCCCCGGCAAGGGCGGCATCCTGCACAACGGCTTGCCCGTGTTCAACACCGTCAAGGGGGCCGTGGCCGAAACCGGCGCGGATCTTGTCATCGCCTTCGTGCCGCCCCCTTTTGCCGCCGACAGCATCATGGAGGCGGCGGATGCGGGCATCAAGACCTGCGTGTGCATCGCCGACGGTATCCCGACGCAGGACATGATCCGTGTCAAACGCTACATGCGTCGCTACAAGGCCGAGCGCCGGATGCGTCTGATCGGGCCCAACTGCGCCGGGATCATCACCCCCGGTCAGGCCTTTGCGGGCCTCATGCCTCCCCATATCTACCTGCCGGGGCGGGTCGGAATCGTCGGGCGGTCGGGCACGCTGGGCTATGAGGCGGCCAGCCAGATGAAGGCGCGCGGTATTGGCGTCAGCAGTTCCATCGGCATCGGTGGCGATCCGATCAACGGATCGTCCTTTCGCGATATTCTGGAGCTGTTCGAGGCTGATCCCGATACCGACGCCGTCGTCATGGTCGGTGAAATCGGTGGCCCGCAAGAGGCCGAGGCGGCCGCCTATATCCGCGATCACATGACCAAGCCGGTCGCGGCCTATGTCGCGGGCCTGTCCGCCCCCAAGGGGCGGCGCATGGGCCATGCCGGTGCAATTGTCTCGGCCTTCGGAGAATCGGCACAAGAAAAGGTCGAGATTCTGGGCGATGCCGGCGTGACCATCGTGCCCACGCCGTCGGCCTTTGGCGAGGTCGTCGAAAAAATGCTAGGCTGACACAAGGTTGAAACCTATTTGGGGCGTGGAATACCCAATTTCCGCGCCCCTTCCGCGCTCCTTCTGTGCCCCTTATGTACCATGCTTGATACAACTGGCGAAATCCCGCCACGGCCCTTCGCATGTGCAGAAAAATTGCCTTGAGTTTGACACAATTGCTCCCTATCGGAGCCGTGTTCTCTGCGCAGCCTGACGTGGTGAACCGCGCCAGCCGCGCGACCCCTGGCAGGCGCCCCTATTGAGGAGCAACTCAATGCCGACAGCCACTCCCGCGCCCGCCGCGCAGCCCCGCCAATCGACCCAACCCAGCACCAAAAGCGGCGCCCCCAAGGCCATGCCAAAGCCGCAAACACCCAAAAACACGGTCTTTACCGACTTCGCCAGCATCTGATCCTTCCGCGTTCCCGTAACGCTTATTCGTCACGTCCGTTGTGAGCCATGCAGCGCCACAGGGTTTTCCTGAAACGTAAAATTCAGGCGCGCTTGCCCGTGGATTTCCCTGAGGCGCGGTTCATCTAAATGGAACCCTCCTGCCCAAGACTGCGTTGACCCTTCAACGTATATTGGAAACGGGAGACCATCATGGACCTCATCCGCATTATCTGTGCCATTCTATTGCCGCCTCTGGGGGTGTTCCTTCAGGTTGGGCTGGGCAAACATTTCTGGCTGAACATTCTGCTGACCTTGCTGGGCTTTATCCCCGGTTTGGTACACGCCGTCTGGATCATTGCCAGCCGTGGACCCGCACGCGCATGAATGCGCCTAACCATACCGCCCGGCTGGATCATCTTGACCGCGTTGCGCATCGCATGGATTCCGCCTTCGGTATTCCCGGCACGCGGTTTCGCATCGGATGGGACAGTGTTCTGGGCCTTGTTCCGGGCGTTGGTGATACGCTCGCCTTGGCACCGTCGGCCTATATTCTCTATCAGGCGCACCGTATGGGCGCACCCAAGCGGCTGATCACACGGATGATGGCAAACTCAGGGTTTGATTTCATGGTGGGGCTGGTGCCCCTGATTGGGGACGTTTTCGACATGGGCGTCAAATCTAACATCCGCAACGTCGCCCTTCTGCGGGCCCATACAGAAAAGGGCAGCCTGATGCAGGCTGCCCATGGGCGCGTCACGGATGACGCGATAAGCGTAAGGTAGGTTTAGCCCACCAGTTCCAGACCCGAGAAGAAATACGCGATTTCTTCGGCAGCCGTTTCAGGCGCGTCCGAACCGTGGACCGAGTTTTCGCCCATCGACGTTGCGAATTCGGCGCGCACGGTGCCTGCATCCGCTTTGGACGGGTCAGTCGCGCCCATGACTTCGCGGTTTTTAGCAATAGCGCCTTCGCCTTCCAGAACCTGCACAACGACAGGGCCGGACGCCATGAATTCACACAGTTCGCCGTAGAACGGACGCGATGCGTGCACTTCGTAGAACTTGCCAGCCTGCGCCGGTGTCAGGTGAATACGCTTTTGCGCGACGATGCGCAGACCTGCATCTTCGAACTTTGCGTTGATCTTGCCGGTCAGGTTGCGATTGGTGGCGTCGGGTTTGATGATGCTCAGGGTGCGTTCAATTGCCATGTTGGCCTCTTTCATTTGGGTGTGGCCGGGCCCTCTGCCCCGCCATGACTATATGGCGGCCCCGATACCACGAGGTCGAACAGTTGAAAAGCGTGGATTGACGCCACGCTGCACATGCGGCACGAGGTGCCCATGCTGCGCATCAATGACATATCATACTCCGTCGCGGGCCGCCCGCTGATCGAAAACGCTTCGGCCTCTATCCCGGATGGGCATAAGGTGGGCATTGTCGGCCGTAATGGCACCGGCAAAACCACGCTGTTCCGCCTGATAAGGGGCGAACTGGCGCTGGAGGGGGGCGAGATCACCCTGCCCTTGCAGGCCCGCATTGGCGGTGTGTCCCAAGAGGTGCCCGGCAACGAGGTGTCGTTGATCGACACGGTGCTGGCCGCCGATGTCGAGCGCGCGTCGCTGATGGCCGAGGCCGAAACCGCGACAGACCCGCATCGCATCGCCGAAGTGCAGACCCGCCTGACCGATATCGAGGCCTGGGGCGCCGAAGCGCGCGCCGCCTCGATCCTCAAGGGTCTGGGATTTGACGACGCGGCGCAACGCCAGCCCTGTTCGGCCTTTTCGGGCGGATGGCGGATGCGCGTCGCGCTGGCCGCCGTGCTGTTTTCGCAGCCCGACCTTTTGTTGTTGGACGAACCGACCAACTATCTGGACCTTGAAGGTGCGCTGTGGCTGGAAACCTATCTGGCCAAGTATCCCCATACAGTGCTGATCGTTAGCCACGATCGCGGTTTGTTGAACCGCGCTGTCGGGTCGATTCTGCACCTCGAAGACAAGAAGCTGACGCTTTACACCGGCGCCTATGACACGTTCGCGGAAACCCGCGCCGCGCGTCTTGCCGCCGCCGCATCCGAGGCGCGCAAACAGGACGCGCGCCGGGCGCATCTGCAAAGTTTCGTTGACCGGTTCCGCGCCAAGGCCTCGAAGGCCGTTCAGGCCCAGTCGCGCCTGAAGATGATCGAAAAGATGAAGCCGATCACCACCCCGCAAGAGGCGGCGTTGAAACGGTTCACGTTCCCGTCCCCCGAAGAACTGTCGCCGCCCATCATCCACATGGAGGGTGTGTCGGTCGGCTATGACGGCAAAGCTATTTTGCAACGTCTGGACCTGCGGATTGACCAGGACGACCGTATCGCGCTTCTAGGCAAAAACGGCGAAGGAAAATCTACGTTTTCCAAGCTGTTGGCGGGCAAACTTGAAGCGATGGGTGGTAAAATGACCACCTCGTCCAAACTGCGCGTTGGTTTCTTTGCGCAGCATCAGGTCGAAGAACTACACGTTGATGAGACGCCGATTGACCACATCCGCCGTCTGCGCCCCGGTGAAATGCCGTCGCGCCTGCGCGCGCGTCTGGGTGGCTTTGGGATCGGGGCCGAACAGGCGGAGACGCTGGTGGGCAAGCTGTCGGGCGGGCAAAAGGCGCGTCTGTCGCTGATGTTGGCCACCATCGACGCGCCCCACATGCTGATCCTCGATGAGCCGACCAACCACCTTGATATCGAGAGCCGCGAGGCGCTGGTCGAGGCGCTGACCGCCTACACGGGCGCTGTCATTCTGGTCAGTCACGATATGCACCTGCTGTCCCTCGTGGCCGACCGCCTGTGGCTGGTCAAGGATGGCCGCGTCGCCCCCTACGAGGGCGATCTGGAAAGCTATCGCACCATGTTGCTGGCCTCGGACGCGCCGGCAAAAAAGCCCAAGGATACCAAGCCCAAGCGCCCCTCGCGCGATGCCATCCTTGCGCTGCGAAGCGACGTGAAGAAATGCGAAGAACGCGTTGGAAAACTTGGAGAAATGGCTGACAAGCTGGCCAAGAAATTGGCCGATCCCAAGCTTTATGACGAAGACAAAAAGGACGAGGCTGTCGTTTGGCAGAAAAAATATGCCGAGGTGATGGAAGCCCAAAACCGCGCCGAGGCGATGTGGATACGCGCGCTGGAAAAGCTGGAAAAGGCCGAAAGCTAAGGCCAGCGCACGCCACGTCAAACGCCGCAAAAGGTTGACATTGGCGTGCCGCGCCCGCATCCCGATGGGATGGACAATGCCGCCCTTATAACCACTTTCGTGACCCTGCTGATCGTGCTGGATCCAATCGCGCTGGCGCCTTTGTTCCTTGCTGTAACGCGGGGTATGGGCACGGCACGGCGGCGCACCATCGCCATTCGCGCCTGCCTGACCGCCGGGCTGTTGCTTAGCCTGTTTGGTGCCTTTGGTGAGTCTGTCCTGGGCTTTATCGGGATTTCCATGTCAGCGTTTCGGATCGCGGGCGGCATCCTGTTGTTTCTGACTGCCTTGGATATGCTATTTGATCGCCGTACGAAACGACGCGAGGATCAGGTGGATCAGGCGGAACATGAAGATCACAACGACGATCCCTCGATTTTCCCGCTGGCGATTCCCCTGCTGGCTGGTCCCGGTGCGATTGCCACGGTGATCCTGCTGACCGGCGAACAAACCGGTTTCGCGGGAATTGCCTGGGTGCTGGGCATCATGTTCTTCGTGCTGTCGCTGGTCCTGATCTCGTTTCTCAGCGCGGGATTGTTAGAGCGTGCCTTGGGCAAGACCGGAATCAACATCACGACACGGGTTCTGGGTATGCTTCTGGCCGCGCTGGCGGTGCAGTTCGTTCTGGACGGGTTGCACGGGTTCGGCATCGGCGGCTGACGCCCTACACAAGGCCCCTCCCCACGCCTATATACCCCCGCAGGAGGCCACATTATGGACCGGATCGACACAGCCCAATTGATGTATCTTATCGTGCTGGGCGGGGCCGTTCTGGCGTGGTTCATTGCCGCCAGTCGCAACTCTTTGGGTAAGTCGATGCAGCATGCAACGCTGTGGGGGCTGATCTTTGTCGGTGTCATCGCCTCGATTGGCCTTTGGGATGATATCCGTCAGACCGTGCGCCCCTTCCAGACCGTTTTTGCGGATGGCGGCGTGATTGAACTGCCCCGCGCGCCCGATGGGCACTATTACCTGACGGCCGAGGTGAACGGCACCGCGCTGCGGTTTGTCGTGGACACCGGGGCCAGCGATATCGTGCTTAGTCGGGATGACGCAATCGCGGTCGGGCTGGACCTGACCACGCTGTCGTTTCACGGTCAGGCCAATACCGCCAACGGCATCGTGCGCACCGCGCCTGTCCGGCTAGAGACGGTCGCCCTGGGCGGTATCACAGACCGCGACGTGCGCGCCGTGGTCAACGAAGGAGATCTGTTCGAATCGCTTCTGGGCATGCGCTATCTGCAACGGTTCAGCAGCATCCGGATTGAGAATGGCACGCTGGTTCTGACCCGCTGAGGCGCATCCGCGACCAGCGGTGGCAGCCGTTATTGATGCACATCAAATTCACATTATAGAATATGATTTAGTCTGCTTGGGAAACGCATCTGATCCAAAGGAGATTTCCATGCGCCTCCCGTCCCTACTGTCGCTTGCCACCGTCGTGGCCCTGCCCTTTTCCACTCCTGCACTTGCGCAGGACACCGTGGACAAGCTGGTCACAGTGATCACCAGTGCTGATGCCCAGACCCAGTTGATGGGGATGGTGCTGACCATGCAATCGGTCAAGGCCGGTGCCAGCGCGCATATGCTGTTGTGCGGTCCCGGTGGCGATTTGGCCCTGAAAGACGCGCCCGACTCGGCCACCGCCGCCCAGCCCCCCATGGGCATGAGCCCCCAAGGCCTGATGCAGAAAATCATGGAGGCCGGTGCCACGGTCGAGGTCTGCGCGATCTACCTGCCCGGCAAAGGCGCGGATGCCAGTGTCCTGCTGGACAATGTCGGCGTTGCAGCGCCCCCCGCGATGGCCGCCCGCCTGATGGACGCAGACGCCCGCGTTCTGTCGTTCTAAGCCATAAAGGAGCATTGAAATGCTACGCAGAACCCTTGGTGCCGCCCTGCTGGGGGCCAGCCTGACACTGGCTGTGACCCTGCCTGCACTGGCCGCCGATGCGCCGGAAGATCCCAAGAACCAGACCCCGTGGGGCCTGTATCTGACCGCGAAAGAAGCATTCGATATGAAGACCGCCCAAGGTGACGGGGTGCTGTTTATCGACGTGCGCGAACCGATCGAGATCATGTTCACCGGGTTTACAGATACGGTCGATCTGGTTGTGCCCTACATGCAGGTCGATCCCACCGCATGGCACCCGGAAAAACCCCGGTTTGAGATGCGTCTCAATCCGGATTTCGCCGCCGGGGTCAAGGTTGCGATGGACGCGCGCGACATGGGCGTGGACACGCCGGTGATCCTGATGTGCCGCTCGGGCGGGACGCGCGGCGCGCCTTCGGCCAAGGCGCTGGAGGGTTTGGGCCTAAAGTCGGTCTATGTTGTGGTTGACGGGTTCGAGGGCGCCACGTCCAAGGACAATCCCAACGGGCCTTGGCGCCTGAAGAACGGCTGGAAAAACAGCGGCCTGCCGTGGAGCTATGACATGAACAAGGACAAGATCCCGCTGCGCGCGCAGTAAAACAAGGCAGTAAACAAGACGGCCCGCCCCTGTTGCCGGGGCGGGCCATTCTATTCAGGTCGCTTCTTTCTCGGCCTTCTTTTCCCAGCGGCCGCTTTCCTCGGACCAGTATTGCGCGGCGCAGCCCGCCCCGGTCAGCGCCTTCCATTGCGCCCGCGCCGCATTCAGTGCGCTGTCGTCGTTGCCGTCAAACAACACGCAGACCCGGTTCAGCGCGCGCACCTCTTCCGCGCCGACCGTAGCTCCGTCCACCGCCATCAGGCAGGTCGCGCCGTTCGGCATCTCCGTGCCCATGGTCAACAACACCGGCTGATCCGCATCATGCGGCCCGCCCGCGATGCCATGCGGCAAGAACGACTCGTCCCCCAACCACAGCTGCGCATCCAGCCAGTCCAGCCGCGCGGCATCCACGCCACGAACGGCCACACGCCACCCCGCGCCAAGGGCCTTGCCCACCAACATGGGCAAGGTCACCTCCAACGGGTTGCGCTTTAGCTGATAGAAATAGGCGGCGCCCATCAGCCCTCCAGCATCTGCGCCACCAGACGGTTCAGTGCCATGACACCCCAGCCGGTCGCGCCCTTGGGCGCATAGGCGGTGTCGGCCTTCACCGAGGCGACGCCCGCGATGTCTAGATGGATCCACGGCGTACCGTCCTGCACAAAGCGCAGCAGGAATTGCGCGGCAGTGATCGACCCCGCAGCGCGGGTACCGACGTTCTTCATGTCCGCGATCTGGCTTTTCAATTGATCATCATAGCATTGGCCCATCGGCATACGCCACGCGCCCTCGCCCTCGTCCTCGGCGGCCTTCAGGAAGGCCCGGCTCAGCGTGTCGTCGTTGGAAAACACGCCCGCGTTGTCATGCCCCAATCCGACGATGATCGCGCCGGTCAGTGTGGCCAAGTCGATCATCGCGCTCGGTTTGTAGGTTTCTTGCGCGTACCACATCACATCGGCCAGCACCAAACGCCCCTCGGCGTCGGTGTTGATGACCTCCACGGTGTCGCCCTTCATCGAGGTCACGACATCGCCGGGGCGTGTGGCGCGGTCCGACGGCATGTTTTCGACCAGACCGACCAGACCGACCACATTCGCCGGCGCTTTACGCAGGGCCAGCGTGCGCATGACGCCCGCAACAACGCCCGCGCCGCCCATGTCCATGGTCATGTCTTCCATGCCCGCCGCCGGTTTCAGACTGATCCCGCCGGTGTCGAACACCACGCCCTTACCGACCAAGGCCAACGGCGCCTCGCCCTTGGGGCCATGCATCCATTCCATCACCGCCACCTTCGACGGGCTGACCGAGCCATGCCCGACGCTTAGCAAACAACCCATGCCCAGCTTTTCCAACTCAGGCTCGTCCAGCACGGTCACCTTCAGGCCCAGTTTCTCCATCGCGCTGATACGATTGGCGAATTCGGTGGTGGTCAGGTGGTTGGCAGGCTCGGATACCAGATCGCGGGTGAAAAACACGCCTTCGGCCACGGCGCGGGCGGCGACGGCCTCGGCCTCGGCAGCGTCGGGATCCGATACCATCAGGGTGACATCACCGGGGGTTTTCGGCGCATCGCCCGACTTGCGCGCGCTGAACGTATAGGCCCGCAGCACCGCGCCCAGCATCAGATCGACCGGGCGGCGCAATTGCGGGGCCAGCACCAGCAGGGCCGCATCGCCCTTGATTTTGCCCAAGGCCACGCCTGCCTTGCGCGCATCATCGGATTTGGCATTGCGTTCGATCAGGACCACGTCCAGCGCCTCGGCCTTCATGCCCGCTGGCCATGCCAATGTTTTCACCTCGCCCGGCTTCATCTTGTCCAGTGCGCCACCTTCGATCATGCGGGCCAGCGCGCCTTTGGTCAGGCGGTTGACCCGGCGCGCGGCCGTGTCCAACTTGGCGTCGGCACCGATCATAACGGCGACGCGGCCCTCGAAATCGGCGATGGCGTCAATGTCGAGCGCGGCAAATTTGGCCTGCGTAAGGGGGGTCATGGGATGGGTCATCGGGCGGCTCCTGCGGTTGAATTTTGCATAGACCTAGCGCGAATTGGGCGCGGGCCGAAAGGGGGAATGCGGTTTGAACGGGCGTTGATGCCGCTTTGCCCGCGCATGGCTGCCGCCAACCTTGCGCCCCCCCATGCAGACACACAAGACCGATTGAGCTTCTATCACCATCATTCACAGGCACTCGCCCGCCCAACGCATGCTTTAGCAGTTTTACCCTGACGCGATCTGGGATAGCCTGCCACCAGATGTTGTATGTCCGGGGGGGATATCTTGACCAGATTCGACAGGTATATGCTGTCGCAACTCATGGTGCTGTTCGGGTTCTTCGCGTTGGTTCTGGTGTCGATCTTCTGGATCAACAAGGCCGTGCGCATGTTCGATCGCCTTATCAGCGACGGACAGTCGTCGTGGATATTTGCCGAATTTACTGCGCTGACCCTGCCGGCTGTCGTTGGTGCGATCTTGCCCATCGCGGCCTTTGCCGGGGCGGTCTATGTCACCAACCGCCTGAGTACCGAAAGCGAACTGACCGTGATGCAGGCCACCGGCTATTCGCCGTGGCGCATGGCGCGGCCCGTTGTGTATTACGGGGTCATCATCGCGCTGATGATGTCGGTTCTGGCGCATGTACTGATCCCCGCCAGCCTGCAACAGTTGGATGTGCGCTGGACCGAGTTGTCGCGTAACGTCACCGCCAAGCTGCTGACCGAGGGCGAATTTTTGCACCCTGCCCCCGGCGTGACCTTCTACATTCGCGAAATCACCCCCGACGGCGAGTTGCGCAACGTGTTCATGTCCGACCGCCGCGAGGCTGACAATCTGGTCACCTACACCTCTGAGAGGGCCTATCTGGTGCAAGAAGGCGATGGTACGAAACTGGTCATGGTGGATGGTCTGGCGCAAAACCTGCGCAGCGAGGGCATGCGCCTGTTCACCACACATTTCGACGATTTTTCCTATGACATCAGCCGGTTGATCACCGTTGACGCGGTCGGCACCAACCGGATCGAATTTGCCAGAACGCCCGATCTGCTGCGCGATCCCGCCGCTGTAGCCGAACGTACGGGTGTCAGTCTGGGGGTCGCGGTCAGTGCCCTTCATGCGCGCATCACGCAGGCATTGCTGTGTATCGTTGCCGGTCTGATCGGTTTTGCCACCTTGCTTCAGGGTGGGTACAGCCGGTTTGGTGTCTGGCGCCAGATCCTGACCGCTTTCGTCCTGCTGATCGGCATCAAGATGGTCGAAGGCGTGGTCGCGGCCCCGGTCGTGCAGATGCCCGCGATGTGGCCGTTGCTGTATGTTCCGACGCTTCTGGGGTTCGCGATAACGGCGCTGTTGCTGCATATGGCGGCCAATCCGGGGCTGGTTCATCGCGTGCGCCATGCCCTGTCCCGCAGGCGGGAGGCCGCCTGACATGACGCTGCATTTCTATTTCGCGCGCAAGTTCCTGTGGACCTATCTGGGCATTTCCGCCGTGTTTGCCGTCCTTCTGGCGCTGATCGAGCTGGTCGACAAAGTTCAGGATTTTCCCGCCCTGCCCCTGTGGGAAGTGATCAAGATCGTTCTTCTGAAAATGCCGTCGGCCAATTACGAAATCCTGCCGCTGATCCTGATCCTGGCCTCGGTCGCGCTGTTCGTGCGGCTGGCGCGCAGTTCCGAACTGGTGGTGTTGCGCGCTTCGGGGCGCTCGGGGATGAACGGCCTGCTGGCGCCGGTGATCGTGGCGGCGCTGATCGGGGTTGTTGGCACAACGATGATGAACCCCATCGTCGCGGCATCGGCCAAGCGCTATCAGGATGTGGTCAACACCCAGCGCGGCGGCGGCGAGAGCGTTCTGGCCATCGCCTCGGAGGGGCTGTGGCTACGTCAGGGCAGCGCGCAGGGCCAGACGGTGATCCATGCCACGCACGCCAGTTCCGATGTCGGCACCCTTTATGACACCACGTTCATCTCATTTGCCCCCTCGGGCGAGCCTTTGCGCCGGATCAGCGCCCGCAAGGCCCAGTTGGGCGAGGGCGAATGGGCTCTGACGGATGCCAAGCTGTGGGATCTGTCTGTTGGTCACAACCCAGAGAGCGACGCACGCGAGCTTAGCAAACTGACCGTGCCGTCGGCACTGACGCAGGATCGGATCATCGACAGTTTCGGCAAGCCCGAGTTTATCTCGATCTGGGATCTGCCGGATTTCATCGATCAACTGGAACAGGCCGGATTTTCGGCCCGCCGCTATGCCGTATGGCTTCAGATGCAGTTGGCGCAGCCGCTGTTCCTGATGGCGCTGGTGCTGGTCGCGGCGGCGTTCACCATGCGCCATGTGCGCATGTCCAACACCGGGGTGTCTGTGCTCAGCGCGATCATGTTGGGGTTTTCACTGCATTACATCCGCAACTTTGCGCAGGTTTTGGGGGAAAATGGACAGATTCCCATCATATTGGCCGCTTGGGCCCCGCCCATCGCCTCGTTTCTGTTGGCCTTCGGCATTTTGCTGCATAAGGAGGACGGATGACGCGCACCCTGACTCAGTTATGCCGCTCCTTGCACCGCGCCACCCTTGCGTTGGCGATGGCGAGCCTGTGGCATCTGCCAGTCATGGCGCAGGACACCGCCCCGCCCGCCCCCGCGATGCTGGTCGCTGATGAGGTGTATCTGGAAGGCGACGGTCGGCTGGTGGCCATCGGCAACGTCGAGGCGCTGTATCAGGGCCGCCGCCTGCTGGCGCGCCGTGCGACCTATGACAAGGGCACCGACAGCCTGATTTTGGACGGGCCACTGACGCTGTATGATGGCGCGGGCACCGTGGTGCTGGCGGACAGTGCCCAGCTGGACCGTGACATGCAAAACGGCATCCTGCGCGGCGCGCGGATCGTTATGGAGGATCAGCTGCAACTGGCCGCGCAGCAGGTCACCCGCACGAACGGGCGTTACAGCCAGATGTACAAGGCGGCGGTCACCTCGTGTCATATCTGCGAGGATGGGAGCCCGCCCCTCTGGCAGATCCGCGCACGCCGGGTGATCCACGATCAGGTAGAGCGTCAGTTGTATCTGGAAGGCGCGCAGCTCCGGATCATGGACACGCCGGTTCTGTATGTGCCCGAACTGCGCCTGCCGGACCCTACGGTCGAACGCGCGTCCGGCATGCTGGTGCCGTCGCTCTACAATTCATCGCTGCTGGGATTCGGGCCTAAAGTGCCGTTTTTCATAGCGATGGGAGATCACCGGGATCTGACCCTAACGCCTTACCTGACCAACAAGACCCGCACCCTTGAGCTGCGTTATCGTCAGGCGTTCACCCGTGGTGGGATCGAATTCGAAGGCGCGGTGTCGGACGACGAGATCGGCCTCAGCGACCGGCGCGCCTATGTCTTCGGGCGCGGCCTGTTCGAGTTGGACAACGATTTCATCCTGCGCTTCAACGTCGAGGCCGTTAGCGACGACACCTATCTGGTGGATTACAACTATTCAGACAAGGACCGTCTGGACAGCGAGATTTCGATTGAGCGCACCAAGCGCGATGAATGGATGCGCGCCGCGCTGACCCATTTCCACACGCTGCGCCTGAACGAGAGCAATTCAACCCTGCCCACCATCGTCGGTGCTGTCGCCTACGAGCGTCGGTTCTTTCCCAAGCGGTTCGGCGGGGAGTTGCGCTTTGGCGCCGATGCGCACAGCCTGTATCGCTCATCCGATCTGACGACGGACGGCGCGGATGTGGATGTCTTTGCAGATGGGCGCGACGTGACCCGGTTGACTGCCAGCGCCGAATACCTGCGCAGCTGGACCCTGATGGGGGGGCTGCATTCGACCTTTGTGACCGGTGTGGCCGTCGATCAGATCAACGTCAGCGGTGCCGGAATCACCAGTGACACAAAATCCACACAGGCCACGCCCTATGTGTCGATGACCCTGCGCTATCCGTTGGCCAAGACAATGCCAAACGGTGTCAGTCACGTCATCGAACCTGTCGTGCAATTGGGTTGGGTGGGCGGTGACACGCCCAACATCCCCAATGACGAAAGCACCCGCACCGAATTTGACGAGGGCAATCTTCTGTCGCTGTCGCGGTTTGCCTCAAGCGACCGGCGCGAACGCGGGGCCAGCGCGGCCTACGGCCTTACCTGGTCACGGGTGGCGCCTGCCGGGCTTAATACCGCGTTCACAGTCGGACAGGTCGTGCGCGACCGGACGCAGCGCGAGCCGAATGGCGGGCTGTCGTTTTCAGATTCATCGGGCTTGCAGGGCACGTTTTCGGACCTGCTGTTCGCCGGTCAGGTCGCCACGCAGAACGGCCTGTCCGTCTCGGCGCGCGGCCTGTTCGACAGCGCGCTGGACACCACAAAGGCCGCCGTGCGCGCCGGGTGGTATAACGCGTCGACCAACATTGGCGCGACCTATATCTGGCTGGGCGCGGACACGTTCGAAAACCGCCCAAGCACGATCTCGGAATGGGCCTTCGATGGCTCTTACCGGCTGTCGCGACACTGGACCGGCAGCGCCGAATGGCGGTATGACATCGCCAGTGACAACAGCGTCAAGGCAGGAATCGGCCTAACATATACCAATGAATGCGTTGATATCTCGCTTTCGGCCTCGCGTCGGTTTACCTCTTCGACTATCCTTGAGCCGTCCACCGATCTTAGCCTGACGGTTGGTCTGCGCGGCTTCAGCGCACGGACCGAGGATAAAAGCTATGTTCGAGAATGCAGGAAATGATCCAATGATCCCCAAGCTGACCCTTCCCACCCTGCGCTGTGCAGGCACCGCGCTGATGCTAAGTGTCGCCACCCTGACTGGCGGTGTGGGTACCTTTGCCCCGAACAGCGCGCAGGCGCAAAATCTGTTCGATGCGGTGATCAAGGTCAATGGTGACGTCGTCACCCGCTATGAGTTGCAACAGCGCGCGCGCCTGCTGACCCTGCTGCGCGCCCCCGCCGACCCGAACCGCCTGGCCCGCGATCAGCTTATTGAAGATCGCCTGAAACTTCAGGCAGCCACAACGCAAGGTGTCATCGTCAGCGAAGAAGCCCTGCTGGAAGGCATGACGCAATTCGCCGCGCAAGGCCAATTGAACATGGATCAGATGATTCAGCTTCTGGAACGTGGCGGCGTTTCCAAGGAGACCTTCCGCGAATTCGTGCGCGCCGGGCTGACTTGGCGTGAATTGACGCAGGCGAAATTCGGCGCGCGTATCGCGGTCACCGAAGAAGATCTGGAGCGCGCCCGCGACGCCATCAGCAGCGGCACAGGCGTGCGTGTTCTGTTGTCCGAAATCATCATCCCCTTCACGCCCGACACCGAAAAATCGGTGTTAGAGCGCGCGCGCAGTATTGCGGAGCTAACCAGCACCAGCGCGTTCAGCGCTCAGGCGCGCTCCCTGTCAGCCACGCCGACGCGCGATGCGGGCGGGCGGTTGCCGTGGCAACCGATCACGCAACTGCCGCCGATCCTGCGCCCGCTGGTATTGGGTCTGGCCCCCGGTGAAGTGACCGAACCTCTGCCCCTGCCCGGCGCCGTCGCGCTGTTCCAGATGCGCGACATTCAAGAGGTGGACGCCCCCGATCCGGACTACGTTGCGATCGAATATGCCGCCTATTACATTCCCGGTGGCCGCAGCGAGTCCGCAATTGCCCGCGCGCGTCAGGTCGACGCCCAGACGGACACCTGTGACGATCTGTACGGCATCGCCAAGGATCAACCTGCCTCGGTTCTGGAACGCGGGACCAAGGCCCCCGGTGACATCCCGACCGACATCGCAATTTCCCTGTCGCGTCTGGACCCGGGCGAAGTGTCCTATGACGTGACCCGTGCGAATGGTGAAACTCTGGTCCTGTTGATGATGTGCGGACGCAGCGAAACCATCGAAGAAGATTCCGCCGAAGCGCCTAGTGAAGGCCCTGGCGAGGGCGCGCCCCCCGTGCCGGATGAAACCGCCCAGCTGTCCGCGCAAATTGCGGCCAACCGGATGGAATCCTTTGCCGAAGGCTATCTCGCTCAGCTGCGCTCCGAGGCGCGGATCATCGAATACTGATGTCTGCTCCCGCGCTTCGCCCCGTCGCGCTGACCTGCGGGGAACCGGCGGGCGTCGGCCCGGAATTGGCCTTTAAGGCGTGGCTAGCCCTGCGCGACACGCTGCCGTTTTTCTGGATCGGGGATCCGTCACATCTGCCGCCCGACTGTCCGGTCACGGTCATCACCGACCCGGCCGAGGTTGAAGCGGCCAGCGGCCTGCCGGTTTTGCCCTTACCTATGCCCGGTCCTTTGACCCCCGGCACCCCCAACCCGACTCATGCGGCGGGCGTGATCGACGCCATCGCGCGCGCCGTCGCGCTGGTGCAATCGGGTGCCGCATCGGCGTTGTGCACAGCGCCGATCCACAAAAAGGCGCTGGCCGATGGCGCTGGCTTTGCCTATCCCGGCCATACCGAATATCTGGCTGCGCTGACTGAGACACCCCGCGTAGTGATGATGCTGGCGTCGGATCAATTGCGCGTTGTGCCGACGACAATCCACATCCCGCTGGCGGATGTGCCCGCCGCTCTTACCGCCGATCTGCTGGCCGACACGATCCGCATCACCCACGCCGGGCTGATCCGCGACTTTGGGATCAGCGCACCGCGCATCGCCATCGCGGGGCTGAATCCCCATGCGGGCGAAGGCGGCAAGATGGGGCGCGAGGAAATCACCCTGATCACCCCTGTCCTTGAGGCCCTGCGCGCCGAGGGGCTGGACCTGCGCGGTCCCCTGCCCGCCGATACGATGTTCCACGCCGCCGCGCGCGCAGGTTATGACGCCGCCATCTGCATGTATCACGATCAGGCCCTGATCCCGATCAAGACGCTGGATTTTGACCGGGGCGTGAACGTGACGCTGGGCATGGATATCGTGCGCACCTCGCCCGATCATGGCACCGCACTGGACATTGCCGGGCGCGGGTTGGCCAACCCCACGTCGCTGATCGAGGCGCTGAAGCTGGCCGCGCGCATGGCTGCGGGGCGCGCCTTATGAGCACGGATCTGCCCCCTCTGCGCGACGTAATCGCCGCGCATGACCTAAGTGCGCGCAAGTCACTGGGCCAGAATTTCCTGCTGGACCTGAACCTGACGGGCAAGATCGCACGACAAGCCGGAGATCTGACCGGCTGTGACGTGCTGGAAATCGGGCCCGGCCCCGGTGGCCTGACGCGTGGCTTGCTGGACAATGGCGCGCGACATGTTCTGGCCATCGAAAAAGACGCGCGCTGCCTGCCTGCACTGGCCGAAATCGCCGCCGCCTATCCCGGCCGGCTAACAGTGATCGAAGGCGATGCGCTGGAGATCGATCCGCTTAAACACCTGACGCCGCCGATCCGCATTGCCGCGAACCTGCCCTATAACGTCGGCACCGAGTTGTTGGTGCGTTGGTTGACGCCGCCGCAATGGCCGCCGTTCTGGCAATCGCTGACGCTGATGTTTCAACGCGAAGTGGCCGAGCGGATCGTCGCCGCACCGGGCTCGAAGGCCTATGGGCGGCTGGCCTTGCTGGCGCAGTGGCGCTGTGACGTGCGCATCGCGATGCACCTGCCGCCGGGCGCGTTCACCCCGCCGCCGAAAGTGTCCAGCGCGGTGGTGCATTTGACGGCCCTGCCCGAACCGCGGTTTCCCGCCGATCCAAAAGTATTGGAGCGCACCGTCGCGCGCGCCTTCAACCAGCGCCGCAAGATGCTGCGCGCCGCGCTAAAAGGCGTCGCCCCGGATATCGAGGACCGCCTGATCGCCGCCGGGATCAAGCCCACCGACCGCGCCGAAACCGTCAGCCTTGAGCAATTCTGCGCCCTCGCCCGCCTGCTGGAAAATTAGGCCGTGCTGGCCATCCTGATGCCTGCTGCCGGGGCCTCGACACGGATGGAGGGGCGCGACAAGTTGATGGAGCGGATCAATGACGTGCCTTTGCTTGTGCGTCAGGTCGGGCGCGCCTTGTCCACCGGCGCGCCGGTGTTCGTCACCACCCGCGTTGACCGCCCCGCGCGCATTGCCGCGCTGGCGGGTTTGGCCTGCGGCACGCTGACCTGTGTGCCCGTCGCGGGCCCCGACACGGGCCTGTCCGCGTCATTGCGCGCCGGGGTGGATGCCTTGCCTGCCAATATCGACCGCGTGATGATCCTGCTGCCCGACTTGCCGGATATCCAGACCACAGACCTGACGGCGATGATCGACGCGCATGGCGAACACCCCGAAACGGTGCTGCGCGGCTGCACCGCCGTTGGCGCGCCGGGCCATCCGGTGATCCTGCCGCGCGCGTGGTTTGCGCGCTTGCGGGCGCTGACGGGTGATGCGGGGATGGGCACGCTGTTGTCCGGAGCCTGGTTGCACCCATTGCCGGGCACCCGCGCGCGCACCGATCTGGACACGCCAGCGGATTGGATCGCGTGGCGCATCAAGAACGGCCTGTAAGCAACTGATATAACGCCTTACAGGCCCGTCGCCTCATCCAGCCCCAACATGATGTTCAGGTTCTGAACCGCCGCGCCGGACGCGCCTTTGCCCAAATTGTCCAGCACCGCAAACAGCACCACACAGCCCGTTTCGGGATCACCATGCACTGACAGTTCCATCCGGTTGGTGTCGTTCAGGTGGCGCGGATCGACGCGGGCACCGTAGTGATCGGCCTCGACGACCTGAACGAATTGCGCGCCGTCATAATGCCGCGCCAGCGCATCATGCAGCGGGCGCTGCTGATCGGGGCTAAGAAATGGCACCGGGATTTGAATAATCATGCCTTGGGCGTAGTTCCCGACCGAGGGCACAAAGCTTGGTCGCTTTGTCAGGCCGCTATACTTGACGATTTCGGGCACATGTTTGTGGGTCTGCCCGGTGGCATAGGCGAAAAACCCGTCGGTCTGGCCGGACTCGAACTCGGCGATCAGGGCCTTGCCGCCGCCGGTGTAGCCACTGACCCCGGTGATCGAAATTGGCGCATCGGGCGCGATCTGACCCGCCGAAACCAACGGGTGCAACAACGCGATCGAACCGGTGGAATAGCAGCCCGGATTGGACACGCGCGCCGACGACGCGATGCGCGCGCGGGTGTCCGGTGTCAGTTCGGGATAGCCAAAGACCCAGTCGTCGTTCACGCGATGTGCGGTGCTGGCGTCGATCAGTCGGGTGTCGCGAGTGCCCAGATGGGCGACGATATCCAAGACCGCATCGTCAGGCAGGCAGAGGATGGCGATATCGGCCTCTTCAAACGCTGCTATGCGCGCATCCAAATCTTTGCGGTGCAATTCGTCCAGTGAAATCAGGCTGATATCTGCGCGCCCGGCCAGACGGTCACGGATTTGCAAGCCGGTGGTGCCGACTTCGCCGTCAATGAAAACCTTGGCTGCCATGGTGGGACGCTCCTGTTTGCGGGTGTTTCGCCCTTGCTACATCAGGGGCGCGACGGGGGCAAATAGTCAGCGATGGAGGACGGTCGCGAGAGCTCCGAAATCGCGTCCGATGAGTCCCACAATTATTGTATCCAAAATTGAAACAATCCCGACGGTTACGTCAGGATTGTTTCCGTACCGAAACCGATCTGGCCCCCTCATTTCGATTCCGCGCATCGGCCCGCCCCTTTTGAAGGGGATGGGCCAATGCGGCTGCAAAGTCTTATTTCGTCAGAAGCTTTGCTTCGTGCTTTTTCAGCGAACGGCGTGCGGCCTGATAGGCCTCAATGCCAGCAAT
Source organism: Rhodobacteraceae bacterium KMM 6894 (assembly GCA_035798175.1). Taxonomy (GTDB): domain Bacteria; phylum Pseudomonadota; class Alphaproteobacteria; order Rhodobacterales; family Rhodobacteraceae; genus Roseovarius. The sequence continues at coordinate 40,732 of JAPFBS010000018.1, forward strand.
GTCGCGCAGCTCGGGGAAGAGGTGATAGATCTCGTCCCGTTGCTCGACGCCCATACCATCCAGCGTCTGTTCACCGGGCTGGAAGCTTTCGGTCCAGCTGCCGTTGGACAGCACCACTTCGTGTTGATCGAACATGAAGTGGATATAGCTGATAGCGCCGGTGTCGACCGCGTCCACGCCCTCAAGTCCGGTCAGATGCTTGGCCGAGGCCAACACTTCGCGATCCTCAAAATAGAGCGCCGATTTCTCGTTGTTGATCAACACCCGGTGGTTCGGGCTGACCAGCAGGTCACGTTCGGGCAGACCACGGCCCAGACTTCCGGCACGGATCAGGACGGGTTTCAGATGCGGCGCTTGCAGCAGCTCTGTCCCGGCCAGATCGCGACGGCCCAACCAGCGGATTTCCTGCAGGCCGTTGTCGCGGGTGATTACCCGGTCGCCCACTTGCAGATCCTCGACCAGGCGCTCGCCTTTTGGCGTGGCGATCACGGTGCCCGGTGTAAAGCAGGGGATGATCTTCTCGATTTCCTGGAAGGTCATCGAGCCGGTCACGGCCCCGCCGGGCGCGTCAAGGAAGTTGACCGTACCGCTGGTCGAGTTGCCATCGGGATCGTCGGTTTCATCAACGATCTCAAAGTCACCCACACCGGTCAGATCAAGGGTGTCAAAGTCATCCCCGCCCGAACCGCCGTCGGCATTGTCGCCCACGCCCTCTTCGGCAGAGCCGATGATGAATGTGTCGCGGCCCGTATCGCCCGACATATCGTCGGCCCCGGCTCCACCGTTGATGGTATCGTCGTCGGCGCGTCCCTCGATCACGTCATCGCCGTCACCACCTTCGATGATGTCGTTGCCGTTACCGCCCTGAATGGTGTCGTCGCCGTCACCGCCCATCAGGCTGTCGTCGCCGTCCTGACCGCGGATGCTGTCATCGTCGATACCACCGTCGATGGTGTCGTTGCCGGTACCACCGAGGATCGTGTCGTTGTCATCCTCGCCAAAGATCAGGTCATCGCCCGCGCCACCGTCGATATAGTCATCGGCATTGTCGAGTTCGGGATCGGTTGCGTCCGGAATGTTGGCCGAAGGTTCATTGACGCCGCCATAGATGGTGTCATTGCCGTCACCGCCAAGGATCGTGTCGCTGCCTTCGCCGCCAATGATTTCGTCGTCACCAGCACCGCCGCTGATTTCGTCGTCGTCCAGACCGCCGTCGATAAAGTCATCACCCGCACCGCCGGTGATGGTATCGGCATCATCCCCGGTAAAGATCGTGTCGTTGCCGGCACCACCTGCGACGAGGTCACGATCATTGTCCACATCGGGATCTTCCGGCACGATGGTGCCAAACCCGTCATCAGGCAATGGAAAGTTGGGATCGCTGGGCGACCCGACGGGTGCAGAGGTGTCGATGAAATCATCGCCCCCACCGCCCAAGGCTGTGTCCTGACCATCACCGCCAATGATCGAGTCATTGCCCGGTCCGCCGATCAGGCTGTCGTCACCCTCGCCACCATTCAGCGTATTGTCACCGTCGTCACCGCGCAGCGTGTCATCACCCGCGCCGCCATCCAGGCTGTCGTCGCCTTCATCGCCACGCATGCTGTCATCGCCGTCGCCGCCGTTCAGCGTGTCGTCGCCTTCGCGACCACGGACCGTGTCGTCACCGTCACCGGCCTCGACGACATCGTCGTTGGGCGCATCGCCGGGCAGGATCGCATCGTCGTTATCGATGCGGTCGCCGTCCGGGTCACCGGTATAGGGCAGGTCGATATCGTCATCACCGGGCGTGCCGGACACAATGCCGTCAGGCCCTGCATCTGCCGCGACTTCGACCGTTACTGTACCGGTGTCGGTGCCGCCGTTGCCGTCGGAAACGGTATACTCGAACGTGTCGGTCCCAACGAACCCGGCGTCTGGCTGATAGTTCAGCGTGCCATCACCGTTGTCGGTAACGGTACCGTTCGCCGGATCGGTAAAGCTTTCGACGCTCAGTGTGTCACCGTCCAAATCGGTATCGTTGCCCAGAACTGGGATATCCACATCCTCGTCCTCGACGGTCGAGATGCCATCATCCACCGCAACCGGGTCGGCGTTCGCATCGGGCAGGATCAGGTTTTCGATTTCGGTGAACGTCATGCTGCCGGTCGGCTCGCCCGTGGTCGGGTCGAGAAACTCGATCGTGCCCGAGGTCGAGTTGCCATCGGGATCGTCCGTCTGGCCGACCACGCGCAACGGGCCACTGTCGGACAGGTCCAGAGTGTCATCATCGGTGCCGCCACTGCCGCCATCAACGCTGTCGCCATCGTCGCCACCTAGAATGGTGTCGGCACCGTCGCCACCCTGAATGTCGTCCGCGCCTTCGCCGCCGGTCAGCACATCGTCGCCGCCTTCGCCCATAAGGGTGTCGTCGCCATCATCACCGGACAGGGTGTCGTCACCCACGGCAACAACCGGATAGGCATCATAATACACGTCGGTCAGTTTGACCCCCGACCTGTCGGCTCCATCCTGACTGTGGGTTACTGTGATCTCGCTGACAGGACCGGGGATGTCCACGAGGATAGAGAACAGTGGATCTGCATCCTCGCCGTAACCGCCATCGCTGTCACCGGTATCGGCCCCGGCAACTGCATCCGTGTCCGAAAGCGTCACGTTCGCGCCTGCGGTCAGGGTCACGGTGATGGGGTTGCCATCGGCATCCAGTGCACTGACCTTGACCACCCCGTCGCCGTCCAGATCGTTGATCCGGAAGGATACGTTTTCGACCGCGTTGGAAAAGCTTAGCGTGTGGGCCTGGCTGTTGCCTGGGGCGCCAAGAATATTATCGAGCGAGCTGTTGGGGTTTGCCGGCTCGCCATCTGTTGCAAGACCTTCCACGAGGTGGAAGTTGTCGGCAAAAACAACCTGATTGTTCGGGCCTTCGCCGGGGGAACTAATGTAGGAAACATCGACGTTGCCGGTGTTCTGCGTGAAACCTCGCAGGATGTCCTGATCATCGATTCCGGGTGTTCCGTCATCGCCTTGGGGATCGGGCGCATTGCTCCACTCAAAGACTTCGCGCACGGCGATATTGTCGGAAATGTCACGGTCGCCCAGGATCAGGTCATCGCCCGCGCCGCCGGACAGGTCGTCATCACCCGCGCCGCCGAAGATCTCGTCGTCATCCGCGCCTGAATTGACCGTATCGTCGCCGTCTCCGGCGTTCACGATATCCATATCGTCCGTCTGACCGTCCAGGGACGCATCCCTACCGTCGATCACGTCGCCTTCGGCATCGGGTGCAGTAGTTACATCAATAAGATTGTCGCCCTCATTGCCTTCTACAACGCCAGCGCCGGTGTCTGTTCTATCAATACCCATTGTCATCTCCTCATAATACTGCCGTTACCGGCGCACCGCACGAAGGCGGATAAATCAAAATTCCGCCGGCGATCCAGCAGTCAGACAGCGACCACACCCGCCATGCATTTTGACCAAAGGGAGATCGAGAAGACGCTTTAGACACGTCATCCCTACAGGGTGACCCCTGCTTTTCGCGCGTTCCTAGTATTGCGGCAGCAATACAGCGATCACACATCTCCCGCATTTGCAAAATGCGCGGTTAGTGCAGTCGCCCCCGTGACTACAGACATCGCCCCCCAGTTGGGCAAGTCTGTTTTACGCCACAGTTCGGCACTCAGAAAGTGAAATTTGACAGAAAAGTGTTTCAACTCAGACCCAGACTATGGCGGTGCATTACAATTTGGCACGAAATCAGCCCAGTCTTCGCGGCATTGTTTCCAGAGTGGATGGCTATCAAATCCACACGAGAGGCCCAAAAAATGGGGAAACATGGGGTTTTCGCTGCGCCGAGGACAGTCCGCGCACCGCCTCATTGTCGCTATTGCAGAAACAATCCTTTGGCCATGGTGCGGCTTAACTATGATTAAACTAAGGCAAAATCTCTGTCGCCGGATACCGGCCAATTGCACCGATCTTAACTGATTGATCACTTTTGGGAAACTCAGGCTGGCGAATCGACAGAGTTCACAGCTCTTCCGGACCTGTGCAGGACGCGCCATTGGATTCGAAGGTATACGGCTGCACAGTCGCTTATGTCTTGAGGCACTGATCAACACTGATCGCCCGCGTATCGAGATTTGCTTTTGCGCGACCGAAAAGGTCCAGCACAACGCAAATCTGCGAGGTTAGTGCGCTGGTACCCAAGGCCGGACTCGAACCGGCACGCCTCGCGGCGGGGGATTTTGAATCCCCTGCGTCTACCATTCCGCCACTTGGGCGCACTGCGCACGGTCTAGCGAAGCTATGCGCAGCAGTCCAGACCCTCTGAGCAGGTTTGACATGGTTTTTTTACGTCCGGGGAATTGTTGCAGGGCTTGACCCCTCCTGCCTTGCGTGATCTTTCGCGGCCAAACCGCAGCCGGGATGCTCCAGATATGATCAGACGCCTTTATGACTGGACGCTGCGCATGGCCGAGCATCCCCACGCGCTGTGGGTTCTGGCCTGTATTGCGTTTATCGAAAGCTCGGTCTTTCCGATCCCGCCCGATGTATTGATGATCCCCATGATTCTGGCCCGCCCCAACCGCGCGTTTGTGATCGCAGGTGTCGCCATGGCCGCGTCGGTCATCGGGGGGCTTCTGGGCTATGCCATTGGCGCGCTGGCCTACGAGCAGATCGGCCAGCCCATTCTTGAGGCGCTCGGCAAGGGTGATGCGATGGCGGCCTTCAACACGCGCTTCAACGATCTGGGATTCTGGGCCGTGCTGACCGCTGGGGTCACGCCATTTCCCTATAAAGTGATCACCATCATGTCCGGTTGGACCGGAATGGCGCTGGAGACATTCATCATCACGTCGATCATCGCGCGCGGCTTGCGGTTTTTCTTGGTGGCAGCGCTGCTTTGGAAATTCGGCGCGCCGATCCGCGATTTCATCGAGCGGCGTCTGGGGCTGATGTTCATCCTGTTCATTGTCGTCCTGCTGGGCGGATTCTACGCGATGAAACTGCTATGACCCTGTCGCGCACCACGCTGATCCTGCTGGCCGCTGGCGGGTCCGCCGCGCTGTTGCTGGGCGCGTTTGCGTTTCAGTATATCGGTGGGCTGCCACCCTGCCCGATGTGCCTTTGGCAACGCTGGCCTCATGCCGCCGCTATTGTCATCGGGCTGGCGGCGCTGCTGATCCCCGCTGGCTTTTTGGGCGCAGCCCTGCCGGTGCTGGGCGCGCTGGCGGCCTTGACTACGGCGGGCATCGGCGGGTTTCACACCGGGGTCGAGCGCGGATGGTGGGCCGGTCCGTCCTCCTGTTCGGGCGACGGCGCGGGCCTGAGCGGGCAGTCTGGCAGTGATCTTCTCAGCCTTGAGGCCCCGGTGAACGTGGTAATGTGCGACGAAGTCGCCTGGCAAATGCTGGGCCTGTCGATGGCCAGCTGGAACATGTTGGCCGCTTTGGTACTGACCGTGCTGTGGATCATGGCGGCACGCAAGGCCGCTTGACGCCATTCACTATACTCGGTTGGACCTGCACAGCATAGTCTCTGCGACCCGACAGTTGATCGAACCCGTCTCGCGCCTGGCAAAGTGGGACGATGACATCGCGACCGAATTGCTGGCCGCAAGCAGCCAGACTCCGACATGGCGTCATTCATTTTCAGCCCCATTTGTGCAATCCCCTGCCCTGTTGTGCATTTTCTTCGCGAAGAAAATGACCTAGCCCGAGGATTTGCGTGTGCTGAGCAGCAGATTGGTTTCGGAACTGACGATGCCGTCGAACCGCCGGATCTGGGTCAAAACCTGATCCAGGTCTTCCAGCGTTGCGGTGCCGATCTCGGCGATGACATCCCAGCGCCCGTTGGTGGTATGGGTTGCGCGCACCGCGCTCAGCCCATTCACTTGGCGTACGATGCGATCCGTGCCGCGCCCTTCGATGCCCAACATCATCAGGCCGCGCACCGGATCCTGCGCGGCGTCCCCCTTTAGCACCACACTGAAGCCGACAATGTCGCCCGAGCGTTGCAGCCGCTCGATCCGGGCGCGCACGGTGGTACGCGACACGCCAAGGGTCAGCGCAAGGTCGGACAAGGATGCGCGGGCGTCATGCCGCAGCGCCGAGATCAGTTTGCGGTCAGTTTCGTCCATTACGTCTGTCCATCCTTCCGTTTTGTCATATTAGCTTCCGAATCGTGCAAAATGATCGCTTCCTTCCACCCATTTTGCGCATCACAACAGCGAAAACCACCCCGACACATCAGATTGAGGCCAACATGACCCAAAAAAACTGCATTCTGATCGGTGCGCCGATGGACAGTGGCAAATCGCGCAAGGGCTGCTTGATGGGGCCGGACGCGTATCGCGTGGCCGGGATCGGTGCTGCACTGGCGGATCTTGGGCATAACGTACTGGATCTGGGCAACGTGACGCCCGATGCGGCCGAGGCCCCTGCCACCCTGCCTGCCCATCTGCACGACCCCGCCGAAGTCATTGGCTGGACCAGCGCGCTGGCCCGTGCTGCCGAAGAAAGCCTGCCGCGCGGCCTTCCGATCTTTCTGGGCGGCGATCACGCATTGGCATTGGGCTCGGTTCTAGGGGCGGCGCGCCATGCTGCTGCGCAGGGCCGCCCGCTGTTCGTTCTGTGGCTGGATGCGCATACCGATTTCCATACTCCGCAAAGTACCGCGTCCGGCAACCTGCACGGCGCGCCGTTGGGCTATGTGACCGGGCGCTCGGGATTTGACGGTTTTCCCACCGTCGATCACCCCGTCCCGCACAAGAACATCTGCCTGCTAGGCCTGCGATCTGTCGATCCGGACGAACGCGACACGCTTCAGTCGACCGAGGTGCGCTATCACGACATGCGCAGCATTGATGAAACCGGCATTGCCCGCCCGCTAGAGACGTTCCTGAACGATGTTGCCGCTGCCAACGGCATGTTGCATGTTTCGCTGGATGTCGATTTCCTTGATCCCAGCTTTGCGCCCGCTGTCGGAACCACAGTCCCCGGCGGTGCCACCATGCGCGAGGGGCATCTGGTAATGGAGTTGATCTGCGATTCGGGCCTGATGACCTCGCTGGATCTGGTCGAGTTGAATCCATTTCTGGACGAACGCGGCCGTACCGCGCAGGTGATGGTCGATTTGGCCGCCTCGGCGCTTGGTCGTCGCATTTTTGATCGCACCACGCGTGCCTATACCTGAACGCATACCGTCAAAGGACATCCCATGATCCCCAACAACCCCAACCCGTCGCATAAGGCGCTGGTGCCCTTCGTCAGCGTCGATCACATGATGCAGTTGATCCACCACATCGGAGTGGAACCGATGTTGATCGGTTTGGCCGAGGCCATCGAACAGGATTTCAAACGGTGGGAGCTGTTTGACAAGACGCCCCGCGTCGCCAGCCACTCAGCCGAGGGCGTGATCGAGTTGATGCCGACCTCGGATGGCGAGGTTTACGGTTTCAAATACGTCAACGGCCACCCCAAGAACACCAAGGAAGGTCTGCAAACCGTCACCGCCTTTGGTCTGCTGGCGGATGTGGCCAACGGATACCCGGTGTTGCTCAGCGAGATGACCATCCTGACCGCGCTACGCACTGCCGCCACCTCGGCTTTGGTGGCGAAATATCTGGCCCCCAAGGGCAGCGACACAATGGCGATGATCGGCAATGGCGCGCAGTCGGAATTTCAAAGCATGGCGATGAAGGCAGTCTGCGGTATCAAGACCGTGCGTCTGTACGATATCGACAAGGCGGCGACGCGCAAAGCGGCAAGAAATTTGACCGGGTCAGGCCTGACCGTCGTGGAATGCGCCAGCGCCGAAGAGGCGATGGAAGGCGCGCAGATCATCACCACCTGCACCGCGGACAAGCAATACGCGACCATTCTCAGCGACAACATGGTCGGCCCCGGCGTGCATATCAACGCCATCGGCGGCGACTGCCCCGGCAAGACCGAATTGGCCGAAGCGATCCTGCATCGCAGCGATATCTTTGTGGAATTCCCACCTCAGACCCGGATCGAGGGCGAGATTCAGCAACTGGCGCCCGACCACGCGGTCACGGAACTGTGGCAGGTTATGACCGGCACCGCCAAAGGCCGCACCAGCGACGCGCAGATCACCCTGTTCGACAGCGTGGGCTTTGCCATCGAAGACTTCAGCGCGCTGCGCTATGTGCGCGATCAGATCAAAGGGACTGAGTTTTTCCTCGACCTTGACCTGTTGGCCGACCCGGACGACCCGCGCGATCTGTTTGGCATGGTCAAACGCGCCGCTCCGAAATAACGCGATGCCCGCCAACAGGCCCCGGATCACGTCCGGGACAGGCATTGGGGGCTGGCATTGAGGGGCTCGCATTGAGGCCTTGAGAAAACGCAAAGCGCCCACAGCATCACAAATGGTGGGCGCTTTGATTGATATTCAGACCTTAAAACGATCACCCGGCGGCCCTTGTGCCACCGGGTGCGTGCGTTTCAGGCCCAGATCCAGGCTTAGGACGCGGGCAGGATCTCGACGTCTTGTGCAGCCTGAATTTCGTCTGCATCCAGCGAACCGTCAGCATTGGCATCTGCTTCGCTGAACTGCTCGGCTGTGATGTCGGGGTACATGGCCTGCACTTCTTCAATTGTGACCATACCGTCGGCGTTGGAGTCCATTGCATCGGTTGCGAATGCCGAAGTTGCCAGTGCGCTCATGCCCAGAACGATTGCGATGAATTTTGTCATGATCTCTCTCCTACTAGTCTTTGCTTTAGGAAGGGACAGTATCGCCCGCTTCAGTACACAAGACGCGTGAGACGCCGTTTGCGTCCCGGCGTTTTTTGAAAAAATTACGCACTGGCAACAGTTTGCCTAAGGTCGGGGGCAAAGCGGCGCGACCCTGCGCAAAAAGGGGCCGATTGGCCCATCGGCGGAAAACTCCCCCGTTGTGCGCGCCTGTGGCTTCGATGAATGCTGGCTCTGACCCACTCGAAGCAAAGGCCAAATCTGATGCATTCTGCTCTCTCGTTGACCCTTACTGACGATTTACCACACACCCTGACAGACACCCTCCCCAAGGCGCTGGCCGCGTTGGGGACAGACCTGATACGCTTGGCCCGTTGCCTGACAGGAAACGAGTCCGAGGCACAGGATCTGGTGCAGGAAACCCTGTTGCGCCTGTGGCGACGCCGCGAGGATCTGGCAGAGGTGGAGGATCTGCGCGCCTATGCGCGCGCCGCCTTGCGTAACCTCTATCGTCAGGGCATGCGCCGCGCGCCGCTGCTGGCGCTGGAGGACGCGCCCGAACTGGCCGCTGATCCTGTGGTGTTTGCAGATATGGCAATGCGCCATCTGCAAGGGGCCATCGCGCGCCTGCCTGCGGATCAATCGCATCTGATCCGGCTGGTCGCCTCGGGCGAAACCAGCCCGGCGGCACTGGCCCGGCTGACCGGCTGGCGATTGGGCACGGTGATGTCCCGACTGGCCCGCGCGCGCGCACAATTGCGCCGCGACATGGGCCTGTCCCCCGCGACCCCTGTGCAGGAGTTGCTGTAGCGGCGGTTACTTGGCTGCTGTCTTGGTCGCCACCACGAACCAGCCGAAGGTTTGCAGCTGGGCCGAGCGCCGGTCCATCCGCGGGCCATCGCGCCCGGCGACCAGACGCACCCACAGGCGGGTAATGTTGGTCAGGATCATCAGCACCGGATCGGGCAGACCCGCCTTGAACTGTCGGCGCACCTTGGACGCGCGGCCCAGTTCCTGATCGACACTGTCGAAGAAACCACCGTTGGCGACCAGCTCGGTCATCTCAAAGCCAAGACGTTCAAGGTGATGGCGATAGAAATACTGCGAAAACCCGGTGCAGAAGTGATAGGGTGTGAAATGGCTGACCGAGTTGAACGGCGCGGTCAGGATCATCCGTCCGCCGGGTTTGACCAGCCGGGCCATCTTTTCGACCGCGCGCACCGGATCGACCACATGCTCTAACACCTCGGAACAGAACACCGTATCGAATGTGCGATCCTCGGGAATGTCATAGAGATCACAGACGAAATCCAGCTGGCTGGTGTCCCATTGCCCGGTTTGCAGCCCCGCGCCGTCGCCCTGCCCGTCATATTCCGCGATATCCTGCGCCAGATACTCCAAATGCGTGCAATAGGGTTTGTAGGCACATTCACCCGCCCCCACATCCAGCAGGCTGCTGCCTTTGGGCAATGCACGCAGGGTTTTCGAAATCCAGTCGATCCGCGCCTGGTGGTTCTTCAATCGCTTCATGGGATGGTCCTTGGCGGTTTGGCTTGGGGTGCAATGGCATATTATCGGGGGTTTTGGCTAGAGTAGAGTGCGACCCGAAGCATCATGCTAGCTAACGCCGCGCCCTACCCAAACACAACAGCGCGTGCCCGGATGGGGCACCGGGACTCGCTTTAACCTTTATAGTCCCAGCGCCTTGCGCCGTTCGGTCGCAAACCCCTGCACCAACCGGTCCGCGACCAACGCAAGGATTGCCATCGACGCGCCCGAAACAATGCCCAGGCCGATGTCCGCCTGCCCCAGCGCCAAAAAGATCGATTGGCCCAACCCGGTGGTGCCGATCAACGCCGCAATCACCAGCATCGCAAAGGCATAGAGGATTGTCTGGTTTAGCCCCAACAGGATCGTAGGCGCAGCATAGGGCGCGCGCACCTCGCGCATCGTCTGCCATGTGGTCGCCCCGGACGATATCGCAGCCTCGATCAAATCGGGCGGGGTGCTGATCAGACCGTGGCGCGTGTAGCGGATCATCGGCACGATCGCATAAAAGATGATTGCCAGAAACGCCGAGAACTCACCGATCTGAAAGAACATCAGCACCGGGATCAGGAACACAAACAGCGGTATGGTTTGCAGCATGTCGCAGATCGGCCGCACGATGCGCCATGCCAGTGGGCTCATCGCGCAGATCAGACCGATCGCACCGCCCAACACCGCACAGGCAAGCACCGCCGCGCCAGATAAATACAGCGACAGCAGCGCCTTGGCCCACAGCCCGCTTAACAAAACAGCAGCCAGCATCAGTACAGCGAACAACGCCAGTTTGCGCCCCCCTGCGACCCAACCGATGGCCCCTGCCCCGATCAGAACAAAAGGCCATGCCAGATCGGTGATTCCGGTTTCGATCACGCCCGCGATGATCACCACCATCACCCCCGCAGTTACTTTGCCCCGCCACGCCACAATGGCGCCAATTACGGCCGCCACGGCGTAGAAAATCACGCTCATCTGGACGGTCCATTGGAACCCCCATGTAAACGGCAACACGGCCCCGTCCAGACCGATGCGCAAAGGCAGCAGGCCATAAAACATACCGGTATTTTTAAGCGTGTCCAACGCCGCGCCGTTTTCGCGGGTGAACACCGTCAATCCGGCGTCGATCCAGTCGAATACTGGCACCAGTAGCTGGATATCGCCGGACGCGGGCAGGATCGGTGCCAGCGCCAGCGCAGCCAACGCGCCACCGGCCAAGATCACCAGCGACACGCGCCCGTTGTGCGTGTCATGATCCTGCGCCATCGCGCCGCTGATGCGGTCGATCACGATCGCAAAGACCACAATGACCAGCCCCGCCAACAGGGCCTGCCCAAACTGTGCCTTGCGCATGGTCAACAGAACTTCCCAGCCGATATCGTTGAACCCGCCAATCACGGCGGCGATGATCACCATAGACAGCGCCGCCATCAGGCATTGGTTTACGCCCACCATAATCTGATGCTTGGCCGAGGGAATTTCGATCAGGAACAACTGCTGCGCACGGGTGCCGCCGGACATGATGGCGGCCTCTTTGATGTCATTGTCGACCCGCTCCAGCCCCAGCATGACGTTGCGCGCCATCGGCGGCGCAGCATAAATCGCGCTGGCAATCAGGCCCACCACAGGGCCAAACCCGAACAACAACAGCAGTGGCGTCAGATAGGCAAAGGTCGGCACGGTCTGCATGACGTCCATCAGGGTCTGCACCCCGGATTTCATGCGCGGTACCTCGTTTGCCAAAACGCCCACGGCCCCGCCCAGCAACAATGCCAGCGGCACTGACACGGCGACCAGCGACAGGGTGTTCATGCTCTCGATCCAGTAGCCCGAGCTGATGACAAACCCAAGGCCAAGCGCGCTGAGCGCAGCCAACGACCAGCCCCCCACATACCAGCCCAGGGCAGTGACGGCAGCAATCGTAAAGGGCCAGGGAACTGTGGTGAACAGCCATTTGGTGCCCGCCATCGGATAGGCCAACACCCCCGAGGCAAGGCGCGCGGCCGGTTTTATCAGTGTCAGGAACCACGTCAGCCCTACGTCAATCCAATGCGTCGCGGGCAAGGTCCAATTGGCGGGGAATTTCACCAGCCAAGGAAACATCGGCGCCAACGCCATACAGGCGGCACCGACGGCCAGAACCACCAAAGCGGCCATGGTCCCCGGCGTCAGGGACAGCGCGCGCGGCGGGCGCGGCTGTGTGCCCGCGTCCAGACTGCTCATGTTGGTTCAACCTGCAAAGCGGCGGCCAGATCGGCGGGATCGACCATACCGATCACTGTGCCATCCTTGTCATGCACCGGCACCGGCTCGTACAGGGACATACAGGCCGATAGCGCCTCTTCCAGGGTCATGTCGGCGCGCAGGCCCGGATCATCCTCGGGCTTGAACGTGCCGGTGGCCGGGCGCAGGACCGAGGCGATGCGCGCGTGACGGCCCTTGACCACGTCCTTTGAAAACTCGCGCACATAGTCATCCACGGGGTTCAACACGATCTCGGTCGGAGTGCCGATTTGCACGATACGGCCGTCGCGCATAATGGCGATCCGATCGGCAATCTTCAGTGCCTCGGCGATGTCATGGGTGATGAACACGATGGATTTGCGCAGATTCGCCTGAATTTTGATGAATTCGTCCTGCAATTGGCGGCGGATCAACGGATCGAGCGCCGAAAACGGTTCGTCGAGGAACCAAATGTCGGGGTTCACAGCAAGAGAGCGCGCAATACCGACACGCTGACGCTGCCCCCAGACAGCTCGCGCGGATAGGCGGATTCGCGACCCTGCAATCCGACCAGTTCGATCACCTCATGGGCGCGCGCCAGACGGTCCTTGCGGCCCTGCCCCTGCATCTTCAGCGGAAAGGCCACGTTGTCGGCCACGCTCATATGCGGGAACAGGCCGAAATGTTGAAACACCATGCCCAGCTTGCGTCGGCGCAATTCGGTCATGCGCGCTTTCGGCGCGGTCAGAATGTCTTCTCCGTCGATCTCGATCTGCCCGCCCGTCGCCTCGATCAGGCGCGAGATACACCGCACGATGGTCGATTTTCCCGACCCCGACAGGCCCATAATCACGAACAATTCGCCCCGGCCCACGTCGAAACTGGCATCCTGCACGGCGGGAATCAGGCCCTGATCGCGCAATGACTTTGCGGCCGCAACGCTATCACCATTTGCGGCGCTCAACGCCTCTTTCAGACGTGCGTCGGCACCGGTACCAAACACTTGCCAAACGTTGCGGCAACGGATCGCGGGCTGATCCGCAGGGGTGTCATGGCTCATGGATGTCTCCGGCTTCAGGGGCGGGCCGCCCGGGGATTGGGACTACGTGCCGCTGCCGGGAACGAACGGCATCGGCACGTATCAGACGGGACAGGCCCATTGCGGGGCAGTCCCGTATCGACGGGGCCTGACACGTTTGGCGTCAGACCCCGGTTTGGCTTAGTTGACGGCGGCGTCAACGATGGGCTTCCACTTGCCCTCGTTCGCGTCCATCCATGCCGCCACGGCATCTTCGACGGACATGCCATCTACATCGACCTGCCCCATCAGCGGTTGTTGGTCGGCCACATCCATCTGAAAGTTCGCCAATATTTCCCCGGCAGCTGGCCATTGTTCGTCAAAGCCCGACCATGTCGCCTTGAACACGCGCGTACCGGCAAAACCGCAATCGTTGACCGCATTCGGGTTCGGCCCCCATGCGGGATCCTCGAAACAAGCGGCCTCGCCTTCGGGCACGTCCACAAAGCGCACGTCGTAGGCCGACATCGCCCAATGGGGCTGCCAGAACGTGATCAAAAGCGGTGTTTTCTTTTCAGTCGAGGCGCGCAATTCAGTGATCATCGCCCCTTCCGAGCCCGCCGGAACGGCCTTGAACGGCAGGGCAAAGCCAGTCATGCGGTCTGCGCCGGGCGTGCCCCAATCAGCCGGGTAGTCGATCAAACGGCCCATAGGCAGCGTTTCGGCGGTAGCAAATTGACCCGCGCAGTCCTTCAGCGCCTCCCAGGCGGGCAGGCCCGGACAGAGGTCTTCGACATGGGCCGGATATGCCAGACTCTCTTTGGCTTCCAGTCCCAGATCGCCAACCTCGGTAACGCCGCCCTCTGCGACTTTCTTGGCGTATTCGTCTGACACGTTGGAGGACCAGATTTCGACAGCAGCATGAATTTCGCCGTCCGACATCGCCTGATACATATTCATATACCCGGCAGTGACATATTCCACATCGTACCCGGCTTTTTTCAACATCTCACCCGCGATATGGGTGCTTACATGCTGCCCCGTCCATTCATTGATGGCCAGTTTGATCGGGGTATCTACTGCCCCCATGTCGGCGGCCATACCGGCCGTTGCCAAAGCGCTTAGCGCGACGCCAAGTGTCAGTCGTTTTATATGTATTCTCCCTGTTTTCTAATTATTGACCAAGTATTGCACGCTGTTCCGCTCATATTTGCTTGTTTTGGACAGGTTTTATGCGTCAATGGTCCTATGTGTCCAGCCTCGTCCACAGCCGTCAGGATTGTGATCCTTATCACTCCACATTTCAACCTGTCGGCAACGGCCGGATTTGTCGATCCGTTCCGCGCCGTTAACTATCTGGATGGTGCCACCCATTTCGCTTGGGAATTCGCGTCTATTTCTGGCGGTGCCATCCTTGCCAGCAACGGCGCCCAGATCCAGACATTGCCACTGGCGCAGGTCCAGGGCGACAAACGCGACATGGTTATCGTCTCGTCCAGTTGGACACCTGAACAGCACGGCGGCGCGGCCCTAAGCAGTGCGTTGTGGCGCTGGGCGCGGCAAGGCGCGACGCTGGGCGGGTTGGATACAGGGGCGTTTCTTCTGGCGCAGGCCGGGCTGTTGGAAGGACGGCGCGCCACCGTTCATTACGAACACATGGATGCCTTCGGCGAGATGTTCCCGAACTGCATCCTCAGCGAGGAATTATACGTCTTCGACGGCAATCGCATCACCTGTGCAGGCGGCAGCGCATCGGTGGATTTCGCGTTGCAGATCACTCGCGGCATCCACGGCGACGCATTGGCCAATGCGGCCGCGCGCTATTTGTTTCACCAATCGGTACGCCCCGCCGGAACGCTGCAAAACGCCGACCCGATCGAGCCATTGGGCAACACCGCCCCCCGCGCGGTACGCCGAGCGATCGCCCTGATGGAGCAAAATCTGGAAGCGCCAGTGCCCATCGCCGAGATTTGCGCTCAAACCGGTGTTTCCCACCGCCAGTTGAACCGCCTGTTCGCCACCTATGTGCACAAGACACCCGCGCTTTATTATCGCGATATCCGGTTGGACCGGGCGCGTGGACTGGTGACGCAGACCGAAATGTCGATGGCACAGGTCGCTCTGGCCGCGGGCTTTGCCAGTCAGGTGCACTTCTCGCGCGCCTATCGCGCACGATTTGGCCTTCCCCCGCGGCGCGACCGGATCGAGGGACGCGTGCCATTCGAATTCCGCGCTTGGCCGATGCACCGCACCGGCCGATAGCTTAGACACCAATGCCCATAGTTTGACCATTCAGGTCAAACGCGCGGCGATCTACGCACATTTTTCCGCCCCCCTCAGGGCATTCTAGTTTGCATAGCTTTTTCCTCCAGCTTCCTTGCTGCCAGATTCAGGAGCCCCCCATGACACAGCTGCCCTCAGCCGCCGATTTCACCGCAATCCGTGCGGGTTATGACGCGAACAGCGGAAAATCTCTGTCGCTGCGTGCCGATGCTTATACCAAGGACGAATGGTATCAGGCCGACCTCAAGGCGATCTTTGCCCGTCATTGGCAATGGGTTTGCCATGTCGAAAAGCTACGCAATCCGGGCGATTACATCGCGTTGACGGTCGCGGACCAACCGATCGCAGTGGTGCGCGACAAGAACGGTGTGCTGCGCGCCTTTTACAACGTGTGCAAACACCGCGCGCATGAATTGCTGAACGGTTCGGGCAACACCACCCGTATCATGTGCCCCTATCACGCTTGGGTCTACAAACTGGACGGTCAACTGGTACGCGCACCCGAAACCGAACATCTAGAGAACTTCACCCCCTTTGAAATCTGCCTTGACGAGGTCCAAGTCGAAGAGTTCTGCGGCTTCATCTACGTGAACCTTGATGCGCAAGCCCCTAGTTTGGCGTCACAATCTGGCAACCTGGAAACAGAAATCCGCCATTGGGCCCCTGATATTGACGGGCTGACCTTCGGCCATCGCCTGACCTATGATATCAAGTCGAACTGGAAGAACGTCGTCGACAACTTTCTTGAGTGTTACCACTGCCCGACCGCGCACAAGGACTTCTGTGATCTGGTCGATATGGACACCTACAAGGTCACGACCTACGGCATCTACTCAAGCCACATGGCCGAGGCCGGGAACACCCCCAACAGCGCCTATGACGTGTCCAACGCGACCGTCAAAACCCACGCGGTGTGGTGGCTGTGGCCGACGACCTGCCTGATGCGCTATCCGGGACGGTCATCCATGATCGTGTTGAACATCATCCCGGTAGGCCCCGACCGCACGCTGGAAACCTATGATTTCTATCTGGAAACGCCCGAAGCCGACCCGATGGAGGTCGACGCCATGCGCTATATCGACGAGGTGCTGCAACCCGAAGACATTGGGCTGGTCGAATCCGTGCAGCGCGGCATGAGCACGCCTGCATTTACCCAAGGGCGCATCGTGAACGACCCCTCGGGTTCGGGAAAATCGGAACATGCGGTGCACCATTTCCACGGTCTAGTTCTGGACGCCTACGCACGCTTCGCCGAGGATACTACGTGATGCACGGACCACGAAAATTCTGCGAATTTTCGGATGCACTGCACGTGGTAAACCTATGACGCGCCCCAATATTGTCGTCATTATGGCCGACCAACTGGCCCCGCAGTTCGCCGGGGCCTACGGGCATGGCGTCGCCAAAACTCCGCATCTTGACGCGCTGGCGGCGCGCGGCATGCGCTTTGACGCGGCCAATTGCAATGCGCCACTGTGCGCGCCGTCACGATTTGCCTTCATGTCGGGGCAGCTGATCAGCCGCATCGCGGCATGGGACAACGCATCCGAGTTCAAGGCCAGCATCCCCACCTTCGCGCATTACATGAAGTCTTTGGGCTATCGCACTTGCCTGCCAGGAAAAATGCACTTTTTTGGACCTGACCAGATGCACGGGTTTCAGGACCGCGTCACCACAGATATCTACCCCGCCGATTTCGCTTGGACCCCCGATTGGGAGGCCCCGGACGAACGGATCGACAAGTGGTATCACAACATGCAGACCGTCAAGGAAAGCGGCGTGGCCATGGCCACCTACCAGATTGACTATGACGACGAGGTCGGGTTCGCCGCCAACCGCTGGCTGATGGATCGCGCGCGTGACCGGGCCGATGGCATCGATGATCCCTTCCTGATGGTCGCCAGCTTTATCCATCCGCATGACCCTTATGTCGCGCGCCCCGAGTGGTGGGACCTCTATGACGATGCGGATAGCGACATGCCCGCCTTTGTACCCCCGCTGGAGGATCTCGACCCGTTCTCGCGCCGCGTGATGGACGGGATCAAGGCGTCTTATGTGCCGCTAAGTACTGCGCAAGTGCGCCGCGCGCGTCGCGCCTATCTGGCCAACGATCCGGCCCACGCCAACACGCGCGACGCGTTCGCCGCCGAAGTGACCCTGCGCTGGGACAGCGCGGCCTTGCGCAGCAATATCATCGCCACGCAAAAATCACGCCGCGCCCTGCTTGCGGCGATGGAGGCAGGTGCGTCCGAGCCATGGGATTACAACCCGCCTTCCAACGCCAGCCAGAAATATGTGCGCAATCACATGGACTGGACCGTCGCCGCCACGCGTTATCGCTACCCCCATTGAAAGAGAATGACACATGAGACTGAACGGCAAAACGGCATTGGTCACAGGCGCACGCGGCGGCATTGGCCGCGCCATTTGCGCCCGGTTTGAACGCGAAGGCGCGCGCGTCTATGCCGCCGATCTGACCGAACAAGGGTCGTTAAGCGGCGACGCGCCCGGTGACTTCATCAAGCTGGACGTCACGCAAGAGGCGGACGCGATTGCCTCCATGCAGCGCGTGCGCGACGAGGTCGGGCAGTTGGATATTTTGGTGAACGCCGCCGGGATCGAGATCGAAAAAACGATTGAGGATACGACTCTCGAAGAATGGAACCGTTCGTTTGCGGTCAATGTCACCGGCACCTTCCTGACCAGTAAACACGCCCTGCCCCTGCTGCGCGCGGCCACGTCGGACGGCACCACCGCCAGCCTGATCAACTTTGGCTCATACGATGGGTTCATCGCTGATCCCGGCCTTGCCGCCTATTGCGCGACCAAGGGCGCGGTGCATGCGCTGACCCGCGCCATGGCCTGCGATCACGGCCCCGAAGGCATCCGCGTCAACGCGATCTGCCCCGGCTATATCGACACGCCCATGCTGCAAAGCTTCTTTACCGGCGACGGGTCCGGCGGGGACGGCAAATCTATTGACGACCTGCAACAGGCGGTGCGCGATGTGCATCCGATGCGCAGCTATGGCACGCCCGATGACATCGCCAATCTGGTGACCTGGCTGGCCAGCGACGAGGCGCGCTATGCCTCGGGGCAGCTGTGGATTCTGGACGGCGGACTAAGTGCGCAAGTCCAACAGATGAAGCTGTAACCCTCTGA
This sequence comes from Rhodobacteraceae bacterium KMM 6894, assembly GCA_035798175.1. Classification (GTDB taxonomy): domain Bacteria; phylum Pseudomonadota; class Alphaproteobacteria; order Rhodobacterales; family Rhodobacteraceae; genus Roseovarius. The sequence continues at coordinate 59,683 of JAPFBS010000018.1, forward strand.
CACGATGCGATATCAAGGACACACGTATGAGCAAGCCCGTCATCATCACCTGCGCGCCAACGGGGGGCATCCACACGCCCACCATGTCGCCCCACCTTCCAATCACGCCCAGCCAGATTGCCGAGGCCAGCATCGACGCGGCCGCGGCCGGGGCATCGATCATCCACCTGCACGCGCGCAACCCTGACGACGGGCGTCCCGACGCGGATCCCGATCTGTTCATGCAATTCCTGCCCCGGATCAAGCAGGCGACGGGTGCGGTGATGAACATCTCGACCGGTGGCGGTCTTGGCATGACGCGCGAGCAACGGTTGCGCGCCGCGTTACAGGTCAGCCCGGAAATGGCATCGATGAACATGGGGTCGATGAATTTCGGGATCTTCCCGCTGGCCGCGAAATATACCGAATGGCAGCACGCATGGGAGCCTGAGTTTCTGGAATCGACCCGCGATTTCATCTTTCGCAATACGTTTGCGGATATCGAATATGCGATGAAGGAGCTGGGCGAAGGCCACGGCACACGGTTCGAATTTGAGTGCTACGATCTGGGGCATCTCTATAATCTGGCATGGGTTGCCGCGCAGGGCTGGGTCAAGCCACCGTTCTTTATCCAGATGGTGTTCGGAATTCTGGGCGGTGTCGGTCCGGATCTGGACAATCTGGTGCATATGAAAAAGGTCGCGGACAAGCTGTTTGGCGATGACTACGAGCTGTCGGTTCTGGCCGCTGGACGCCATCAGATGCCGTTTGCCACGCAAAGCGCGCTGTTGGGCGGCAACCTGCGTGTCGGGTTGGAGGACAGCCTGTATATTGGACCCGGCGAAAAGGCGACCTCCAGCGCACAACAGGTACACAAGGTGCGCGCCATCATTGAAAACCTTGGACTTAGCGTGGCCACCCCGGACGAGGCGCGCGCGCGTCTTGCGCTGAAGGGCGGCGATCAGGTGGCGTTTTGAGCGCCCCTGTCAAAGCGGTCGCCATCGTGACCGGGGCCGCAGGCGGCATCGGGCGCGCCGTGACCAACCGGATTCTGGCGGATGGGTTTCAGGTTGTTGGCTGTGGGCGCAGCGCGCGCCCTGCCGATTTTCCCGATGCCGCGCTGTGGGTACAGGCCAGCGTGGCCAACCCCAAGGGCGCGGCGCAAATCGTTGCTGCGGCCAGGGACACGGGGCCGATCACCGTGCTGGTCAACAACGCGGGCGTGCAGATCGAGAAAACTGTGGCTGACAGCAGTGATGCCGATTGGGATCTTCTTATCGGGGCCAACTGTCGCGGCGTATTCAACATGTGTCGCGCGGTCCTGCCTGATATGGAGCAGCACGGCGGCAGTATCGTCAACATCGGCTCGATCTCGGCCACGGTCGCGGACCCGTCGATGGCGCTCTATAATGCGTCGAAGGCGTTCGTGCATGGGTTGACCCGCTCGATTGCGGTCGATCACGGGCCGAACGTGCGCTGCAACGCCATCGCACCGGGCTGGATCATGACCGAGATGGCAGAGGACGCGTTTACCTTAGCGAACGACCCTGATCGTGCCATGGCAGATGCGTTGGCCCGTCATCCGGTGGGCCGGATGGGCACGCCCAACGACGTGGCCAATATGGTGGCGTGGTTGGCCAGTGATCAGGCCGCTTATGTCAGCGGTGCAAGTTTTACTGTGGATGGCGGCATGACCGCCGCCTCCCCCCTCAATCCGGGATTGTTCTGATGGATATTGCACATACCGCCTGCCTTGGTGCGGGCGTGATCGGGGCCAGTTGGGCCGCGCTGTTTCTGGCCTCGGGGCGCAGTGTCGCGGTTTATGATCCCGCGCCAGAGGCCGAGGCGGCGGTGCGCGACTATGTGCAGACCGCTTGGCCCACGCTGACACAGCTGGGCCTGACCGAAAACGGCACGCCCGACGCACTGACCTTTCACAGCGACCCTGTGGAGACCGTCAAAGGCGCTGGTTTCATTCAGGAAAGCGTCCCCGAACGTTTGGCGATCAAACACGCGCTTTATGCCCAGATCGAACCGGCATTGACGGCGGGCGCCATCGTGGCCAGCAGTGCCTCAGGCCTGACTTTGGGCCAGATGCAAGGCGGCTGGAGCGATCCCTCCCCCTTTGTTCTGGGCCATCCGTTTAACCCGCCGCATCTGGTGCCGCTGGTCGAGGTGATGGGCAACGACCGCACAGGCCCCGGCGTGGCGGATCGCGCGGCTGCGTTCTATGACTCGATCGGCAAGGTCACGATCCGCGTCCATAAGGAGGTGCCGGGCCACGTGGCCAACCGCCTTCAAGCCGCCGTCTGGCGCGAGGCCATCTATCTGGCGCAAACAGGCGTGGCCAGCATCGGGGATGTGGACAAGGCAATGTGGGCCGGACCCGGCCTGCGCTGGGCCGCGATGGGGCCGACGGCGCTGTTCAGTCTGGGCGCGGGTCCCGGCGGAATGCAGGCGTTTTGCGATCACTTCAAGGACACGTTCAACGGCTGGTGGGAGGATCTGGGTCAGCCGGTGTTGGATGACGCCACGATTGCGATGATCGTCAAGGGTGCTGCCGAGGCCGCCGAGGGCGAAGCACAGGCCGACATGGCCGCGCGCCGCGATGCGATGATCACCGCCATGACCGAGGCGCTGCGTCCCTATCGCAAAGGCTAGGGCAAACGACAGAGGCGCGGCAATCCATTGATCGCCGCGCCTCTGCTTAGGACCCGTCAGGCCATCGTGACCGGATCAGTCTGCGGTCGCGTTAAAGGTAAACAACTGTTCATCGGCGACGCGATAGCCGTTGATCAGCTGGGCCGCGCGTGGGCTGGTCAGCCAGTCTTCCAGCTGCATTGCCAGATCGTTGCGGATGTGATCGCCCTTGTCAGGGTTAACCGGCAGAAAGGCGTATTGGTTGAACAGCACCGGATCGCCCGCGAACAACAGCGCCAGATCGCCCTTGTTGCCAAAATTCAGCCAGCTGGCCCGATCCGACATGATATAGGCGTTCAGCCCCGACGCCGTGTTCAGCGCCGCGCCCATGCCTGCACCGACAGCGTTGTACCACGCGCCCGCAGTGGACACGTCAATGCCTGCCGCGTCCCACAGGCTAAGTTCTTTCTTATGTGTGCCACTGTCGTCCCCCCGGCTGACGAAAGGTGCCTCGGCGCTGGCGATGGCCTGTAATGCGGCGGCGGCGGTCTCGGCCAGATTGGCACCTGCGGGATCAGCCACGGGGCCAATCACGACGAAATCGTTATACATGATCTCGCGGCGGTGGGTGGCGTTGCCGGCAGCGACAAATTTTTCCTCGGCGGCGCGGGCATGGACCAGAACCGCGTCCACATCTCCCGCCTCGCCCAGCTTCAACGCCTGACCGGTGCCAACGACCAACAGATGCACGTCAATGCCGGTATCGGCCTTGATTTCAGGCAGCAGCACCTCGGCCAGACCCGAATTGTGAAAACTGGTGGTGACCGCCATTTTCATATCTTCGGCCAGAACCGGGGTCGCGGCGGCCAATGTCAGGGCAAAAAGGGTTGATAGGATACGCATTGGGGTCTCTCCTTTTTATGCGTTCAAATTCCAAAGGCTATCGGGCAAAATGGCCCGGTCACTCAACAATATCTCCGGCCAGAAAGGCCCGTGCCTCGGCCGTTTGCGGCGCGTCGAAAAATGCAGGCGCGAGGCCGGTTTCATGCACCAACCCACCCCGCAGAAAGATCACGTCGCGCGCCACTCGGCGCGCCTGTCCCATATCATGCGTGGCCATGACCACACGCGTACCATCGGCCACGGCAGCCAGCAACAGCGCCTCAATCTCGCGCGTGGCGCGCCCATCAAGCGAGGCCGAAGGCTCGTCCAGGAACAACAGCTCCGGTGCCGTGATCAGCGCGCGGGCCAACGCCAGCTTTTGTTTCTCGCCGCGTGACAGGACCGTGGCGGCGCGGGTTTCAGCCCCGCTAAGGCCAATGCGCGCACACCATGCCTGCGCCGCGCGCCGGGCCTCTGTGCGTGACGCCCCGCGTAGGCGCAGTGGATAGGCCAGATTGTCCTGAACCGAGCGGCGCATCATCACCGGTGTCTGAAACACAAAGGCCTGTCGCGCGCGGGCCTCGATGGCGGGCACAGCCCAGTCCAGCGTGCCCCGGCTGAACCGGTTGATGCCATGCATCATCTGCAACAGCGTCGACTTGCCCGCGCCGTTGGGTCCGATAAGCACCGTCACGCCCTGCCCGTCCAGCACCAGATCAATCGGCCCGATCAGGCGTTGGCCCCGGCGGCGCACCTCTGCATCCCGCACTGTCAAAGGCAAAAGCGACCCTACCATTGCCGCCCCGATTCTGTCCGGCTGAGCCAGTGGATCGCCAGATTAACCAGAACCGCCAGCGCGATCAGAACAAAGCCCAGCCCCAGCGCGAGCGCGAAATTTCCCTTACCGGTTTCCAACGCGATGGCCGTGGTCATTACCCGCGTCACATTGTCGATATTGCCGCCCACAATCATGATCGCCCCCACCTCACCGATGCCGCGCCCGAACCCCGCCAACGCGGCAGTCAGCAGCGCGCGCCGCCCGTCCCACAACAGCGCCACGATACGTTGACCCTGCGTGGCGTTCATCGAGATCAGCAGATCGTGATACTCGGCCCATAGCTCGCGCAGGGATTGGTGCGCGATGGATGCGATCAACGGCACGATGATGATCACCTGCGCAATGATCATCGCCGTCGGCGTGAACAGCAGGCCCAGCACCCCCAACGGACCGCTGCGCGACAGCATCACATAAACCACCAGTCCAACCACCACCGGTGGCAGGCCCATCAGCGCGTTCATGATCGCGATTACCACGCGGCGCGCGCGAAACCGTTTGACCGATAGCAGCGCCGCCAACGGCAAGGCGATTGCGCTGGCGATGACCAACGCGATCAGCGTCACCTGAAGCGAGCGCAGGGCGATGGCCGTCAGGTCCGGGTCCAGTGTGATCAACAGGCGCGCCGCCTCGGCAAAGCCTGCCCAAAGGTCTATCATGTATCGCGAATCCCGGCCAGTGAACGGGGTGCAGACTAGCCCCCTTGCCCGGGTTCACAAGTCGTGAATGGGGATAAACCACCCGAAAGGCGACAATTCCCACCCGGATGGACCCCAAGACAGCAGAGCACTGGGATCGCATCTGATTTTACCCATCGGATTCAGGTTATTATCGCCTGAAGTTCAGCCGATCAAAGCCCCGCGAGTCATCAGTTGGTGACCAGCGAATATTCGGTACCTTTGCCCTTGTTGATCACCTCAATCGTATACTGATCCGCCGCGTCCGGACGCCAGCCGCAATAGGCGATATCGGTGATATCCGTGTCCGAGCAGACCAGCCGCCCCGCGCTGTCGTAGACATGCAGATCCAAATTGGACGCGCCGTGCCCCTGACTTAGATTTCGGCGTAGCTGCCCGCGTCAAAAGCGATGCCGGGGTATTTGTCGGTCTTTTGCGCCGCAATCGCCGTGCCGGAATAGACCGGGCCGTTCTGTACGCCCTTGACGGTGACAAAGCGCAAATTCTCGACCAGTTTTTCGATTACCGGATCGCCCTGCGCCAACAGTGCGACGGTGTTCAGCATGGCCTCGGCGCTTAATGGCCGGTCGTGGCGGCGGCCCCACCCAGAGGCATACGCGCGCCGGGCACGATCGGCGCTGTCTTGCGCATCTTGGCGGCGGCGGCGATTATCAGAGGATCTCTGATCGGCCAGACCGGCCCGCGACGCGCACCCAAAATACCCCGTTTTTTCCAAACACTATGGATTGCGGGCGCGGCGGGTTTCGGTTTTACTCTGCCGCAATAGCACAGGGCGCACCCCAGCATGTAACGACGGCCCAAAGGGGCACGCGCCGCCAGGGAATGGAGCATAAGATGCAATATATAAAACCGCAGTCCGCTGCGGACGCCTCGAAACTGTTGGCGGCAAACGCGGGCGCTGCACGGATCATGGCAGGCGGCACTGACCTGTTGGTCCAACTGAAATCAGGCATGATCGAGCCTGACATGATCGTGGACATCAAACATCTCGATGGCATGGGCGACATTACCCCCGAGGACGGCGGGCTGCGCATCGGCGCGGGCGTACCCAATCAAAAGCTGGGTGAGCATGCCGATGCCGTCGCCATGTGGCCCGGCGTGGTCGAGGCGAGCGAGTTGATCGGATCGACACAGGTGCAGGGCCGCTGCACGATGGCTGGCAACCTGTGCAACGGCTCGCCCGCTGCGGATTCGGTTCCGGCGATGGTGGCCGCAGGTGCGATTGCGCGCATCAATGGCCCCGATGGGACCCGCGATTGCCCGGTCGAGGATATTCCCGTCAGCCCCGGCAAGATCTCGTTGAAGCCCGGTGAATTCATCACCTCAATCTTCCTGCCCGCCCGCCCCAAGGGCGCATCCGACGCCTATCTGCGGTTCATTCCGCGCACGGAAATGGACATCGCCGTGGCCTCGGCTGCGGTGAATATCGAACTGGCAGGAGACGGCACGATTGCCGCCGCACGTGTCGCCCTAGGCGCGGTCGGCCCCAAGGTGGCGCTGGTTCCCGACGCCGCTGCCGCGATCATCGGCACCAAACTGGACGACGCGGCGATTGCCGCGCTGGTCAAGGCCTGCGAGGCGGCATGCAGCCCCATTGATGACAAACGCGGCACCATTGAATTCCGCACGACCGTCGCGGGCGTGCTGGCCAAACGCGCGGCAAAAATCGCGATGAGCCGCGCAGGAGAAAACACATGAAGAATATCCACGTATCCACCACCGTGAACGGCGACGAGGTTGAATTTGTCTGCCCCCCGCAGGAAACCCTGCTGGACGCGCTGCGCGACCGTCTGGGCCTGAGCGGCGCCAAAGAGGGCTGCGGTACCGGCGATTGCGGCGCCTGCACGGTCGAGATGAACGGGCGGCTGGTCTGTTCGTGTCTGGTGCTGGGTGCCGAGGCGCAGGATGCCCAGATCAAAACGGTCGAGGGCATCGCATCGGGCGATAAACTGCACCCGCTGCAACAAAGCTTCATTGACAACGCCGCCCTGCAATGCGGCATCTGCACGCCCGGCATTCTGGTCGCGGCCAAAAACCTGCTAGAGCGCAACCCAGACCCTACCGATACCGAGATCCGCTATTGGCTGGCCGGGAACCTGTGCCGCTGCACCGGATATGACAAGATCATCAAGGCTGTGCAGATCGCAGCCGCAGAAATGAGAGGCGCATGATATGAATTTCGTGGCCAAGACAAAGAGCGACTTCAAGGTTATCGGCACCCGTGTCGCGCGCCCCGATGGCGTGGACAAGGTGACAGGGCGCGCGCGTTTCGGCGCTGATTTCTCGGTGCCCGGCATGCTGACCGGGCTTGTGCTGCGCAGCCCGCATGCCCACGCGACGATCAATTCGATTGATGCCAGCGCCGCGCTGGCCCTGAACGGCGTCAAGGCCGTGGTGACATCCGACGACTTCGGCGTTCCCACGGATGAGGGTGTGCGCGACGCGCAGGACAACTGCATGGCGCGCGGCAAGGTTCTGTATCACGGACACGCGGTGGCCGCTGTCGCCGCCAAGGACATGGAAACAGCCAAGGCCGCGCTGAAGCTGATCAAGGTCGACTATACGCCCCTGCCCCATGTCACGGACGTGGACGCCGCGATGGCCGCGGACGCCCCCGTGGTGCAGGAAGGCCGCGCCGAGGAATCTGTGCAGCCGGGTTACAGCCAGAACGTCACCAGCTATCATGAATTCGGCCATGGTGATCTGGACGCTGGTTTTGCCAAGGCTGACATCGTGATCAAGCGCAGCTTCAAAACCGCCGCCACCCATCAGGGCTATATCGAGCCGCACGCCTGCCTTGCCACCTACAACGTCGACGACAAGGCCGACCTGTGGTGCTGCACCCAAGGCCAGTATTTCGTGCGTGAAATGTGCGCCGCGATGCTGGAAATGGAGGCCAGCCAACTGCGCGTGACCCCGTCGGAAATCGGCGGCGGTTTCGGCGGCAAGACCACCGTGTTTCTGGAACCCACCGCGCTTGCGCTCAGCCGAAAAACCGGCCGCCCGGTCAAAATGGTGATGACCCGCGACGAAGTGTTCCGCGCCACCGGCCCGACGGTTTCGTCGTCTATCGACGTCAAAATCGGCATGACCAACGATGGCCGCATCACAGCCGCCGACGCGCAACTGCGCTATCAGGGGGGCGCGTTCCCCAACGGCACGATTTCGATGGGCTGTCAGGCCGCCTTCGCCGCCTATGATTTGGAGGCCGTGCGTACGCAGGGCTGGAACGTCATGACCAACCGCCCCAAAGAGGCCTCCTATCGCGCGCCCGGCGCGCCGATGGCGATCTATGCGGTTGAATCTGTGGTGGACGAGCTGTGCCAAGAATTGAAACTGGACCCGCTGGACGTGCGCCTGAAAAACGCTGCCGACGCGGGCACACTGTCGTCCTACGGTCCGACATTTGACCAGATCGGCCTGCGCGCCACGCTGGAAGCGGCCCAGGATCACCCGCATTACCACGCGCCTCTGGGTGAAAATCAGGGTCGTGGCTTATCATGTGGGTTCTGGTTCAACTTTGGTGGCAACACCTGCGTGTCGCTGAACCTGAACCCCGATGGCACTGTCGGCATCACCGAAGGCAACCCCGATATCGGCGGCAGCCGTGCGTCGATTTCGATGATGGCCGCCGAAGAATTGGGCATCACCTATGACAAGGTGCGCACCATCGTCGCGGACACCAGTTCGCTGGGATATAACGACATCACCGACGGCTCTCGCGTGACCTTTGCCGTGGGTCTTGCCACAATCAAGGCCGCGCGCGATGCGATCCGCGTGATGTGTGGCCGGGTCGCCAAGATCTGGGGCATCGACGAGGATGCAGTGGTCTGGGAAGACGGATACGCCAAGCCGTCAGGCCCGAATGCGGGTAATTTCGATCCGATGAGCCTGGAAGAAATCGCTGCCATCGCGTTTGAAACCGGCGGGCCGATTGCAGGCCATTACGAGGTCAACGCCGAGGGCGCGGGCGTCAGTTTCGGTGTGCATCTGGCCGATGTCGAGGTCGATCCAGAAACCGGCGCCACGCAGGTTCTGCGCTATACCGTGTTTCAGGACGCGGGCAAGGCCGTGCATCCCGACTATGTCGAAGGGCAAATGCAGGGCGGCGCGGTGCAGGGCATCGGCTGGGCATTGAACGAGGAATACATCTATGGCGAAGATGGCAAGTTGCAAAACGCCGGCTTCCTTGATTACCGCATTCCGGTCGCCTCGGACCTGCCCAATATCGACACGGTGATTTTGGAAATCCCCAACCCGGGCCACCCCTACGGCGTCCGCGGTGTGGGCGAGACCCCCATCGTGCCGCCCCTCGCAGCCCTGTCCAACGCCGTCAGCCGCGCGGCGGGCATCCGCCTGCACGAACTGCCGATGTCGCCGCCCAAGATCCTCAAGGCGATTGCATCAAAGGGCTGACGCCATGGTCGCGGTGAAACTTTGGGGCTCCTTGCGCGTCCACACGGACGGGCAAGAGATGGTCGAGGTAGAGGCCAGCAACTTCAAAGAGTTGCTGGACGCCTTGGTCGTGAAATACCCCGGATTGAAACCACAAATCGACCGCGGGGTCTCCCTCGCGGTCGATGGTTTGGTCTATCGAAACTCGTGGTTCACACCGGTAAAGCCGGACAGCGAGGTTGTGTTGATGCCCTATATGAAGGGTGGCTAGCCGGTTACGCGGCCATTGTGCCGTAACGGGCGCAGATGTGAACCTGAGCGGCAATCAGGGTTTTACCCCCTTGCATGTCGCCGCGTGGACGGACCATCCCGCCGCTGTCGAACTTCTCCTGACCCTTGGTGCTGATCCCAAAATACGCTGCGACACTGGCAAAACTGCGCTGGATATCGCAGTCGAAAACGGATTTCGTGATGTCATGGGGCAGTTGAAAACCTCCTGAATTTGCCGCCCAAGGGGAGTGCCGCACAGCTTTTCCCCTATCCGCCGCGCCAAAACCGGGCCAAATGTCGTCAAACAGCCGACGATCAGGGGAGCACACCATGTCGATCATGAAACTACTGCAACAGGCCCAAGGCGGTCAGGGTCTGAGCGAACTTGCAAATCAATTTGGCCTCGATCAAGGCACAGCCGAAAAGCTGACCCAGATGCTGGCCCCCGCCATCGGCAGTGCGGCCAAGCAGCGCGCGCAATCCGGTGGGTTGAACGATATTCTAGGCACCCTGCGCGGTGAAGGTCAGGCCGAAATGTTTGAGAACGCCTCGGTCGCCGCAAGCGATAAAGGGCGCAGTCAGGGTCAGGCGTTTCTTTCCAGCCTTCTGGGCGGTCAGGAACAGGCCGACGGACTGGCGCAGGAGGCTGCACAACGCACCGGCGTAGAGCCCGGCATCGTTCAGCAGTTCTTACCTGCCATCGCCGCCATGGCGCAGGGTGGCTTGCAAAAACGCATGCCAGACACCTCTATTGACGCCATTGCACCCGCAGGCGCGCAAGGGGCTGGTGGCCTGATGGGGCTGGTTGGCGGTCTGATGGGCGGTGCGAAATCCGACGCTAGTGGCGGCTTTGATCTGGGAATGCTGAACGATCTTCTGGATGCCGATGGCGATGGTTCGGCGCTGGATGACGTTCTGGGAAAATTCATGCGTTGACAGGTCTGCGACGGGGTTGCCCTCGGCCCCGCTTCTACCCTTCGACACATGCGCCCTCTACTCACGGAATTGGGGCGATACAGGCAGTCCGGGTTTACCGGGCTGCCTGTTTTTGCATGCTCGGGTGATCTGTCTGTAACGCGCGATGGCTAAAACCCTGCGCATTTCCGGAGCGCTTTAGCCATCGCGCGCTACCGTCCGCATGACAAGCCAAACTCCGGCCACAAAAATCACAGGCAGAAGGAATATCCGGAATATCAAAACCGCAAGAATAGCGAGATAGCTTTTTATCAGGGTATCCGCTTCGGTCATGATCATCTGCGCTTGTTCAAGGTAGGCGCTGCCGCTGCTGATACTGTCACGCAACCCCGCGAACCAACGGTCATCCTCGACATCAACAGCCAGCGCATCTGAGGCATCTGGCGCATTGTCACTAACGATACTGGCGACAATCGCCTGATTTTCAGCCAGCATCGGGCCTGTTAGCGGCGCGGCCAACATGTTTGCGCCAATCAGGCACAGCGGCAGCCCAATTGTCAGGAAGGCGCCATAGATGCCCAACCTGTGCGCAACGCCTTTTGCCTGCGTGCGCCCACCAATCAACGCAATCACACAGGCCACGGTGATCATCCCTGCCCCGATGGCTCCGATGGGCCCCATGGCCACCGCAATAACCCCCGCAATCAACATCAAGGTAAAGACAGCTGATGCGATGCGCTCAATCGTGTCATCCACAGGTTCCAACATTTTGCCGGGTTGCAGCGTGCCAGAAACACCAACTGACGCGCCGACCTCGACCTCTTGCGCGGTCGACAGCACCGCGTTGAGCGTGCGCAGCGTTACATAAGTGACAGCGCTGGCCGCAGCGATACTCGCCGCGTAGCGCCCTGCCGCATTGGTGACTGGATTCTTGGTGTGAAAGATCGCGGCACTGATAGCCAGTGCCGCGATTACAACTATCACTATCGCCCTGCGGGAAAGGCCGTTACCCATCCTTGCGGATCACTTCGTTTTTCGGGTCATACGGGCTGTCTTCGGTCACGGTGGCGTCCCACAGTTTGTCCATGATCTTGACCTTCAGCTTGGTGCCGGGCACCACCAGTTCGGGGCGGATGTATCCCATGCCGATGGATTTCCCGAAGGCCACCGAATAGCCGCCCGAGGTCAGGCGCCCTACCCGTTCGCCCTCGGGTGTGTACAGCACTTCGCGGCCCCATGGGTCGGCGTCGTCCGGGCCGTCGATCAGGAATGTGCAGCATTTGGCGCGCACGCCGGTTTCTACCAATGCGTCCTTGCCGTGGAAGTCCTTGTTCAGATCAATGAAGCGCGGCAGATCGGCCTCCAGCGGGGTGGCGTCGCGGCCCAACTCGTTGCCAAACGCGCGATAGGATTTTTCCTGCCGCAGCCAGTTTTGCGCGCGCGCCCCGACCAGTTTCATTCCATGCGGTTCGCCCGCCTTTTCCAGCAGGTCGAACAGATAGTTCTGCATCTCCATCGGGTGATGCAATTCCCATCCCAACTCACCGGTATAGGCGACGCGGATGGCGTTGACCGGGCACATGCCCAGCTCGATCGGGCGCGCGGTCAGCCAAGGGAACCGCTTGTTTGACAAGGCGGTGGCGGGATCGGCGTCCTTGATCACCGCGTTCAAAACGTCGCGCGATTTCGGCCCGGCGATGGCAAAAACGCCCCATTGGGTCGTGACGTCTTGAATTTCAATATAGCCGAATTCAGGGGCTTTATCCTCGGCCGCTTTGCGCAGGAAATCGGCGTCATATTCGGTCCAAGCACCTGCGGACACGAGGTAATAGTTATTCTCGCCGTTGCGCACGATGGTGTATTCGGTGCGCGTCGTGCCGTGGGCGGTCAGCGCATAGGTCAGGTTGATCCGGCCCACCTTTGGCAGCTTGTTGCAGGTGAACCAATCCAAAAACGCGGTCGCGCCGGGGCCCTTGACGACGTGCTTGGAAAACGCCGTGGCGTCGATCAGGCCAACGCCCTCGCGGATCGCCTTTGCCTCGTCCACCGCATGTTGCCACCAGCCGCCGCGACGGAAGGACCGCGCGTCGTGATCAAAGTTTTCGGGCGCATCCAGAGGGCCGAAATAGTTGGGGCGTTCCCAGCCGTTCACGAAACCGAATTGCGCGCCGCGCGCCTTTTGGCGGTCATAGGCCGGGGCCGTGCGCAGCGGGCGGCAGGCGGGGCGTTCTTCGTCGGGATGGTGCAGGGTATAGACGTGATCGTAGCACTCTTCGTTCTTGCGCGCCGCGAATTCGGTAGTCATCCAGTTGGAGGAATAGCGTTTGGGATCAAGGCTTGCCATGTCGATCTCGGCCTCACCCTCGACCATCAATTGCGCAAGGTAATAGCCCGTACCACCCGCCGCCGTGATCCCAAACGAGAACCCTTCGGCCAGCCACATATTGCGCAGCCCCGGCGCGGGACCGACCAACGGGTTGCCATCGGGTGTGTAGCAGATCGGGCCGTTAAAATCGTCCTTCAGGCCGGATTCCTCGCAGGACGGGATGCGGTGGATCATCGCCATGTATTGCTCTTCGATCCGTTCCAGATCCAGCGGGAACAGGTCCGCGCGGAAGCTGTCGGGCACGCCATGTTCAAACACCGCAGGCGCGTTTTTCTCATAGACGCCCAAGATCCAGCCGCCGCGTTCCTCGCGCACATAGCTCTGCGCGTCGGCGTCGCGGATTACCGGATGCTCGGGGTTGCCTGCCTCTTTGCGGAACTCGACCAGCGCGGGATCGGTATCCATCACGATGAACTGATGCTCGACCGGGATCGCGGGCATCTTGATGCCCAGCATTTTCGCGGTGCGCTGTGCGTGGTTGCCCGACGCGGTCACGACATGCTCGGCAGTGATCACGATCTGCTCGTCAGAGGGCACCAGATTACCGCCCTTTTCAACCATTTTGGAACAGGTAACTTCCCACGCCGTGCCATTCCAGTGGAACGCGTCCGCCTGCCATTTACGTTCGATCATCACGCCACGCTGGCGCGCGCCCTTGGCCATCGCCTGTGTCACGTCGGCGGGATTAATATAGCCGTCAGTGTTGTGGTATAGCGCGCCTTTAAGGTCATCGGTGCGGATCAGCGGCCATTTTTCCTTGATCTGATCGGGCGTCAGCCAGACGTAAGGCACGCCGCAGGTTTCGGCGGTGGACGCATAAAGACGATATTCGTCCATCCGTTCTTCGGTCTGGGCCATGCGCAGGTTGCCAACCACCGCAAAGCCCGCGTTCAGGCCAGTCTCGGCCTCAAGCTGCTTGTAGAAATCGACCGAGTATTTGTGGATATGGGTCGTTGCATAGCTCATGTTGAAGAGCGGCAGCAGACCGGCGGCGTGCCAAGTGCTGCCCGATGTCAGCTCGTCACGTTCCAGCAGCATGACATCGTCCCAGCCTGCCTTTGCAAGATGATAGGCGATCGACGTGCCGACGGCACCGCCACCGACGACAAGGGCTTTGACTGTGGTTTTCATCTGCTGCGACTCCTTGAAGCATGCGTTATCTGGGTTTTATCACGCATGGCAGCGCATGCGTATCGCCGACGACCTAAGTGGGGGCAAAACCGACCTGCCGTGAAAACGGTTTAAGGGACAAGCGCCGCGTCCAGTCGATCCAACGGAAAATGCGGGGCCAGAATGGGGCGCAACGTGGCGCGGCGCGGGTTTTCCGGATCATAAAGCGCATAGCACAGATAATCCTCCAACAGCGCGGCCTGCTGTTCGAATCCATAGCTTAGAAAGCCGGCGCTTTCGTCAGGCACATAGAAATACGGGTCCATATTCATCACCGCTTCCAACGCAGCGCGCAGCGGGCGATAGCCGGTCTTGCGGCGGTTTTGCCATTGCCAGACATGCACCAATTCATGCGCCATGATCAGCGCCTGCGGGAATTGCGCGGTGGCGGGCCAACCCATAGCCGTGTCGGGCTGATAGATCGGCGCGGTAAAAGAGATATTGTTGTACAGCGCCCAAGCGGGCGGCGGCCCCTTAGAGGTCTGTGGCGCGGTTCGGTCGCAAAATCCGGGATGAATTTCCGACCCGACGACATGGGCATTGGGCGGCTCGGCCGGGGTTTTGGGTGGCGGGGCAAACCCAACCCCCTGAGAGATACGTACCGCGTCCTTGTTTAACGCAGGGCCGATCACGTCATCCGCAAAGCGGCGTTCATTGGAGGTTAACGGGCGACTGCAAGCCGACAACACGACACATGTCACGATCACCAGTGCGATAAGGGCAATGATGCGGGCCACATTCCATCGCTTTGAATATACCCACGCTTTGCGCACCACGGACCTCCCCCTTGCCGACGACCACTTTGGCGCGTTTGGGGATAAAGGCCAAGAGGTCAGTCGCGGCAGAACCGCCCCGCCGACCCTTCCAGACAAGAGGTCCCACCCGACAAGCTTATGCGCCCCGGCTTGTTTTCGTCGGCCTTGCCGGACTCTTCTGCACTGCCGCGCGCGTCCCCGCCGAACAGGCCCTTCAGCTTTTTGAAGGCGCTGCTGTCTGGTTTCGCCGCACCTGCCGTATCGGCAGCGCCGGGTGTTGCCTGACCTGCCTGTGCGTCGGCCATCGCCAGAACGCGGTCTTGCAGATCGTTCAGATGGGCCGCCTGCCCGTTGCGCATCGCCTCTAGCGCCAACTGCGCGACAGCCGCCTGTTGTTCGGGCGCAATTGCGGGCGCATCAGGGCCGATGGCGGTCAGGGGTGCGTTCAACATCGCATTCAGGGCAGCGTAATCCACCTGTTCCAACAAACCGCGCAAATCGGGCTCGGTAGCGAGGGAGTCGACCTCAAGCGTGACGTCTTGGCCGATCATCGCCATCAGGCGCAGACGGACGGGGCCGCCTTCGGGCAGGTCTGTACGCCCGACATGGATGTTGCGAAAGAACGGCACGCCCTGCACCACGGCGTAACCTTCCCAGTTGCCGCCGACACCGTTGATCCCGGCGCTGGCCATGGCGGTGGCGAAATCCGAAACACTGCCGGGATCTTTGGGTTTGTCGAACGTGGCCGACAGGCGCACGATCTGATCGCCCTTTTGGTATTCCAGTGTTTTCGCCCGCGCCTCGCGGATCGCACTGGCGCGGTTGGCCTTGCGGGTCTGCGCAGTCAGGAAATCCTCGACCTCATCGCTCGTTACAGTACGTCCGTCCAGATCGGCATGCAGATCATTCCCGCCCTCGGTCGGTGCAAATACGCGCTGCTCCCACCCTTCGGGGGTTTGGGGTAAATGGGATTTGGCGTTGGCGCGCTGTCGCTCGTCCAACGCGGCGGCGTTGCGGGTGTCGGAAAAGCGTTGGGAAAACGTGCCGACATATGCGCCCACACCAAAGGCCCCCGGTTCCTGCCCGGCGCTTTGTGCCTGATTAAGGTAATCCACAGCCCCCACGGCGCTGATGGCGACGGCGGCGAATCCAAAGGCGAAAAAATTCATGAGACAGGCGTCCTTGATGGCATGCGGTTTGCAGGCCGATCATGGCGAGGATTCGGGCAATTCTAGGATGGTGCGCGGGCGATTTGGGGGCGTTTGCGGCGAATACCCTATTCGCCCAGTGCCATACCTTCGCGACGCGGATCTGCCCCGCCTTGCAGGTCGGCCCCGATCGCAATCGCATGCAGACCCGAGTTCAGATCGCGCACGTTGACCTCATAGCCCATCGCGCGCAGCGGATCGGCCAGCGTCTCGGCTGTCGTGCCCGCTTCGATGTCATATGTGCCCCAACGGTTGACCAGATGCGGCAGGGCCACGGCGGCCTGCACGTCCAGCCCCCAGTCCAACACCGCAATCACCGTCTTGGCGACATAAGGGATGATCCGGCTGCCCCCCGGACTGCCCAGCACCAGCACCGGCCCGCCGTCCTTCAACACAATGGTCGGCGCCATGGACGAGCGGGGCCGCTTGCCCGGCTCGACCCGGTTGGCGATGGGCACACCGGCGTCATGGCTGCGGAAGGAAAAATCCGTCAGTTCATTGTTCAGCAGAAATCCCCCCGCCATCACGCGTGAGCCAAAAGCGTTTTCAATCGTCGTCGTCATCGACAACGCGTTGCCATATTGATCGACGATCGAAATATGCGAGGTCGAGGGCAGTTCGATCGCATCGTCATCGCCCCAGAGCAATGCGTGATCAAATTCGGGCGATCCCGGTGCCACCTCGGGCAGGGCATCGTCGCCCGCCAACAGCGCGCCGCGATCCATCAAGTAACTGTCAGTCAGCATTCCCTGCACAGGTACCGGGACGTAATCACTGTCCGCAATAAAACGCCCCCGGTCGGCAAAGGCCAAACGGCTGGCATCCCCGATCAGGCGCCATGCCGTCGCGCTGTCCGGGCCAAGCGCGGTCAGGTCATAGTCCTGCAACGCGCCAAGTGTCTGGCCCACGCTGATCGCCCCGGACGAAGGCGGCCCCATGCCGCAGATCTGATACGCGCGATAGGGGCCGCAAACCGCCGGGCGGTCCTTGACGCGATAAAGCGCGAGGTCCATCGCGCTCAGCACGCCGTCCGCACCCTGCACCGCTTGAACGATCTGGGCGGCGATATCCCCGGTATAAAACGGGGCTGCACCCTGAGCGGCAAACGCGCGCAAGCTGTCAGCGTAGGCGGGGTTGCGCAGCAGATGCCCGGCCGGCAACGGCGTGCCACCGGGCAAGAAATAGGCGGCCGTGGTATCAAACCGCGCCAATGTATCGGCGTTTTCGGCAATCGACGCGGCCATGCGCGGGCTGACGGTGAACCCGGCATCGGCGTGATGCAGCGCCTCGTCAAACAGGGACGGCCAGTTGGCCCGCCCCCAGCGGCGGTGCGCCTCTTGCAGCAACATCGGCGTGCCGGGTGCCCCGACCGAACGGCCCCCGACCACGGCATCGAAGAATTTCAGCGGCGCGCCCTCGGCGTCCTGAAACAGACGCGGCGTGGCGGACAACGGCGCGGTTTCGCGCGCGTCCAGCGTGGTTAATGCGCCCGTTGTGCCGTCATACCAGACCAGAAACGCGCCCCCGCCCAGTCCCGAGCTTTGCGGTTCGACCAGCCCCAACACCAATTGCACAGCAACCATCGCGTCGGCAGCAGTGCCGCCCTCGCGCAACACGCGCGCGCCCGCCTTGGACGCCAGCGGATTCGCGGCAACCACCATCCAGTCCTGCGCCGTGACAGGGGGGCCAACTTTCGCAACAGCCGCCCCGCCCTGTTCCGGCGCAACCGTGTCGGCAGCCTGCTGGGCACTAGCCGCAGCCGCCAGACAAAACGCCAGCAGCGTGGCGCGAATGGTCCCTGCCCCGCTCAAAGCATCGCCGGGACGACCTGATCGGGTGGTCGATGGCCGTCTTGAAACGTCTTGATGTTGACCAAAACCCGCTCACCCATCTCCGAGCGCGCCTCGACCGTGGCCGAGCCCATATGCGGCAGCAGCACCACGTTCTTCAATTCGCGCAGACGTGGGTTGGCCGCGTCCTCATACACATCCAGCCCCGCGCCCGCGATGTCGCCCGCGCGCAGCATCCGCGTCAGCGCGTTCTGGTCGATCACCTCGCCGCGCGAGGTATTCACGATCACCGCGTCAGGTTTCATCAGTTTCAGACGCCGCGCGTTCATCAAATGGAAGGTCGACGGCGTGTGCGGGCAATTGACGCTGATCACGTCCATCCGCGACACCATCTGGTCCAGACTTTCCCAATAGGTCGCACCCAGACCTGTCTCGGTCTCGGGGCGCAGACGCTTGCGGTTGTGGTAATGGATCTGCATTCCAAAGGCCATCGCGCGCCGCGCAACCGCCTGACCGATCCGTCCCATCCCCAGAATACCCAGACGCCGCCCCGCCATACGCCCGCCCATCAACGCGGTGGGCGACCAGCCGGGCCAATCGCCCGATTGCATCATCGCCATTCCCTCGGGCACACGGCGCACCACGCCCAGAATCAGCGCCATGGTCATGTCAGCCGTGTCATCCGCCGCAGCGCCGGGGGTATTGGATACCAAGATGCCGCGCTGGCGCGCTGTGGCCACGTCGATGTGATCCACGCCTGCGCCATAATTCGCAATCAGCTTCAGCCGGTCACCCGCCTGCGTGATCATGGCGGCATCGATCCGGTCCGAGAGGGTCGGCACCAGAACGTCCGCGCCGCGCATTGCCTCGCTCAGCTCGTCGCGGGTCATTGGGGCGTCGTCGTCTCGTAACGTGGTGTCGAACAACTCGCACAGGCGGGCCTCGACAGGTTCGGGCAAGCGTCGCGTAACGACAACACTCAGACGTCCAGATGGCATGTAATCCCTCCTCGATCTTTCCATTTTGGCGCATTGATGCCAGAGTGGCGCATGAATGGACGGGGCACAAGAACCCCGCGGGCAGAACGGGCAGAATTCTGGATATGGATTGGTTTTCCCTTAAAATTGGGGCGTTACTGGCCGCGCTGGCCCTGCCCTGCACCGTGCCGGTGCAAGGCAGCGCGCAAGGCACCACACCCATCGCCGACTCTGACACGGGCCAGACAGAAGGTCAGACAGACACGCAAAAGCGCGGCTCCGTCACCAACTTGCCCCTGCCCCGGTTCGTGTCGATGAAAGCCAGCGAGGGTTTCGTACGCCGAGGGCCCAGCCAGACCCATCAAATCGATTGGGTGTTCCGGGTGCGCGATACCCCGCTTGAAATCACTGCCGAGCACGGCCACTGGCGCCGCGTGCGCGACCGCGAAGGCGCGGGCGGATGGATGCACTATTCGCTGCTGTCAGGTACACGCACAGTAATCAACCTGAGCGACATGTTGGAAATCAAGGCCAAACCCGACGAGAAATCGCTGGGCGTGGCCCAGTTGGAGGTCGGCGTGGTGGCGCGCATTCTGGAATGTCGACGTGACTGGTGCCGTATCCAAACCCACGGCTATCGCGGTTGGGCGCTCAAATCTCATTTATGGGGTGTTTTGGCGGACGAAATCCTAGACTAACCCGGCCCAATTTCGTCTCTGCCAACGCCCCGCCCGCCCTCTGTCAAAATAGACTGCCCTAACAGACAAAAAATTTGCATTCCGGTCTTGCACCACGCCGACACCCAAGGTAATCACACGCCACAGTTGGGATGTAGCCAAGTGGTAAGGCATCTGTTTTTGGTACAGAGTACCGTAGGTTCGAATCCTACCATCCCAGCCAATTCACCTCAGATCATGTGATGTTCGGTCAAAATTGGAACCTAACCGGTCCAACTTGAAACCTTGACCGGGCAAGACTGAGGTCTGGGGCCAGAAAAGCCATCCTTGATTGATTACATGGTTTCTGCCGCGCTGACGTGAAATTCTAATAATCTACACGCTCGGAACCAGAGCACCGCCCGCTCAGCGTAAATTGCGCAGCCTTACGACAATCACAGACCTCAATCGCACTGAGCCCTTTAGGCAACCAATTGAGCCTGCGGAGGCGCTCTCACACCGCATGGGTCGCTAAGCCTATCTTTGATGCGTCACTCCCGGCCCTTAGCTGCCTTCCGATCACTTGCCTCAATGCTGCGGCGCAGCCCGTCAAACCTGCCGTTCGCTGCATTCGCGAATTGAATGGATGACCTTGATGTTGCGTACGATCGATGCATGGTATCAATCGCTTAGTATCTTGAGGTATGAACAATGCTCGCGAACTTGCTAGATTTCTATGAACGATATCCGGATATTCTGCTCCACCTGAAGGGTATTGATCGAGCGTCACTAAAACCTGACCTTATTGAATCGCTTGATTTTCACGGAAAGCGGCAACGTGAAATTTTCGATGTCGCACAGTTCTACAAGATAGACGAGCGCGCGCAGGCAATGCTGCATGACCTCTCAGCACAAATGCAAGAGGACGGTCTAGACAGTATGTTCAACAACGTTCGTTTGCCGTTCCCGGCAATGTTGTTGACTGTGCCAGAACCCAAGGTCGGCGAATGGCCTGCCGCGCTGGTCACCCAAGATGACAACGTACTCTACAGCCAGATTTATCTCGCAAATAACCATGGCCTGTTCCCGAACCTGCTGATCTTTAAATCACAAGGAGCTTCGGTGGATATTCTACATTCACCTACCTTCGCTTTGTCTCAGGTTATCGGAGATGAGGTCACAGAAGAAGAAGCAATTAAACAGGAAAAATCGCTCTGCTTTGGCTTCCTAGCTATGGCGGTTGGCATGTCGATCCTTTTTGAACACAAGGCCATGCTGGAGAAAGAGGAAGTGCCTGCATATCCAAGGGCCGAAAGACGAAGAGCGCAGAAATCAGGGCGAACACTGCCCAACAAGTCCATAATCAAGGTCAAGCTGGGCGAATTAGGCAGGCGTCAACTTGAAGCGACCAACGACAAGCGCGAGGCAAACGAAGAGAGCAGCCCAAAGCGCCGCGTTCACTGGGTGCAGGGCCATTTTATGCGCAATCGATCCGGCGGCATCAGCTGGAGAAATCCTCATATTCGTGGTGCTGGCCCACTTCTCGAACAAGAGCGGCACCTCTCGTCTAATGAAGATTGAAGGGAACTGGTCATCCAAAATCATCGTTGATTTGGAGACCGGCCCAGAGCCGACCTTCCCAGCATTGGTCGGCGCTATAGCGTAACTATTACATAGTTGCCGTTCGTGGCTCGCGCAGCATTTTCATTCGTTGCAGAGACCAATTAGACGCAGGAATGACATCAGTTCCGGGCTCACCCGGGCAGCTCTGGTAACATGATCCAAGGTAAGTTTACGCTGCAGATCAGTGGCAGCAGTGTTCTTTTGATAGTCTGCCCATACAGCTTGCAAGGAAGCCATAGCCCTGCCCCGAGGTGGGTTATCGTGCTCATGCCCTGAGAAATGACGTAACAATAGTCCTTCGTGATCCGGCCGCTGCCAGACCGCAGTAAATTGCTCCCGCGTGAGAAGTTCTAAGGCTCGAAGCCCTCTGTCGCGCGGCTCTTCGAGACGATCAGCGTCCAGCATTATTGCCTTTCCGATAAACGGTGCCTTTTGGCTATCCTTCTCGAACTGGCGGACAGCCTTTTCTGCTAAGGCAAGCGGGTCGCCAGCAGGTTGGAGGTTTCTGATCACGATATGGACCTTTAACTCTGCACTGTCTGCAAGCCTCTGCAATGTCTGACGTCAGCGCCTATGGGTCCAAATAGCGTTATTTGATAAGAGAGTGTTCTTGGCTCATCGTAGCCACTGAG
>JAPFBS010000019.1:0-74992 GCA_035798175.1 Rhodobacteraceae bacterium KMM 6894
TCCCGCCAGCGGTGCCATCATCATCATGCTGCGCAGTTTGAAGATGCACGGCATGGCACAGGCCGTCACCGACCTCATGGAGCAAGGCGCGCCGGCCTTTGATGCCGCTGTGCCGATGCTCGCCCAGTTGCTAAAGGCTGAGGTCGCAGAACGGGAGGTGCGCTCCATTGCCTACCACATGAAGGCCGCACGCTTCCCGGCCTACAAGGACCTCTCTGGCTTCGACTTTACGGCCAGTGAGATCAACGAGGCCACCGTTAGGCAGCTACACCGCTGCGAGTTCATGGACGGTGCCCAGAACGTCGTGCTGATCGGAGGCCCTGGCACCGGCAAAACTCATGTCGCGACAGCCCTTGGTGTGCAGACCGTCGAACATCATCGCCGCAAGGTCCGCTTCTTCTCGACCATCGAGCTCGTCAACACGCTCGAACAGGAGAAGGCAAAAGGTAAAGCCGGACAGCTTGCAGAAAATCTCACCCGCCTTGATCTCGTGATCCTCGACGAGCTCGGCTACCTGCCGTTCAGCGCATCAGGTGGCGCGCTGCTCTTCCATCTGCTCAGCAAGCTTTACGAACGCACCAGCGGCGTCATCACCACGAACCTGAGCTTCAGCGAATGGGCCACAGTCTTCGGTGATCCCAAAATGACGACCGCGCTCATCGACCGTCTCACCCACCGCTGCCACATCCTGGAGACCGGGAACGACAGCTTCCGCTTCAAAGCAAGCGCAGCCGCCGCGGCGCAGAAAAAGAAGGATAGCAATCATGCATTGACCTAAGCCTGACACCCGAAACATAACTTAAAGGTGGCTCACTTCTCGATGGAAAACCCGGCTCAATTCCGCGTGAAAATCTACATCTTGATCATTATGTCGCTGACATCCATTTCTTTCCTCCTGCCTCGCAGCTTGCATTGGGCAAAAATCGCAAAAATTTGAAAGGTGATAATGAACACATCAGCTAAGATTACCAAAGATGACTTGGACGCTGCCCAAGAATATTTGCGAGTCCTAAACGATCGTGACTCCAGCGATACATCTGGGAATCCCGAAAAATACCATACTCGCATCAACATGGCCCGTGCTGAAGTCGAACGAATTACCGAGCAACTGAAGCGTCAAGGCGACTTACCCTATTCAGAGAACGAGTTGATGGGGCAAAAGCTTGATGCAGCTTTCCCAAAAGCCCAGTCAAAGGACATCGTTCAGTTCGAAGGCAATCAATTTCAACTGAGGTTCTACCCAACTTCTAAGAGCCGTTCAGGAAAAAAAGTTCAAAGTTGGCGCAAGGAATGGGTGCAATTAAGCTAACCCATCGGGGCGGCTTCGGCCGTCCCACCACCACGCTCCAGATGCTCAATGCGTCATCCCCCGGTCCATCTCAACCTCACGCGCTTCTAGCTCTGTCTCAGCCTCTCTTCGGCGTCCTTCGCTAAGCTCAAGCTCCTGCTCAGCTGTTCGTCCAGCGTCGCGTAACTCGCTTCCTCGTTCAACAATCCACGTAATGCTTTCATTGATACGGCTTGCGAACGCACCAGCAGCGTCACGCATTGTGCGATACCATCCAGCTGGCTCTGCATCTTGGTCGTCGAGCGTGCCTCTAACCCGCTCAATTCCATTGCTGAGACCTCGCAGGCCGTCACCAACCGCTCGACGCAGGCGAGCAAGTCGCGTTCTAATGCTGTCAGGGGTGTCGTCATCTAATTCTCCTCGATCTTGATGCAGGTCACTGATCTGCCGCCCAGTGTGCAGGTCCTCTGCCGCGTCTTGGTCGGGTCCAGCACCAGCCATGTCGCGTCCTCCCTGTCGATCCGCGTCAGGCCAAGCTCCGTCATCTCTGAGCTGGCCAGCATCAACGTCCAGAGCAAGCTCGCGGCCATCATCGAGCCGATCCCCGCCAAGAATGTTCCCACGATCAGCCAAGGCGAGATCGTCAGCCAGCTCTTGTTCTGTTGCAGAAAGGTGCGGGTATCGATCTCGATTGTACGCTGCGCGTTGGTCGCAATGCTGTTCAAATCGGTTCTGAAGCTCTCCAACTGCGATGCCATCGAGGCGGCGTAGTCCTGCCGGATCGTGTCCAGTTCCGCGTTCAGCTTCTCGCTCAACCGCGTCGGCTTGCCAGTTTTCATGGAAAATCTCTCCTTTCAAACGCCAGCGCTCGCCGGTGTCCGGGTCTTGGGCTGTAAGGTAGGCTTTGCCTGCGCGCGGGATGTCGAAGCCAGCATCGGTAAGGGCGTCGAGCATGCCGGCGTGTAAGTCTCAAAACGAAAATGGGTGACGGTTTCCCGCCACCCTAGTCAGGTTTCATACAAGCCTCTTGGACCGCTATAGCATAGCCCAGACGCGGGATTAAAGTTCAGCGCAGATTAGCGGCTGCGCCAGTGGGCGCAGACATGCTCAACCCGGCCAAAGCGAACGCGATCATATGCGCTCACAAAGACACCAGCCTTCATGTCCCAACTCCTTATGAGAGGGTTTCCCTTGAAAAGGGCCGGAGCGCATGCCACATTGAACTTGCAACGGTTGTTATGCGACGGCTCCGGCCCGACTATAGCTACCACGAAGGCCGATCCTTTTGGGTCGGCTTTCTTGTTTCTCCCCCACGGTCAGATCATTCGATCTGGGTAGTAACTCCGTAGGGGCGCTTCTCTTCTGCTCATTGGACATTCCACCATATCTAGGGACTCATAGCCCAAAACCCATATCGCATAAGCTGTAACTCGCGTCAACTCTGTATTCGTTGTGTGTGCGTTTTTTCTTGACCTGCCGTTGGTCCTTATGCGATAGCCTGTTTTATAAGGAGTGACCAAGATGACTGATGATACCCTTGCAAAGAAAAAACGATTCCGCTCCCCCCCGTACCCTTCATTTGATCTTGGGCGAGCGGTTGAGCGCGTAGCCCTATTAGATAAGGTGGCCCAGCATCATGAAGTTGGTGTTGGTGTTTTGACCGAGGCGTGGGGAATGAAGTCGGCGGATGGGCAGGTGTGGCGGAGCGCCGCGGCACTCATTCAGTATGGACTCGTCACGGACTCTGGGACCGGAAAAACAAGGAAATTCAAAATCACTGATCCTGCGAGGCGCATCGTTCGCGACCCCGATCCTGATTCAGAGAAGCGGCGCACTGCGCTCCGGACAGCAGCGCTATTGCCAATGATCCACAACGTCCTGTGGAAGCGTTTTGGCTCGGCGAATGACATATCAGACTCAGTTATCAAGGCTTATCTAACCCTAGACCGTCTAGATGAAGGCGAGACACCTTATAGTAGTTCCGCCGCCGCCGAGGTGATTTCTTCTTATCGCAAAACTCTCGAATTTGCCGACCTGACGAATGCTAGCAGTATGCATCTGGAGGGCACAAAGGAAGCAAATACAGCCGAAGATGATGAAGTTACCCTACCAGACACAGGCAATGATGGGGCAGGTTTGAGTGCCAATGCGCCACCCAAGTCGCCAGTCGTAGTCAATATTGGAGATTTCATTCAATGGGAAAGCCAAGGCGCACTTCAGTTTGATAAGCCAAAACGCGTTCGCTGGATCTCAGATGATCGGTCTCACATAGCGGTCGAGGGCAGTGAAACAGGAATACCTGTTCAGCAAATTACGCTTGAGTCTAAGCCGGTAGCCGCTTCGGTACCACAGTCTCCACCACCGCTTGAGCCGAAGCCCTCAAAAGGAATGCGGCACGAAGAAAAGGCAGTCGAAAAACAATGGTTAGACGGAACCCCTGCGCCAGCGGGCATATCCACAAAACCCATCGTATTCGACATGGAGACCGTTTCTGGAAGTTACAGCTATGATAACGCCAATGATCTTGCTGACTTCATATCAAAGTTAGAGAAGATAAGGGAACTGCTACCGAACAAGGGCTAGCCAGTAATGCGCTGGTTTCTTCATCCTCCGCCACCTCGCGCTTGCGCGCAGGTGGTTTATGGATGGTTTTAGGATGGTTTGGGGGCCGTGGTGGCCCCGGTACCCCGGCCACAGGGGCCCCCGTACCTGGGCAAGACTGGACGGGGGTCACTGTGGACCCCGTCTCTATCTCGGGTACAAGCGTGGGCTCCAGTGCCTCAACCTTGGTCAGATCGATGCGGTAAACGACCGTGAAACCGTTCTTGCAGGTGCGAGCGCCGGTCTCGACCAGGATGCCTTCTTTCAGAAACGCGCGCACCGTCCGCTTGACTGTTGTCTCTCCCAGCTCGGTATGCCGCTGAATCGTTCCCTTGGAACACCAGATGCCCGAGCCGTCATCGCTCGCCTTGTCGGCCAAGAACATGATGATCTGCTTGCGCGTTGCGCTGCCAAACTTCCGTTCCGCGCATGTGTTCGCCACCCGCCAGCTCATTGGATCACCCCAAAAGGTGCAAAGGCGTGCGAATTTTGTACAGGTTTTGTACGAGATTTCCGCCTTTCCAGCAGAATTCGGCGCGAAAGCTCTCGGGACTTTCTGCACCCTCCTGCACAAAGCCCTGTAAATAAGCCATATTCTTCAGGTGTTTTTGGTGACCCCGGTTGGATTCGAACCAACAACCTGCCCCTTAGGAGGGGGCTGCTCTATCCAGTTGAGCCACGGGGCCGAAGTTTTTGCTTAGTGCGTTTGTGATCGAATCGGAAGGGTAGATTTGGGCATGGGGTATGGGTTTTCAGGCCTTTGCAGTTGCGGCTTCTGTACGCAGGAATACCGGTTTTCCGGGTTCCGAGCTATCAGGTTGGAACTTGTAACCGCCCATGTCGAAATCCAACAGGGCGTCTGCGTCACGCACGTGGTTTTGAACGATATAGCGGGCCATCGCGCCGCGGGCTTTCTTGGCGTAGAAGCTGATGATCTTGGCTGTCCCCGCGCGCTCTTCCATGAAGATCGGGGTGATGACCGGAACGTCCAGTGTCGCCAGATCCACCGCGCCAAAGTATTCCTGACTGGCGCAATTTACCAATGCGGTGCTGTTGCTGGCCGCTGCGGCCGCGTTCAGCGCTTCGGAGATCTTGCTGCCCCACCAATTATACAGGGACGTTCCGCGATCAGTCTTCAGTCGGCTGCCCATTTCAAGGCGGTAGGGCTGAATAGCGTCTAACGGTCGCAAAACACCGTAAAGGCCCGACAGAATGCGCAGATGATCCTGAGCATAGCGCATTTCATCCTCCGACAGGCTGCCCGCCTCCAACCCTTGATAGGTATCGCCAGCAAAGATCAGCGCGGCGGGTTTGCTGTCCATCTGGCCGAAATCGTGGAACCGCTCGGCGTTGAGTTTTGCCAGCGGGGCACTGATCTTCATCAGTTGTTGCAGGTCTGCCTCGGACAGTTGTTGGGCGCGTTTGGCCAGTGCCTGCGCCTCGTCCGCGAAGGCGGGGGTGGTTGACGTCACGCCCGGCGCCGGGTCCATGTCCAATTTTTTGGCGGGGGAAATGGCGACAAGCATGGGATGGTCCTTTCAAGTATTTGCCTTGTATCTAGTCTGCACGTTGCAGAACGTCCAGAAAGGCGGCGCCAAAGCGTTCGGCGCGTTTGTCGCCCAAGATACGGATCATTTGCGCGGGGTCGCGCGGGCGTTGTTCGGCAATGCGGGTGATCAGGGTCGTGGACACGCTTAGGGGTTTATCCGCACCATCAGCCCCGCGCTCCAGTTGCGCGCCGACCTCGGTCAGTTGATCATAGAGCGTACCGGCGGTTCGCCCGGCCAGTTTGCGGCGGCTAGGGTGCATCTGTGTCGCTTCGCCGTTGATGACCTCAAGGAAGGCATCGCCAAATTGTTCCAGCTTTTTAGCACCAACCCCGGTTATGCGCGCCATTTGATCCATCGTGGCGGGCCGAGTTTCGGCCATTTCGATCAGGGTACGGTCGTTGAAAACCACAAAGGCGGGTACGCGTGCGGCCTCGGAAAAGGCGCGCCTCTTGGCCTTGAGCGCGGACAGCAGGGGCGCATCCTCGTCCGAGACCAGCGATTTGACCGCCGGGCTGCGGTCCCGGCTGATCAAAGTGTCCTGACGCAGGGTGATCTGGGCCTCGCCTTTGAGGATCGGGATTGCCGGGTCAGTCATGCGCAGCGCGCCATGGCGTTCGCGGTCGGGGCGGATCAGGTCGTGCCCCATCATCTGACGGAAAATACCCTGCCACATGGGACGAGCAATGTCTTTGCCCACGCCGAAGGTGGGCAGATCGTCATGGCCGCGCGCGGTGATCTTGTCCGTCACCTTGCCGGTCAGGATGTCGATCAGATGACCCGTGCCGAAATACTCGCCTGTGCGCAGGATGGCCGACAGCGCCTTGCGCACCGCTTCGGTGCCGTCATAGGTTTTCGGGGGTGCATCACAGAGGTCGCAATTGCCGCAGGGCTCCGTGGTTTCCCCGAAATATCCCAACAGTTGCACGCGGCGACATTTCAGCGCCTCGGCCAGACCCAGCAGGGCGTTCAGCCGCGCGTGATCGGCCATGCGGCGTTCTGGCGGGGCCAGCCCTTCGTCGATCTGGGAGCGGCGCAGGCGGATATCGTCAGGACCATAGAGGGTCATCGTTTCTGCCGGGGCCCCGTCGCGGCCCGCGCGGCCGATTTCCTGATAATAGGACTCGATGGATTTGGGCAAATCGGCATGGGCGACCCATCTGATATCAGGCTTGTCCACCCCCATGCCAAAAGCAACTGTAGCCACCACGATCAGCCCGTCTTCGGTGTTGAACCGGTGTTCGACATGACGACGTGTATCCGGGTCCATGCCCCCGTGGTAGAAGGCGGCGTTGTGCCCCTCTTTGTTGAGGGCCTGCGCCAGCCCTTCGGTTTTGGCGCGGGTGCCGCAATAGACGATGCCGGATTGCCCTTTGCGCGCGGCGGCAAAGCGGGTGATCTGACCGCGCGGGCCGTCTTTGGCCTGAAACGCCAGATGGATGTTTGGGCGGTCAAACCCGTGCAGGAAGGTCGCGGGTTGCTCGCCGTCGAATAGTTTTTCGACAATCTCGGCCTGTGTTTCCGCGTCGGCGGTGGCGGTGAATGCGGCCAACGGCACGTCGAGCGTGCGGCGCAAGTCCCCAATACGCAGGTAATCGGGTCGAAAATCATGGCCCCATTGGCTGACGCAATGCGCTTCGTCCACGGCGATCAGGCTGACCCCAATGCGGCGCAGCATGGCGATGGCTGATCCTGCCGCCAGACGCTCGGGCGCCATATAAAGCAGCTTCAGACGCCCATCCTCCAGCGATTGCCAGACCTCGGCAGTTTCCTCGTCCGTGTTGCCGGAGGTTAACGCGCCTGCCTCGACACCGGCGGCGCGCAGGGCGCGCACCTGATCGCGCATCAGGGCGATCAACGGAGAAATGACAACGGTCACGCCGTCGCGCATCAATGCGGGCAGTTGAAAGCACAAGGATTTACCGCCGCCGGTGGGCATGATGGCCAGCACGTTCTGGCCCTCCGCCACAGCGGTCACGATGTCCTCTTGCCCGGGTCGAAAGGCATCGAATCCAAAGATGTCCCGCAGCAGCGTGGCAGCGCCTGACATGGGTTAACCCCGTTTGATGTGTTTCATCCGCTCGTGGATACGTCTTTTCACACTAAGATTCGGTGAACAAGTGCCCCGCGTAAAAGTCGCTCTTTAGAGTTACGCAAACCCGAAAATCACCGGCAGGATGTAGGCCCGCAGTGAGATCACAACGACCAGCGCCACCAATGGGGCCAAGTCCAGCGGACGGGTATCGGGCAGGATGCGGCGGATGGGTTGATAGATTGGTTCAAGCAGGCGATTCAGGCCATCCCAGATCTGGCGCACGATAGGTTGATGCAGGTTCAGCACCTGAAAATTGATCAGCCAGCTCATGATGATTTGAACGATCATCACGAAATAGACGATGCTCAGGATCAAATCCAGCGGTCCGTAAATTGCTAACATCTTGGGCATCCTTCTGTCACAGATGCCATCAGGTAAGCTGCGCCTGCGCAAAGCGCAAGGTTTACGCCGGGTGATGGTTGACCTTCGGTCAGGCCGGGTGCAAGGCCCCTCCAAAGGAGCCTGCCCATGTATCCTGTGATCCGCTTGGCCTGGCAGCTGTTCAAGCACCGCAAAGATCCTCCGCTGCCGTTGACCGGCACGCATGTGTCGCAGCATTATTGCCTGCCTTGGGACATCGATCTGTGGTGCGAGTTAAACAATGGTCGAACTCTGACGTTGTACGATCTGGGGCGCTTCACGCTGGCAAAACGTGTGGGGTTGTTGCCGGTGCTGAAGAATAACCGATGGGGGCTGACCATGGCGGGTGCTGTTGTTCGGTATCGCCGCCGCATCCACGTATTCGATCGCTTTGAGATGCGCAGTCGTACGATCGGTTGGGACGCGCGCTTCATGTATCTTGAGCAATCCATGTGGAAGGCAAATGGCGAGTGCGCTGGGCACGTCGTTTATCGCAGCGCGGTGACCGGCAAGGGTGGCATTGTGTCGCCCGAACAGGTGATGCAGGCGTTGGGCCAAATGCAGGTTTCGCCGCCATTGCCGGAATGGGTGCAGGCCTGGTTGGCAGCCGAAGATATGCGCCCCTGGCCCCCGACGCAGGACATTGAAGCGCAGGAATGACTTGCCCCCGTGCGTGCGCACCTGTCATATCGGCAACATTGAAGACAGGGGATATCCATGAAGGCGGTTTCGCACGGCAAACGGATCTGGGGCTGGTTTTTCTTTGATTGGGCCAGCCAGCCGTACAACACCTTGTTGATCACATTCATTTTTGCCCCCTACATCAAAGAGCTGATCGGCGATGGTGCGCGGGCCCAGACGGTCTGGGCCTTCGGGATTGCAGCAGCGGGTATCATCATCGCGCTACTGGCCCCGATTTTGGGGGCGATGGCGGATAATTCGGGCAACCGGATGCAATGGATCCAGATTTTTTCGGGCATGTATGTCATCGGCGCTTTTGGCGTCTGGTGGGCTGAACCGGGCAATTTCAATCTGGTTGGCGTACTGGTGTTCTTTGTCATTGGCATGATCGGGATGGAGTTCGCGACGATCTTTACCAACTCGATGTTGCCCGATCTGGGTACCAAAGAGCAAATCGGGCGCATTTCCGGCAACGGGTGGGCCTTTGGGTATGTCGGGGGATTGGCCGCGCTGGTGCTGATGCTGCTGTGTTTTGCTGAGAGCCCACAAACCGGCAAGACGCTGATCGGTATCGATCCGCTGTTTGGCTTTGACGCGGCCAAGCGTGAAGGCACGCGGTTCGTCGGGCCCCTGACCGGATTCTGGTATCTGCTGTTCATGATTCCGTTTTTTATGTGGGTGCAGGACCCCAAGGTCGGCCCGGCACCACCCGGCGCGGTGCGCGCTGCCTTGGCCACTGTGGGGCACACAATCCGCAACCTGCCGCAGACGCCATCGCTGTTTTCCTATCTGGGCGCGTCGATGTTTTACCGTGACGCGCTGAACGGGATGTATTTCTTTGGCGGGATCTATGCTGCGGGGGTTCTGAATTGGTCGGTGATGGACACCGGAATCTTCGGTATTTTGGCGATCATCTCGGGGGCGGTATTCGCCTGGCTGGGCGGGCGCGCGGACGAGCGGTTTGGCCCCAAGCCGGTGATTGTCGGTGGGATTGCCGTGTTGTTGTTCGTGGCGATCGCGATCATCTTTATCTCGCGCGAGTCGGTATTCGGTATCGCGGTTTCCGCCAAGTCCTTCATGCCCGATGTTGTCTTTTATGTTATGGGGGCCTTGATCGGTGCGGCAGGGGGCGTGATCCAGTCTGCCAGTCGAACGATGATGGTTCATCAGGCGCGCCCCGGCCAGATGGCGCAGGCGTTTGGCCTGTATGGGCTGGCGGGCAAAGCCACCAGTTTCATGGCACCGATTTTGATCGGCACGATGACGGCGGTAAGCGGCAGCCAACAGATTGGCGTCAGTCCGCTGATCGGGCTTTTCCTGATAGGGCTGGTGCTGTTACTCTGGGTGAAACCTGAAGGGGATAAAGTCACATGATCACGGGTCTGAAACGGTGTCTGGGGGTTCTGGCGCTGGTCTGTATGGCCGGTGCAGGGACGGCGCAGGACGTGCCGAAACCCATGCGCGGCAAGGAAGCCAAGCAACTGTTTGGCGCACAAAGGGCCGGATCGCCGCATAAACCGGCGCCGTTTGGCGGCTATGCCAACGGTTGTCTGGCGGGCGCGGTCCAACTGCCACAAACCGGACCGACATGGCAGGCCATGCGCCTGAGCCGGAACCGCAATTGGGGTCACCCCGAGACGATTGACTTTCTTCAGGATCTGTCGGCCAAGGCGGCGCGGCAACCCGGGTGGAACGGGCTGTATATCGGCGACATCAGCCAGCCCCGTGGTGGCCCTATGCTGTCCGGGCACCGGTCGCATCAATTGGGTCTGGACGCAGATATCTGGATGTTGCCGGCCACCAACCTCAACCTCAGTGCAGGGCAGCGCGAGAACCTGTCATCGATTTCGATGCGACGGTCCAAAGGCGCGTTTACCAACTCGAAATGGACCCGTCAGCACCATGAGATCCTGAAAGCCGCGGCATCGGATCGGCGCGTGGCGCGGATTTTCGTCTTTCCCGGTGCCAAGGTGCAGATGTGCAAGGATGAAACCGGCAATCGCGCGTGGCTGCGCAAAATCAGGCCATGGTACGGGCATCACTATCATTTCCATGTACGCCTTGCCTGTCCGCGTGGTGCGCGCGGCTGCGTTGATCAGGCGGCCCCGCCTGCCGGGGATGGCTGCGCCGATGCGCAAAAATGGGTGAATGATATCCTGAACCCGCCAAAGCCGAAGCCCGCAGACCCCAACGCACCGCCGCCAAAGAAAAGGCGCGAGCTGACCTTGGCGGATATGCCGGGCCAATGCGTGACCGTTTTGCAGTGAGGTGACGGCGGGTCCGAAAAGATTTAGGGCCTCCGGCGGGGGTATTGTCAAACAAGAAAGTAATTATTTATCAGGTAGATGGGAGTAACATCAGTTGCCAAATCCACCTAATTATCCACGCTTCGGATTTGGCCAGAAATTTCTTTCGGCGCAAACAGCACGTCAGCCTCATAAGCTGAAGGTCGTATCGGAGAACGACGAGCAGCTCGCCGTCTTTGACTTGCTCTTAAAGCCTGAGCTGACCAAGTCAGATATTAGGAAGATCAAGTCGGTTGCCGTTGGCCTTCTCAAAGAGCTTGAGCGACAGATGCGGGATGTGCAGGACATCTTTGGCAAAACCTCAACGCGCGACCGGCTTCGGCAATCGATCTCCTACTCGTCACCAGCGTAGAATTGTCCAGCGCTGAAACCACCGCGTTTTTCGCGCTTGGTGCGGACGAGGTTCATGAGTTCCTCGTCGCTAATGCCGCAGGAGCTTGCAAGGGCAAGGATGACTTCAAGCATGTCGGCAAGTTCTTCGAGTCTTGATGTTGTGTCGGTCGCTGCGAGCAGGTTAGCGTGCTCTTCGGTCAGCTTGTCATAAAGGGCGCTGGTGAGCGCGCGGCCTTTGAGTTGTTTGATTTTTGGTGTGCGGCCTTCGGTTTTTTATGATGGCTGGAATTTTGTCGCGAACCAGTTTGTTTTGCTTTCGAAAATCTGGTTCATCGCTCGCGCGTTTGGCGCGATTGCAGGTGGTCATGGTGAACCTGACGCTTCCAGCCCATGTCCTGGAGATAACGCTCGCGGTCTATGATGCTTTGGCCGGCTTGCATGGAGAAGGGCTTTAGCGCCCCGATCTGGATGACCTTTCGGCAGGCCAAGGAATTAGGCGCGCATGTGCGCAAGGGTGAAAAAGGCGCGCTTGTGGTCTACGCGAACACCATCACCCGCACCGAAGAGAACCAGCAGACGGGCGAAGAGGAAGAGCGCGCGATTCCGTTTATGAAGGGTTACACCGTGTTCAACGTCGAGCAGATCGAGGATTTGCCGCCGCACTACACCGCCAAGGCCAGCCCGCGCATGAATCTCGGTCAGCGCATTGAGCATGCCGGAGGATTATTTGCGGCAACGGGCGCGGATATCCGCAGCGGCGGGAAAAGGGCATTTTATGCTTCGCAGCCCGACTTTGTGCAGATGCCGGAATTTGAGAGCTTCAAGAGCACCACAAGCCAAATACATACGAACGCCAGTCCCAGGACCGATCATGCCGCTTCAACCGCCCGGACCAACTGCGTAAGCGCGCCCGGGTCCAATGTGCTGCCAAAGCGCAGGCAGCGCCCACTGCGCAAACGTAATTCTACTGGTGTGGGCTCCGATAGGCTGGGTGCCAGATCAGGGATGGCAGGAACGCAAGGTTCAGGCACCACATTCAAAGGGATAAAGAGCGCTCCATCGTCTGGAGACCAAAGCCCTTTCTTCTTCAGATCATGTCGCCAGGCATAAAGCTGCTGGTGAGTTACATCGTGGCGCTGCGCAACTTGCGTCACCGAGCCACCATCAACCCCGACCGACATGATGATCCCTATCTTCTCATAATCGCTCCACCGCCGCCGACGCTCAAATCCCAGAACCTCACCGCGCATCGCACCCCCCACCTAAGACACGTCGTTAACGACGTCAGTAAACACGTCTCTTAGATCAAAGGGCCGAAACCCGGCAGGCGGTAGCAATGGAGCGGTTACGCCAATTTCGCCTTCCGTCTGGACGGCGCGGAACCCTTGCCAGAAACTCGCTTCAAACCAAAGAGACCTCTGAATCGCAGATCAGGCGCTATGTCGTAAGTGTGGGGCGGAAACACCGCTTACAAAGAGACCGGAACTAAACCGGGACAAGACCAATTTGCATCCATAAGCGCTGACGTCAGACACCGAGGGTGTCATTGCTTCGAGTTTCTCCACAAACCGAAACTACGATCCAATTAAGTGAAGTTGTTGGGCAATGGTTCTAAGCGCAATCTCCCATTCCTCATCATTCCGAGCAGAAGACTTGTATATTCTAATACCATTTGAATGCGCGCTTTCCCCAATCCTGAACACATCCGAGCAAGACACACCTACACCCCGAGCGGAAAGGCGATCTTTCATCGAGCTGGCTTGGGTGCGCGAGTCTAATGGCAGCCAGATGATATTGCTTTCCGGGTTCTTCGAGCTTAGATTCGCCCCCAGAGTTTTGAGAGCGATAGAATGGCGTTTTACGTGGCTTTTTATTGACTGCTGGATGATATCCTCGCCTGCGCCACTCTCGATCAACCATCGCGCCAGTGCTAAAGAAAAACGATCAGGCATCCAGATGCTGCCGCGGGATGCTGTTGCTACGGCACTTGAAAAGGCAGGAGGATGGGCCAGAAACCCAAATCTGCAACCGGGTGTAATGACCTTGGAAAGAGATGAGAAATAGAATGTGCCTTCGGGATAACGGCTGTGAATGGTGCTCAATTCTTCCGTCGCCAAACAACGATAGACATCGTCTTCGATTAAAATCAGGGAATGTCGCTTGGCGATGCTCGCAATAGCAGATTTACGCGATTCCGATAGAGTGATAGCCGTAGGGTTGTCATAATTAGGCATTATAAACAACGCTTTGACGCGAGTGTTCCGAATTGCCCTCTCAAGATCGTCCGGGACGATCCCCTCATTGTCAATCTCAACCGGAGAAATCCCAAGCCCCAGCATTTTTGCTGCAGATTTCACACCTTGGTAGACGAGACTCGGCGCAAGAATTATGTCTCCTCGTTGCATACAGGCCGCCATTGCGACCAACAGCGCATGTTGTGCGCCCGCTGTGACGGCAACATGAACATCACGGTTATGGAAGCCGCGTGAATGTAGCCATCCGGTCGCCGTTTCGATCGCTTGGGGATCTCCAGTGGCAGGAAAATAGCGGTCCATCTCTGAGGTTGCAGACGCGATAATTTCTTTGGACCCTTCCAGCAGAATGTGACTGACAGAGGCCAAGGTCTGGGTATGGACGGAAAGATCAATTTCTGGGGGTAAATCCGGCACATCGAAAGACGGCGGGGTGTAATCCAGCGCCCGCCCTCGGACAACGGTCCCTTTTCCCGCGCGCGCCGAGATGATGCCTCTGTCTTTCAGGTAGTTCAACGATTTGGTTACAGTCGTCAAATTGACATCGAATGCCTTAGCCAGAGATCTGTGCGATGGAAGCCATTCACCGGTTTCAAAATAGCCTTCAGAAACTTTTGACGACAGGACCGACGCGATCCGCAGGTAGATTGCCTGCTCGGTAGAAGTTGCTTTGAGACACGTCCGCAGATGGTCCAAAATCGCCTCTTCGGACGACTCTGGCAAGTGAGATGATCCAGTTTCCATGACAGATCCTTACTTTACGCCGCGTGCATATATTTTACGCAGTCTAACAGACGCAGGAGCATCTTCAACCTTTAGGCGTCATACGATTACAACTGTATGGCATTCAGTATTGACTGTATGGCATTTTCCCGCCTAGGCTGAGGTTCACTGCTCCAAGACGAAACAAAAAGGAAGTAAATTCATGAAGACATTTCTCCTTGCTGGCGCGCTCGCAACCCTGACCACGCCGCTCATTGCAACATCGACGTCGGCCGAAACGCTACGCTTGCACTCTGTGTGGGTCGAGAGTCGCCCTGTTGCGGATTATGTGAAATACTACGCGGACCGAGTGGCCACACATTCCAATGGCGATCTCGAAATCCAAGCGTTTCACGGCGGAACGCTTGGTATCAAAGATCCTGATATCCTGCGGATTCTTCCGTCAGGCGCTGTAGACATGTCGGTGCTTTATCCTGAGTACGTCGCCCGAGATGAGCCCGAAATGGCAGTTGCCTATGTTCAGGGCGCGATCACGGAAGTTGACGAGCAATTAAAGGCCGTTCCCGCGATTCAGCAAGTCTATGAACCCATTTTTGAACGATGGGGAATCAAGACGCTTGGCGCAATTCAGGTTCCAGAACGCGTTGTTCATATCTTCTGCAAAGAGCCCGTGAATACGCTGGAAGAACTGAAGACCAAAAAACTTCGAGTGTGGGGACGTCATCAGGTTGAAACCTTTTCGCGGCTTGGCGTCTCGGCCAGTATCATTCCGCAAAGCGAGATGTATGTAGCGTTGCAGACTGGCGTGGTTGACTGCGCAACATACATGGGAAGTGTCGCGACAACTGTGTCTCTGCAGGAAGTTGCTCCGTATGGCGCGCCGCTTCATCCTCATGCGGGTGTTCCCATCAATATTCTGATCACCCAGAAACGGTTCGATGGACTGTCCGAAGCTAACCAGGCAGCACTTGAAGCGGCAGCCGCTGACACTCTGGAATACACTAACAAGGAATTCCTGAGCGGCGAGCGGGAAGACGCGGGAATTCAACTGTTGATCGATCAGGGTGGGCAAATCATCGAGCCTTTCTCGGAGGCAGATCAAGCAACATTCACGGCGGCAGCTCGTGACGCATGGGCAGCCATGTCAAACGAGATTGGGCCCCAAGCCGTCGAGAACATGACCGCCATCCAAAAAGCGATCGAAGAGTAACGACCTCTGTTTTCACCGATCTTTAAGAAAGGAAGCCCGCAATGGTGAAGCGCTTTTCAAGATATCTTAAGGTTCTTGGGGGAATGATCACTGCTGGCTTTCTTTCAATAATCTTATATGCCACTCTTTCTCGATATATTTTCAATCGGCCCGTAGATTTTTCTGATGAACTTGCCGCGTTACTGTTTGTGACATGCGCGTTTATCGGGATTTTGTCCTCGGCATTGGATAACGATCACATCGAAATCAACATCGTTACGGAAAAAATGGGCGGTGGGTGGCGCAGGCTGAGCAAGAGGTTTGCCGCCGTTATCTGCACCGGTTTTTTCGGCATGTTTGCCTACCAAAGCTATATATTCGCTGATTTTTCCCGACAAATTGGTGCATTGACCGAAGGTGCAGCTCTGCCGATCAGTTACTGGATGTATGTGATGCCTTTGGCCTCGGCGTTGGCCGCCATCAGTTATGCATATCGAATATTTTTCGTCCCCTTTTCCGATACGCAAGATGATGACCAAATCGAACGGAGCGCAGAATTTTGACCTGGATTTTTCTGATATTGCCACTGGCAGGACTTTTATTGCTAGGCGTTCCGATTGGTGTGGCCCTCGGCGCAACTGCGTTTCTGTTGTTGGAGATTTTTGTCGGCGGCGCTTTCCAGCTTGCGGTTACATCCACTTGGAACACGTTCAACAGCTTTACTTTGACGGCGGTGTCCGCATTCATCGTCTTGGGGGAGGTTCTGTTGGCAAGTGGGTTGACGGCGCGGATATATACGTCAGTCGTGCCTCTTTTCCAGCGCCTGCCGGGAAATTTGATGCATACCAATGTCGTTGTTGGGGCGTTGTTTGGCTCCGTGAGTGGCACCAGTCTCGCCACGGCGGCGGCTGTCGGGTCCGTCGCTTATCCGCAATTGGCCGAGCGTGGCTATCCTAAGGGTAGCATCGTCGGTCTTCTCGCCGCGTCAGGAACACTTGGAATTATATTGCCGCCCAGCCTGATCCTTGTGATCTATGGCGCGACCCAAGATGTATCAGTGGGGCGATTGTTCTTGGCGGGGTTTGCACCAGGTTTGTTTCTGGCTGCCGCCTTCATGATCTACATCGCCATCCGCGCGAAACTTAAACCAGATTGGCTTCCAGAGATTGCAGCACCGCCGTCTTGGCCTCGGACCTTTTCGGCACTCTTGGGTCTTTGGCCAATCGTGATCCTCATGATGGCAGTTCTTGGGACGATCTATCTCGGAGTAGCAACGCCCACCGAGGCTGCGGCATTGGGCGCATTCGCGACTGTTCTGATGGGGTTCGTGTTTGGAACGCTGACACTTCAGCGTCTCATGAAGGCGCTCATCAACTCGATTGTCAGTTTCGGAGCAATTGCGTTGATCATGGTGGGCGCCGCCATGTTAACCCAAGTCATCAGTATTCTGGGTCTGCCGATGCAGCTGACGGCGGTGGTTGCCGAATTGTCGCTCGGGAAATACGCGATCTTTCTTGCGGTAGTGATCATCTACATTGTGCTTGGCTGTTTCTTCGACGGACTGTCGGTAATGCTTATGACATTGCCGCTTACTTTTCCGATGATGATGGCAGCTGGATTTGATCCAGTTTGGTACGGCATCGCAGTCACCATCCTGATTGAGATTGGGATGATTACCCCACCTGTCGGAATAAACCTGTTTGTCCTGTCAGCAATTTCAAAGGGTGACGTTTCCGTGGCTGAAGCCGCACGCGAAACACTACCTTACTGGATCTTGATGCTGGTTTGCCTTGGTATTTTCACGGCGTTTCCCGAAATAATCACCTTCCTTCCTAACTGGATAATGAACTGAGAGGCTCGATGACTAATCCTACACCAACACTAACTTCGCCCAATTCGATCATCGCAGACACGCTGTTGGTCTGTAATTTTGACCGTGGCATTTTTGAGGAAATGAAAAAAGGCGGTATCACCGTCGCAAACTGTACGTGCTGTGTTTGGGAAGGCTTTCAAGACACAATGAAGGCAGTTGCTCATTGGAAACGGATGTTCAATGAGAATGCAGATCTGATCATGCAAGTCAGGAGCGTTGAAGATATCTACGAGGCTGCCAGTAAGGGGTTGGTCGGGATCATTCTGGGCTGGCAAAACACTTCGGGTATCGATGACAATTTAGACTACTTGGAAGTCTACGCTGAGCTTGGCGTGAAGATCATGCAACTTACCTACAACACGCAGAACCTTGTTGCGTCGGGTTGCTTTGAAGAGCGCGACAGCGGCGTGACGGGATTTGGGCGCGATGCCATTGCGGAAATGAACCGCTTGGGAATCCTCATCGACCTTTCGCATGTTGGACCACTTTCGGCCCGAGAAGCTTGCGAAATATCGCAAAAGCCGCTGGCCTACACACATTGCTGCCCATCTGCGTTGAAAGATCATCCTCGCAACAAAAGCGATGAGGAATTGCTTCGTGTTGCCAATGGTGGTGGCTACATCGGGATCACTATCTTCCCTCCATTCTTGCCCAAAGGCACCAACTCGACAATTGACGACTACATCGAAGTTGTGGATTACGTTGTGAACCTTGTCGGAGAAGAGTCCGTTGGAATCGGGACCGACATGTCTCAAGGCCATCCATGGTCTTGGCAGGAATATGCCATGCATGACAAGGGCAACGGTCGTCGCCTGACCAGTTTCGGCGAACTGAAGTTCCCGGTGGGTATCGAGCAGATCAGTGATTTTCCAAACATTCACAACGCAATGAAGCGTAAAGGATGGACTGACACAAGAATTGAACGCGTGCTTGGCCAAAACTGGGTTCGTTTGTTGAAAGACGTCTGGTAAATTTAACGAGATGGCGCCCGTGTTTCGGGCGCCATTTCAAAGGCTGCTTGTCTTGGGATAAGAGAATGCACCTTTGATTGATTGCGTTATGTCGGACAGGGGCTCTCGAATGGAAGACTACGATCTCATCATTGCGGGGGCGGGTATTGTCGGGATGTCGACGGCACTTTGGGCCCGAAAAGAAGGGATGCGGGTTCTGTTATGCGACAGAATGTCTCCAGGTTCCGGCACCACGGCAGGATCTGCCTGCACAATTGCCACCTATGCAAGTGTTCCGATCAACAGCCCGTCTATCTTCACGTCACTTCCCAGCCTTCTCGGCAGTGCCGACAGCCCATTGGCGTTTGATTGGAAATATGGGTTTCAGAATCCGCGTTGGGTGCTCTCGTTTCTATCTAATTGCCGCACGTCGCGGGTGCAAAAAATTAGCGAGCACCTGGGCGCACTGCTTTTGCATGCCGACGAAAGCCTGGATATCTTGGTGTCCGAATGCCAGGCTGAAGACCTCCTTGTTCAAAATGATTGTCTTTATATTTGGTCTACGAAGTCCGGATTTGATGCCGCCCGAGGCGGCAACGCATTGCGAAAGCGAAACGGAGTCACGTTTGATGTTTTGAGTGCGGACGATGTCAGGGCCCTCGAACCTTCATTGCGAGGGCCAATTTATCAGGGGCTCAGATTCCGCGGCGCGCGCCATGTTCTGGACCCACAGCAACTGGTGTTGAGAATGCACCAACGCTTTCTGGATCTCGGGGGGCAATGGATACAGACTGGTGTTCAAAACGTCAGTGCGGATGACACAGGCGTTACAGTGACACTGGATGTTGGAACAAACATGCGCGGTGGCCACTTTGCTTTGACAGCGGGGGCATTCTCGACCCAAATTCGGGGCACTGGCGCCGAGAAACTACCGCTTGGCGTCGAACGTGGTTACAATATTGTTTACCCTAAACATGCAGGTCTGGTTTCGCGTCCCGTTGGCTGGGCCGAGGCAGGGCTTTACGCGACACCGATGGCGCAAGGCCTGCGTTTTGCAGGTACTGTGGAAATCGCCGCGTTGGATGCCCCGTTCAACTCTGGGAACACCGAGCTCTTGAAACGGAAATCGGTCGAGATGTTCGGCCCGTTGGGCGCGCCTGAACGCCCATGGTTGGGCTATCGGCCGACTCTTCCGGACTCGTTGCCGGTCATCGGGCCGTCGCCACTTTCTAATCGAGTGATACTGGCATTCGGGCATCAACATATCGGTCTGACGCTTGGTGCAGTCACCGGTCGAATGGTGACTGAATTGGTGCATGGTGTACCGCCTTTTCTTGATATCTCCGGATTTAGCCCACTGCGGTTTTAATCCATTTGATTTTGCATGTTGTTTCGAGACTTGTGTCTTTTGAAACTAAGTTGACCTGCGGCCGAGAAGTTAAGAAAGTAAAACTGGAATGGTCGAGGACACGCTGAAGGGTGCGAAATCCACGCGCTACCGCCATGCCGCGCGCCATCTGGCCGAATGCCAGGCATCGGAGCCCGCGATCACCGACTATGGTGCAGTTCTGACGCATGAGGGTTTTGTCGCAGCGCTTCGGCAAAAACATTGCCGCAAGTACGGGTTCATGCCTGAAAAAATCGAGTATTGCGAGTTGGCCAAAGGCTCCGACCTGTCCGCAGTGCTGGCGCACGTTGACGAGCATATGAAACGTGGCGTTGAAGAAATCATCAAAAGCGTCGATTTCCAGCAAGCTGCACCTAAAGCTAAGAAAAAGTGACATGACTGAACAGCATTTTTCCCATATGGTCATGCTGTCGCAGTGGATGACAAGATCAGCGACCACGGGTCGCTTGCGTCGCACCTGAGGT
This sequence comes from Rhodobacteraceae bacterium KMM 6894, assembly GCA_035798175.1. Lineage (GTDB taxonomy): Bacteria > Pseudomonadota > Alphaproteobacteria > Rhodobacterales > Rhodobacteraceae > Roseovarius. Next base: position 20,071 of record JAPFBS010000019.1, read on the forward strand.
ATCTGGAAAACTTGCGCAGGCGGCACGACTGAAAAGTGTCCGTCTGGCACAGAGTGCACTAAGACTTGCATCGATCTGATGCTGTGTGCATTCAGGCAGGTGTGACACATTCACTCAATCACTCTTCACGGTCTTTGGCAGCCCTTGGCTGGTCAGAGTTCTTTGCTGCCCAACTGGGACCCGACGAGCAAGACTATACCCTGATGCGTATTGCGACTGTGCACCGATCCCGAATGACGGCTGAATCCGAAACAGGCCCGGTAAGGTTGAGCCTCCCCTCCAACACCAACACCACAGATTTCGCCGTTGGGGACTGGGTCCTTACAGACCCTCAAGACCACATGCTTGTTCGTCGGTTGGAAAGACGTACTCTGCTGCAGCGCCGTACTGCGGGTGCTCGGACCCTGCAGTTGATCGCTGCAAATCTGGACACGCTTTTTATTGTGACGTCCTGCAATGACGATTTCAATCCCGCCAGACTCGAGCGATACCTTGCGCTCGCAAATGAGGCCGGGATAACCCCGGTGATCGTCCTGACGAAAGCAGATCAGGTTCCTGATGTGGCGCCCTATCAACAGCAGGCAGAGGCCCTACAATCTGACCTGGCTGTCGTTTCGCTGAATGCGAAAACGCATGACGCAGTGGCGGCACTGCCCCCGTGGATTGGACCCGGACAGACCGTTGCTCTTGTGGGATCCTCCGGGGTGGGAAAATCGACTTTGCTGAACACGCTGGCCGCCAAGCAACCCGGCGAAGCCCAGGCGACTGGTGGCATTCGAGAGGACGATGCAAAAGGGCGGCACACAACCACGTCACGCTCACTCCACGCGATAGAAGGCGGCGGTTGGGTGATTGATACGCCGGGAATGCGCACGCTGCATGTCAGCGATGTCGCAGCCGGGTTGGATATTCTGTTTGCAGAGATCAGCGCGCTGGCACCCAAGTGTCGCTTCCGAGATTGCACCCACGCGCATGAACCTGGCTGTGCGGTTCAGGCGGCGATTGCGGCTGGTCTGCTTGACCCGGCGCGACTTGACCGATGGCGCAAGCTTCGCGAAGAAGACCGCGACAACACGCCTACGCAAACGGGTCCACGGGGCAACAAGATCCCAAAGGTCCGCGGCAAACGGCGGTAAGGCTGATGTGACGTTGACGTGAAAGAGTCTCTCAGACCACAGAAACGGAGATTCCGATGTGATAATCCATGGATTGAGGACCTGCGCAGTTTGTCAAAGATGATTGAAAGCGTGAGGGGCCGACAGGATGGTCAGCTGAACATCGCGCTGAATCCTGTCATCCCAATGAGCGTCTTGGGCGGGAAGCGGACCTAAGCTGCGGTTGCGAAAGGCGCACGTGCACCTGTCAAAAGCGGACGTTAGGAGCCGTGTTGGAAGAGCTAGTAACTTTCGCTGAGAAAGTGATCGAAACCGACGATCTGGCGCGGCAAAATAGTGGAACAGGCCTTTGTCTGATCCGTAGATTTTTTAGCCGCGCCTTTGTCTGCGCACCTCGGCAATTTTCATGCAAGGCGCATCTGAAACGTCAGACGGAACAATCACTTCTTCGGGCTCTTTTATTGCAACACTATCGGGATCATCGGGGCCAACCTGCCAAGCATCACGAACAACTAGGTCAACTTTTTGTATGGCTAGATCAAGGAGCAGTTCTGGCTGTCCTTCCCTTCCCAATATTGCAGGAACAAGATAATAAGCTTCAAACTTTTCGTATACTTCCAAGAAAGCGGTTATGTTCTCAGAGTTCGCAGGTGTCATCGTGTGCAATCGAGACACCATCATGAACGTGCGGGTCTTAAGTTTGGTATCACTGAAGCTATCTTGGTTTTGTGAAATATGAACGCGATAGAAGTGGCTGCTCTCCTTATCAATTCCGCGCAGCAGCGAGAACCGTATCAGACTTTCGCGGTCAAATTCCCCAACTAAGTCTGACCAACCCCTAAAAATAGCTTCAGCGGCTTCTCGGTTAGAAAACATCAGCCCAACTACTGGCGGTACTTGGCCCTGAGGCCCTTGATGCATGTAGATCATGCCCTTCCAGCCAGCCTTATCCCAAAGATGCACGTTTATGACGCTAGTTACTTCCATATCTTTGTGGCTCTTAGGAGGGGAATACTCCTCGACTTTATCAACGACTAAGACGTCAAGTGTTGACTGCGAAAGCTCAACAACGGGTATCGGTCTCACTAAATCATATTCTTTGGTGATCAGATGATCCAAATCCTCAAACGAAGCTTGGTTCTTTCCCAAAACTCGGCCTTGTGCAAAGTGAGAAAAGCAGAAGGACGTGGTGCGCTCAAACAGCTTTTCACCTTCAATCATCGCATCAAGAGTTTTGGTTCCATTCGGAAGCGCCGCAATAGCGAGAAGTACAGTAGCGCAATACGTTATGAGGTGCTCTCCAGCAGTTCGGCAGACATCTACGTCAGTAACTTTTCTTTCGGTAGGCCACGAGACAGTAATCCGCATCTGAATGTCATCAAAGAGCACCGATGGAACTAATATGTCAGATTTACGTTGCACGAAAACCGTCAAGCGTTTCGCTTGCGGCCAAATGTCATTTTTGAAAGCTGTAGCAAAAAAACTTTCAAGTGCTGTTAAGTGAACTTCACAGAGCAGAACGTCTTCTTCTTCGTTCCCGCCAAGAAATGTTATGCTTACCCCTAGGATAGTTGTTGTGACTTCAAACGGCATGTCTTGATTGCATCTCGGCAGCTTAGGTAGCGACGAAGATACTGGCTGAGAGGCCGCCATATTGACCATATTTCTAAGATCATCCTCGCCCGCATCTGGGGGCATAAGCTCGTCCGCTACCAGTTCTTCTCCTCGGCCAAGGCGGTACATCAAGACAATCTTGGAAGTGAACATTCCCAATGCTTCAAGAATATCAGGCATTTTCGCCAACCAAGGTAAGCCGCTCTCGTCTAGCCCAGCAATCATGCAACTCAGAAGGTTATCATTATCTGCTATTCGCTTTTCTAGATGAGCTTTGCTGTCTTCCGTGATTGGCAAAGTCTCACTGAAGTTCCGCAACCAAAGTATCGTTAGAAGAAGATCGGGAATCCGTCCTAGCTCAAGACTAATTGTTGCGAGCAACGAAATCGTCGGGAGCGTTTCTATGCGCACCTCAGCATCAGCACTCGAAAGAAGTGTCAACTGAACCAGACTGGCTAAGCATGTTGATCGTGCAGCCCAAAGTAACCCTGCACCTCTATAGGCGACAGAAAGGCCATAAAGAGTTTCAAACTGCTCTTCTCTATATTCCTCCTTCATGAAGCATATAGAAGCCTTACCAAGCCAGTGGATCGCTTCGGCTGGTTCGTCGATTTTAAGTTTTTGATTACCCCGTAGAAGGTATAGCGACCCAGCTTTGCCTTGTTTTCGTCGTTCGCCCATGAAGTCGGCTAGCTTTTCGACCAACTCATCCAAAGTTGAGCTGTTGGGTGCCATAGACGAAATAGCTTCAACAACCTCATCAATTAAATCAGCAGGGTACTCACCAAACCCGCTAGCGCGGTCGATGATGTCCGAAAGTTTGCGCCATATATCGTCGAGAGCGCCCTGGTTTCCCTTGTTTTTAATATCGGAGAGTCCGAGCATCGCCAACAACGTCTCTGAATATAGCGCATTGTTTGGTCTGCTTGTATCAGCGCTAAGATCTTCAAGTTTGGTTCTCAACCGCGTTAGTCTTGATGATAGGTTTAGAAACTCTTCCGTTTCCCATCCCTGTAGAACTCTCGCACACAATACCTGCATCAGGTTGCAGACTTTAGATATCTTGCTAGCCTCACCAGATGAAATTGCTAAACTTTCAATCTCTTCATAATTTTCGTTGATTGCGGTCATGTCATCGAACCACCAAAGCTCTGCCCACGCACTTTCATATTTGGCTCTAAGAACTTGGTCGGCATTGCCATGCTTCGTGGCAAACCTGGTGGCCCTCAAATATCGACCTTCTGTTTCCAGCCTTGGCCGCTCTAAGTTGCGGGAAAGCCGAGCTGCTTCAAAAGTGTCTGAGACCGACTGTGTCATATCACTGGCGCTTTGACCTGCGGTTGCTAAGCGCGTCTCGATTGCATCAAGTCTTCGCTGGCGATCATGGTCTCTTGGTCCTACGACATGTTTCGCGGCGTCATAGCTTCCAGCTCTAAGGTCTTCGAAGGCAATATCTTCACATCGATTGGAGAAAACCTTTTCTATGATCCACTCTCTATCAATTATTGTTATTGGCACGCCATACTTGTCACTTAACGACTGCTCTTCGTCGTGACATTTCTTCGCCTTTACCGGCCTGCTGGTTAGAAAATAAATTCGATCATATGTTCGACCAGTTTCGACCATGCCTTTTACGTCACTGCGTACTTTAGGTGTCCACTGTTCTTTGGCGCTGATCGCAAACCCCCATCTTTCTTGCCCTGAATTGCCCTCACCAATGAACCACCGATCCGATATTTCAGGAGCCACCGCGTAGGTCTCTGTGTCAACTTTTCCGTCACCACCCCCATCGGGGCCAGTTTGGGTCCTAAGGTTTGGACAAATCAGTCGTTCGCAAAGATGGCGGCAAAAAATTTCGAATTCTTTATGTTGATTGCGTTCCGTCAGCGTATCCAAAAAATGGCTGAACTCGGAGCGGCTTAAGGTGTAAGCCCCACTGGTCGAGCTGTCTGAATACAAGTACGGTCGTCTTGCACGCATGATCTCTGAAGGTGGCGGAAAATCACACATGTCGATGCTCCTAACGTTACTCACAACATACAGTGGGTTGACGAAACATTCCACGAACCTTTGGGGTATTGAAGGACAGGAAAACACTCAGACATTCCCGTGTCCATCAGAATGCAGGTTCTTCGATCAATGACTTGTCTGCAAAGCTGCACCGCAGCGCTGATAGTGATGATGAAGGGCAGCTTCGGGCCGTGAGCGCCGTCTGGCCCGGGGCTCGATAGAGACGATGCCGCGCTGCATCCGATGACGGCTTTGAGCCCAAAATGCATCTTGCTACGCGGTGCTTGAGTGACGCTAACGGATCAAAATGCAAAGATTTCCTTAACTCGCATTGCCTTTCCAAAAACCGCAAATTAGTGACGGCCACAAGGATATGTCTTAAAATTTAACAGTTTACGAGTGGTCGATGCAAATTCTTGAAGTTCTTGTCGACGCGTTGCGGGCGACTCATCTTGTTCTGTTTGCCGCGGGTATGGGAACTGGCCTGTATTGCGATTTTCGAATGCTCAGGATGTTTCGTGACCCGATTGGCTCCAGCGAGATCAGCAGTCTATCGAACGTTCACTCGTGGGTGAGTTTAGCGTTCTGCGGTCTTTGGGCGACCGGAGTCACCCTGATCTATGTGCGCACAGATTTCGACCTTTCGACCTTTTCACCAAAGCTTTGGCTGAAACTTGGTATCATGTCGATTTTGCTGGCTAACTCCATTCTCATTAGTCGTGTGGTCTTGCCAATTCTGGATGCCAATAGCGGGCGCTCCTTAGCGGAGCTTTCGCCCACCAATCTGATGATTGTTTCGCAGATCGCCATCACGTCCATGTTTTGCTGGACTTCAGGCTTGCTGTTGGGGTCGAGCGTCGTCCTAAGATCAGCCTCTTGGGAAGTTTTGGTACCTTTGGCCGCCGGCTGGTTTCTCTTATTATCCGTATTTGGACAAATCGTTGTAACCATTATGCAGCGTAGAATGCATCCAAAAATCCAGGAACATGCGTAGCACAGGCCCAAGTGACGTCTGGGTGCGTCAAGAATGATGAGGCAAATTGCCGTGGACAGTTCGCCCCGCCTTTTGTGTGATATTGCGATGAAGGTCCGCTCCGTCTGCTGTGCCGACCTTCATCTTACGAAAATGCTACACGATGGACGAATGGCCGGTCTGGTGAAGCTGCACCGCAGCGCTCGGCGACGAAGCGAACGGCAGGTCAGGGCCGATCTTGTTCTTTCGGGCAATAGAGGCGACATTAACGATCAGTTCGGGCTTCACGCAAACCTGCGAGACAGTGCCCAAGTCGAGCTCCTCAAAAAAATATCATTTCAAAACAGTGTATTATTCCCGCCTTCCGCCGGGCTTGTTGCTGTCCAGATTCTAAGCCAGATGCCCCTCGGTGTAGCGCTCAATCAGGCCCTTGAGCCTTGGGGCCTCTGGTTCGCTTTCCTTCTGCCCCAACCCGCCAAGTGAAACGGTAATCCTCCCGTTAAAACGGGAGGATTACTTGTTTGCTATGCCCCATTTCTCACCGCTACGCCAAGTGTCTCTGAGGGGTGCCTGCCAGACTTTCCAAAGGAACACTGTCCTCGATATCTTGCCCATTCAGTTCTCGCGCGCGTAACAACTGGTCGCCAAGGTTGATGACGTGTTCCCTGTTTGTGGACACAATGGATAGGGCTTGCTTTTCGGCATTGAGTAAATGGCGCTCAACGCGGCATCGGACATCCTCAGGAACGCGCCAGATTTCCTCTGCCGTCGCGGCGTCCCAGACAAGGCCGCTTTCGCCAAAGCCCCATTGGCGCTCGATGGCGAGGGCAAGGCTGGTGGCTTGGGCGAGATCACTTCTTGCGCCTGTGCCGGCGCCAGAGCTTGGATGGCCGAACATGCAGATTTCCGCCGCCCTACCTGCCAACAGGACTAGTAACCTCTCTCGCGCGGTCTTCGGGGTCAACATTCTGAACGGTACGTGCTCGACCTGTCCGCCTGCAGAGGTGAGGCAGACACGCGTGGGCAGAGGCCAGCCGAGCCGCATCATGACCAGCACGTGGCCCGCTTCGTGAATTGCTGCCCGGCGCTCCGTCTCGTCATCCAATCGTGGCGTTATTTGATCGGCGGCGCTCTGAAGGTGCTTTTGTTGGACTGAAACCCGATCAACTCGTGCGCGGCCCAATGCATCGCGCACGACGGCTTCCGCGACCGCCCCGGACTGCCCCAAGAGCTGACCAGCAATGGGTGCGAGGTGTAGCATTCCCGCGTTTTCCAAACCGAGCTTCGCAGCCAGAATTGCCTCCAACCCGCCCTTGTCCGGATATGGCACATGAAGCTTGAGGTCGAAGCGGCCACTGCGGATCACGGCGGGATCGATCGTTGCGAGGTGATTGGTTGCGCCAAACAAAATCAAGCCGCCGATGTCTTTCGCCCTGTTGATCTGTTCAAGCAGCCCATTCACGACACCGCGCATGTAGCCTGTGTTCGCGTTTTGCTCATCTCGGTGCGAAAAGCTGTCCAATTCGTCGATGAAAAGCACAGCCGGGGCAGCCGCTGCAGCCTCTGCGAAAGCCTTGTCCAACGCGGCAAGCATATCGCCCTGATGACCGTGTTTTTGGCAGTCGGAGTAGGACGTGGCAATGATCGGGATGCCCGCAGACCCTGCAAAGGCCTTCGCCAGCGTGGTCTTGCCGGTTCCGGGTGGACCATGAAACACGGCGCTGGAGGCAACCTCGGACCAAGGCAGTATATTGTCTTGCCAGAGCATAAGATCGTTCAGCATCCGATCCAGCGATGCGCGGACCCCTGTAATTCCATGCAGGGCATCCAGGGTGAGAACTGGCGCAGAACGCTTCAGTTTTGAAGCAATTTCGGAGAGTTGGTCTGCGACTTCGAGTGTCGTCGGCGCGGCGAACGCTGCGTCCACCTGGGCCGGTCCGAAGACTTTGAGCACTTCGTTATCCGGCAGACGGGCGCGGATGTCGGTTTCCGCGACTTTTCCTGTTGCGCTATGCGTGAGGCGGAGGGTTTCGATAATGATATCGGATGTAAGGCCAGGCCACGCCATTTTGCGCCTGACGAGCGCAGTCATGGCCTCCGATAACTGAGACTGCCCGGTCGTGACCAATAGGACAGACGCGCTTTGGGCCAGACTACGCCCGGTAGGTGCGTCCACAAAGTCGCGGGTTCGGTGACGGCTCTTGAGGTGTTTGCCGCCGTCATCATCCTGAACGTAGGAATGGAGATCCGCCGTGCCTGCCGGTGACAGCTGGTTTTTCCAGTGCCTGATCATTTTCGGGAGGATCTCGTCCAATGCCTTGATGAAGGAGCCGGCAGGACAAACAAAGTGTGTCACATGGCCGGGACGGAAAAGATCCTGCAAATGATCTTCGCTGTCCACGAGCTTGCCCAATGCGAAAGCTGCGGCGATCAATGACGGTGGAGGATCACCCTTGAGCAGAGCCCGTCCGCCCCTTACTGACGATTGCGCCCATGGATCGCGGTTGGATCTGAGTGCGGCCCCGATCTCGGCTTCGGTCATGGTATCGGCGAGGCAGGCTTCCGGCGCCTCCCAAGATCGCTTGGCAACAGACTGAAGCATGTCATCAGGCATGTTTGCGATGAATTCATCGTCATCGGGTTCGGTGATTGCAGGACGGATATCGACCATTCCATCCCATTCGTGATCGAACAGGCTCTGCGCCATAGTGCATGACAATTTCGAAGCGAAGCATTCCTTCAGTGTGGGGTTTCGAGGAGACTTATTGGTCATATGTCTCTCCTTCACGCAGGATTGATGCGGGGACAGGATCAGCATGCGCTGTCGGTAGCCCTAGGTCTTCCATGGCTCGTTCAAGGCTTGCACACGGGTCCACGCGCAAGGCATCAATTTCGGACAACGCGATCCGATGAGATTGCTGCCGGCCTGCGGTGAATTTCACCACATTCTCGGACAGGCCCACCAGGGCAACAATATCAAAGTCATCGGTCGCGTAGGATTTGATGCCAGTCGGAGAGCGGTGATACCCTTTCGTGAGGCTGAAATGAAAATAGCCATTTCTTGGGCGGCAGCATGTTTTTATCTGCAGCCGAAGATCGCCGTCCGGATGATATACGATGCGATCTGCAGGCAGCACTTCTGGCAGTTGAGACGTGTAGATCCCAAACCGCAACAGAATACTGTCAACGAAATGTTCGCCAGACAGGCCGAACCATTTCGCGTGACGTGTGAGGCTATCGCCTGAAAGCTTGGGGAATTGACGAATGTCGTCAGTGGAGGCGCATGCAGCTTGAGGCGCGAATAGCGCTTCGAAGCCGCTCAAAGGCGGTTGTTTCATGAATAATTCCTTTTGAGATATTTTGTGGACCTGATGACGCGGAGCGCCGATCAGGCCATTGGATAATTTCTAAACATTGCTAAAAATCAGCAGGCTACTGGCGCACCTGAATACGGGCGCTCAAGAGGTCCATTCGCATGCGCATGTTCAATCAGTTGATCGATACATAGTTGCGCTTCATGTGCCAGATCTTGGACTGCCGCTGCTACATAGGCCGGGGCATGTGCAACGGCATGGATAGATCGTTCCTGAATTACTTCCAGCACGGCGACACTCGGCGCAGAAACCGCGCTCGAAATCAGGCCCGCCAGTCGGTGCAGCAGCAAGTCATCCATGGACAACGGAGTCGCGGAACTCACCGTCTCTGCCTGTGCGGCAACTAGCTTCCAGGCTGTCTCAGCATCTGAAACTGACTGGCCGAACGCAGTGTCCCAGCCTAAGTTTTCGGACCACTCCTCTTCTTCGAGGGCAATGAATACGCGGATCATGAGTTCGCAAAAGTCGTCGAACACACGGGATTTCGTATTGTTCAAAGCTTTTGAAGCCGATGTCGTAGTGATAGTATTGTATGCAGTCATGATGATCTCCCTTTTAGATCGTTGTGATTAGAGCGAGACAGGAGCTGTAACTCTTGTCTTGCTCGCATTAATATGACATTATGGTGTCATAAAGTCAATACCTGATTCTGGAATTCTTTAAATGACTAAGTTTGGGCGCCCTAAAACTGATACGTCGGCAGTAACCTTACGTCTTCATGCAGATATGCTGCAGGCCGTTGATGATGTCCGGCGAGGCGAAGCTGATCTTCCTACGAGACCAGAAATGATACGCAGGATTATCGCGGATTGGCTTGAGCAGAACTCGAAAGATGGAAGATAAGGTTCTCTAAAAGATATAATAACGACCGGATTGCTAAAATCCATCGTGGAGGGACGCGACATATTTAACATGACTGAGCTCAAATTTTTCAGAGAAGTACTGAAGAGAATCTGCGCTTATATATGAAGGCGAGTTGACAATTTATTCTGCACGGGGAATTTAAAAATAATCAGGCATATTCAAATCTCAAAGCTGAATTTTTATATAACGGAAAATTATGTAAAGAAATTTTTGTCTTCTGTCCCCATTACTACATAAAAAAGTATACGGTTTGTTGAGAATAGTAACAGAATTGTTGAGTATATTTTTCAACAAAAAGTGTTACACCTTTCAACAAAAAGCGTTACACTGTTCAACAATTTTGTTACCTTCGGTTTATGAATATCTATCTATCAGGTATTTTTTTGAGCCTTTTCCATGCAGGTTCATGACGGAAGAGGCACCGCAGGGGAGCCGACATTCCTTCGATAGCAAGCGGAACCATTACGTGCACGAGTTTCCATCGGACCATTATGATCTACGCTTTTCTCGTAGGGCAGACGATGAGCTGTTTCAGCCGGAATTTATTAACATCTGACATGGAAGCTCTGGACCATAGAAGCCCGTGGTCCAGAGTGAATATTTACCATAGTATCTTCTGGAAGGTGTAGTCGGTCAAACGTGCGTGCGGCTATGCATCCAGCTGGAGATTGCACTCTCGCGCCATCCGATCAAGCGTTCTGTCAGTTTTATGGGCGCCGGGAAGGTCCCGGCGCTGACATGTCGGTAAATCGTGGATCTGCTCAAACCCGTAAGTTCTTCAACATCTTTGCGTCTTAAAATCCTGTCATTCATGAAAACATCCTCATTTTGTGTTTATGCTCTCACTATGCCAGACAATCATTTAAGCAGCGTTTACGATTTGTTCAGACCTTCCGGTTACATGGTTTGACCAAATGCGCATGTGGGTGGCCCGCTTCATCAAGTAATCTGTGCGGTTGTATGCATTCTCAACTTCATCGTGCTTGAAATGGCCAATGCACGCTTCTGCAACCTCGTGCGCGCAGTCAGTCTCCTCTGAGAGCCATGTACGCAGTGAAGATCTAAATCCATGAGGTCGGGCAGCAATGTTCTTGCTCACAAGGAAGTTCCGCATCGCCATCTTGTCCAGTCCTCTCCCTCGTGCGTTCGGAAAGAGAAAGCCATTCTTGCCGATCTTGTTTGCGAGTTCGATGATATGCAGGGCCTCCTGACAGAGGGGAACGCGGAAGCCCGCTGTACTTGTAATCCGTCCCTTCACGAACTGGGGTGGAATCTCCCATGTTCTTCCCTTGATTTGTTCAAACTGCATATTGTTGATCGAGTCCGAGCGCACTCCGGTCAGGATCAGCATGCGCAAGGCCAGTTGAGTGGGGTCGTGATTATCAAGTGTGGCATAGAATGACGGCACATCCTGCCACTTCATCGATTCGATCCGTTTTACCGCCTTGTCGTTCTTGCCCAAAAGGATGCGGGCATTCGAAATCGCGTTCATATCGACAATGAAGCCATCTGCGACAGCATATTCGAAAACAGTTGTAAGGCGCGACAGAGCCTTTCTGGCGGTTTCGTTCTTCTCATGCCAAATTGGCGCCAAGGCTGTTTTGATATCCTGTTGATTGATCTTGACGATGGGCATCTTACCAAGCTTCGGGAGGACGTGAAGGCGCAATGGACTGTACCAGCGGCCATTGTCGCCATTGTGCTTCAACTGTTTGCGATGTGCCGCAAAGGCGGCCTCTGCCAGATACTCCAGGCGACCTTCCTTGCGATCAGATTGCTGCCGTTCCAATCTGCGTGCACTGATCGGATCCACCCCGTCATGGACTTGCTTGCGGGCGACATCCGCTGCCTGCCGTGCTTGTGCAAGGCCAACCTTGGACAGCGGGCCCAAGCCCATTCCACGCTGCCGCCCCCAAAGATTGAATCTGAATAGCCATTGAGCGCCACCGTCAGCTCGCTTGTAGAGCCACAAGCCCCTTCCGTCACAATGCTTGCCGACCGGCAGGGACCTCACCTCTGCCACTGTGAATACGTTTGACTTTGCCACTGATGTATCTCCTTTATTATCTACGATCTCAATTGACACTGCCCGGAATTTCCCGGAACATAGTGACACCTTAAACCTTTGCGATTAAAGGAACTTAAAAGCGGTTTGAGACGTCGTGAGATCGCATGACACAAGGATGATATCCCTCCGGCGGGGATATTTAGAGCCAGAAGATACAGGTTTGGGCGTTCTTGACGTGCCAACCGGGCGGGTTTAAACCCCGCCTGTTCCCGCTCTGCGGGGGCCAAGTCTCCGCAACCTTGTGAAAACGGAAATTATTCATGCGACATATGACTGGCATTCTTGCCATGGCTGCCATCGTTGTGGCCTCGAACATCTTGGTGCAATTCCTGCTGCTGGATGGGCTGTTGACTTGGGGCGCGTTCACCTATCCGCTGGCGTTTCTGGTGACAGATGTGATGAACCGCGTCTACGGCGTGGCAGCGGCGCGGCGCGTGGTGCTGGCCGGGTTCGTCGTTGGCATTGTGTGCAGTTTGATCGGCTCGCAAATCATGCTGGAATACGGGCCTGCGGTGGCGTTGCGGATCGCGGTCGGTTCGGCTGTGGCGTTTCTGGTGGCGCAATTGCTGGATGTGGCAATCTTTGACCGGCTGCGTGGCGGGGCATGGTGGCGTGCGCCGCTGGTCTCGACATTGGTCGGATCGGTTATGGATACAGTGCTGTTTTTCACCATTGCCTTCTCGGCCATGATCACTGTTTTTGGCGCAGAGGCTGACGGTGCGATCAGTTGGGCATGGGAGGTTGTGCCGTTCCTGTTGATCGGCCCCGACGCCCCCCTGTGGGTCACGCTGGCTGTTGCCGACTGGGTGGTCAAGCTGGTCGTGGCGGTTCTGGCGCTGGTGCCTTTCCGCCTGATCGTGCGCAGGATTTCGCAGCGCGCGACCTGAAACCTTTTGACAAATTCCGAATCTGTGGCAGTCTGCAATTAGATTTCAACAAACGGAAGGAGGTGGTCCAGTGTCAATAGAGGTATTGGAGCGAGGTGTCGGAACAGTTTGGGAGACGCACGCCTAGGGCAGTCCCCAGGTGGTTGAACGCACCAGATTGGTGAGCCTAACCGGCCCGCCTCCGTAGACTCTAGAGGGTCACTTCGCTTGCGGAGTGGCCCTTTTGATTTGCTTCGCTGCCGGATAGATTGGGCCCATGCGCATCACCGACACCATCACAATTGAGGACTGGGAACTGACCGAGCAATTCGTGCGCGCCAGTGGTCCGGGCGGGCAGAACGTCAACAAGGTCGCCAGCGCGGTCGAATTGCGGTTCGAGGCCGAGCGATCCCCGAACCTGCCCGACGCGGTGAAGCGCCGTCTGAAACGGCTGGCCGGTCGGCGCTGGACCAAGGAGGGCGCGCTGGTCATTCAGTGCGACGAGACCCGCCATCAGGCCCGCAACCGCGATATTGCCCGTGCCCGGCTGGCCGAGTTGATCACCAAAGCGGCGGAAAAGCCAAAGCGCCGGATTGCCACGCGACCCACGTTGGGATCAAAAAAGCGCCGTCTGAAAGCCAAGAAAGTGCGCGGTGAAGTCAAAGCGATGCGCGGCAACGTCGCCCCGGACGAATAGGCGTTAAACCGGGATTTGCGTGAGTATTGCAATGTTGTTGGTGGTCGGGCGCGGTGATCCTATATACAGCACAGGCGCAATGGCGCAGAGGATCATGATATGACGAATACACTGTATCAGGGCGATCTGCCCGATGGGCTGGATCTGGGGCCAGTAGTGGCGATTGATTGCGAAACCATGGGGCTGAACCCGCATCGGGACCGCCTGTGTGTGATCCAGATGTCGGGCGGCGATGGCAACGCGCACTTGGTGCAGGTTGCCAAGGGGCAGACCAGTGCGCCGAACCTGTGTGCCATGCTGGAAAATCCGGACGTGTTGAAGCTGTTTCATTTTGGCCGTTTCGACATTGCGGCGATGCAGAACGCCTTTGGCGCTGTCACTGCGCCGGCCTATTGCACGAAAATCGCCAGCAAACTGATCCGCACCTATACTGACAGGCACGGCCTGAAATTCTTGCTGCAAGAATTGGTGGGTGTCGATATTTCCAAACAGCAGCAAAGCTCGGATTGGGGGGCAGAGATGCTGAGCGATGCCCAACTGGAGTATGCCGCGTCTGATGTCCTGCACTTGCATGCCCTGCGCGATGAGTTGAACAAACGGCTGGTCCGCGAAGGGCGGATGGAGATGGCACAGGCCTGTTTCGATTTTCTGCCCACCCGCGCCAGTTTGGATCTGGCGGGCTGGCCCGATCAGGATATTTTTGCACATTGAGACGGGTTAGCGACAACTTCCATTCGACGGTGGTGGCGTGGATGAAGATCATCCTGCCACTGGGTGCGTTGGGCCTGTTTTCAACGCTGTTTCTGTTGTCCAATCCCGTGGATTTGACCAACTCAATTCCCGTGGCGCAAGTCGATCTTGAACGTCGCGCACAGGATCAGGGTGTGACCAATCCAAGCTTTGCGGGCGTCGCCACAGGTGGCGAGCAAGTGTCGTTCAAGGCCGCGATGGTGCGCCCGGATCCTGAGAATGATGCGCACTTGCTGGCTGATCTGCCGCGCGCCCAAATGCACCTGATTGGCGGGGCCGTCATTGATATTCGCGCAGAGACTGGCGAAAGCGATCAGGTTTATTCCACCGTGAAGCTGATGGATGATGTGCGTATTTTCACGACCACAGGCTACGATATCCGGACTGATCTTTTGACAGCCGAGTTTGATACCCTGAGGGCCGAGTCGCCGGGCCCGGTGACGGGAAAAGGCCCGCCTGGTGATCTGAGCGCGGGCGCAATGGTGCTGGTTATTGATGCGCAAGCCGAAACCGCACATTTGAGGTTCACTGACGGGGTCAAGCTGATATACACGCCACAGCAAATAAAGGACTGATGCACGTGCTTCGCGTTTTGACAGTTGGTGTTTTCCTGGCATTGGCCGGAGGGTTGGCCGGAAGCATGGCCAACGCGCAGGGCACGCAAGTGGCCTTTGGAAATGTGTCGCAGGACAGCTCTCTTCCGGTCGAGGTGACGGCCGATGCGCTGGATGTCGATCAGAACGATGGCACCGCGATCTTTACGGGTAATGTCCTGATCGGGCAGGGTGAAATGCGCCTGTCCGCGCCACGGGTTCTGGTGGTTTACATGGAGGATCAGTCCGGTATCGACCGGCTTCAGGCGACGGGTGGCGTGACCTTGGTCAGTGGTCAGGACGCGGCCGAAGCCAGTCGCGCAGATTACAACGTGCAGACCGGCATGATCGAAATGCGGGGCGATGTCCTGCTGGTGCAGGGGCGCAGCGCGCTGACTGCCGAAATGATGACGGTCGACACCAAGGCCGGAACCGCCCGGATGAGTGGTCGGGTCAAGACGGTCCTGCAACCCGAGTCGGGCGAGTGACCCGACCTGCCCTGCATATCGCCAGTGACAGTGAGGGGCTGGACAGTACCTCGGGGTTGCGTGTCAGCAACCTGCGCAAAAGTTATAAAAAACGCGTGGTGATCCGCGACGTTTCCCTGCATCTGCGTCAGGGCGAAGTGGCCGCGCTGCTGGGCCCTAACGGATCAGGCAAGACCACGATGTTCTACGCCATTGCCGGGCTGATCTATCCCGAAGCGGGGCGGGTTGAAATCGATGGACGTGACGTGACCAACCTTCCGATGTATCGCCGCGCGCGGTTGGGCCTTGGATATCTGCCGCAGGAAATGTCGATTTTTCGCGGCCTGTCGGTAGAAGACAACATCATGGCGATTCTCGATATCTCACAGGATAACGGGCATCAACGGCGCGAGCGGCTGGAAACGCTGCTATCGGAATTTTCCATCGAACATTTGCGCCGCGCCCCCGCGTTGGCCCTGTCCGGGGGCGAGCGGCGGCGCGTGGAAATTGCGCGCTGTTTGGCGGCCGATCCGAAATATCTGCTTCTGGATGAACCCTTTGCTGGCGTCGATCCGATCAGCGTAGGTGAAATCCGGCATCTGGTTGCGGACCTGAAAAAGCGTGGCATCGGCGTGTTAATCACCGATCACAATGTCCGCGAAACACTCGAGATCGTGGACCGCGCCTATATCCTGCACGATGGTCAGGTGCTGATGTCCGGTACACCCAGCGAGGTGGTCGAGAATGAAAATGTGCGCCGCGTCTATCTGGGTGAAAATTTTCGTATTTCCTAAAGGTTTTCGGGCTACAATTCGCGCGCTGGGCCATGGTTGAGTCCTTTGAGAACTGTAGGCGAATTCTGGAGGTTGCAGGCGGATCTTGATTGACAACCGGACGCCAAAAGGCCTCAATTGGGCTATGACATACGAGCGTTTCATGCGGTCACTGGCATTCCTCCGATACGTCGGGGGTGTTTGGTGGCAGGCGGGCAAGGTGTCATTTTTCTGCACCCACGGCTAACAATGGCGCGCGGTGTATCTCCGCGCGACGCCAAGGCTCAGGGTGCGTCAATTGAAGGAGACGACATGCTGTATCAAATCACTGGCAAGCAGATCGATATTGGCGAAGCCCTGCAAACACACGTCAAGACCGAACTGGGTGAAGCTGTGGCCAAATATGCCCAGCGCCCAACCGACGCGAATGTGTTTTTTTCAAAAAGCGCCAGTGAGTTCACATGCGAGGCCGTGGTCCATCTATCCACCGGCCTGACCGTTCAGGCCAAGGGCAAATCGCACGAGATTTATGCCGCTTTCGAAAGTTGCTGCGAAAAAATGGAGAAGCAGCTGCGCCGCTATAAGCGGCGATTGAAGGACCATCACAAGGATCGGTCGGAGCCTGTTGAACTTTTCGGTGGCTCCTCGTATATCCTCGCCTCAGAAGTCGAGGGCGAGGATCTGGAACCCGATAGCCTTCAGCCCATCATCGTCGCCGAAATGGAGGCGAAAATTCAGTCCCTTTCCGTCGGAGAGGCAGTGATGCAGATGGAGCTGGCGGGGGCCCCTGTTCTGGTGTTTCGAAACGAGGCTAAAAACGGATTAAATGTGGTCTACCGGCGCGATGACGGCAACATCGGGTGGATCGATCCGTAACAACAGGGCAGGCCGTAGATCGGCACGTCTAACGGAGCAATGAATGGACCTTTCGATGATCCTAAAACCCGAGGCCGTGCGCGTGCTGACATCTGTGTCCAGCAAAAAACGTCTTATGCATGAATTGGGCGATATCGCCCAATCCGCCTACGGTGTGAATGCGCAGTTGGCCGTTGATGCCCTACTTGAACGCGAAGCGCTGGGCCCCACAGGTGTGGGGCACGGCGTGGCCCTTCCGCATGCGCGGCTGGAGGATGTCGACCGGGTGGTTGGTGCGCTGGTCCTGCTGGAACGTCCGATTGATTTCGACGCGGTCGACCGTCAGCCGATTGATCTGGCGTTTGCCCTGTTCGCACCCAAGGAGGCGGGTGTCGAACATCTCAAGGCGCTGGCCCTTATTTCGCGTACACTGCGCGACGCGCAGCTTTGTGCAAAACTGCGCGCTAATCCGGATCCGGCAACGCTCTATGCCATCGTGACCGAGGCGCAGTCGGCGCTGGCGGCCTGATCCGACCTACCCCCAGCTTTCAAAGCCGAACATTACATAGTCGCGTTGATAGATATCTGCGGCCAGGATTTCGATCTCGTGGTCGTAAATCTCGGCTAGGGTGAATGGCTGGTCTGGCGCGGGCGCTGGGGCGGGGGCGGCACCGGGATATCCCACCTGTTTCGCCAGCGCAGCCAGTTGCAGCGCCATATCGGTTTCACGGATCACCAGATCGGGCAGACAAACCTGCGCCATCCCTTGAAGGATTGCAGATTGCGTTGCCCAGTTTGCATCCACCCGTACGCTGGTCTGACCCCGCAAGTTTGTCCGCAAAAACTCTAGAAACGCGACAAAGGCGGTACGATGTGCGCGCACATCATAGGTTTCGTCCGGTCCGGAGCCGGGAATCGGTAATTTGTGAAAGTTACGCAGCGTGCGCCGGATCTCGTTCAGGCAGCCGGGGCCGGGGTGCAGGATGCGATCGCAAAAGGCAGCGTGGGCGCGGGCCAACGGGTGCCGCACCACTGTAAAGCTGCGATGCCCCGGGTTCTGCCGCTTCCATTGGCGCAGCAGTTTCTGGTTCATCTTGCTTAGAAGGGCCTCGGGCGTGGTGTTGTCTAGGGCCGCCATCCAGATCTGTACTTGGTCCTCGGGACCAGATTTTATCGGCATATACAGAAGCGGCGCCTTGAAACCCATCACATGGCTGGGCACCGCCGCGCCGCGCCGGGGCTCAAAATCCGGGGTGCGGGTCAGATTGAACCGATCCAACCCAGATAGCGCCTGAACCATATCGTCGAAATTTGCGACTTTTTCCGACAGCGCCTGCGGGTTCTGGATTTTCAGCGCGCTGTCCAACTCTTCCAACTGCTCGTCCGTTCCCAGGAAACGCGCCAAACCGTTGATCACCTCAAGGTCGTTCAAATCCTCATAGGAAATATAAAACGCCGTCTGCCCACTGCGTTGCAGTCTGTTTAGCAAAGTCACCTGAAATTCTTGCAACGTGGTGACATGCGATTCGAATTCGTCGGCGTCGAAAGTGGCGCGCGCATCTTTGCGGCGTTTGACGTTGGTCAGCTTCCACTGACCGGTTTCTTGGGCGATTTTCCAGCTGACATAGCTTTCGGCAGGGTTGCGCGTCAGGACAATCTTGGCGCATCGTGGATCGTCCATGCAGATATCCAACGCGCGCGTGTCGTGATCGTGAAACAGGCGAAAACCGCCCATCCCGTTTGATCCGGTCTTGATCGTGTCGATCAGGCGGGCGGGGTCGCCTTCGCGCATGGCCTGTGTAACCCCCAGAATTTCGGTGCGTTTGGGATAGCCGATAAACGCCGGATTAAAGGCTTCGCCATGGCACTCGAAACTTGCAAAGGCGTTAATGTTGGATTCCAGCAGATTCGATCCAGTGCGCATTTCTGCCAACACCACAAAATAGTCGAAGTCAGGCATAGGTTATCGCACCAAGTAGGGTTTACGCGTGTTTGTCGGGGATTCGTGCAGCTCATGGGCGACTGGGAAATTACCCATCAAATAGGGGTGCATCCCTTGATTCTTGAGATTTTGCAGGAATTGGCCGAACCCCGTCAGGTCCGCCATTTTAGGCACTTCTGCCAAGCCGCGCATATTCTGCTGCGGGCCGATTTCGTCGATGATAGTTTGCAGGGGTTCCATCGGGGCCTCGATGAATTCGGCCATGGTCCATATCCGTACGCGCGCTTTCGTCCAACTGGATCGCAAGATTTCCAAGTGCTTGCTTTCGATTTGTTGCAGGCGGGCGGCCTCGCGCCGAATGTCGGAAAAATTCTGGTTGGACTTAAACAGATTGACCGCCCAAGCCCCTGAAATCACGGATAGCTGTGCATTGGGATCTTTGGAGATGTCCCAGTTGATGGCCTGCACATCACGCGGACTGAACTGAAAACACTGCCGCTCGCCGCGCGTGTTCCAGATCAGGCTGGCCAGAAAGGCACGCGGATTATAGTCGCGCAAGGCTGCACTGTCGCTGAGCGCACCGTTCATCACGGTGGCACCTTCGGAAAACTCGGCACGTTCGGGGGCAAAGATATGGCCATGGACCCTCGCCCCTGTGACCCGTGCCAGCCAAGGCTCAAAATTCTCAAACAGGGCGGAAAAACCTTGAAACACCGAATATTGTGCAGATGTCAGGCCGTTTTCGCGGGTTTCAACCGGAAAGCGGCTTTGCATATAAAGGCCGGGGCGGCCGCGTGTGCGCCGCTCGACCGCCTTGGAGAAAATGCGGTCGATCTTGCCGGGGTTGGGCTCGGTCCGTTTCATCGCGTGGGCGGCGTCGGTCAGGAACGCGTCGTAAAGGCGATTCGCCTGTGGCCAGATCTTGCGCGCAACGAAACAGTCGGACCGCCGCAATAGTTGCAGATGGTCATCATAAAAAATATGCGGTTTGCCCTGATAATCGAACTTCGACAGCGTCAAAGAGCGGCTTTCGATTTGGCGCGAATACTGTCGGGCCAGCGTTTGAAAATAGCTTTCATCCGGGATCCAGACCTTGGAGAAGTACCGATCATAAGTCGGGCGTTCGGGATCGGACAGGACGGCGGATAGGGTTTGGCGTGTCAGACACCACCATTGGCTGCCCATATGTGGAACAATACCGCCGGGAATACGCCGCTTCATCCCCAAGGCGCGCTGGATCGCGACGTACCTGTCGAATAAAAGGCGGTTTTTGCGCCAGGAAAAGGGAAAACGAAGGGTGAACCGCTCGCTGTCCAACCCGCCGATGGTCCACGGGACGTCTGCGGTTGTTGCGCTTTCGATGAAATCGGTATGCGGTCGTTCGGCCAGATAATCGATCAATTCCTGCACTGGTCGCAACGGCAGGCAAGACCCCGAAGCCAGATAGACGTGCCGCACCTGTGGGAAATCGTCCAGCATGGTCTGCGCGGCGCCCTGCGACGCAGCCACCAGCCCCCATGTGCCCCATTCGCACCGGTGGCGTTTGGAAAAACGCACATCGGGCAGGTCTGACAGGGCAGTCTGAAACGCTTTGAACGTCTTGGCAGGGACCGACGCATCGGCATGGATCACCAGCGGACACCCCGCAGCGGCCCAATGGCGCGCGACCTGTTCGGCCCGCCCGAGCGCAGTATGCACCAGCATGACGATGCCGACAGTCATGTCGTACCTGTCCGTTCTTGTGCCTGTTGCAAAGGCCGTCTGCTCACGCCCAGTTCCCCTTTGACATCAGTCCGAGGATTTCCAATTGCCGCCAGTTTATATACTTTTCCGACCATTTGCACCAAAGCTCTGGCGTTTGAGCCATGTTTTCGACGTAGGCCTTATACTCTAACGACGCGCGGTAGTGTTGTTGGCGCTGCATTTCCTCTTCGGCCTTGTGGGTGAAGGTGTCCAGAAACTTGGCATGCAGTAAAATTCCGCTGGCAGATTCGCCGCC
The DNA here is from genome assembly GCA_035798175.1 of Rhodobacteraceae bacterium KMM 6894. Classification (GTDB taxonomy): domain Bacteria; phylum Pseudomonadota; class Alphaproteobacteria; order Rhodobacterales; family Rhodobacteraceae; genus Roseovarius. The sequence goes on from JAPFBS010000019.1 coordinate 41,031, forward strand.
CCATTCGTCATAGGTCAGGTTCAAACCGCGTGGCAGCAACATGTGGGTCGAGCTGATGTAGGCATTGCGCCGGTTCCATTTGACCAGTGGAATCTTGTTCAGCGCGGGTGCCTTTTTGGGCGTGTCCGGGAAGAAAGCGCGCGCGCGCGGGCCGCCCTGAATCCAAAGGTTGCCGTACTGGCGGTTCTTCTGGATCATGTAATTTCCGGGATCGAACCACGCGGCAATTTCCATCGGGTTCTGGCCGCGCCGATAGGGCACCGCATCCAACGGCCCTTTTGGATACATGTCCAGCAGCATCGCGCCAAAGCTGCGCACGTTGGACCCGTCCAGCCAATCGGTCAGCGCCCGGATCGGTCGCGTATCGCAGAACGGATATATGAAAAACTCGTCCGGATCGACCACCAGCGTCCAGTGCCCATGCCCATGGCGCGATTGCAACCAGTTCAGCCAATCCACCCCGAACCGCGACCGTTTATAGCTGGCCGAGGTGTGCCACAGCGACACGTCGGGCTGATCGGCCAGGTAATCGCCGCTGCCATCGGTGCTGGCATTGTCCACGATCAGGAAATGATCGATCCCCATCTCGCGGTAGTAATCCATGAAGTAAGGTAGGCGGATATGTTCGTCCCGCAGCGTCGAAAACAGCAGAACATCGCCCGGTTTGATCTGGGCCGTGCGGTCGACCACGGGGCGCAGCGAGAAATGCTTGCGAAAGGAGCGCACCTTGGCATATTTGCGCCGCCAACGCATGCGGTATGACTGCACAAAACTCACGACGCGGCTTCTCCGGTTCTGCCGATACACTGGCGTGCAGCATAGGGCCGGAAGCTTAAGGTTTTCTTGCCTTCCGTCCGGCTTTGCCCGCGCGCACTGTTGGCAGGATAAGGTGTTGAGCCACTTGGGTAAACTGCAATTCGCGCTGTCATAGCCAACTGCCCCGCGACATCAGGCCCAGCGCCTCTAGCTGACGCCAGCCGGTATAGCGCGACGACGCGGGGCACCAAAGATCCGGGTCTGCCATCAGGCTGTCGTAATAGCCCTCGTAGAGGTCCGAGTTGGCAAAATGTTCGCGACGTTGTTTTTCCTCGGCGGACTTGGCAGTGATGGTGTTCAGAAATTTCGTGTGCAAAAGGACACCACTGGTCCATTCGCCGCCGGTTTGATCGTAAACGTGGTTCAAACGGCGCGGTAAAAGTGAATGGGTCGAGCTGACGTAGGCATAGCGGCGATGCCATTTCACCAACGGCACCTTGCCCATCGTCGGCGCGCGTCGCGGGCTGTCGGCAAAGAACATTCGCGCGCGAGGGCCGCCCTGAATCCACAAATTTTGTAGATCTTTCTTCTTTTGGATCAAGTAGTTGCCAGAATCAAACCATCCCAGCGCATGGGTAGGATCGTCGCCGGGTACATAGGGCTGCGCGCCAAGCCGCCCCTTGGGATACATGTCCAGCATCAACGTGCCGAAGGACTCGATGCCATGTCTGTCCAGCCATTGTGTCAGAGCGGGCAGGGGACGTGTGTCATGGAACGGATAGATCAGGATTTCGTCCGCGTCCAACGTCAGGCTCCAATGACCATGACCATGCCGCGATTGTAGCCACGCTAGCCAATCGACTCCGAAACGGGATAACCGATAGCTGTGGGGTGTGCTCCAAAGCGACACATCGGGCTGACGCGACAGATATTCTGCCGTGCCATCGGTCGATTGATTGTCCACGAACAGGAAATGATCGACCCCCAGTTTTCTGTGGTGATCCAAGAAATATGGCAGGCGGACTGCCTCATTTCGTACGGTTGAAAAGCACAGGATCGCGTTTGCGGTGATCTGAGCGGTGCGATTCTCGACACTTGTCAACTGGTGCCGCTTGCGAAAGGCGCGCGCCAACAGGCGGCGGCGCTTCCACCGCAGGCGATAGGCCATCGTGGCCGTTTTGCGAATGTCACTGACGGTCTGCATCTGCCCCTCGGGTGGTCCGAGACACTCTAAACACGTTTGCATGGCGAAACACGGGCGGATTTTGGGACATTTTGGCGGCGAGGTGGAAGGCGTTGGTCAGACGGAGGGGCCGGAAATCCGGGGCAGGGCCGCAACCACTCTATTTTTCGTAATGCCCCGACTGATGCCAGCGCCAAGCATCGGCAATCATCCGGTCCATGGTGCTACGTGCCGGGGTCCAGCCCAATTCGGCCTCGGCGCGGGATGAGCCAGAGACCAGTTTTGTGCAATCGCCGGGGCGACGCGGGCCCTCGATCACCGGCACGTCGCGGTTTGTCACTGCGCCTGAATGATCAATCACCTCGCGCACTGAAAACCCGGTGCCGGTGCCCAAGTTGAACACACGACTGTCCTTGGCATCCTCTAGCCATTTCAGGCCCAGAATATGCGCATCGACCAGATCGCAGACATGAACGTAATCACGGATGCAGGTGCCATCGGGTGTGTCCCAATCGGTACCGAATATGGTCAGCGCGTCGCGCTTGCCGTCGATGGCATCCAGCATCAGGGGTATCAGATGTGTTTCGGGCTGATGAAATTCGCCCACCTCGGCCTCGGGATCGGCCCCGGCAACGTTGAAATAGCGAAAAATCACGTTGCGCAGGCCATAAGCCCGCTCAAAATCGCGCAAAATGTCCTCGATCGCGCGTTTGGAGGCCCCGTAGGCGTTAATCGGATGCTGATCGCAGTCTTCGTCCAGAACCACGTTGTCCTGATCGCCATAGGTTGCGCAGGTCGAACTGAACACGAAATTCAGGCATCCGGCATGCACCGCAGCCTGCATCAAGGTTAAAGACCCAAGAACGTTATTGCGCCAATACACCTCGGGGATGCGCATGGCTTCGCCCACTTGGGACAGCGCGGCAAAATGCATGACGGCAGCGGGTTGATAGGCGGCAAACACCTGATCCAGACGATCGCGATCCGTCAAGTCCCCTTGCTCGAACGGGCCAAATTTGACCGCATCGGCCCAGCCAGTGCTGAGATTGTCGTAGGTGACGGGTGTATACCCCGCCTCTTTCAACGCCTTGCAGGCGTGACTGCCGATATAGCCCGCCCCGCCTGTCACTAGTATATTCGTCACGCGTGCCCTCCGGCAGATGTATTTACTGCGCGGCTTTGTCCGCGTTCACGATGTCATAGAGGAAGGTTTGCAGATCGTCCCGCAAATCATCGCGTGCCAGCGCAAACGAAACCGTCGCCTGCAAAAATCCGGCCTTGGATCCGCAATCAAATCGCTGCCCGCGAAAACGAAAGCCATACACCTCTTCGCCCTCGTCGCGCGCATCGTCGATGGCGTCGGTCAGTTGGATTTCACCACCCGCGCCCGGCTTTTTCTTATTCAGCATTTTCAGTACTGTCGGTGTCAGCACATAGCGTCCAATCACGGCGAGGTTGGACGGTGCGGTCCCAGCTGCTGGTTTTTCGACCATTCCCTTGGTCGAAACGATGCTGCCCATATCCTCTTTGATGTCTAGAATACCGTAGGATGACGCCTTGTCATCCGGCACTTCCATCGCTGCGACGATATTGCCCTGCGTTTCTTCGAACGCTTCGATCATTTGAGCGAGGCATGGTTTTTCGGCAGCAATCACATCGTCGGGCAGGATAACGGCAAAGGGTTCGTTCCCGATCAAACGGCGCGCGCACCAAACGGCATGGCCCAGACCCAGCGGTTTATGCTGGCGCAAATAAGCGATTTCGCCGGAATCCATGTTAGTGGATTTCAGAATCTCCAACAGCTCGGTCTTGCCCTTTTTTCGCAACTCTTGTTCCAGTTGCGGGGCGTTGTCGAAATAATCCTCCAACGCGCCCTTGCCGCGTGAGGTGACGAAAATGAATTCCTTGATGCCGGACGCGCGCGCCTCGTCAATCGCGTATTGGACCAACGGACGGTCCACCAAAGTCATGATCTCCTTTGGGACTGATTTTGTTGCAGGCAGAAACCGTGTTCCCATACCGGCAACCGGAAAAATGGCCTTTGTAACCTTGCTGCGCATGACCGCTCCCTGCGACGTCAATTGTTTTCACGTCAGACTAGAGAAGAAAACCTAAGTGTGCATTTACATAAATGGGAAAGTTGGCGAATTTTTGGCAAACTTTCGCCTAACGCGCGCTATTTATACAATTAACCTAGTGAAAAACGCTAGTAGCGTACCGTCGTGAGCTGCGGCGACACTGTGTCACTCCATCTTCATTTCTCGCATCATTGTTTCGATTCTGGGGACATCTTCGGGGTTGTTCAGCTCCCAGAATTGCCGACCACGGGCCGAAACCTCGACACATAGCACGGTATGGCCATGTTCGACGAAGCGCAGTTGTTCCAGCCCTTCCAACCGCTCTAGCGGGCCGGTGGACAAGGATTGATATGCGGTAAGGGCTGCGGGGCGATAGGCATAAACGCCGACATGGTGAAAAACCGGAGTTTCGGCATCGTCCTCGTAAGTGTCAGGAGTGTAGGGGATTACCTCTTTGGAAAAATACAGCCCGTGGTTCTTTTCGGTGAACACGGCCGTCGTGCCGCCAACGCGGCCCTGTTTGCGATCCTCCAGAAACCCGTTCAGTGCGCGCCCATCGCAGCGCAGAACCGGGGTGGCGACATCGGCGGTGGGATCATCGCGCAGACCTTGGATCAGGTCCTCGACGAACCAATGGGGGGTCAGGGGCGCGTCGCCCTGCAAATTCACGACAATGTCGAACCCGCCGCCCAGCGCCGTTGCAGCCTCGGCGCAGCGTTCGGTGCCGTTGGCGCACTCGGGCGAGGTCATCACCACTTCTGCGCCAAAGTGCTCGGCGGCGGATTTGATCCGGTCATCATCGGTGGCCACCACAACGCGGTGCCCGCCCCCGACTTGCATCGCAGCTTCCCACGAGCGTTGAATTAGTGATTTCGTCGCGCCCGTGGCCCCTGTCAGCGTGGCCAAAGGCTTGCCCGGATAGCGGGTCGAGGCATAGCGGGCAGGGATCGCAATCAACACGCTCATGGCTTTTTCAACCCAACTTTAGGCGCATAGGCGATGAAAAACGGGTTGGCATAGCCGTCCTTGCCATAGGTCAAAGGCGTGTGATCATCGAAACGCACCACGGCCCCACCAGCACCGGCCAGAACGGCATGCCCGGCGGCGGTGTCCCATTCCATCGTGCGCCCGACGCGGGGATAGATATCCGCCTCGCCCGTTGCCACCAGACAGAATTTCAAAGAACTACCTGCGCTTTTCATGTCTTTAACTGCGTATTTATTGATGTAGTCGTCCGTTGCCTGATCGCGGTGAGATTTGGATGCGACCACCATCAGTGCGGCGTTGTCCGGGTCTGACACGTGAATGGGTGTTTGAACGCCGACGGTGTCGTGATCCAGCGCGCCGGTTTCTTCGACGGCCTGACCATCGGGCAGTGTGTAGAACATCCGCCCCTTGGCCGGCGCATACACCACGCCGCGTGTGGGGACGCCGTTTTCGACAAAGGCAATGTTGACGGTGAAATCGCCGCGTCGGTGGATGAATTCCTTTGTGCCGTCCAGCGGGTCGACGATCAGGAATGTATCGGCCTGTTTGCCATGGCTGTCTGCCTGTTCTTCGGTCACCAGCAGCGTGTCGGGGAAGGCCGTGCGTAGACCTGCCGAGATCAGGGCATCCGCCGCCTCATCCGCAGCAGTCACAGGACTGTCGTCGGATTTCATCTTTACGTCGAAATCGTCCGAGTTGTAGATCTGCATGATCACGTCGCCCGCCTCTAACGCAAGGCGGCGCATCTGGGCGGTCAGCTGAATATAGTCCATGTCAGGCTCCTGTTAGGATGCGCAACGGATGTGTTGCGGGAACGGCTTCGCCCTCTTATGGTGGCTTGGTAACGGGACAGCAAGAATTCCGTGGCAAGGATACGGCAGTAACGGCACAGTGTGAGGCCATGTTTCAACAGGTAAAACCCAGATCAAATCTGCATGCGGCAGCGTCCATTCTAACCTTGATCTATCACGCGACGGTGCGGGATGTGCGCAAGGGGCATGGAAATGCCATTATTGCGATCGCGCTGAACATCCTTCAGGCGTTGGTGTTTGTGGCAGCGTTTTTCGTGATGTTTTCGATTCTGGGCCTGCGTGGCGCAGCGCTGCGCGGGGATTTCCTGCTGTATGTGATGTCGGGAATTTTCCTGTTCCTGACCCATGTTAAGACACTGGGCGCGGTTGTGGGGGCCGAAGGGCCAACTTCACCCATGATGCAACACGCGCCAATGAACACGATCATCGCCATCACTTCTGCGGCGTTGGGCGCATTGTATGTTCAGGTCTTTACCTTGGTCATCGTCCTGTTCGTTTATTATGTCGGATTTACACAGTTTGAAATATATAGACCGTTTGCGGCCTTCGGAATGTTTCTAACTGCTTGGTTTGTCGGCGTGGCGATCGGCCTGGTGCTATTGTCGATCAAGCCGTGGTTCCCAACGTTCACTAATACGTTCACCACTGTGTATCAGCGGGCGAACATGATCGCGTCCGGCAAGATGTTCGTGGCCAATGCCCTGCCCAATTACATGCTGGTCATGTTCGACTGGAACCCTCTGTTTCACTGTATCGACCAATCACGCGGCTATGTTTTTATCAACTATTCGCCGCATAATTCATCTCCCAGCTATCCGCTGATCGTGGCGGGTGTCCTGTTCATGATCGGGATGCTAGGCGAGTTCTATACGCGCCGCCACTCGTCGCGCAGTTGGAGCGCGCGCCGCTAAGGTCCGCCCGGAAACGCCTGTTCCGTTGTTTCCATGCCATCAACGATCCCTGACAAAACCCAGATATTGTCCGTCCCGCGCCCCAGTTGTGCCTGAATTGGCGATCAAACCGAGTGCTGAGAATGAAGCACGAGGGAAACACATGGATCGCCTGACCGAAATGGAAGCCTTTGCCACAGTGGTGGATCAGGGCGGCTTTACGGACGCAGCCCGCAAAATGGGCATTTCCAAATCCGCCGTGTCAAAACACGTGTCGTCGCTGGAGGCCCGGTTGGGCGCGCGATTGCTGAACCGCACCACCCGCCGTGTCAGCCCGACGGAAATCGGCCTGGCCTACTATGACCGTGCCCTGCGCGTCCTGAATGATGCTGGCGAGGCAGATGCGCTGGTCAGTTCTATGCAATCGGACCCCTCGGGTCTGCTGCGCATCAGTGTGGCAACCGATTTCGGCGTTAATCATCTGAGTCCGGTTCTGGGTACATTTCTAGACGAATTCCCGGACATCACCGTCAACATGGTCCTGAACAACCGGTATGTAGAGCTGATCAGCGAAGGCTTTGATATGGCCATCCGCATTGGCGAGCTAGAAGACAGCACCCTGCGCGCCCGCAAACTGACTGAAACGACCAAGCGCATGATTGCCGCGCCGGGGTATCTTCAGAAATACGGACGCCCGCAAAAGATCGATGATCTGAACGAGCACAAGTTGCTGCATTATTCCAGCCAGGCGGGCGGGTCGGTGTGGAAATTGACTGCGCCCTCGGGTGAAAAACGTCAGGTGCGCACCGCCGGGGGCCTATCCGTCAATGACGGGCAATCCCTGCTGAACGCGGCGATTTCCGGCCTTGGCATCGCCTATCTTCCCAGTTTTCTCTATGCCAACGCGATGGAAAAAGGGCTGGTCGAGGATGTGATTCCCGATCTGCCTGTCGAAACGCAGGGCATCTACGCGGTTTACCCACCGGGTCGGTTTACCCAGCCTAAAGTGCGCGCGTTCATTGATTTTCTGGTCAACGCCTTTGCCGACAAAGGCCCGACCGTCTGGTAACGATTTCCTCCCTGCCAGCAATGGCCACCTTTACCCCGGATGCAGCCGTATCCGGGGTTTTTCTTTGCTCGGATCAGGCGTGCCGCACAGGGTCTGTGCGGGGGCGACGCTTGATTTAGGGAGGGCGCGGTGCACATAAACCATCAAAGCAGAAAGGACCAAATTATGCCCAAGCCCAAATTACTGACCATGTGTGGGTCGCTTCGCGAGGCCTCGTACAACCGCATGCTGCTGGTCGAGGCCGTGCGCGCCTTTGGCGACGCTGACGTGGTCGAGGCGGATCTGGACCTGCCGCTTTACAACGGTGATGTCGAGGACAACGGTATTCCGGCCCCCGTCCAGCGCCTGATGGATCAGTTTCGCGACGCCGATGCCGTTCTGATCGGCGCGCCAGAATACAACAAGGGCATCACTGGTGTGCTGAAAAATGCACTGGATTGGCTGAGCCGGGCAAACCCGTCGTTACTGAAAGACAAGAAGGCTGTGATTCTGTCTGCTGCCGGTGGGCGTACGGGGGGCGAAACCGCCCATTTCATGACCCATTCGATCCTGACGCAATTGCAGGTTAACGTGGTGCATGGGCCGCTGATCTTGGTGGCGACGGCGCAGGATTTCTTTGATGCGGATGGCAACCTGACCAATGATTTCCTGAAACAGCAGGTCGCAGACCGGATGGAGCGCCTTCGCGGGATGCTTTGACGCCCTCGTGGCCTCGGGGTGAAACCGGGGCCACGTTCAGATTAGCCGAAGCGATTGGCGTCAAACGCCGACAGATCGCTGTTGCGCGCCCGCCCCGAGATCATGTCCGCCACCCAACGCCCCGTTTTTGGCCCGCCGGTCAGTCCCACGTGTTGATGCCCGAACGCAGCGTGCACCCCGGTGCCGCCAATTTCACCGATCAACGGCAGGCTGTCCGGGGTCGACGGGCGAAAGCCCATCCATTCTTCGACCGCCTCATAGCGCAGGTTCGGAAAACAGGTCGCGACGGCGCGGTGCATCACATCCAGCGGCGCGAGCGACGCGCCTCTCTTGATCCCCCCGAGTTCGACAAACCCTGCACAGCGCAGGCCCTGTTGCATCGGGTTCACTGCGAATTTGCTGGTCATCATCATCAACGGCGTGTTCGGCATCTGCGACGCACCTTTAAATTGCAGGTGATACCCGCGTTCGGCCTGAAGCGGGACGCGCACGCCCAGTTTGCGCATCAGATCCTTGGACCAGATTCCGGCCGCCATGACCGCCGCGTCGCAGGGCAGTGTGCCCCGGTCGGTAATCACCTCGGTGATTCGTCCATCGACCAGCGTCACATCGCGCATCTCGGCCTGCATCACCGTACCGCCCTCGTCCTCAAGAACGCGGGCAAGGTCGGCCATGTAGGCGCCGGGGTTCAGGATATGACCGTGCCCCTTCAACCGCGCCAAACAGGTCAGGTCCGGGGCCAGCATCGGTTCGGCCTCGTGCGCGGCAGCGCCTTCGATCAGTTCGGGGATATAGCCCGCCTCGCGTTTCAGCGCCCAACCGTAGGCATCACCGTCAAACGCGGCGCGATCGGCGTAGACATAGTTGAAGTCGCTGGATTCAATCCATTTTTCCGCTAGCGTTCCCTTGGTTAGGGCGCGGTGTTGATCCACGCTGTCATGCAGAAGATGGGTCAGGTGTCCGGAAATCTGGCGCGTGCGTGCATCTGTAGAGTTGCGCAAAAACTGCGTCACCCATGGGATCAAACGGGGCAGATGGTCCCATTGCAAGAAGACCGGCCCATTGCCCGACGCGATATATTTTAATGCATGCTTTGCTATTCCGGGTGTGCTGACGGGCACGATCCCCCATTCTGCCAGTAACCCGGCATTGCCAAAGGACGCGCCCGCGCCCGGCCCCTCGCGGTCGATCAGGGTCACATCATGTCCCGCCCGTCGCAGCCAGATGGCCGATGATAAACCGCAGATGCCTGCGCCAATGACGATAATTGATTTGGCGGTCATGGTGACATCCTTCGGGCTAATCGTTGTCCTCAGATAAGCGGCAAAGGCGGCCGGGGGCAAGGGACGCGTGTTTGGTCAGTTCAGGAAGAATAGAATGGTCATCGTCAGACCCACAAGGGTGATGAAGCTGCGGAGGTCATCCTGATTCGGCACTTTTTTGCTAAGCCGCGCCCCGATGTATCCGCCCAAGGCCGCTGACAGGGCCATAGGCACTGCCGCGCTCCATACAATCAGGCCACTTGCGACGAACGCCACCGCCGAGGTTAGGGACAAGACCGCCGACAGCACGTTCTTCAATCCGTTCATCGCGTGCAGGTTTGAGTATCCCAACAGCCCCATGGCCGCCAACAGCATGATTCCCAGACCGCCGTTGAAATATCCGCCATAGATCGCAACCACCACAAACACGACAAAACACAAAACAGGGCCTGCCGCAGGGACACCCCGCGCGCGCAAATGACGGGTCAGGGCTGGCCCAACCGCGAACAGGCCCGTCGCCAACAGCATTAACCATGGGATAATTCCCGAGAATGTCCGATCCGAGGTCAGGATCAACAGGGCCGCACCCGTCAATGCGCCGATGACCGATGCTATCATCACCCACGGCAGCGCCAGAGTGCCTTGCGCGCGCAGATCATGACGGAACGCCCAGGCGCTGGCGACATAGCCGGGCAGGGCGGTCAGCGTCGCCGTGGCATTGGCGGCGACGGGTGGAATACCTAGCCAGATCAACGCGGGCAGGGTCAGAAACGTCCCGCCCCCGGCGACGGCGTTCAATACACCAGCGGCAAATCCGGCGATGCAGATCAGAACCAATTCCAACATTCAGGCGCTCCTCCCCAGCGTGTTCGTCTGGATGCATGCCATACGCGTTAAATGGTCTGCAAATTGGTCTATAATCGAGGGATGAAACACCAAGCCGCGCTAGATCACCTGATTCGCCATCTGGCCTGCGTTGCGCCCGATCCGGGTGACCGCCTGCCGTCCGAGCGCGCGCTGACTCAGATTCTGGGGTGCAGCCGGGCGACCCTGCGAATCGCGCTGGCGCAATTGGAGCGCGACGGCGAAGTTTGGCGTCATGTTGGCCAAGGTACGTTTCGCGGCGTCCGTCCGCGTCATTTGCCGCTGCGCGACACGTTGTTGATCGAAGGCGCAACCCCGCTGGACCTGATGCAGGCGCGTCTGGTGCTGGAACCCGCTGTCGCCGCCGCCGCCGCACGGCGTGCGACCCCTCAAGATGTGGATTTCCTGATCGCGCGGGTCGAGGCGGGTCGCAAAGGCCCGGATCGCAGTGCTTGCGAACAGGCGGACGACGCATTTCATTGTGGAATCGCGCAGGTCGCGGGCAATCCCGTGCTGATCGGACTGTTGACCTATCTGTCCGGCACAAGGCGCCGGGCTGCGTGGCAACGCCATTGGGATCGGGTCTACCGCAGTTTGGGCGTTGATGAATTTCGCACTGAACACAGCGACCAGCATCGCGATGTTGTCACGGCCATAGCCGCGCATGATGAGGTCGCGGCGGCCAACGCGATGGCGCGACACCTTCAGACGATCCTGCAGGCGATAACCCTGCCGAATTAAATGAGCAGCCACGAAAAAACCCCGCCTCAGTCGAGACGGGGTTTCAATTCTGCTCACCCCAGAAGGGTGAAACGCTTAGCCCTGACGGGCTTTAAAGCGGCGCTGGGTTTTGTTGATGACGTAGACGCGGCCTTTGCGGCGCACGACACGGCAATCCCGGTGCCGGTTCTTAAGCGAACGAAGCGAGTTGCGAACCTTCATGGTCTTCTCCTCAATGTCGCGGCGCGGGCCAGCGCCTCTGGGTTTGCGGGCGTCCCGGAGAACCGGAACAGTGAATTCATGGTGGGCGATACAAGGTTCGAACTTGTGACCCCTTCGATGTCAACGAAGTGCTCTACCACTGAGCTAATCACCCATGAATACCAACGCCGTTGTCCGCCCCAACATGAATGGGGCGCGGATTTCCGCGCCGGTCCGTTGGTCTATAAAAGGAGTTGATCCGGGGATCAAGGGCTTTTGGTTCGCTAAAACCACGCTATCATAGATACAATCATGGAGAGAGAATGACACAGGCCGCATATCACCTGACCGAACCCCGGGAACGGACGACAAGTGTCGTGTTCGCTTCGCCGCATAGCGGGCGGGAATATCCGGCGTGTTTTCTGGACCGAATCGCATTGGACGACCACACGGTGCGCAGCTCCGAGGATGCTTATGTCGATCAACTGTTCGACTGTGCGCCGCAAATGGGCGCGCCATTGCTGCACGCGGGCGCGCCGCGCGCTTTTGTTGATCTGAATCGCAGCGCCGATGAATTGGATCCGGCCTTGATTGATGGTGTGCGCCGTATTGGGCACAGCCCGCGTGTCGCCTCCGGGTTGGGGGTGATCCCGCGTGTCGTGGCCAACGGGCGCGCAATTTATACCGGCAAAATACCCCTCAGCGAGGCGCGCCAGCGAATCGAAACTTACTGGCGACCTTATCACACTGCGTTGTCTCAACAGCTGGACCAATCCCACGCGCTGTTCGGTCAAGCGATTCTGATCGATTGCCACTCGATGCCGCATGAGGCGATGGATTCGGTCGTGCGCAAAGGACAGCCCCGACCTCAGGTCGTGCTCGGTGACCGGTTTGGTGCGTCGGCAGGCAGTGCCGTGACAGATGCGGTGCACCGGGCATTTGCCGACGCCGGATTGGTGGTGGCGCGCAACACGCCTTTTGCGGGGGCCTATGTGACGCAACAGTACGGCCGCCCGGCGCGTGGACGACACGCGATTCAGGTTGAAATTGACCGAGCGCTGTATCTGGATGAACCAACGGTGCGACGAAACGCTGATTTTGCTGCGTTTCAGACACTTCTGGCCGGCGTGATCGCACAATTGGCGGATATCGGACGTCCCATGCGGCGCTCACTGGCGGCGGAATAAGGGGGCAGCGCTATCGCAAAGCGCGCCCCTTAAGGATAGCCCCCTCACCGAACTTGCGCCGAATTTCGTCGCTGGCCCGCTCCGCCCCGCTGCGCCGCACAGCCTGTGGATCCAACAAATCCGCCGACAGGTCTGCGCCGGCCTCATCTAGCAAATCCGACAGGCCTACCCCGATCAACCGAAAGGGGGCCTCGCGCGCCGTGGTATCCATCAGCCCGCGCGCGGTGCGATAGATCACGTCGGCCATCTGGGTTGCGTCGCGCAGCGCCAACCGTCGCGACAGACTGCTGTGATTGCTGCGTTTCAGTTTCAGGGTGACAACCCGGCCTGCCAATTGCCGGGCCTTGGCGCGGTCGGCCACCTGTTCGGACAGGCGCCAAAGGTGACCATCTAGAAGGTCTGCATCGCCTGTGTCCTCAAAAAACGTTGTTTCTTTCGAGATCGACTTGACCGGCGCGCGTGCATCCACCCGCCGCGCGTCCTGTCCGCGTGCCAGATGCCACAGGCGCGTGCCCATCGCACCGAAACGGGCGGTCAGATCGGGGGCTTCCCATCGTTTCAGATCGGAAAAGGTCCGAATCCCCGCCCCCTCCAACGCGGCCTGCGCCGCCTGCCCGACACCCCAGATCAGTCGCACGGGCTTGTCATGCAGGAATGTTTCAGTCTGCGCCGCACCGATAACGGAAAATCCGCGTGGCTTGTCCAGATCCGAGGCAATCTTGGCCAGAAACTTGTTATGGCTCAGCCCGACGGACCCGGTTACGCCCAGTTCATCCCGCATACGCCGCACCAGCCGCGCCATCATCACCGCTGGCGGAGCACCATGTAGGCGCGCAGTTCCGCTTAGATCCAGAAACGCCTCGTCCAATGAAAGCGGTTCAATCGCGGGGGTCAGGTCCAGCATCATCTCGCGAATTTGTCGTGATACCTCGGCATAAACCTCCATCCGGGGTTTGATCACGACCGCATCAGGGCACAGTTTCAACGCCTGAAACATCGGCATGGCCGAGCGCACACCGCGGATTCGTGCGACATAACAGGCGGTCGAGACTACACCACGCCGCCCCCCGCCAATGATCACCGGTTTGTCGACCAATGCAGGGTTGTCGCGTTTTTCTACGCTGGCATAAAATGCGTCGCAGTCCATATGGGCGATGCTGAGGTCAAACAATTCCGGATGCGCCAGAATGCGCGGCCGACCGCAGCCCGGACAGCGGCGTGTCTCGGCGGTGGTTTCGGTCAGGCAATCGCGGCAAAATGCTGGCATAGGCTGTTTGTATCACGACGCGGCTTTGCATTGGCAAAACCTGTGTATCTTCTGGCCAAAAATATCCATGCACACGAAGTGCACCAAGCGAATCGTAGAGGTTTCAAAAAACCTTAAGGCAGGCTTGCCAAAATCTGCGCCGCCGCTTGGGCAGGGTCGGGCGCGGCCCAGATCGGGCGACCGACCACAATGTGATCTGCTCCGTCGGCAATTGCCTGTGCCGGGGTGGCGACGCGTTTCTGATCGCCCAGTGCGCTGCCAATCGGGCGCACGCCGGGCGTGACGATCAACTTTCCCTTTGCCTCGGGCAGGGCACGAATCAATGCTGCTTCTTGCGGCGAAGCGATGACGCCATCGGCCCCCGCTTCGAACGCGCGGGCGGCGCGGGTGGTGACAAGATCAGGAATATCCCCCGCCGTGATAAGCCCCGCATCCAGATCAGCGCGGTCCAGCGAGGTCAAAATTGTTACGGCCAGAATACTCAGTGGTTTTCCGGCGGCCCCCTCGGCAGCGGCGCGCACTACATGTGGATCGCCATGCACGGTCAGAAAATCCAGATCGAATGCGGCCAGTCCGCGCACTGCCGCCTCAATCGTGGCGCCGATATCGAACAGCTTCATATCCAGGAAAATACGCTTGCCGTGCTCTGCCTTCAGCTCGTTCGCCAAGGCCAGACCGCCACCGGTCAGCATACCTAGGCCGATCTTGTAGAAATTGACCTGGCCACCGATCTTTTCTGCAAGGTTAAGCCCGTCTAAGGCATTGGGCACGTCGAGGGCGACGATTAGGCGATCGTCAATTTCGGGGGTCGCTTTTTCTATAAGGGGCATCATTCGCGCCTTGTTCAGGACTTTTGGTCTTGTCGCGCACCGACATGCAACCTGTCAAGCAGCCCGCCAAACGGATTGAGGCATTTGCGACGCGATGCCATGGCTCAACACGATCTGTTTGGAGCCACTGCGATACTCAGGCATTTGGCGGACCTGCCTCATGGCGTCCGCAAACAGGGCCACCTTGATATCGGCCCTGGGCGCCGTTTTGCCCAAGGCCGCGCGCCCTGTCAGGCATAGGGTGGCGTCATCCGTTGTCAGAATCACCACCGCCGAGTGCTGCTGCGACCCGTCGGTGAACCGCAGATTTTCGAACTGAAGCTTTATGATCATCATTGCAGCCCTCCTTCTTCATCAACCTTAGCATCCAAGGATTTAAAGAAGATGAACCCGATCAAGCCCAATTATGGCAGCAAGTCAGGCTGCAACCTTGGCTAATAGACGATCCAGCAGCGTCTTCTGCCGAGGTGTAGGCGGAGTGATACCCGTCGGCGTGCCATGCTGCATGCGCAATTCGGGTTCCGCACGTCTGTGTGCCGTCCGCGCCGCCTGCGCCAAACCGCGCGCCACAAATGCAAATTCCGCGTTCAAGGGTGCACAAACATGGGCGGGATAGGAAAATTGCAGCTCGCCATCGCGCACCTCAACCAAGGTCTCGAACGCTGCGCGCTCGGGGTTATACCGGACGTTGTCGAATTTAATTTGCTCGATCTGCATTGCTCTGCTCCTGTACTTACTAGCCTTTCAGGCCCACCTAGGCCTGTGGATAACTTTGCCTCTGCAGACAAACTGGTATGTCAGGGATTTGGTTGCATCGGCGTTCACGAAAAATTCAACGCCTCGTAATAAATCGGGCAAAATGCCTTGAAGCCACTGACCGCATGCCCAAATAATGACTGAGGGTTCCGACCGCGTATGCCTAACATAGGGTGCGCCTCCGGGATGTCGCTTGAATAAAAAGGAGAATACCGATGGACTTGAACAAGTTCACTGAGCGGTCGCGTGGTTTCATCCAAGCCGCCCAGACGATCGCGATGCGCGAAAGCCACCAACGGCTGACGCCCGAACACATTCTTAAGGCATTGATGGACGATAGCGAAGGGTTGGCCAGCAACCTGATCCGCCGCGCGGGTGGCGATCCTGCGCGCGTCGTGCAGTCGTTGGACCTGTCGCTGGGCAAGATACCGGTCGTCACAGGTGATGCCGGTCAGACCTATATGGATCAGCAAACCGGCAAGGTTCTGGCTGAGGCCGAAAAACTGGCGACTAAGGCCAAGGACAGCTTTGTGCCTGTTGAGCGCCTGTTGCAGGCTTTGGCGATGGTCAAAGGCCCGGCGCGCGAGGCGCTGGAGGCTGGCAGCGTCAACGCACAGTCGCTAAATGAGGCCATTAACGACATCCGTAAAGGGCGCACAGCAGATAGCGCTAGCGCCGAGGATACCTATGAGGCCCTTGAGAAATATGCGCGCGATCTGACTGCCGCTGCCGCCGAGGGCAAGATTGACCCGATCATCGGGCGCGACGATGAAATTCGCCGCGCGATGCAGGTTCTGTCACGGCGGACCAAAAATAACCCCGTTCTGATCGGGGAACCCGGCGTTGGTAAAACCGCGATTGCCGAGGGCCTTGCCCTGCGCATTGTCAACGGCGACGTGCCTGAAAGCCTTGCCAACAAACGCTTGCTCAGTCTTGATATGGGCGCGCTGATCGCTGGTGCGAAATACCGTGGCGAGTTTGAAGAGCGCCTGAAAGCGGTCTTGAACGAGGTTACGGCCGCAGCTGGTGAAATCATTCTGTTCATCGACGAAATGCACACGTTGATCGGCGCGGGCAAGGGCGACGGCGCGATGGATGCCGCCAACCTGATCAAACCTGCGCTGGCGCGAGGTGAATTGCACTGCATCGGTGCAACTACGCTGGATGAATACCGCAAACACGTTGAAAAAGACGCCGCTTTGGCACGCCGGTTCCAGCCCATCGTGGTCGAGGAACCGACAGTCGAGGATACGATCAGCATCCTGCGCGGCATCAAGGAAAAGTACGAGGTGCACCACGGCGTACGCATTTCCGACAGCGCCTTGGTGGCAGCGGCGACGCTTTCTCACCGCTATATCACTGACCGTTTTCTGCCTGATAAGGCGATCGACCTGATGGACGAGGCCGCGAGCCGTTTGCGCATGGAGGTCGACAGCAAGCCAGAAGAGCTGGATGCGCTAGACCGTGAAATCCTGCAAAAGCAGATCGAGGCCGAGGCCCTGAAGAAAGAGGACGATGTCGCCTCGAAGGACCGTCTTGAGAAGCTGGAAAAGGAACTGGCCGATCTTCAGGAAACCTCTGCCGAAATGACCGCGAAATGGCAGGCCGAGCGTGACAAGCTGGCAGGCGCGCGCGACATCAAGGAAAAGCTGGACCACGCCCGTAACGATCTGGATGCAGCCAAACGCGCCGGTGATCTGGCGAAGGCGGGGGAGCTATCCTATGGCGTGATTCCCGGCTTGGAAAAACAATTGGCCGAGGCCGAGAAGGCCGAAACCGATGGTGTGATGGTGGAAGAGGCCGTGCGCCCCGAGCAGATTGCCCAAGTGGTCGAACGCTGGACCGGTATTCCGACCGCACGGATGCTGGAAGGCGAGCGTGAAAAGCTGCTGAGCATGGAAGATGGCCTGCACAAACGCGTCATCGGCCAAGACGCCGCAATCAAGGCCGTCTCCAACGCTGTACGCCGTGCGCGCGCTGGGCTGAACGACGAGGGGCGTCCACTGGGCAGTTTCCTGTTCCTCGGACCGACAGGCGTGGGCAAGACGGAACTGACCAAGGCCGTTGCCGAATTCCTGTTCGACGACGATAACGCGATGGTGCGCATCGACATGTCTGAATTCATGGAAAAGCACAGCGTCTCGCGCCTGATCGGGGCCCCTCCGGGCTATGTCGGCTATGACGAAGGCGGTGTCCTGACCGAGGCCGTGCGCCGCCGCCCCTATCAGGTGGTGCTGTTCGATGAGGTCGAAAAAGCGCATCCGGAAGTGTTCAATGTGCTGTTGCAAGTGCTTGACGATGGCGTGTTGACTGACGGTCAGGGTCGGAGGGTCGACTTTAAACAGACGATCATTATCCTGACGTCCAACCTTGGGTCCCAAGCGCTCAGCCAGA
The DNA here is from genome assembly GCA_035798175.1 of Rhodobacteraceae bacterium KMM 6894. Lineage (GTDB taxonomy): Bacteria > Pseudomonadota > Alphaproteobacteria > Rhodobacterales > Rhodobacteraceae > Roseovarius. The sequence goes on from JAPFBS010000019.1 coordinate 58,986, forward strand.
TGCCCGAAGGTGCAGATGCGGCTGACGCGCGTCGGGATGTGATGGACGCCGTTCGCGCCCATTTCCGGCCCGAGTTCCTGAACCGTTTGGATGAGATCGTGATCTTTGACCGCCTGACCCGCGATCAGATGGACGGTATTGTCGATATCCAGATGGCCCGCCTGCTGAAACGTCTGGGCCAGCGCAAGATCACGCTGGAACTGGATCAGTCCGCCCGCACTTGGTTGGCTGACGAAGGTTATGATCCGGTCTACGGCGCGCGCCCGCTCAAGCGGGTGATTCAAAAGGCGCTTCAGGACCCTCTGGCCGAAGCAATCCTGTCGGGCGATGTTCTGGACGGCGCAACTGTCCCGGTCAGTGCCGGACCCGATGGCCTGCTCATCGGCGATCGCGTTGGCAACACCAAGGGCCAACCGCCTGAGGATGCCGTCGTCCACTAAGCGGCATGCGCCTGCGGCGCATCCTGTTTTCCGGGATGTGTTGCAGGCGCGTCGAAACCATACTTGGTCGACGCTTTAGGTTGGTGTGGATAGAGTATTAGAAGAACGATGAAAGCCTGGGCACTGCGCCTGGGCTTTTTCTTGGTTCAAATATCCATTGCACCAAGGCTACTCCACGCGATGTGACTCAGATGTTGCGCTTTAGGAAACAATAACCAGTCTCGGGAAGATCTGTTGCGGGTCGGGCCTTTGCCGTTCTATGATTAATGCAAAACAAGCAGGCCTGCGTGTGAAGCGGGCCGCGAATTGAGATGCAGCGCAAAGTTGGACCGATGGCAGAGCAGGCAGTAGACAATGGCCCGGAAACTCCCCGCTGGCTGGACGATCTTCGTCCCGGCGCAGAGGGTGAGGGCTTTTTTGAAAAGAACCTTAGACATTCCTTGATGTTCATCAAGCGGCCCAGTGATCGCTTGTTGGTAACATTCGATAACCTGTCTAACGTCAATGACGACTCTGTTCTGCGCGAGCCATGGGCGTTTAAATTCGCACAGGATGGTGGGTTCAGCCATCTGGGAGTTATGGCCCATGTCAGTGATTGGTATCGCGACGGCGACCTGATCGCGCGGTTTGAGGGTCTTGCGAAATCCGGCTTTTTCGAAGGTTACGAAAGGGTTGTCTTTGCTGGTGTATCGATGGGCGGGTACGCGTCATTGGTGTTTTCGTCGTTCGTGCCGGGCGCGCATGTGGTGGCGATCAATCCGCAATCCACCCTGGATCCCGATCTGGTGCCGTGGGAAACCCGGTACGAAAATGGACGGCGTCAGGACTGGACCCTGCCGTTGGGCGATGGGGCGGCGCTGACCAAGGGGGCGGGGCGGATCAATGTTTTCTATGACCCCTACCACGCGTTGGATCAAAAGCATGTTGATCGTCTGACAGGCGATAATATCCGCATTTTTAAATGTTGGTTTTCTGCGCACAAGACCGCCGTTTTCCTGCGCAAGATTGATGCGCTGAAGTCGGTGATGTCCCATGCGGTCATGGACGAATTGACCGACCCCGATTTTTACCGCCTGTATCGCGCGCGGCGCAATCTGCCATGGTATCGTGGATCACTATCCGATTATTTCCGCGCGAAGGGGCGTGTCGACTTTGCCGAGGCTTTTGACAAAAGCTTTCGCCGTCGCTTGCGCAAGATTAAGCGTCGCGCTGCCGAGGAGGCAGGCGAGCCTGAGCCTAAAAACACCAAGGCAAAACCAGAGGGCGCAGTCCCAACGTCCGACGCTATTGCCGACATCGCCGCCCAGCCCAAGATCAAGGCCAAGGCGCGCGCCAATGGCGAGCCATCGGGGGAGCCGACTGCAAAGATTTGCGCGCCGAAGAATGCAGGTGCAAAGCCTCCGGTTCAGCAGGGGCCGGGCAGCCGCGTGATCGTTACCACGATGAAAAACGAAGGCCCGTTCATGTTGGAATGGGTCGCCTACAACCGCTCGATCGGGTTCACCGATTTCTTGATTTATACCAATGATTGCGATGATGGCACCGATCTTATCGCCCAGCGATTAGAGGCGATGGGATTGGCGCAGCATCGCCAAAACCCGTTCAAGCCGGGCGGTAGCCCACAGCGGTCTGCCCTGAGGGACGCGCGCAATCAGGATATCGTGCAAAAGGCCGATTGGCTGATCTGTGCAGATTGCGATGAGTTTTTGAATGTCCGTGTAGGCGAGGGCCGGCTGGACGATCTGTTTGCCGCAGTGGGTGACGCCGATGCCATCTCGGTTTGTTGGAAGCTGTTCGGCAACAGTGGTCAGATTGCATATGAGAATAGACCGGTGATCGAGCAGTTCGATCATGGCTGCGGAGAGCATGAGTATCCGAACTATCGCGCGCTGGGCATGAAGACCTTGGTGCGCAACAACGAACGGTTTGAACGTTTGCGCATCCATCGCCCGGCGTTTCATCTGGATCGGGGTGATGTGGCTTGGGTCGATGGCGGCGGTCAACCGATGCCGGACCTGTATCTGGGGCAGGGGTGGAAGGCCTATGACGGGTTCCGTCATGACCATGTGCGTCTGCATCACTACGCTGTCCGCTCGGTCGACAGTTTCCTGGTCAAGCGGGATCGTGGCCGCACTAACCATGTTGGCGATGATCAAGGGATCACCTATTGGTCCAACATGAATTACAATTCCGCGCGCGATACTTCGATCCACGCCCGCCTGCCGGGTTTGCGCAAGGAGATGGACACGTTGCTGAAGGATCCGGAACTGGCCCGTTTGCATGGTGCCGCGATCGACTGGCATCGGGGCAAGATCGAAGAACTGCGCACCCGCGACGGGTGGGACGTGTTTCGCGATGCGATCACCGGGATCAATGCGGTGCCGGAGTTACAGGAAGGCTGACCCCATGGCCAAGGAACCGCCCTACGTGGTGGTGCATGGCGGCGTTCACAAGACGGCGACCAGCCACATTCAATCCATTCTGCAACGCAACGCTGGTCGGATGCGCAAAAGTGGCGTCTACTATGTGCATCACCGCGATACGCGCAAGGAATACACGTTTCCGACCCAGTTGAACGGGTATGAAAAGCTGGGTCTGGACTACAAGACCAAGTATCCCGACGATGTGCTGGCCAAGAAGGCAAAGAACTTCTTCAAAGGCATTGGCGCCGGTCCGGGTGAGCGGATCGTGCTGTCGGATGAAAACATGCCGGGGCACAGCGGGCACTGTGTGCGCTCGGGGCTTTTATATAACCGGCGCGAGACGTTGATCCCGATATTCGCGCAGAACATCCCCTATCCGGTGACCGAGGTGCATATCGCGATTCGCAATTATGCAGACTTCTTTGCGTCCACCTTTATTGAATTCCTGCGGTCGGCCTCGGGTGACAATGTCATCCGGGAATCGCAGATGAAGCGCGCCGTGCTGTCGAACCTGCCCAGTTGGACAGGTTTCATCGACCTGTTGCTCAGTTGTTTTCCCGAGGCCCGGATGACCATCTGGCGGCACGAGGATTTTCGTGCGTTGTCGGATACGGTGATCGGCAACCTGTGTGGCCCGGATATTGACGTGGCGGATCTTGTGTCGCCCAAGCGCAAGCGCGGACGGCCCTCGGCCAGTCACAAGGCGGTGCAGGAGCTGCTGTTCGAAATCGAGCGTCACGGTGGCGAGGCCGCGTTGGCGCGGCGCGTGGAAATTCAGGATGCCTACCCGCGCGGCCCCGACTATCCTGGATACGATCCGTGGAGCGCGGCCGAGCGCGCGCACCTGACCCGAATGTATGAAAAAGACATCGTTGAGATCGCGATGCGCAAGCGGGTTACGCTGCTGCGTCCGTAGGGCGAAATGACCTCAGGACGCTTTCAGCATCGGGGCCAGAACTGCTTCTGCCAGCGGGTCGGGTTCCAGCGCCATGTCGGTGTATTCCGAGCGGTCGTAATGCCAGCTTTCCGAGATCATCCGGCAATGGAAGAACCCGTGACTGTCCTGTACCTGATCCGGCAGACCCTTGATCCCGTGGGTGCGCCAGCTTTTGCCCAGTTGTGGGCCCTCGGGGACCACGCACCATTTAGGATACATCAGGTCTTCGTCGCCGGATTGGCGCAGGGTATGTGCGCCGTGCACCATGGGCGCGTCGGGCGCGGGATAACGCCAACTGCCCGGCAGGGTCAGAAAACCGGCCTCGTTGTCGGCGGCGGCCTCGAACACGGTGGTGCCTTGGGGGCTATGGGCCATTTCGTCGATGTCCATGTTCAGCACACCTGCCGCATCCTGCAAGAACCGAAGGCGGGTGATTTCGAACACACCGAATTGCAGGTAGCGCGCGCTGGTCAACTCACGTCCCAGTCCGATGGGGCCATATTGGAACGGGGTGGGCACAACATCGAATGTTTGCAATCCGTTGATATTGTCCAGCACCTCGGCCAACGCATCGGTGCCGTAGATGTCCGAGGCATTGTCGAACAGAACGATCGATTCAACGCCTTGGGTTTCAACATGAAACCGCGCCCAATCGCGCACCCAGTCCAACGTATTGTTGCGTGACAGCGTGAACATCGACCGCGTTCCGGCATAGCGGTGCAGGTGTGACGGGCTGATCGCGACATTAAATGAAATCTGCGGGTGCGAGATTCCCAAGGCGCGCGGGTCCGTAACCGGGGCCGTGATTTCGACGATCGACGCGCGCCGCGACTGGCTGATTTCGCGCATGGTTGCGGGCACGCCGTCCAGCGTCAGTTGCGCGCGCTTCAAGAAGCGGCGCAATGTTTGTTTCAGCGGAGGGCCAACAGCATAGACGGTGCCGGGGCTGCCCGACTGGAAGACGTCGTAGAACAACGTATCGTTGTCGACCGCGCTTTTGGCCTTGTCGTCCCATTTGGCAAAGCCGCCGGGCGCATCACGGCGCAGGAAACGTGAAGGCATCACGCAAAAGGATAGCGGTGTAATCGGTTGACTGCTCATGTCTGCCCCATCTGATCGCGGGTTTTAAGCAGTTGTTAACTGTAAATATGGCCGCGGTGGATCGACAATGTGGCGAAAACATGACCGCGCCATAATATGGTTTCTGTGCACCGTGCCTGCGGGTTGTCAGGATCGGCGCTATGCGTGATTGCGCGTTTGCGGTTGGCAGGCTAGGGTCAGTCGCAGCAAAGACCCGAAAACGGGCGTGCATGAGGCAGTTACAGGCAAACGGGGGCAGTCCCAGCGGATGAGTAAACTACACCATATTGCAATGCTGTGGGTCGAAGGGCCGCTCAGCTATGTTGAACAACTGTGTGTACAGTCGTTTCTGGACGCGGGGCATGACGTGACCCTGTATCACTATGGCCCGGTGCAGAATGTGCCGGAAGGGGCCGCCGTTGTGCATGGCGACGCGGTTCTGAAACGAGATGAATTTATACAGCATGGGCGCACAGGATCTTTGGCGCTGTTTTCGGATGTGTTCCGGTATCACTTGCTGACCGATGCAAAGCAGCCGACGATCTGGGCTGACACCGACGCTTATTGCATGAAGCCTTTCGTGACCGAGACCGGCCATTATTATGGCTGGGAAAGCGGTAGTCATATCAACGGCGGCGTTCTGGGCCTGCCCGCTGACAGCCCTGCCTTGGCCGGGATGCTGCAATTGACGCAGGACGAATACGGGATTCCCGAATGGTACAGCGACGGGGCCAAGGCCAAGTTGCAGGCGCAGGCCGATGCGGGCAACCCGGTGCATTGCAGTGAATTGCCTTGGGGCGTCTGGGGTCCGCAGGCCGTGACGCATTATGTGCACAAGACCGGCGAAGACAAATACGCCTTTCCACGTGAGGTTCTGTATCCGATCCCGTTTGAAAAGCGCCGCCGCATGGTCAAGACCGGACGGCGCGCCTCGGCCGAGGCGTATCTGACGGACAACACAACATCGATCCACCTTTATGGTCGGCGCATCCGCGAATTTCTGGCCAGCCGCCCGGATGGGTTGCCGGATGAGGATGGCTTGATTGATCGTCTGTTGAAAAAGCACGGGATTGATCCCCGCGGCGCGCCAATCATTTCCAACAAAAAATCCGTAGACGCAGACGAAAACGACGCGGATTGAAGCCCGGCCAACGAACAACCATGCGGACAGCAGGGGACGACACCACAATGACAGCTACGCAAATCAATTTGACCGATCTGGCGGATGAATACGGATCCGACAAGGGATCGACCAAGCACCGCTATACGGAACTGTATCACATGCTGTTCCACCCTTATCGGAATCGCAAGATTACCTTTCTTGAGATGGGTCTGCTGATCGGTGGGCCGGAGCACGGGATCGACAAGGACCGCGAAACCACCGATCTGCCCTCGATCCGCATGTGGCTGGAGTATTTTCCCAAAGCTGACATTCACGGTCTGGATGTGTCGGATTTCTCTTGGTTCAAGAATGACCGGTTCACGTTTCATCGCTGCGACATGGACGACCGCGCCCAGATTGCGACGACAGCGGCAGACATGCCTGCGCCTGATATCGTCATCGACGATGCCAGCCATGCCAGCCATCACCAACAGAATGCGTTCCTCGAAATTTTCCCGAAACTGGCGTCGGGCGGGCTGTATGTGATCGAAGACCTGCGCTGGCAGCCGCCCCCGTATGAGGTGGACGGCATCACCAAAACGGCGGCGCTGCTGCGTTCGTTCATCGACAAGCGTCAGTTCAGCCACAGCGATCCTGCGGTGGCTGAAGCCTTCAATGCGCTGATCCCCGAGATTTCGGCCTGTATCGTGCATCCGGTGAAATACCAGAAAAAGCGCCGCGATCAGGTGGCGGTGATTCACAAGCGTTGATGCGTTAGTGTTGATACGTCGGGGCCGCTCTCGACCATAGATAAAAACGGGGCCGGACGACAAGTGTTGTCCGGCCCCGCGCGTGTCAGATCGGTCTGAAATTATTCGGGAATGATCACTGCGTCGATAACGTGGATCACGCCGTTCGATGCCTCGATGTCCGTAGCGGTCACGTTGGCGCCGTTAACGGTTACGCCGCCTTCGGTCATGATCGTCACATCGCCACCCTGAACCGTGGTGGCCATCATTCCGTTTGTCAGATCGCCCGACATCACTTTGCCCGACACCACGTGATAGGTCAGGATCGAAACCAGTTGATCCTTGTTTTCGGGCAGCAGCAGGGAGTCGACCGTGCCTTCGGGCAGCGCGGCGAATGCGTCATCGGTGGGTGCGAATACGGTGAAAGGACCTTCGCCTTTCAGCGTATCGACAAGGCCTGCTGCCTGCACGGCTGCAACCAGAGTGTTAAATGTGCCTGCGGAGGCAGCTGTGTCGACGATATCCATTTTGGTATCACCGGCAAATGCTGGGCCAGTCATCAGGGCGGCGGCGGTCAGGGCCAGATAAGTTCTGCGAAACATGTGTCTCTCCTAATCAATGTCATGCCGTCATCGGCGTAGTGACAAGCAATACGCGGCAAGATCGTGATTGGTTCACCGGGGAAAATCGCCGAAGGATCAAAAGGCTGGATTGACCTGCGACCTGATCGGCCTAAGCCAGCGCGCTGTGCAGTTTCCAATAAACGTTATGTGATCGGGCCATTGTGATCCGCTGCCTTCCGGACTGTCTGCGGCTTGAAGCGCGGGGGATTTCAGCGCAGTGTGCTCCATCACTCTGTGGCTCAGTTACAAGGACGGTGAACGATGGAATGGGTTATGCCGCTGGTGCAGATTCTGGCGCTGATATTTGTAGTGATTCTGGGCGCGGTGGCCCTGATCGTGATCGTCTTCTTTGTTATGGACCGGCGCCAGACCGAAGACGCCATCCGGCGCAACTATCCGGTGATCGGGCGGTTCAGGGGATTTTTCAGTTCGCTGGGCGAATTTTTTCGTCAGTACTTCTTTGCGATGGACCGCGAGGAAATGCCGTTCAACCGTGCACAACGCGATTGGGTTGCGCATGCGGCGCATGGGGGCAGCAATACGGTGGCCTTCGGGTCAACGCGCAATCTGTCGATTCCAGGCACGGCGATTTTTGTACCAGCCGCGTTTCCGCCGCTGAATGATCAGTTCGCCTCGACAGATCCGATGCAGATCGGTCCAAACGCCGCCATTCCCTATACGGCCAAGTCGATCTTCAATATTTCCGGGATGAGCTATGGCGCGATTTCGCGACCCGCGGTCGAGGCGTTAAGTCGAGGTGCGGCCAAGGCCGGGGTCTGGCTGAACACCGGCGAGGGCGGTTTGTCGCCCTATCATCTGTCCGGCGGGTGCGACATCGTCTTTCAGATCGGCACCGCCAAGTATGGCGTGCGCGACGCCGAGGGTGGGCTGAGCGATGACCGTCTGCGCGCGATTGCCGAACACCCCGAAGTGGTGATGTTCGAAATCAAGCTGGCTCAGGGCGCGAAACCCGGCAAGGGCGGCATCCTGCCCGGCGCCAAGGTGACTGCCGAGATCGCTGGTATCCGTGGCATCGCCGAAGGGCAGGACAGTATTTCGCCCAACCGACACCTGGACGTGGCAAATTTTGACGAGTTACTGGATATGGTGGCCCATGTCCGCAATGTGACGGGCAAACCGGTGGGAATCAAGACCGTGCTGGGCGCGTCCAGCGGTTGGGCGCCGCTGTTTGATCTGATCAATCAGCGCGGGCCTGACAGTGCGCCCGACTTCATCACCGTCGATGGCGGCGAGGGGGGCACCGGGGCTGCACCAATGCCTTTGATCGATTTGGTCGGTATGTCGCTGCGCGATGCTTTGCCGCGCATGGTGGATCTGCGCGATCGTCACGGTCTGAAGGATCGCATCCGCATTATCGGCAGTGGCAAGCTGGTCAATCCCAGCGATGTGGCTTGGGCGATCTGCGCCGGCGCCGATTTCGTCACGACCGCGCGCGGCTTTATGTTCAGCTTGGGCTGCATCCAGGCGCTGAAATGCAACCGCAACACATGCCCGACCGGCATCACCACCCATGATCCGCGCCTGCAAATGGGGCTGGTGGTTGAAGACAAGTACGAGAAGGTGGCGCAATACGCCAAGTCGATCATTAAAGAGGTCGAAACCATCGCCCATTCCGTCGGTGTCAGCGAACCGCGTCAGATGCGTCGCCGCCATGTGCGGATCGTGCAGGCCGATGGCAGCTCGACCCCGATGAACAAGATCCGCCCCAGCCACCAAACTCCGCCGGGCGCGTAACGCGCCTGCGGGCTGGGTCTGACGCGAACGCCGGGCCCGGCGTTGGCGAAACCGCTTTAGCCCTCGATATTCGCCGGGCATATCGCAAGGCGCTTCCTGAAAAGCAGCATGCGGGGGGCGTCATGAAGGCCCCAAAGCCACGGCTTCTGCACGCGTTGTGTCGTCGAAGAGAGAGCGCACTGTAGAGGGTGCTATATATAATGTGTGCACGGGCACTGACACGGCGCGCATCGGGCCTCGCGAATGTCGTGAAAAATGCGGACGCAGAACAACGGCAGCGGATAGCGCGCAACCATGAGTATCCTCAAAACAGGCCCCAAATTGGCCCACCTCTTAACGACCCGAGAAACGTCGGTCCCCTATCGGTCGTATCTGGCGGGCAGGGCGCGATGGAATCGCCCGCCCGTGTACCAAGGTAAAAGCCGCTGATTCTGTTTTTTGAACGAACCGCCCAACGGTTAGGCGGTTCGTGAAGCGATTCCCGCCCGGAAACCGCGGGTGAGTCGGGCGATTCCGCATTTCTTCGGGTGAATCGGCCGGTCCATACCGGGATACTAGGGTCGATCTTGGCCAACCGTAGCTGCACGTGAGGGGATTCTTGGGTGAGTCTGTGGGTAACTCTGGTGATAGAATTCATAATACGCGGCTCAGACCGCTCTTGCGGGTCAGAAAGTTGCGCAAATCCAGGGGGCGATGTAACGAAGGCGACGTAACATCCTAAAAAACAAGGAAAATAAGGAAATCGCAAAAAACGCACCTTTTGCGGAAAAAAGGGGTTGCGGGTCTCTGCATCAAACTCTAGAACCCCCTTCAACGGCAACGCAGACACGCAGCGCCGGACGCCAGACGGTCCAGACGGCAGCAGCCAAACGGACAGGACGGCAAGGAATTATGGGGTTGAATAAGCGGGGTGCGCTTGATAAGTGAGCGCTTCCGGTTGATTTTGTCTCTGAGGTTTAGGCCTCGACGCTTTTTGAAATTGATATAAAACTGAAGAGATATGTGGGCGGTTTGGTTCATTCGATGAACTTACAACTGCACATATGTCGCGCTACTAGGGGCAACCCGATGATGTAGTGTCAGCTTCACTGTTTGGAGGGTTTCTGGTTTCTGATGAAACTGGAAGCACAACAAACAGACTGTTTCAACCTAGCCGGTTGGAACAGATTATGTGCAGAGGTTCGAACGTCAAGGTTAAGCTGGCAACAGCTTTTCAACTTGAGAGTTTGATCCTGGCTCAGAACGAACGCTGGCGGCAGGCCTAACACATGCAAGTCGAGCGCACCTTCGGGTGAGCGGCGGACGGGTTAGTAACGCGTGGGAATGTACCCTTTACTAAGGAATAGCCACTGGAAACGGTGAGTAATACCTTATACGCCCTTCGGGGGAAAGATTTATCGGTAAAGGATCAGCCCGCGTAAGATTAGATAGTTGGTGGGGTAATGGCCTACCAAGTCTACGATCTTTAGCTGGTTTTAGAGGATGATCAGCAACACTGGGACTGAGACACGGCCCAGACTCCTACGGGAGGCAGCAGTGGGGAATCTTAGACAATGGGCGCAAGCCTGATCTAGCCATGCCGCGTGAGTGATGAAGGTCTTAGGATCGTAAAGCTCTTTCGCCAGGGATGATAATGACAGTACCTGGTAAAGAAACCCCGGCTAACTCCGTGCCAGCAGCCGCGGTAATACGGAGGGGGTTAGCGTTGTTCGGAATTACTGGGCGTAAAGCGTGCGTAGGCGGATTAGAAAGTATGGGGTGAAATCCCAGGGCTCAACCCTGGAACTGCCTCATAAACTACTAGTCTAGAGTTCGAGAGAGGTGAGTGGAACTCCGAGTGTAGAGGTGAAATTCGTAGATATTCGGAAGAACACCAGTGGCGAAGGCGGCTCACTGGCTCGATACTGACGCTGAGGTACGAAAGTGTGGGGAGCAAACAGGATTAGATACCCTGGTAGTCCACACCGTAAACGATGAATGCCAGTCGTCGGGCAGTATACTGTTCGGTGACACACCTAACGGATTAAGCATTCCGCCTGGGGAGTACGGTCGCAAGATTAAAACTCAAAGGAATTGACGGGGGCCCGCACAAGCGGTGGAGCATGTGGTTTAATTCGAAGCAACGCGCAGAACCTTACCAACCCTTGACATAGATATCATAGTTACCAGAGATGGTTTCGTCAGTTCGGCTGGATATCATACAGGTGCTGCATGGCTGTCGTCAGCTCGTGTCGTGAGATGTTCGGTTAAGTCCGGCAACGAGCGCAACCCACATCCCTAGTTGCCAGCAGGTTAAGCTGGGCACTCTATGGAAACTGCCCGTGATAAGCGGGAGGAAGGTGTGGATGACGTCAAGTCCTCATGGCCCTTACGGGTTGGGCTACACACGTGCTACAATGGCAGTGACAATGAGTTAATCTCAAAAAACTGTCTCAGTTCGGATTGGGGTCTGCAACTCGACCCCATGAAGTCGGAATCGCTAGTAATCGCGTAACAGCATGACGCGGTGAATACGTTCCCGGGCCTTGTACACACCGCCCGTCACACCATGGGAGTTGGGTCCACCCGAAGGCCGTGCGCCAACCTTTCGAGGAGGCAGCGGACCACGGTGAGCTCAGCGACTGGGGTGAAGTCGTAACAAGGTAGCCGTAGGGGAACCTGCGGCTGGATCACCTCCTTTCTAAGGATGTTCCTAGCATCTCGAGCTTGCTCTTGATCGTGGAACACTTAGCAGATCGGCAAACAAAGCTGATCACATCAATCAGATCGTTCGCGATACTGATCTGGACCGAGCCGTCCTCATATCTCTTCAGTCACTAGGTCCTGCGCAAGTTGCGCGGGGTTCCAAAGCATGGGGCCTTAGCTCAGCTGGGAGAGCGCCTGATTTGCATTCAGGAGGTCAGGAGTTCGATCCTCCTAGGCTCCACCACTTGGTCTTGACCGAAGAAATGGGTCGGTAGCTCAGGTGGTTAGAGCGCACGCCTGATAAGCGTGAGGTCGGAGGTTCAAGTCCTCCTCGACCCACCATTTTCCTCGTGGAAGATGACCATTTACCGATTAGATCGTTAAGCACTGTTCGCAGTCCTTAACCGTCCAATCGGACAGGTAGGAAGTCGCAAGACTTTCAACCACTTTAACATCGTAAAGAGAGATACAATAACAACACTGTTGGTGTTCGCGCGTTAGCGGATTACCTCGGTTTGGTGCTGGAGGACTTCGGTCCGAAAGCGAGCGTATGATGCAGTTGCTTCCTCGACTGTCCATGCGTCTGCCAGCCGAAAAGATGGTGTTGTCCAAGTCAAGTAACACTAACCCGGACCTAATTCTGCACGGTTTTAGGTCCTGATCCGTAGTAATGCGGATCAAAGTCTGGATGTATATCCAGGCGGGAAAAGTATGACTTTTGAACCAGAACCAAGGCGCCTTTAGTTACCAGCTGGGCGCCGTGTCAGACGCAAGTCTGTCTTTTTCTGGATCAAATCAAGCGCGAAAAGGGCGTTTGGTGAATGCCTTGGCAGTAAGAGGCGATGAAGGACGTGATACTCTGCGATAAGCCATGGGGAGCTGAGAATAAGCTTTGATCCATGGATTTCCGAATGGGGCAACCCACCTGATACTGTGTTATTATTGCCCGCAAGGGCAGCTAATAATGCGGTAAACCAGGTATTTATAGACTGAATACATAGGTTTATAAAAGCAAACCCGGAGAACTGAAACATCTAAGTACCCGGAGGAAAGGACATCAATTGATACTCCCCTAGTAGCGGCGAGCGAACGGGGACCAGCCGAGCCTTGAGTGTGAATAGAACGTGTTGGGAAGCACGGCCATAGTGGGTGATAGCCCCGTATATGAAGCATGATAGGACGTATTAAGTAGGGCGGAACACGTGAAATTCTGTCTGAAGATCGGAGGACCACCTTCGAAGGCTAAGTACTCCTTACTGACCGATAGTGAACCAGTACCGTGAGGGAAAGGTGAAAAGCACCCCGACGAGGGGAGTGAAACAGTACCTGAAACCGAACGCCTACAATCAGTCGGAGCCTCCTTGCGGGGTGACGGCGTACCTTTTGTATAATGGGTCATCGACTTGGTCTATCTAGCAAGCTTAAGCCGTTAGGTGTAGGCGCAGCGAAAGCGAGTCTTAATAGGGCGAATGAGTTAGATGGATCAGACCCGAAACCGAGTGATCTAGGCATGACCAGGATGAAGGTTAGGTAACACTAACTGGAGGTCCGAACCCACACCTGTTGAAAAAGGTCGGGATGAGTTGTGCCTAGGGGTGAAAGGCCAATCAAACTCGGAGATAGCTGGTTCTCTGCGAAATCTATTTAGGTAGAGCGTCATCCGAATACCCTCGGGGGTAGAGCACTGGATGGGTAATGGGGCCTTACCGGCTTACTGATCCTAACCAAACTCCGAATACCGAGGAGTACTAGATGGCAGACAGACTGCGGATGCTAACGTCCGTAGTCGAGAGGGAAACAACCCTGACCTACAGCTAAGGCCCCTAATTCATGGCTAAGTGGGAAAGCAGGTGGGACGACCAAAACAACCAGGAGGTTGGCTTAGAAGCAGCCATCCTTTAAAGATAGCGTAACAGCTCACTGGTCTAAATAAGTTGTCCTGCGGCGAAGATGTAACGGGGCTCAAGCCATGAGCCGAAGCTTAGGACTGTTGAATTCTTCGGAATTCAACTTTGGTAGCAGAGCGTAGTGTGACATAGTTCCGTGTCTCTTTAGCGACTTCGGTCGTTACGGAGACGTGGAGCTTTCGATGAAGCGGGCGCGTGAGCGATCCCGTGGAGAGATCACTAGTGAGAATGATGACATGAGTAGCGACAAACAGTGTGAGAGACACTGTCGCCGAAAGTCCAAGGGTTCCTGCTTAAAGCTAATCTGAGCAGGGTAAGCCGACCCCTAAGGCGAGGCCGAAAGGCGTAGTCGATGGGAACCAGGTTAATATTCCTGGGCCAGATGGAAGTGACGGATCATGAAGGTTGTTCACCCTTATCGGATTGGGTGGGCCGCTGATTGGTTCCTGGAAATAGCTCCATCGCTAGATCGTACCCTAAACCAACACAGGTGGACTGGTAGAGAATACCAAGGCGCTTGAGAGAACCACATTTAAGGAACTCGGCAAAATACCTCCGTAAGTTCGCGAGAAGGAGGCCCGGTTAGAACGCAAGTTTTGGCCGGGGGCACAAACCAGGGGGTGGCGACTGTTTACTAAAAACACAGGGCTCTGCGAAGTCGCAAGACGACGTATAGGGTCTGACGCCTGCCCGGTGCCTGAAGGTTAAAAGGAGGGGTGAGAGCTCTGAATTGAAGCCCAGGTAAACGGCGGCCGTAACTATAACGGTCCTAAGGTAGCGAAATTCCTTGTCGGGTAAGTTCCGACCTGCACGAATGGCGTAACGACTTCCCCGCTGTCTCAAATGTGGACTCAGCGAAATTGAAATACCTGTCAAGATGCAGGTTTCCCGCGGTTAGACGGAAAGACCCCGTGCACCTTTACTACAGCTTCGCACTGGCATCAGGATTGTGATGTGCAGGATAGGTGGTAGACTTTGAAGCCGGAACGCCAGTTTCGGTGGAGTCATCCTTGAGATACCACTCCTCACACTCTTGATGTCTAACCGCGGTCCGTTATCCGGATCCGGGACCCTGCGTGGCGGGTAGTTTGACTGGGGCGGTCGCCTCCTAAAGCGTAACGGAGGCGCGCGAAGGTTGGCTCAGACCGGTCGGAAATCGGTCGTTGAGTGCAATGGCAGAAGCCAGCCTGACTGCGAGACTGACAAGTCGAGCAGAGACGAAAGTCGGTCATAGTGATCCGGTGGTCCCAAGTGGGAGGGCCATCGCTCAACGGATAAAAGGTACGCCGGGGATAACAGGCTGATACTGCCCAAGAGTCCATATCGACGGCAGTGTTTGGCACCTCGATGTCGGCTCATCTCATCCTGGGGCTGGAGCAGGTCCCAAGGGTACGGCTGTTCGCCGTTTAAAGAGGTACGTGAGCTGGGTTTAGAACGTCGTGAGACAGTTCGGTCCCTATCTGCCGTGGGTGTAGGATACTTGAGAGGAGTTGCCCCTAGTACGAGAGGACCGGGGTGAACGTTCCACTGGTGGACCAGTTGTCGTGCCAACGGCAGTGCTGGGTAGCTATGAACGGACAGGATAACCGCTGAAGGCATCTAAGCGGGAAGCCCCCCTCAAAACAAGGTATCCCTGAGAGCCGTGGTAGACCACCACGTCGATAGGCCAGAGATGTAAGCGCGGCAACGCGTTCAGTTGACTGGTACTAATTGCTCGATAGGCTTGATTTGATCCAGTAATAGCCAGACAAGGCTAAACTGATCCAATCGTCATACACCAATGACATTATTTGACTTGGACCTTCAGGAACTTTTCTCGGTTTGGTGGTCATAGCACAAGCGAAACACCCGGTCCCATCCCGAACCCGGCCGTTAAGCGCTGTCGCGCCCATGGTACTGCGTCTTAAGGCGTGGGAGAGTAGGTCGCCGCCAAACCTAGTAAAGTTCCCGAAGGTTGTATCTCTCTGCGATGGCTATCAGATCGAGCGATCCTTCTGAGGCTCCAAATTGGCGCGGGATGGAGCAGCCCGGTAGCTCGTCAGGCTCATAACCTGAAGGTCGTAGGTTCAAATCCTACTCCCGCAACCAAATTTAGCGAGGTTTCGCTAAAGAAGAATACCAGGTCGAGACACGCAACTTTGCGTTCAAGACTGGGATACGTTTCCATCGCTGTGAAGCAGATGGATTAGCCAAGATCGGGCCGCATGGTCAGAAAATTGGTACTACTGAAATTATGGGGTTGAATAAGCGGGGTGCGCTTGATAAGTGAGCGCTTCCGGTTGATTTTGTCTCTGAGGTTTAGGCCT
>JAPFBS010000020.1:0-39323 GCA_035798175.1 Rhodobacteraceae bacterium KMM 6894
TAATCAAACCAACCAGATGAGCCGAAGACTCTCTTAGTTTACGCTGCCTTTGGACCCAAAAACCCTGCCGACGGACAATTTTGGGGTTCTGCTGCTTTTGTTTTCCGTGCCAGCTGCTGCCGATCCCGACCGCCAGCCCTTTTCCTTATCGAAACAGGCTGTGACCTCCTCCCAGGCGGTCAAACAGGTATCTGCCGATCCGGTCACTATTCCGGAGCAGCTCATCGCGAACCTGCAGGAGGATTTCAACCTGACCCACAACCAGGCCGCGGGGATCGCCGGAAACCTGGCCCATGAATCCGGCAACTTCAGGGTGCTCAAGGAGATCAATGGGAACGGTTACGGCTATTCGCAATGGAGCGGATCGCGCAGGACAAGCTTTCGTTCTTACGCGGCCCGTGTTGGTGGCCCGGACACCTTCGAAGCGAATTATGGCTTCCTTAAATACGAGATGAAAACTCAATACGGCCCCATGTTGAACCGTATCCGGGCGACGGACGACGTGGAAAAGGTTGCGAGAATCTTCATGAAAACCTTCTTGCGGCCTCAAAGCTCGACTGCGAACCTTACAAGGCGCGTACGGTTCGCGCACAGCTATCTTCAGGACGACTTCGGCGACGCTGGGTGTTATTCGCATCCACAGCTAGAAGGAAAGCACAGGCCTGCGGTATGCCCCAGCGGAACCTCATGACGATCGGGCTGATGAAGTATTGCCCCCACCAGTGGGCAGACAGTTGTTTCAGATCGCTTGAAGAACGGTGAACATGCCGCGCTTGATGGACGAAAGGTCGAACACCACTTCCCGCTACAATTGCTCGACGTTCATTTTGTCGGTTTCCGAGAAGCCGATTTAGATGAGTGACCAGGTCCACACCGCCGCGAAAAAGCACATGTCCGCCAAAGCCACAGAAAGAGCCGTTGAGCGTCGTCGCGTTAACGGAGTCGGGTTGGTGGCGACTGGGCCGGTATGTGCACCCAGCGGCCGCCACAGGCGTTCGCAGAGTCCATTGGGCGGCCCCGATCCGAGGCGTCACTACAGGGAGCAGAAAGCGTGCTTTGGTTTCGTCGCTAATCGCCATCTGAACCAAATCATGTGATGAGATGGCGTCGCCAGCAGCGACATGCCCGCCAGAGTCCCAGAGGCGGCCGTGGAATGCGTCCGTGCTCGCGAGCGCCGTTGGCTGCCGCCAAGACCGTAATGCGTCTCTAGGACCCGCTACAGGCGCATTGTGAGTCCGGCGCGAGGCCACACTACCTTCGACTTGGCTGCTGTTACCAGGTCGCATGTATCGTGGAAGGGAAGTTGCCGGAACGTGGCCGTTTCAACATCAACCCGGCCGCATGTGGGCCTACGAGGTTATCGTGCAGAGACAGCAGCGCGAATGAGAACGTTGCGCATGTCTGCTTGGGTCAAATAACTCTCATCGACAGCAATATCAGCCAACGACCGGCCCTCACTCACGGCTCGTTTGGCCATAGTCGCGACACGTTTATATCCCAATTCTTGCAGGAAAATGGTCGACACTCCGAAGGATTGGGCAAGGTTGGCATAGCTGCGGACTTCATCCACATCGATGCCAGCGACGCAGCGCGCGGCAAAGCCCTCGGCGGCCGCGCTAATCAGGTCCATCTGCTCGAAAAGCGATAGGGCCATCACCGGCTCAAAATGGTTTATCTCCATCTGGCCAGATTGGGCGGCGATGGCAACGGCAGCGTCATGGCCGTGCACACGCATCCAGACCTGTTGAACCATCATTGGGATTACCGGATTGACCTTCCCCGCCATGATTGATGATCCAGGCTGAACCGCAGGCAGTCTCAACTCGCCCAACCCTGATGCACCATCACTGCCAAGGACTATAAGATCTGCGGCCAATTTGGCCATGGTGGCGGACAGATTGCGCAGCTCCGCCGAAAGCCGCACGAAACCGTCAGCAGAGTGCATCGCATCAAACGGGTCTTCTGCTAGTTTGATTTCAAACCCAAACGCCTGCGTCAAAGCGGGCGCGATCGCGGTTACATAGCCCGGCGCGGCACCCAGACCCGTTCCAATGGCCGTCCCGCCCATTGGGACAATGCGCATCGCATCTACCGAGGATTGGACCGCATTCAACGCGCGGGATAGAGCGCTGGCATGACCAGAAAAGTATTGACCCCATGTCATCGGCTGAGCGGCCTGCATGCAGGTTCGACCGGTTCGCAACATATCTTGCGTTTCGCTGGCCTTGGTGCGCAGCGCATCAATCAGGGATTGGACACTTGTTGCAAGTGACGGATGCGCCAAGATGCATGCCAGCTTGATTGCGGTCGGCAAGACATCGTTGGTGGATTGACTGCGGTTGACGTGATCGTTGGGGGTTACCCGCGCATAAACGCCTAGCGCATCGCCCAGCATTTGCCCCGCGCGATTGGCTATCACTTCGTTGAAGTTCATGTTGGTGGATGTGCCGCCCGACCCTTCCATCAGATAGGTGGGAAACTGTTCGATGTGCTCACCAGCTGCGACTTCGTCGCAAGCGATGATGATGGCATCAGCCACGTCGGGAGACAGTGCACCCACGTCACGGTTCGCCATTGCAGCGGCACGTTTGACCAACGCCATGGCGCGCATGAAGTGGGGATAGGATGAAATAGCAGGCCCCATGCCTGTAAAATTTTCCACCCCTCGCGCTGTGTTGGAGCCCAAAAGTGCTTTTTCGGGGAGTTGGACATCACCCAAACTGTCTGTTTCAATACGGTATGACATTCGTTGAACCTACAGGATTTGGCTAAGGAACTGTTGCGTGCGCGGGTCTTGGGCATTGTCAAAAAACGTCGCAGGCGGGCCTGATTCCACGATAACGCCGCGGTCAGTGAAATAGACGCAATCAGCAATCTCACGGGCGAAACCCATTTCGTGCGTGACAAGGATGCAGGTCATTCCTTCGGCAGCAAGATCTTTGATCGTGGTTAGGACCTCTTTGACTGTTTCGGGGTCCAGCGCCGCCGTCACCTCGTCGAACAACATCACATCGGGGTTCATTGCCAACGACCGTGCGATCGCAACACGTTGTTGTTGCCCACCCGACAATTCACCAGGATATGCGCCTTCCTTGCCGTCGAGGCGGACCTTGGCAATCAGGGCGCGGGCGCGCGTTTCGACTTCGGCGCGGTCTTGGCCCAGCACTTTGATCGGGGCCATCATCACATTCTGCAAAACCGTCTTGTGTGGAAAGAGGTTGTATTGCTGGAACACCATCCCGACCTTCTTGCGCAGCGACAGCTTGTCCAGTTTGGGGTCATTGACCTCTAGCCCCTCAACAGTAATCGACCCAGCCTGAATATCATTCAGTGCGTTGATGCACCGGATCAGGGTCGATTTCCCCGATCCAGAGGGGCCAATGATGCAGATAACCTCGCCCTTCATCACGTCGAGACTGATACCGCTAAGCACTTCGAGCGCGCCAAAAGATTTACGCACATCCCGTAAAGAGACGATAGGTTGTTCGGGGGTCCAGGGCATATTGGCCTCGCTCATGTTTTTACCGAGTATTTGCGTTCGAAAAACCGGGTCGCGGCACTGATCGGATAGCAATAGATGAAGAACCAGCTAAGAATATAAAGATACATGGGGATCAGCAGATCCACCTGCCCTTCCGCGCTCAGTGCCGCGCGGGTCAAGGCCATCACGTCATTGACACCGATGATCGACACCAACGGAGTCGCCATTGTCAGGACGGCATAAAGGTTCATCCAGGAAGGTAGCACGCGCTTGACCGTTTGGGGCAGGATGATGCCTGTCAGAGTTTGGCGGCGGCTGAAGCCCAATGATTCCGCGCTTTCCCACTGGCCCGTTGGGATCGAAAGGATCGCACCTCGCATATATTCGGACATATATGCCATGACCGGTAGAGAAAGGCCGATAATCGCTTTGATCCACCCGGGGAATGGGATCTTCGTGCCGAAAACCTCCAATTGGAAGGGGATCAGCAGGATGCAGTAGAATAGCAGCACCAACCAAGGAGAGTTGCGGAAAAACTGGGTAACGAGCCACGCAACCTGCCGGACGATGCGGATCTGCGAGACTTGCAACACGCCCAGCATGACCCCCAACACCGTGCCGATTGCCATCGACAAGATCGAGATCATAACGTTGAACCCAAACCCCTTTGCCAGCGTTGGCGTCCACTCCAACAGGATTTCTATCGTTGTGCGTTTGGCGGGCGCCGCTTCTTGCGCAAAGGCAGGCACGATCAGCACAGCGGCAAAGGCTAACATCAGTGCGGTGAATGTCCAGACATTGAACATTCTGTCGGCAAGCGGCAGCGCATCCGCACGAATCCGCATGGGATGTAGCACGGCCATATGGCCGCGAACCGGTGTATTCGAACGCATGGTCATTCTCCGTATCCGGGGATGCGCAGCGCCTTCTCCCAGCGATGCAATATCCACACCAAGATCGCGATGAGGCCCACATAAGACACCAGCAACACGTTCATCATTTCACGCACGTTGAGGTCCTCGGACCAAATTTGCGCAGATATGTATAAGAGCTCTGGCACAGCGATCGCGTAGGCAAGTGTGGTGGTTTTCACCAGATTGACCAAATTTGTTCCCAGTGCCGGCAAGGAAATGCGCACTGCCAAGGGCAGCACGATGTCGCGGTATATTTGAATACGGGTATATCCCAGCGCCTCAGCCGCCTCGATAGTTGAACGCGGAACAGCCTCGACCCCTGCACGAAAGATTTCCACATTCAATGCACCGGCAAAAAGTGACAACGAAATGATCGCCCAGCCAAAATTACTGACCAAAGGCTGCGGCAAACCATTCTCGCCGGTGATACGCAAAACGGTTCCGATGGCGAAGTAGAAGAAATATAACTGCACCAGCGGAGGCGTGTTGCGAAAGAATGCAACGAAGGCGCCAACCAGAACCCGCAGGGTGCGCGATGGCGCGCCTTGAACGGCGGCCCCTAACACACCCACGACCAACGAAAAGAATATCGACAAGACCGACAGCTTGATCGTCATGAACAGGCCCGCGATGTAGCGGTTCCGATTGTAATCATCGCTGATGACGACAAGGTTCAGAAACCAGTCAGGGCGAAGCCAGTCCAGTAGCGTGTTCGCAAATTCCATACGGTTGAAGCGCCTTCAATTTCGTAAAGGTAAGGCCCGACGCATCACTGCGTCGGGCCAAGTTGAGACGCTTATTGCAGCATGTCGTGCTGTTCTTGCAAGAAGGGGCTGGGCGAGATGCCGTTTGCCTCGTTCCGTTCAATCAGGAAGCCGGTTTTGTGCCAGTCCGTGACAATCTCGCTCATTTTTTGGCCATATGCCTGATCGAGCTCCTCCAGCGGAACGGCAATCGACCATGCCTGAGGATCCTCAGTGACAAATGGCATTTCAAAATCCGCCCATTGTTCGTCCGACGCCAACTGAGATTCGATCCATGTGTTGTCATACAGGAACGCAATGCAGCTCCCGTTCTGAAGGGCCGAGGTCACCTCAGGAATGCCGGCAAAAGCCACTAGGTTTGGCCCATAGAGTTCCGTGACGCTGCGGTTGTAATAGCTACCTTGCAGCGCACAGACATCCTTGCCGCGCAGGTCTTCCCATTCGCTCAACTCAGCGGCTTTGGGGGCAATGACGTTGGTCCCGCCCGCATAGTAGTTCGGTTCGATCATACCGATAACTTCGCGACGTTTGGGGTTGTCGCCCATCGTGGCAATGATCAGATTGATCCGGCCTTGCTGAAGGAATTCCATACGGTTGGAGGCCACGACCGGCACCAGCTCAACCTCGACGCCGAGACGCGCGGCGACGTCCTTGGCCAAGTCGATCTCAAGCCCCTGCAGTTCACCGTCCGATGTCAGATATCCCCAAGGTTTGTAGTCCTGTTTCACGCCAACGACGATTTTCCCTGAGTCCTGAATATCCTGAAGGGCATCGGCCATTGCACCGGTGCCGATCACTGCGGCCACTGCAGCGGCGATGGCTGTCTTGATAGAGGTGATCATTTTACTCTCCTGCTGTTTCGGTTTCGGCGTTTTATGCGCTCGATTGCGAAAATGATGGATTGTCAGGGGGCGTGAGTCCAGAAGAAAAATAACGATTGTTATATTAAACCACAAAAAGTTACAGGTGAACTAAGTTCGGTGTCGCACAAAGTGCAAGGTGGGCCGGCGAAAGGTGAATAAGGTATGAATATCGATGAGAAGCTGACACAGGCACTGCCAGAACTGCCGCGCAAACTGGCCATAGCGGCGCGGTATGCCTTGGACAACCCAGACCGCATAGCTCTGGATTCGATGCGAGCGACCGCTCAGGCGTGCGGCGTGGCCGCGCCAACGATGCAGCGTTTAGCGCGGCATATGGGACACGATGGGTATGATGAGTTTCGGCAAGACTTTCAGTCGTTGGTGATGGGGCGCGGCTTCGGGGCTCGTGTGGAAGCGCTGCGAAGCAATTTTCAGAACGCCTCCCTGACCAAGCTGACCCGGCGCATGGCGGAAGCGGCACAAAACAATATTGCCAATGCGGCTGCGCGACTGGACCCGCAACATATTGAGGCATTTGTCACGGCAGTTCGACGAGGCGGGCGCACTTACGTTGTCGGTGCCGGCTCGATGTATTGGGCTGCCGGCATGGTAGAGGCGACCGGACGGCTTACGCTGCCAGACATTGTGTCGCTACCTGCAGGCACAGTAACTGCAAGCGAGCGCATCTCGACCATACGCGATTGCGATACCCTCCTCGCTTTGGCCATCGCCCCCTACTGTGCCCAGACCGTCAATGCGATGCAATATGCGCGCGCCGCTGGTGCGGCAGTCTATGCGATTACGGACAGAGCCAGTTCACCCCTAGCGCCCCATGCCGACGGTGTGTTTTTGGCACCGGCGGCCAGCCCGCATTACTACCCTTCGACCATCGCCGTGCAGCTGGTGGCCGAGATCCTGCTGGCAGCCTGCGCCGCTGCCAGTGGGGGCGCCACACGCCAGCGGTTGCGTCAACTTGATGAGATCCGTCGCGCTAGCGGGGCCTATTTGGAGGAATAGCGGTAAATTAAACCCACTGCGAAACCGCATGAGCACTCCAACGGCCTTTCCTGCTCGCTCGCCCGATCCTTGGCTGGATGGGACCGAGAGGTCCGGGGCTTCTCCTTGGTGATTGCCTAACGCTCGCCGTGGCAAAACTTCGCCCAGTTCTCCATATAGGCATGAAAGTTGGTTGCGGAGTTGCTAAACTTTTTACTATACATATTGCTGCGCCGGATTACATTTTTCATTTATATACCAATAACATTGATTTAAATCCGCCTGTGCGATGCCGGACTTCGTTTCCGCCAGTGCATCCATTTTTTACATGTTAATTCAGGTAGTTAGAGGATATTGAGTTTGGCGTTTCCCACATTTTTTCCCACATCTGATTTCGGATAGTAGCGGCTGTTACCTGACTTAACTTTTTGTCTCTGATCTGGTCGCGCAAGAATCAGGCTACCCGCGCCGGTCCCGCCGGAAGGACTCTAAGGACTGAAACTCCCCCCTCCCCTGTTCAAATCCCTGAATTGTGAAAGCGGTTTTTTGTCTTCCCTCGCCGGTCCTATGGTTTACCAGCGTCAAGATTCGGTAGCCCCCCGCCAACGTCACTACTCGCCGAGCGCGTGCGAGCGTCTGATTTGTCGTGTAAGTTCGTTAATCATTGCACGCAATTCGGCAGCATCGCGGCTGCGCTCGCCGTGTATATGGTTTGGATGCGCCTTGCCCGGTTTTGCGCCGCCGCGCGCGCCGTGCATCCGACATACCTGCCAGCCGCGCACCGCTGGGTTGCCACACGCCAAGCCGGTTCGCTATGATTTCGCTCTACAATGCAGGGCGGCGTGCATTGCTGACGTGTTGGGCATGCCGGTTTCTTTTATTGGCAGGGGAAGGCGTCACGATAAGCCGACAAAACGAGGAAACGTGCAGTTTCGCGGCGTTTTTCGGGGTTATCCTGCAGATACTTCACCACAATATCGCGTAGTTGTTCGTTTGGTGCGGCTGGGGGAATGCGCTGTTGGATAACCTGATTGGCAAAGCTGTTAAATTCTTCTGTATCTAGCAACTGTGTCTATTCCCCGGCCTGAATCTGCCAAGGCACGCCGGTCTTGATGATCGTGTTGGCGATTATGACTAGCCTTCGTGCGATTGCGATGACGACGAGTTTGTGTGGCTTTCCGCGCTCTTTGAGGCGTTTTGCAACCGGTTTCAGGACCGGGTTATGATAGGCAGCGGCGAGCGCTGCCTAGAACAGTACATGTCGCAGAGACCGTCGTCCTCCCGCAATCGTTCTCCTGCCTCGCATCGCCCGGCTGTCATGTGAGACCGGTGCCAGGCCGGTCATGGCAGCGACTTCGCCCGACGTCATCCGGCCGAGTTCAGGCAATTCGGCGATCAACATTGCCGCAGAGACTGGACCAATTCCCGGGATTGATCGCAGCAGGTTCGCTCTGACGGCAAGTGTCTCCACCTGTGCAATAATCTTTTCTATCCGCCGTTCGACGGCATCGATCTGGATATCGAGCACGTCTTTCAAATCATCATCCATGGCTTCGACATCGGCAGAAATGCCCTGCTTTTTGCGAGCCCAGATCTGGGCTTTCAGTCGCTTGCGCATATCAACAAGCTGTCCTCTTCGGGTCGTCAGGGTCCTGAGAACACGCAAGTTTTCATTTGGCAGTTCTCGCCCCGCTTCGGGTCGGAACGCCATAAACCGGGCGATGAGTTCCGCATCGATCCGGTCGGTCTTCGCCCGCGTGCCCCGAGACAACGCGAAGGCCTTGATCTGCGCCGGAGGCGATTGAACCGCATCGATTTCTGCGGTGGCAAGTTCCGTCCAGAGCACCCATTCCTGGCCACCCGTGGCTTCAAATCCAACTTTGACCTGACTAGGTATTTGCCGGATCATTGCGATGACCGCTCTATGGCCTTCTGTCGTGTTGGAATGTCGGAACCGCTTTTGGTCACGAAGGCAGAACCCGTCCAGCCAGTCGCGCGATACGTCTATCCCAATGAGAGTTGTGTCAGGTATCATGTCACTCTCTCTTTCTTATGCTTCGCGGTCCCGCAAACGGGCCGCCGTCAACTGTTCGAGACGGTGAAGAGAGGCGGGATCAGCCTGCTAGAGAACGTGGTCATGCCACAAGGTGTTTAGCGCTGTATCCCACCCCGTCGCCGGTCCTGACCGGGAGCGGCGACGGGAAATCTATAGCAGGGACGAGACACATAAGGTGTTTGATCCCACGATTTGGTCCAGTCTCTGCGGCAATGTTGATCGCCGAATTGCCTGAACTCGGCCGGATGACGTCGGGCGAAGTCGCTGCCATGACCGGCCTGGCACCGGTCTCACATGACAGCCGGGCGATGCGAGGCAGGAGAACGATTGCGGGAGGACGACGGTCTCTGCGACATGTACTGTTCTAGGCAGCGCTCGCCGCTGCCTATCATAACCCGGTCCTGAAACCGGTTGCAAAACGCCTCAAAGAGCGCGGAAAGCCACACAAACTCGTCGTCATCGCAATCGCACGAAGGCTGGTCATAATCGCCAACACGATCATCAAGACCGGCGTGCCTTGGCAGATTCAGCCCGGGGAATAGACACAGTTGCTAGGCCCTCAGTTTTTCACCTTTTGGGTCAAAGGGTGGTTCGTTGAGAATGCGGGCCTTGTGAGGCTTCCCCAATACCATCACTTCTACTTCGTCACCGGGTGCGGCTTCACCAGAGCGAACATATCCCAAGGCAAGCGACATTCCGACGGTGTAACCATAAGCGCCTGAGGTGACGCGACCTATACCTATGCCGTTCTTGAAAATTGGCTCACCCCCAGTGGCATCGGCATTTGACGTGTTGACCGCGCTATCGTCGATATGAATAAGCACAAGGTTCTCACGGGCAGCTTTGGACATTGCCTCTTGCGCGGCGGCTTTGTTGAGGAAGTTTTTATCCATCTTGCACAGCGCTTCGAATCCCACCTCGTGCGGGAAATATTCTGGCGAGTATTCGCGACTCCAGGAGCCATAGCCTTTTTCGACTCGCAAAGAAGACAGTGCACGAGCGCCCACTGGGCCTGCGCCAAATTCCTTGCCCGCCTCAATCAGGGCCTTGTATAGCTGTTCCTGATCTTCAGCGGCGCAGTGCAGCTCCCAGCCCAAATCTCCGGTAAACGACACACGAAGGGCCAAGCATTCAACACCGGCTAGCTCAATTTTCTGCGAGCGCATGAAGGGGAAATCCTCGCTCGCCAAGGACACGTTGGTTAGCCGTTGTAGCATTTCTCGCGATTTGGGACCTGCAACGTTAAAGCCGCACATCGCGTCAGTTTGCGATTCAAATGTCGTGCCGTCCGGTAGAGGTACTGCATCAAAGAAGCGCTTGTGATAGCGCTCGGCCATGCCCGAAGAAATGATCCAGAATTCATCGTCAGCCACGCGCGTTACCGTGGCGTCACCGGCAATGCCGCCGCGCACACTGATCAGCGGTGTCAGGCACGACCGGCCAATGCTCTTGGGCATGCGGTTGGCAAAGACCGAGTTAAGCCAATCAAACGCGCCCGGACCTTTGCAGCGGTATTTGGCAAAGTTCGAGATATCGATAATACCCGCTCGGTCACGCAGCATCTTGCACTCTTCGCCAACAGGGCCCCACCAGTTCTGCCGCGTGAACCCGTTCGTGTCCTTGGCGCCGGGCTGCTTGGCAAACCACATCGGATGCTCCCAGCCATAGTTAAGACCAAAGACACCGCCCATCTTCTTTTGCATCTCGCAAACGGGCCGGGTTTTAAGCGGGCGGCCTGCTGTGCGCTCTTCGTTCGGAAAATGGATGGCAAAGCGATTGGCGTATTGGTCGCGCACCTTGGCTTTCACAAACTCCTTGTTATTGGCCCAGAGACCAAAACGGGCGATATCCCATTGGAACATATCATATTCCATCTCGCCGGTCGTCAACCATTGCGCCACCATCAGTCCCATGCCTGCAGATTGCGAGAAGCCAGGGATGATGCCGCCGCAGACAAAATAATTTTTCAGCTCTGGAACAGGGCCAAGTATGACATTGCTGTCAGGCGACCAGATCATTGGTCCATTGATAACGCGTTTTACGCCAGCCTTGGCAGCGACAGGCACGCGGTGCATCGCGCGCATGACGTTTTCCATTATTCGATCCAGATCATCGGCAAACAGTTCGTGGGCGAAATCCAGCGGAGTGCCATTTTCAGCCCAGAATTTCATATCCCGTTCATAGGCGCCGATCAGCAATCCCTTGCCTTCCTGACGCAGGTAATACTCTCCGTCGCGGTCGGCGACGGATGGCAGGCGGCGGTCCATCGCGTCAATATCGGCGATCGTTTCTGTTACGAAATACTGGTGCTCGGTTGGTTGTAAGGGCAGTTCGATTCCCGCCAGCGCGGCAACTTCGCGACCCCAAAGGCCAGCGGCGTTGATGACCCACTCGGTTTCGATATTGCCCTTGGGCGTTTCAACCGTCCAAGTACCATCCGCCTTCTGCTTGGTGCCGGTGACAGGGGTAAAACGATAAATCTCGGCGCCGCGTTGACGCGCGCCTGCGGCATAAGCGTTGGTCACCCCTGATGGGTCAACGTTACCGCCGTCGGGTTCCCACATGATGCAGCGAATTCCGTCGAAGTTGACCAGAGGGTGCAACTCTTCCGCCTGATCGCGCGTGATCTCGCCGAAGTTCATATTGTAGAGTTTGGCCTTGGCTGCCTGCAATTTAAGCTGATGCTCGCGTTCTTCAGTTTGCGCAAGATAGAGCGAGCCCGGTTGGAACACACCGCAGGATTGGCCGGTTTCCTCTTCCAATGAGTTGTAGAGACTCATCGTATAATGCTGCAGGCGGCTGATATTGGCGCTGTCATGCAACCCGTGGATGTTGGCGGCTGCGTGCCAGGTGCTTCCGCTTGTCAACTCGTCGCGTTCTAACAGAACGACATTGTTCCAGCCAAGCTTTGTCAAATGATAGAGGATTGAGCATCCGATTACACCGCCACCGATCACAACGGCCTGAACATGGGTTCGCATCTTAATGTTTAACCTTTATTTTACGTTTCGTTTGAGCGTTTCGCCGTGATTTGTGCCTTGATTTTGTGTCGCCGCCGCGGTCAGGTTAAAGCCCATGTTCGGGAGTCCCGTCGCGCAATGCCCGTTTTCTAGGGGGCATCTTATGCCATTGCTTCGATCTCACGCTTGCGTTTGGCGACGTACTCTTGCAGCGCTTCATGCGCTGCGGGGTCAAGTTTTGGTGCCTCAAATTCATTCAGCATAGTCTCGCAGATATTGGAGGCGCGCTGCGTCGCATCGAGCGAGCCGTTTTCTTGCCATTTCTCGAAATTTGACCAGTCTGAGACCAAAGGCGAATAGAAGGCGGCCTTGTAGCGTTCCATTGTATGAGAGGTGCCAAAAAAGTGCCCGCCAGGACCGACTTCGGCAATGGATTCCAAGCCAATTTCCTCTTTGGTGATTGCAGGCGGAGTTTGCCAGGCGATCATCAGGCCCAGCATTTCCAGATCAATGATAAACTTTTCATAAGAACCAACGAGCCCTCCCTCAAGCCAGCCAGCACCGTGATTGAAAATCGAAGCCTGCCCGGTCATCGATCCCCATAGTGACATCATGGACTCGTATGCTGCTTGGGCGTCCACGGCGTTCGATGCGTTGACGTTCGAGGACCGCCAGGGGAGCCCATAAAATCGCGCCATCTGGCCCGAGGCCTGGGCGCCGAAGGTGGACTCCGGAGTCCCAAAGGCGGGCGACCCGCTCCGCATGTCGGCGTTGCAGATAAATGCACCGTATATGTAAGGCGCTCCGGGACGGATTGCCTGAACAAGTGCGCAGCACGCGAGGGTTTCCGCAGTTTGCATAACCAGCGCGCCGGCGACGGTTGCCGGGGCCATCGCACCGGCCAATGCAAAAGGTGTAACCGTGATCGGCTGGCCCAAGCGTGCATACTCAATCACGCCCTGCGCGATCTCGCCATCCAGAACCAGTGGCGTATTTGTATTAGTATTAAGGAAAAAAACCGGGTCCGCAGCCAGCTGTTCTTCGGTCTCGCCATACCAAAGCTTGGCCATTTCAATGGCATCACGCGCGCGGTGACGTCCAATCGTCAAAGGTTTCCATGGCTTGTCGGATAAGGTGCAGCAGGCAAGATAATAGTCCAGATACCGGGACGCGGGCGGCAGGTCAGATGCTTCAACGCATGTTCCGCCCATGATCTGCAGCAGGTCAGATTGAGCCGTCAGTTTAAGGAAGTTTTTCTGATCTTCAAACGTACCATAGCGTCGTCCATTCTTGAGATCCGAAACGAAAGGCGGCCCCCCTACGGCAGTCAGTGCAAAATGGCCTTGCCCCATTTTTACCCGCTTGCCTGCGTCCAGCCCCCTGACTGTGGCGACGGCGGGAGCGCCTGCGACCAGTTCCATCACCAGCCCAGCGTCGAAAAACACATGCTCTGCAGCTTCGTCGACGCGAAATCCCGCGTCTTTCAAGATACTGCGGGCTTGCCCATCCTGGATACGCATTCCGACGTTTTCCAGCACAGACATAGCAGATTGATGAATCAATTCGATCTCATCAGGAGAGAGCGGTTCGATCGGCATGTAGGGGTATTTCAAATCGCGCCAAGCTCGGTCTGTGACGACAGTATCAACTGATGTGCGTCTTCCGCGATTTGGTCTGGTCATTGCGACCTCCTGATTCTGCGAACCACAAGATCAGAACAGCCGCAACCAATCTATTGAATAGAATTCAACCCACCCAAGTTTACCTCTAGAAGGCACCGGATCGGAGACGCACGAGGTGTCGTTTCGATGACAGCAGTAGGATGAATTTAGGCCAAAACAAACTGGCCCCCTCATTGGCATTCGGCCAAGGGGATGCGGTCTCAGCATCGCGCGAGGCATTGTGGATATATGACAAGGGCCATGTTCATTTGGCTACGAGAGCGGCTGTAGCGCCTAATCCAGTGTTTTCATCCTGAGATCTCGGCACAGGTCGATGATCCAGGCGCGCATTTTCTTGACCCTTGGCTTGAAATAGGTGCGTTCGCTAGCCACAAAATAGAACGACCAACCTGTTGGCACTGGCTGCAACAGCGGTTCAATCAATAGCCCCCGCTGTTTTTTATTTTCACCACAAGGGCTTCGATCCAAGGCCACTCCAATACCTTCGCTCGCTGCCTCTAATACGTTCGCACGGGTGTCGAAGAGCAAGTGCGGCTTGCAAGGGATGACACTGCTACCCACCCCCTCCGCCCAAATCTGCCATTCGTTATGAAGGGCGGCCGTTGCCACAAGGGTCTGCCGCAAGATGGCCTCAACCGTGTCTAGAGGACCATGAAGATGCCGATAGGCGGGCGAGCAAACAGGGACCATTACCTCGGAAAACAGAAAATCGCAGTGCTCCCCTGGCGGTGGCTGTTCGGAATAAATGATCATTGCATCGGCGCTGTTTTCTCCGAAGGCCATCTTGTCTTGGCCAGTCAGAACCGAGACTTTCTGATTGGGCTGCCGTTCCATGAAGCATTTCAGATGCGGAATGAACCACATCTGTGCGATGGATTGGTGCATGTAAACTCGCAGAGGCACGTCGTCAGCGTCACCGATTACCTCCGAGGTTGCGTCTGACAGCGCCGCGAATGCCGGGCCAATTCGCTTGAAAAATAGCTCTCCCTCTGGGTGGAGTGTCAGCCCGCCCGGCGTGCGCGAAAACAGGGCTACGCCCAAAAACGCCTCCAGAGCACGTATTTGGTGGCTGATAGCAGACACGGACACACCCAGTTCGCGCGCTGCGTCGCTCTGCCGCCCCAAGCGGCATGTCGCTTCAAAAGCGCGCAGCGCGGCGAAGGGGGGAAGTGTATACGACACGCAACAGAATCCTTTCAGAGATGCGGGCAGAGAAAAGCTGTCGCTCGGAGGGGTGCCGACAGAATTCCAC
Organism: Rhodobacteraceae bacterium KMM 6894; assembly: GCA_035798175.1. Lineage (GTDB taxonomy): Bacteria > Pseudomonadota > Alphaproteobacteria > Rhodobacterales > Rhodobacteraceae > Roseovarius. The sequence continues at coordinate 14,969 of JAPFBS010000020.1, forward strand.
CCAGTTGAAAACAATTCCATTGCACAAGCGAGACCGCGTCCTGTCAAGTAATGGATAGCACGCGGGAGGGCGTTCCAATCCATTCGACCGTGCAAGAGGCTCAGCGCAACGCTTCTTTCGGTCTGCTGTAGATGTTTGTGGCCTGACCGCAACCAAAGCGCACTAGTGAGGACTAAGAATGTCACAGGATATGTCGAACTTTGTTGCAAACCTCGTTTACGAAGATCTTCCGTCCGATCTGCTATGGACCTTGCGACGCAGCTTTACCGACACGATGGGAGTGGCAGCGATCGGGTCGACCACGCAATTGGCGGATCTCGCATCCCGCGGCGCGTCGGCCGTTTTCGGGGCCGGTTCGGCGGGGCCGTGCCGGATGTTGATGGACGGTCGCATCCTCAGCCCGGCCGGAGCGGCCATGGCGGGCGCTTTTATGATTGATAGTATCGATGCGCATGACGGGACATCGCCTAACAAAGGGCATGCCGGTTCGGCCATCTTTCCATCCTTGCTTGGGGTCGCAGATGCGATGATAACCAAGGGAATTGCAGTTACCGGACGGGATTTTGCCGTCTGGCTGGCTGCGGCCTATGAGGTCAGTTATCGGGCCGGGCAAGTGCAGCATGCGACATGCACAGACTATCACACGTCCGGCGCATGGACAGCAGTGGGCATCGCGGCGGCCTGTGCGAGGATGTTGGGCTGCGACGCCGATGCAATCCGTCATGCCGCAGGGATCGGTGAATATCACGGCCCTCGCAGCCAGATGATGCGATGCATCGATTTCCCGACAATGGTGCGCGACGGCGTGGGTTGGGGCGCGCCGACGGGCGTCACAGCGGCATATCTGGCCGCCGAGGGCTTCACCGGAGCGCCCGCGTTGACCTGCGAAGGCGAAGAGGCCGCGCCGTTTTGGGCTGATCTGGGTGATCGTTGGCTGGCCGTGGACCATACGCACTACAAGGCGTACCCCTGCTGCCGATGGGCGCACCCATCAATTGAAGCAGTGCGCGACTTGATGCGCGAGCACAATCTGACCCACGAGCAGATAGCCGGTGTTGAAATTCGGACCTTCCATAACGCCACACGCCTCGCCGGACATGAACCGGCCAATCTGGACGAATTCACCTACGCCATCGCCTTTCCAGTTGCGGCGATGATCGTCCGAGGCCAAGTGTCGTTGGAAGAACTTTCTGTGGAAACGCTGAAAGACCCAGACATATTGCGTGTCAGTCGCGCGACAGTACTGGTCGAGGATGACGAGTTGACGGCGCGGAGTACCCAAAAACGTTGGGCTGCCGTTACCTTGATATCCACAGATGGACGCCGGATTGAGGATGCCGCGCGGACGCCGCGCGGGGATGCGGACGTACCTCTGTCAGATGGTGAGATCAGCGACAAATTCCATATGTTTGCGGATCCAATTCTGGGGCGCGAGCGGGCTGACGACATTGAGCGGCTTACCGGCCGATTTGACACGCTGTCCGCTACAGAATTTGCCACGCTTACCGATCTTTTGCTCGCGCCAACCGCAAATGCGTCGACGAGCACAATGAATGCCAAGACCGCTGCCGAATAAACGGGCAGAAAATCCAACATAAATGGGAGACCGCAATGTCGGACGAGTATCTCAAGAACCCCGATTTTTCCAACCTCGGGGCGAATGACCGGACAAGACTGAACCGGATGCTGCGCGGCGGTGCGACACGCCGTGACATGCTGGGTTTCATGGGCGCCGCCGGAGCAAGCGCACTGTTCGCCGGGTCGGTGGTCGGTAGTGCAACGCGGGCATACGCCGAAGCACCAAAGCGCGGTGGGCGGCTAATCTTGGCTGACGACGCCTCGGGGCCAGAAGACACAGTGGACCCGATCCTGTCGACCTCAAGCATAGATTACGTCCGCTTGCGCCAGTTCTACGGCTCCCTGACACGCCTGAACGCTAATCTTCAGGTGGACCCGGAATTGGCGGTCGAGTTTATGCCGAATGCCGACGCAACCGTGTGGACGTTCAAATTGCGCGAAGGCGTTGAATTCCACGACGGACAGACGATGACAGCCGACGATGTCATCTACTCGATGAACCGGCACATGGGCGCAAATACGCTATCAAAAGCGGCAGCTTTGGTTGCCGATGTTGATCGTTGGGAGAAAGTTGGCCCCTACGAAGTGCGCGCCCACATGAAGTCGCCCAATGCAGATCTTCCGATTATTTTGGGAACTTTCCATTTCAAGATCATCAAAGATGGCACCAGCGATTTCACAACAGCCGTGGGAACCGGCCCCTTCCGGGCGGTCGAGTTTCAGCCGGGTATCCGCTCGGTTGGCCGACGGTTCGAAAACTATTGGGGGAATGGCCCCTATCTTGATGAGATCGAGACCATTGGGATCGCCGACGCAGATTCGCGCCTCAATGCTCTGATCGCTGGTGATGTTGACGCCATCGTCGAAGTGCCGCCAAAAAGCATGAACATGCTGGAAGCAAATGGCGGCATCAATCTATGGACGGTCAAAACTGCATCCTATGCCAATATCGCGGCGCGGATGGACGTTGCGGACACGGGTAACCAAGACCTCATCCTAGCCATGAAACATCTTATGGACCGCGAACGGATCGTCAAAGGTGTGCTCAAAGGGCAAGGAACACTGGGCAACGACCAACCGATCGGTTCTGCCTACGCAGATCACTGTGCCGACCTGCCGCAGCGGACGCTGGACCCCGAGAAGGCGAAATACCATTTTGAGCGTTCGGGTATCGGCAGCACCCCGATTCCGATTGCAGCAGCCGAGCTGACCGCCGGCGCTGTAGAGCAGGTCTTGATACTGCAGCGCGAGGCGGCCAAGATCGGGATGAACATCGAAGTTCAAAAAGTTTCTACAGATGGCTATTACGGGTCGGTATGGCTGAAGGCGCCGATCTTTGTCGGGTTCTGGAACATGCGCCCAACCGCCAACGCGATGCTCTCACTGGCTTATGCATCGAGCGCCAAGTGGAATGAATCAAAATTTGTGAACGAACAATTCGATCAGACACTCTATGCTGTGCGTGCGGTTACGGACACGCAACAACGCAGCCAGATGTATTGTGATCTGCAAACGATGGTCCAGGAAGACGCAGGAACCGTCATTGGCGCACACAAGAATGCAGTCGACGCAGTGCGCAGCTATGTGCGTGGGATGACGTATGTCCCGCTGAACAGCTTTGGAGGCGCAGAAGCCGCAGAGTTCCTCTGGCGCGACGACGTTTGATGACAGACACCGGACCTAATTGACGCTGCGGGACGACACGGGCCGATTGACCGGTAAACGCACTACAACGTAGAAAGGAAGCATATGTGGACGCTTGTCGCGCGGCGCCTTTTGATTGGTGTATTTACGGTCCTGAGCGTTTCGGTCATCATATTCCTTGCGACCAAAGTCTTGCCGGGCGACGCGGCGGATATCAGACTTGGACAATCCGCAACGGCCGAGAACTTGCAGGCGATGCGCGAAAGGCTGGGTTTGGATCAGCCCTATCTTATACAATACTGGCGTTGGCTCAGCGGCATTCTTAGTGGCGACCTTGGCTATTCATTGGCAGGGGATAGACCGATTTCCGAACTGGTCGCGTCGCGCTATCATAACACCCTTGTTGTATCAGTTTTCACGACCGCAATTGTGGTTCCGCTGTCGCTGGCGCTTGGCATCGTCGCCGCGATGTTTCCGGGCAGCCTTTATGACCGGCTTTTGACAATTGGCGCCGTCGCAACCGTGGCTGCGCCTGATTTCTTTGTCGCGATGCTGCTAGTGATATTCTTTGTAATGTGGCTGGGCGTGGGGAGCGCCGTAGTGATTGGCAATACGGATGGCATGACGCCTACACACCTTCTGTCCCACTTTGCGCTGCCGGTAGCCGCGCTGTGTATATCGCTGTCATCACAGCTGATACGCATGACGCGCGCTGCTGTGCTGAACGTGATGAGCAGCCCTTATATCGAGATGGCGATCCTGAAAGGCGTGCCGCGGTCGCGAATCGTGATGCGCCATGCCTTGCCCAACGCGATCGGTCCGATTGTTAACATCATCGCTTTAAGCCTTGCCTATTTGATTTCCAGTGTGGTCGTAATCGAGGTGTTTTTTGGTTACCAAGGCCTTGCTGTGCTGATGGTCCAAGGTGTTCAGACACGTGATTTTGTCTTGGTGCAGTCACTAGGAATGCTGTTTTGCGCCGTCTATGTAGGTCTCATGCTCATCGCTGACGTCTGCTCCATTCTGGCAAACCCAAGATTGAGACATCCGAAATGACGCAGGAACATTCATTCCAAACTGACGGCGTATTGACCAACGCACATTGGGTCGCACCGCAGGGCGATGACCGGGTCTATGATGAACTCTCGGATAGCGCGCCCCGTGGAACCTTCAGGCTTTCTATTCCCGGCTGGATCGGTGTGGCGGTCGTGGTTTTCTGGATCGTCTTTGCCGCGATCGGACCGATGGTCATTCCGTGGGGCGAGAATGATTTGCCATTCCCCGATGCATATTCCGAATTTCAAGCTCCGCAGCCCGGCGCTTGGCTTGGGACTGATGTCAGCGACCGCGATATCCTGTCTCGGCTGGCTTGGGGTGCGCGTCGAACCATTTTAATCTCGCTCGCGGCGACGGTTTTGGCCTATCTTGTCGGTGTAACCTTGGGGCTGGGATCTGCGGTGGTCGGTGGGCGTATCGATACGATCCTCGGTCGGATCAACGACGCGCTTCTCAGCTTGCCTTCGCTGATGTTCGGCCTTGTCGTCGTTGCGGCAGTTGGGTCGTCGTCTTTTATCCTCATCACAACTGCGGGTTTGATCTATGCCAATGTCGTCTATCGTTTGGCGCGCGCGATTGGCATGGAAATTGTAGTGATGGATTATGTCGAGGCAGCGCGCGCGCGCGGAGAAGGGTTGTGGTGGATCATCCGGCGGGAAATCTGGCCCAATGCCCGGATACCATTGATCTCTGATTTTGGTCTCAGGTTGATCTTCGTAATTCTGTTCATCTCGTCGCTTTCCTTTTTAGGACTTGGTGTGCAACCGCCCCATGCCGACTGGGGCTCTATGGTCCGTGAAAACATCGGCGCCCTGCAGTACGGAGATTCTATGGTTCCAGTCCTTGCCCCCGCCCTTGCTATCGCAACGCTGACGATAAGCATCAATTTCATTGTCGATGACGTATCCACCTATGTCGGTGGCAAACTGAGCGGCCGCGTATGAGTGTCAGCGATACACCGGTTTTCCAAGCGCGTGGTCTGACCATCCGAGTGGCGGCCTCTGACGGACGCCCCGCAGGACGAGAGATCGTCCGCGGCGTGGACTTTGTCGTCCCGCGTGGCAAAGTCGTGGCACTGATCGGCGAAAGCGGGTCAGGCAAGACAACCATCGCGCTTTCCGCTTTGGGCTATACTCGGCCAGGGCTGGAATTCAGTGCGGGTTCAGCGTTGGTTGACGGGCGTGATGTAACCGGCCTGTCCCGGCAAGAGCTGGGGCAACTTCGCGGACTTGAGGTGGCCTATGTCGCCCAAAGCGCCGCCGCCGCCTTCAATCCGGCGATGCGCATCGGTAACCAAGTCATTGAGGCCGCCATTCTCAAGGGCACCATGTCGCGCAGCGCCGCGATTGAACGTGCCCGTAACCTCTATGAGGCTCTGGATCTACCCGATCCTGCCACGATAGGGGATCGGTATCCCCATCAGGTTTCGGGAGGACAGCTGCAACGATTGATGATGGCGATGGCGCTCTGTACCGGGCCCAAGCTATTGGTGTTGGACGAGCCGACAACCGCATTGGACGTCACGACACAAATCGAAGTCTTGAAAGCCGTCAACAATGCTATCGCCCAAGAGGGATCGGCCGCGATCTACGTCTCTCACGATTTGGCTGTGGTCGCTCAGGTCGCTAACGATATCGTTGTGCTCTATGATGGCGAGGTGATGGAGAAAGGTCCTGTTGAAACCGTCATCGCCACACCGCAACATTCCTACACACGGCGGCTTATGGATGCGGTGCCAAAAGTTGATGTGTCGCCGGGCACTGCTCCATCTTCGGATCGTGACATCGTGTTGGAGGCGAAGAACATCACCGCAGGCTATGGGAAATCAACGCTCCCCGCCGTCTTGCAGGATGTGCAGATAAGCGTCGGGCGCGGACAGGCGATAGGGATCATCGGAGAGTCAGGTTCGGGCAAGTCGACCCTGGCCCGCGTGTTAGCAGGACTGCTCGTTCCGAGATCGGGCGAAGTTTTACTGGACGGGCAGGTGGTAGGTTCAAGCACGAAACAAAGACCCCGTGAAATTTTGCGCAAGGTTCAGTTCGTGTTTCAGATGGCCGATACCGCGCTAAACCCGCAACAGACAATCGGCGAAATTATCGGACGGCCTTTGACATTTTACGGGGGCCTCCGGGGACGCGCGAGGCGCAAGCGGACGTCCGAAATCCTCGACCGGATCGGGTTGCCTGAAGCGTTTGCAAAACGGCGCCCGTCCGAATTATCCGGAGGGCAAAAACAGCGCATTAATCTCGCCCGCGCCCTTGCCGCCGATCCAGAAGTGTTGATCTGCGACGAAGTCACCTCCGCATTGGATACCATCGTCGCGGCGAATATAATGGAGCTACTGGAAAATCTGAGGCGAGACTTGGGAGTCAGTTTCGTCTTTATCAGCCACGACCTTTCGACCGTTTCCTCATTCGCCGAAGAGATAATCGTGCTCTATGGTGGCCGAATAGTGGAGAGCGGCAAAGCCATCGACGTATTGTCACCTCCCTTCCACCCCTACACTCGGCTTCTTGTCGCGTCTGCTCCTGAGTTGCGCACAGGCTGGTTGGAGGATGTTGTCGCTACGCAAAGCATGCGCAGTGCTGCGATAAACTCAGCCAAAGCCACCGCTCATGGTTGCCCGTTTTTCGACCGCTGTCCGCTGGCGATCCCAGGAACCTGTGACAAGATTACGCCTCCGCTCCAAACGGGGCCAAGATCCGTGCAACACGTAATAGCCTGCCATTACCCTATTTTCAGTGATGACGCCTCACTGTTGAACTTTGCGAGGAATTGACCCAGTTTTCCGAAACGCCGTAACGCACTGGTATCAATAATTCCGCCGACTTTTCATGAGATTATCATGTTTCAGAGGGGTCAGCGCCAAATGGAAAAATGGGTCAATTCGACACGAAAATCAACAGAAATGGCCTTCAAGTCATTGAAACAGCCCCAAAATTTAATGCTTCAATCGACCAACCTCACTCAAATACGCCAAAAAACGCAGAATTTCCCTGTTAATTCCCTGTAAACTGAGAAATCTCCCCCAGACCCGATAGCACTGAACTGCGTCCACAGCCAACTTACCTCAGATCAGCAGAGATAGCCTCCTTGGGCGCTCACGGCCCCCTTTAGGCCCCACCTCGCGGCCCCAACTACGGTTGAGTCCCGTGGTCAGGGGAATAGACACTAGTAATGGGAAGGTTCCTACCTCTCCCCCTTCCTGCTTGAGGAGGAGGAAGAAAGGGGAAAGACCACCAACTACCCGTAGTCCAGATCTCCGTCCTCAACCTCTTCCTCTCCCCGCCGCCTTCCGGCCTCCCACGTCGCCAACCTCGCAATGTAGCCAGCTGACCGGATCAGCCGAGCTGGGTGGGGGTCGTCCCCGTCGTGGGTGGTGGCGATGGTTGATGCGCAGCATGTTGATTTTCACGAAGTAGAGTGGGCTGCTTTAAGTCGGTGTTTTGATCACCCCCCCCAGGGGGCGCTGTCAGACGGATTCGAACCAGTCTCAGTTTGCCGCCAAATGCAGGAACCTATGCCGAACAAACCTGGCGCGACTCTGCAAGAGCGGCGGCACGGTTCAGCTTGAAATTGTCACGTGAATAGAGATGGCGCTCTTGGTTGAAATGATTGCAGACAGAGGCATGTACGGCGGCGAATTTCTGTAAACTTCGCATGCTGCGGAACCGTTGCATGGCCCGTTCTCGTCGTCGAAACGGCAGGTGTGAATTCTCCGCCCGATTGTTGAGCCAGCGGCCGGTTTCCTGCCTCTGCGCGTTGCCGATTTCCTTCATTGCAGCACCGTAGGATCGGAGCTTGTCGGTCACCAGGATATGAGGGCGACCATGACGCTTCATTGATTTCTTGAGGAATTTCAACGCTGCTTTGCGATCTCGGCGCTTTGTGACGTAGCTTTCCATTACTTCACCTTCGTGATCCACGGCACGCCAAAGATAGTGCGTCTCGCCATTAACCTTCACAAAAACCTCATCCAGATGCCATTGCCAGTTTGAATACGACCGCATCTGCTGCACTCGTTTACGGCGGACTTCTGCAGCAAACAGTGGGCCGAAACGGTTCCACCAATATCGAACCGTTTCGTGGCTGATATCGATACCGCGCTCGTGCAGAAGATCTTCGACGTTTCTCAGAGACAAAGGAAAACGAACATACATCATGACGGCGAGGCGAATAATCTCAGGGCTGCTGTGAAAGCCCTTGAATGGGTCTGTTCTCATCATGAGGATAGGCTACGGAAACGCCCTGCCCTCCTCAACTCAAATCCTTCTGACAAGCCCTGGATGACTTCAATCGCGAGGGCCTGGCCACCGAGGTCGACTTCTCGTTGCCCGCTGAACGCGTCGTGCGGAGCCTGAACCGGATCATTGAATGGCGCGGTCAGCCGCAGACAATTCATGTCGACAACGGCCCCGAATATGTCAGTGGAAAGCTCATGGCATGGGCTGAGCAACGCGATGTCAGGCTCGAATACATCCAGCCCGGCAAGCCCCAGAAGAACGCCTATATCGAACGCTACAATCGTACCGTTCGGGGCGAATGGCTGGACCAATACATATTTGAAACCATTGAGGAGGCACAAGACCAGGCGACTGAATGGCTCTGGACATACAACAACGAGCGACCCAACATGGGCATCGGCGGCATGACGCCCGCCATGAAACTGAAAACAGCCGCGTGAATTCTACGGCTGAGCCCCATTAAAAATGGGGAGATTACCCTAACGGTCGCAAATCCTGAGAAGAGATTTACTTTTAAAGCGGAGTTTTTCAGAACCAAACTTCATCCAAGCAACACCATTTCTGGCAATAATTCTGAAAGACGCAGCTTTAAGTCGTAAATAGACAATTCTCCTCTGACAATCTGCGCGAGGCTTTACCTGAAAATGGAGACGCCACACAGTGAACCAGCACCATCGCGACACCCGTAAAATCGATCCCACACGTGGTGCGACCCTTGGCGATGGCTCTCCGAATGATCAAAACCGGATTGAGATTGGGCCGACGCAACTTGCCATGCGTGAATGGGAAAGTGCAAATCTTACCCTTCCCAACCTTGCGAATATGCGCAGTTACCGACATGCGCGTCTCACCCAACATATCGTTGATCGCGGTTACGCTGGCCTTCTTATCTTTGATCCACTCAACATCCGCTACGCCACTGACTCTACCAACATGCAGCTTTGGAACACCCATAATCCGTTCCGGGCGGTCTTGCTTTGTGCGGACGGGTACATGGTCATGTGGGACTATAAAAATGCACCCTTCCTCAGTACATTTAACCCCTTGGTTGCTGAACAGCGCTTTGGCGCTGATCTTTTCTATTTTGATCGCGGTGACAAAATCGACGTAGCAGCGGACATCTTTGCCAATGAGGTGCGGATCCTGCTGCACGAACACGCGCCAAATCAGAAGAAGCTCGCGGTGGATAAGATCATGCTGCACGGGCTCACCGCCCTCCAGGCCCAGGGATTTGAGATAAAGGACGGTGAGGAGGTCACCGAAAAATCCAGATCGATAAAGGGCCCTGACGAAATTCATGCCATGCGCTGTGCTTCTCACGCTTGCGAGACCAGCGTGAGAGCGATGGAAGATTTTGCGCGTGCAAATGTTTGGAATGGCCAAACATCCGAGGATGAAATTTGGGCGATCCTCCACGCGGAGAACATCCGTCGCGGCGGCGAATGGATAGAAACCCGCTTGCTGTCATCGGGACAACGGACCAATCCGTGGTTCCAAGAATGTGGGCCGCGACATACACAACCTAACGAAATCATTAGCTTTGATACGGATCTCGTCGGTTCCTATGGCATCTGCGTGGACATTTCGCGCAGCTGGTGGATCGGAGATCAAAAGCCACCCGCAGAAATGATTTACGCAATGCAGCATGCTCACGAACACATCATGACGAACATGGAAATGTTGAAACCGGGGGTGATGATACCCGAGTTGACCGCCCAGGCGCACCAATTGGACGACAAATTTCAGGCCCAAAAATATGGCTGCCTGATGCACGGCGTTGGCCTGTGTGATGAATGGCCGCTGGTTGCCTATCCGGACCAAGCCGTGGCGGGAGCCTTTGACTACCCGCTTAAGGCCGGAATGGTGCTTTGTGTCGAGGCGGCGGTGGGAGAAGTCGGCGGGAGTTTCACCATCAAACTTGAAGACCAAGTTCTCATTACTGAGGGCGGCTACGAGAACCTCACCAATTATCCTTTTGATTCAGCTTTAATGGGCAAGTAATCGACGAAAATCGAATGCGTGTAGCTCGAGTACCGGATTTTACCGCATGGGGGTCAGGGAACAGATCCCATGGAGCTTTCCATCCATGAAGCGAAAGCTTCTGCTTCTGTCGATGGTGCGACCTTGTCAGATACCATGATCCAATGACGCTCTTTCGGCGTCAGCACCGGCAGCGACAATGCCACAAGGCGACCGTCGCCGAGGGGGCGGTCGATCAGCCCCTTCCAGCCCAACGCAAAGCGCGCAACGAAGCGGTGCGATCCTCGAAGTACCTGGGTCGCACTCTGTGGCGGCGCTAGAGTGGATACCACCGCCGAAGCCGCGTCGAAACGAACCCTTTCGGGACATTGCTACGCAATGCCCTGCCGGGCAGTGGATACATTGTATAAAACTACTAGGCCAATCGCTGATGGCGAGGGACTTCGAAAGGCAGGTCACAGAGATTCAGGTCCGCATCGCCGTCCTCAACCGCTACACCGCTCTTGGCATACCTGTCACAGAGGCAGTAGGCTAAGTCCGTCTGGGAAAAGCGGAAGCTCACCCTCAGGCCGATTTGTGCAACATATGTAACCGTCCTAAACGCAAGAGGGGTTTTGAAGCTTTTTGACGCGTCGTCGGGTGCTGACATATGTCCGGCCTCATGATGCGACCTCACAGATGTCGCGGGCCCGTATGGTGTTCGAAGATCGGGTCCAGATCAAAGCCGCGTGCTCATAGGCACTCTGTTGCACACTGGTTTTCCCAATCCCGTCTCACGACTATTGCGCCAAACTGCTCCTTGCCCTCTCTCGCTCCGACGTCTCGCGACTGTCGGTCGGCTTACGCCGCCGCAGCCGGAGCCCTGTAAACTTCGTTCTTCAACATCAGCGCCCAGACGATCCGCGCCATCTTGTTCGCCAGCACCACCCGCACAAGCATTGGTGGCTTGCGCAAAAGCATTCCTCCCAGCCAAGTGCCCGACCGGGCCATTGGGTGAACATGCTGCTTTATGATGACGCTGTTGGCACCCATAATCAGCAGTCGCCTGAGGGATCGCTCGCCGATCTTCGTGGTCGCGCCGAGCCGCTGCTTGCCACCTGTCGAATGCTGTCGCGGCACAAGACCGAGCCACGCAGAAAAATCGCGGCCGCGGCGGAACGTCTCAGCGGGCGGCGCAAGAGCAACCAAAGCTGTGGCGATCAACGGCCCGATCCCCGGAATTGTCATCAGCCTACGCGCCACCTCATTCTCTTTGGCGCGCCGACTGACCTCCCCGTTGAGCTTGGCAATCTGGTCGTCCAAACTGGTCTTCGTCTCGATCAGGACCAGCAACGTTTCTCGGGCCTCCTCGGGAAAGCCGCTTGCCGGATCCTCTATGATTGCAATCAGGCGCGCGGCGTTCGATGCGCCCTTTGGAACCACCTCGCCGAACTCCGTAAGGTGGCCGCGAAGCGCATTGATCGCCTGGGTGCGCTGCCGGATCAGCAACTCACGGACCCGAAAGACCATGGCAGCGCCCTGCACATCTTCGCTCTTCACCGGAACGAAGCGCATCGACGGGCGCACCGCCGCTTCCCATATCGCTTCAGCATCGGCCGCATCATTTTTTTGGCGTTTGACGAAAGGTTTTACATAAGCTGGCGGGATCAGCCGAACCTCGTGGCCCAGTTTGCCAATCTCGCGGCCCCAGAAGTGAGCCCCGCCGCATGCTTCCATCGCAACGACGCATCGCGGAAGTTGGCTGAAAAATGCCAAGACCTGTGCTCGCCGCAACTTCTTACGCAGAATCGCTCGACCTGCGCCGTCGGCTCCATGCACATGGAATACATTCTTCGCCAAATCGAGCCCGACCGTGATAATATCCGACATGACAGCTCTCCTTTGTGGATCATTGCAGACCCACCTTGGCACATCGATGCCGTCGCAGGGTGGTTACATCATCAAAGCCGCTGCTCCGACCCACTGCTCTGCAGCATTGGCAAGGATCGTCAATGTCCGCAATGGGTGGTGAGCTCACCATCGAGGTCGATCAAAACGTTGGTGTTTCAGTGTTACCAAGGTACTTGAAATACACGATCAACGAATACTCGATCTTTCTGCACGAAACCCGCTCTTGCCTTTTCGGTCTCAGTTCGCATTCCGACAATCACATGATGATCACTTGGCCATCGCGTACCTATCTCTTTATATTCTAAAGTTGGCTCCGGAAAAGAGTCTTCAACTTTCTTCGCGGCTTCGACAACCTTTGCCCACGCTTCATGGTCTTCAATTTTTTTGATTTCTATGGTCATACCAAATCACTCCTCGCTGACATTATCTGCGCGGCGTAACATCTCTGCGTACGTTAGGGTAGCCGCGTCGGTTGACGTCAGACCCGGAAATCTCGAAAAAAGCGGCCCTTCGAGACTGAGTAGCCTAACGGCAGCAAGGTCCGCTCTGCCGTCATTACCACGCTGGAAATGCTGCGTCTTACACCAGGGCCTGCAATGACGGACCACGTCGCAGCATAGCAAACCATGGCCCAACAGCAGCAACGGGCCATTGTCTACGTATGTCGATTATTTACTTTCCCAGCGTCTCAAACACCCGAGCTCCAGGACTTCGCGTTCTATTGTTGGCTTTGTCAGGCAACTCCAGAGCGTTTCTAATTTGGACCAAATATTGGCGGGCTGGCTTGGGTTTGCCGTCGATCAGCGCCGCAAAGGAACCACTAGTGTGTTTTGGAACAACAATATTACCTTCCGTATTAGTGGCGATCACGTCGCCTAGGCTACGGAAACGCCCTGCCCTCCTCAATTCAAATCCTTCTGACAAGCCCATCTACTCGGCTTCGGCCAGTGCGCGTTCGTATTCTTGGCCTGGGATCGCGTCTAGCAGGCTACGGGTGTAGGCGGTTTCGGGATCGTGCAGCACTTTGCCGACGGGTCCGGTCTCGACGATTTGGCCTTTTTGCATCACGATGATCCGGTCACAGATCCGCGCCGCGACGCGCAGGTCGTGGGTGATGAACAGCATCGACAGGTGGAGGCGGGTCTTTAGCTCGGCCAGAAGGTCCAGCACCTGCGCCTGAATGGATACGTCCAGCGCCGACACGGCCTCGTCTGCGATGATGATTTCCGGTTCCAGCGCAAGGGCGCGGGCGATGCCGATCCGCTGACGTTGACCGCCCGAAAACTCGTGCGGGAAACGCCCCATCGCAGGCGCGTCCAGCCCCACCAGCTCCAACAACTCGCGCGCCTTCGCCATCGCGTCGGCCTTGGGCGTGCCGTAGGCAATCAGCCCTTCGGTCAGGATGCGCGATACCCGCGCACGCGGGTTTTGCCGCGTTAACTTAGATGAGGGGAATTTGTTGGCGGTGCCCTACATCAAGCGGCCACAATTTCGAACCATTTGGCATATGCCCTGGCGCGCGTTTGATGGAGGTTTTGACGAGAGATCAGATGGCGCTTCAGTTTGAAATGGTTGTAAATGGCATCGTGACCCGACAGAAATCGCTGCATCGATCTAGGCGACTTGAACCGGCCCATTCGACGCTCTCGCCTGCGCGTCGGTTGATCTGAAACTTCGGCCCGATTGTTCAATCGACCGCCTGTGACATGAAGGTGGATCAAACCAAGGTCTCGAAGCGCCGCAGAATATGAACGCAGCTTGTCGGTGACAATCGCATCTGGAACGTATCCCTGCTTTTTCAGAAGTTTTCGCATGAATTTCATGGCCGCCCGCTTATTCCTACGCGACTGCGCCACCACCTCGAGAACCTCACCTTAATCGTCAACTGCGCGCAATAGGTATGTCCGCTTGCCACAAAGAAGAATGAAAACTTCATCGAGATGCGAGGTTCCTGAAGTTCGAACTCGGCGCGATCTGATGTTCGCGGCAACAGCCGGACCAAATTTCAAAACCCATCGGCGGCCCTTTTACAACTGGCTTTGATGCCACGTTCGGCAAGCATTTCTTCAACGTCACGAAAACTCAACGGGAAGCGGAAGTAGAGCCAGACGGCCCGTTGGATTATTGACGGCGGAAATCGGTGGCGTGCGTAGGATATTCTTCTCATTCAACAACAATTACCCTCCAGTTACCCCTTCGTCGAGTTAACGTGACAACGCCCAAACAACTGGCCATCCGCCATCACCTCAAACCCGCTGATCCCATCGTCATCGCTCCCCGCCGCATAGACGAAGGTGCGATCCCCGATGGTCACGCTGTTCACGCCATCAGCGCCGTCCAGATTTTAGCGCGGGTTGTTGTCGTCATCCACGTTGAAGCGGGTGACGAGTGGTCCGGTGATGACAGCCATGAAAATTCCCCAAGAATTAAGATATAAAATGCGATATCAACGGCACAAAATCCCACCGCTGCACGCAGTATATCGGCCGCGAGGCGATGCGTCTACGATTACATACCCAACCGCATGGACATGCATGGCAGGTTCTGACATGGCAGTATTTTTGGCGGGACCGGCTGTTGCCCTCCCTGCGGTCGCGACCGGTGTACGCCAAAAACCCGGCGGAGCGCCGAGGGTGAAAACCAAGGCGGTGTTCGCGCATTGACGGCAACGCCCGCGCGAAAGACCTATTCTTCGGGGCTTTCGCGATCAAGCAAGTCTTCTGAGGTGGCCGTCTTGCGTTCCTCTTCGACTATGTTCGCCAACTCCTGTTCCGAGGTCGCATTTACGTCAAGGGCCGTTCCGGGGCGCGCGTCCGTATGTCTTGCCTTGGGTTTTGCTGCCGGGCTCGCGGGGGCGGGCGACGGGACTGGTGTCTGGATGTCGGTCAACAGGCGATAGGTCGGCTCTGGCATCTCGATACCGGCGCTTTCAAAGGCGTCAAGGGTCAGGCGGATCGCCTCGCTACGCGCGCTGAGCAGGCCGGTTTCGGTCTGATTGATCCAGCCTGTGATCGTGAGAGTGATATCGCTTCCGCCCATTTCCTCGATCCAGACGGCGACAGCGGGGCTGTTCAGCACATAGGGAAGCGAATTCAGCGTATCTTGGGCAAGTTGCAGCGCATAGGCAAGATCGGTGCCATATCCGACCCCGATCGAGAACTTGAAACGACGCTCGGGATTGCGGCTGAAATTGGTGATCTGGCTGCTGAAAACTGTGGAATTGGGGATGCGGATGTGATTGCCGTCATAGGACAAAAGGACTGTCGCCCGGCTGGTCAGGCGGATGACCTTGCCTTCGGCCCCGCCGATCTCGACAGCATCGTTGGGCTGGAAGGGTTGCCGGATCGACAGCATGATCGACGCGATGAAATTTTCCACCGTGTCGCGCACAGCGAAACCGATGGCCAGACCGATAATCCCTGCCGCACCGAGGATGGTGGACAGTAATGCCGTCGCCCCAAGGATATCCAGCGCGACAACGATCCCAGCGATGACAAAGGCGATGCGCAGTATCTGGCGGTAGATATCCGCGATAAAGGAATTCGGCGCGATCCGGTTCCATGGCTGCTTCAGGCGGGCGATCATAAAGCCCAGCATCGTGACCGCAAGAAAGGCCAGAAAGGCGATCAACAGCAGCGGCAAGTAGTTGAGGGCTTGCTGTACGCGCAGCGTCGTTCGTTTGACCAGTGGGTTCAGGCGCTCGACGACATCCGTGGTCTCGCCAACCTCATTCTCGATTGCGACAACACCGTTGACCCTGCCAACCAGCTCATTCAGCCGCAGTGCCGTTGGGGAGTCTAAAGTGGTCCCGCGGAGTGTCACGATACCTGATTTGACGGTGACTGTAACGTCGCCGTAGCCTTCCAGTTCCGACAGGATACTTCGGATACGCACGGCAATCGCGGCATCCTGCGTCGCGCTGTCTTCTATTCCAATCTCGCCAGAGGGCTGGATAGGCGCATCTTGCGCAAAGGAGAATGTGGGCGGTGAAACAAACACCAAGCACACCAAGAGCAGAATAATTCGCATGACGTCACAATGTTTTCAGGAACGGGAAATTTGATACAACGCGATAAGGGTGCGATGCGCCCGGACAAAAGGAAAGTAAAAAACGCGCAGCGTCCGTTGGGGACCTAGTGCGATCCCCCCAGCTTATCACGTCATGGCAACTGTGGGCGGTAACAGTCGATAGTCATCGAATAGCTGTCGTGTTTCCGGGGCGTTGCCGGAATTCAGAAGTCCCAAGACGGATTTTGGCAACGCCGGAATAACCTTTTACCGGTACGACCCGTTCCCGCACCGGACCGTGCTGGTGCATGTCATAATGGCCCCGCCGGCGCGGTTTCCTGCCAAAGCGAGGCTATATCTGCCAGCGGGAAGCCCATCGCGGTCATGCCCTAGCTGGACCGCAGTGCGGCATTGCCAGCAAGGTCTGCATCGACCGCATCGGCAAGCTCGACCAGCGAGGTAAAGTGAAAGTCCGGTGTGGTGACCACTTTGGGGACCGGCGATCCGCCAAAGCCCTGCTGGTTGGCGCGCCGCTCGATCCAGCAGGTCGTATAACCCAGCTCTTTACCGATACCGATATCATGATGCTGGCTTTGGGCCACATGCAGGATTTCGGATTGCTTGAAACCGAAGGCCGATTGCCGACCCTTGTTATAGGCAAAGAATTCCGGCGCGGGTTTTGCATAGCCGGTCTCGTCACAGGTGACCGCATCGTGAAAAGGTCGACCCAAAACATGTTCGTAGGCGGTGAACGCGGTACGGTCGGCATTGGTCATGGCGACCAGCCGGAAATTCCTGCGCAGTCGCGCCAAGGCCGCCGCCGAATCCGCGAAAGCTGGCCAGCGTAGAACCGACAGCTGGAACGCATCCGCAATCTCGTCCGAAGAAGCATCCTTGCCAAAGATTTTAAAGTTGTCCGGTTTTTCAAAAAGTTATGCGGCTAAGTGATGGTGACGGGACGGACAGCGTGTGGGGGATTGGGAGGGAGAGAGCAGGACAGACCCTCGGCCCTGAGACCGAAGGGAGCCTGCTCTCGCCCATGGATCATACGATGTCGATATCGTTCATCAGCTGCGCAATCGTGGCGTTTTCGACCAGCACCGTGCCGTCTGTGCCGAAGTCAAAGAACACATCACCGCTGATTTCGGTGGCATAGGCCAGCGCGTCTGCGGCCGTTGTGAAGCCAGAAAAGTTGTCGAACTCGATCAAGTCGATGTTGTTCTCGAAATCCTTGATCACATCATCGCCTTCGCCGCGATCAAAGTGGAACGTGTCCGCGCCGCTGTCACCATACAACAGGTCTGTGCCGCTGCCGCCGCCACCGTCAAACCGATCCGCGCCAGACCCGCCGCGCATCGTATCCGCGCCGTCCCCACCGTAGAGAGAGTCGTCGCCCGACCCGCCGACAAGGCTGTCGTCGCCATCGCGCCCGTGCAGCCGGTCATCGCCGCCATAGCCGCGCAGGATGCTTTCCCCATCCGTGCCGCGCAGGGTGTCGTCGCCCTTGTTCGACCCGGATGCACCTTCGAAATTGACCACTGAATCGTTGTTGGCCCAAGCTCCGGTTGCAGTGTTGGCCGCAAAGTCCAGATCGACTCCGCCCGAACTGTCATAATAGCTGATGTAATCGGTGCCGCTGCCCCCGTCATAGGTATCGGCCCCTCCACCGGCGCGCACATAATCGTCGCCCGATCCCAGATCGATTTCATCGTTGCCGCCCAAGTCGGTGACCCTGTCATCGCCGCCATAGGTGTTGATGCGGTTGTCGCCATCTGTTCCGTTGATCGTGTCGTCGCCGGTTTTTGACCCCGACGCGCTTTCAAAATTCAGGACCACATCGTTATTGGCCCAAGATCCCGTCGCGGTGTTGGCCGTGAAATCCAGGTTCACCCCACCCGAGCTATCGTAATAGCTGATGTAATCGGTTCCACTGCCGCCGTCATAGGTATCGGCCCCGCCACCGGCGCGCACATAGTCATCGCCCGAACCAAGGTCGATCTCGTCGTCGCCGCCCTGATCATACACCCGGTCGTCGCCGCCATAGGTGTTGATACGGTTGTCGCCATCCGTGCCGTTGATCGTGTCATCGCCGGTCTTGGACCCCGACGCGCTTTCAAAGTTCAGGACCACATCGTTGCTGGCCCAGGACCCTGACGCGGTGTTGGCGGCGAAATCCAGATTCACGCCACCCGAACTGTCATAATAGCTGATGTAGTCAGTGCCACTGCCGCCATCATAGGTATCGGCCCCGCCACCTGCGCGCACATAGTCATCGCCGCTGCCCAAATCGATATCGTCGTCGCCACCGCGATCATAGACACGGTCATCGCCGCCGTAGGTGTTGATCCGGTTGGCACCCGATGTGCCGCTGATCGTGTCGTCGCCGGTTTTTGACCCGCCTACGGATTCGAAGTTAACGACCGTATCGTTGTTCGCCCAACTGCCGGTGGCAGTGTTCGCCTCAAGGTCCAGATCCACGCCGCCCGAGCTATCGTAGTAGCTGATATAATCATCGCTGCCATCGCCGCCATCATAGCTGTCACGACCACCGCCGACGCGCACATAATCATCGCCGTCGCCCAATTCGATGGTGTCGTTGCCGCCGTTGTCATAAACCTTGTCGTCGCCGGCATTGGTGCGGATCTTTTCCGCGCCGCTCGATCCCCGTATCGTGTCATTGCCCGCGCGCGACCCGCGGACCTCTTCGATCCCCATGATCGAGGCGTTGAAGGCATTTCCGTTCCATGTGCCGCTGGCTGTTTCCGCGTCCAGATCAACTGTCACGGCCTGAACGCCGCTGCGGTCAAACCGCAGCCTGTCCCAGCCACCGCCAGCGTCCAGCGTGTCGTCTCCGCCCTTCAAAATCCAGCTTTCGTAGTCATCGTCTGTGCCGGTCAGGGAATCCGCAAACTGCGTTGCGCGCACTTCGGTCACATGCTCAAACCCGACAACGGTTTCCGCATTTCCCCAGCCATCATTACTGATCGTGCCGGTGGTAAAGTCTGCGACCATGCCTTGGTTTGCATTGATAAAATCAAGCCGCAAATCGCCGGTCGAGGCCAGAAATGTATAGTCGTCCGCACCCTGATTGCCACGGATTTCCATCCACCCGCCATCTGCGGACCGGATGTTGAATGTGTCGTCAAAAAGGGCACCGTCAATGCCAAGACCGCCAATATCAGCCCCGGCCAAGATGGCGTTTTCCACGTCCAACAGGGTCGTCGTTCCCAAAGCGCCCTTGTCTATCGAACCGGTATTTGCGTTGCCGTCGATGGTAACGTCGATAGACCCAGAGACGTCCCAATGTTGAATTTCAATAAATCCTGTGACCACATCGCCCATATCGATGGTGTCGTCGCCAGTTCCGGAAAGAACCAAATCGTAGTTTACGTTGTCGCCGGGATTGATCAGGTCGTCTCCTTCACCCCCTTTGATCAGGTCGTCGCCGATCCCGCCCAGCAGCATGTCGTCGCCAGACGTACCGTTGATCTCATCGTGTTCGGATATTGTGACGCCCGGAATCGAGGGCAATGAAATCAGCATGCCTGCAGCAAACGCATTGCCAATCGGCACGTCTTGCGCCGAAATCAACTGGGTACTGTCGAAGACATCAAATTCAGCCGGGGACGTGAAACTGGGCAACGGATGCCCGCCGATTACGAATATATAATCGCCCCCGCCATCGTTAAAGAAATTTAGGACATAGGATGTTCGCGTCGTGCCACCATCGTCCCACAGGACTTCGACCAGGTCGGCCTCCAGATCAGCGTCGGAATCATAGGCCACCCCATCTAACTCGACCCCATAGAACTCAGTCCCACGGTTGTTCAGTGAGATGTCCGTCGGTTCGCCTGTTTGCGGTTCGTCATAGGTGTAACTGAACGATGTCTTTCCGGGTGCCATGACCACGGACAGCGACACCGAGCGCAGTGTGATTGTGATGTCTTCGTCGTCCGGGTGTGTGTCGAAAAAATAGCCATTAAGAGTATACGTTGTCATAAATACATCAGTGTCCTGTAGAAGTTACCGTTCATAATGGATCTTCGCCAATTCTAAGCGGCAATTTATTTTAAGGTCAACGAAAAGATACCCTATCGTATCCCACAATTCTGCCCTCTGTTCCTCGCGTAGCTTGCGGTTTGTAAAGCCGTGAAGAATGATGCCCTATTACGTTTTGACCCGCCGGGTCTGCCGGACACCTTGCCTCACCGGCGGGGTGGCGCAGCATCAAAACCAAATATTCCCCCGAAATGCGCGCACGGGCCGTTGGTATCGTGTTGGGCAATCAGGCAGCCAATCCGGCCCGCACTGGATCGCCCCAGTATCAGGACCAAACGGACGATCGCCGCGTCCTTCCAGCCGAGGACAGTCTTAGGGCTGCAAGAGGGCCGGTTCTTTGTCGTGACGCAATCGGCGTCAGAGGAATTTTGCATAAAGTTTAATGCAAAGACATCATCGTCTTTCTGGACCAAAACCCATCCCATCCAACTTGGCCCGACAAATTCAAACTGTATTACAAATTTTACAAAAATTTACCTTTATCAATTAGTTAACTGATCTTCCTCCACCATCGGATCAATAGAAACACGGCTTACTCTTTCGAGTGCCGCACCGGTGGATATTCGATATGAAAACTTACGTCAGAACAGTGCATATGATGCTATTGGTCGCCATTGCACTGCTTGTCCCTGCACGGTTTCTTACGGCACAGCCCGCGGCCGTTTCAGCGATGATTGTGTCATTCGATATGGGAGGCTCGATTCAGTCCCGCCAGACCGAAGTTCGCAAGTTACGCAGGACCGGCCAGCGGGTGGAAATTATTGGCCGCTGCTATTCCGCATGCACCATGTATCTGGGTTTATCCAACGTCTGTGTCGCACCCAACGCTGTTCTCGGCTTTCACGGGCCGAAAGGGGTGGCTGGTTCTCTGGCATCTGACGTTTTCGACCATTGGTCACAGGTTATGGCGCGGAACATGCGAAAACCGTTGCAGGTCTGGTTTATGCAACACGCGCGCCATGTCCGGTCTGGCGTGTTGAAGGTCAGCGGATCCACCCTGATCAACATGGGTTATGCCAGATGCCAAATCACCAGCTGAAAGGCGACATCAGAGCTTGTGGTACGTGCCTCCACCAACGGGTCAGGGGCACACTCTCCTTTGCCAGTACGTTTTGATCATTTCACTTCAGACGGATCATCCTGCGCGGTCAACAAGGTTCCGAACTGATTAGACATTTTGAGAACGTCGTTTGATCCCCGCGTGCCCTGCTCGGCCACACTAAAATCCCGGATCACACTTCCAACCGTGGTACGCTGGTCGTCGTTGCCCGTCGTCGTAGATTGTACGAATCGATTCGTGCGCGCAATCCCGCTTAGGGTCGGGCACCCTCCCCCCTTCTGCGTCAAAATGCCCATGCCCAGACAAGTCGCCCAAGCCATTTTTGCCCCCTCGTGTTTGGAAACGTATGACCAGCCCGTGAACGCTTGCAAAACATGGCGGAAACAGCCTTGCGACGGCTTTGTTCTTGCCCCCCATCGGCGTTTTTCCGCTTGAACAACGTATAGACGTCGACCTACCATCAAACGCGCAAATATCCCTCCTCAAAAACCATTCAAGCGATTGATAGTAAACATTATTAAATGACTTCAATCAGGATCACCCGGCGTTGCAAAAATCCCCCATCCGGACAGAACACACGTTTATTTTGATCCACGTCAATGTCTAGCAAACCCGCACAACGTCAGTTATATTCAATTGTCTTCAAATGTGATGACACCTTGAATGAAATCCCAACTGCCTTAGCTCCATCCCTGTTCGGGGGAATATGCTTTGCCAATTCCCTTTGTTGTCCATCCCAGACCGGGGTTGGATGCTGTGGCGAAACTACGCCTGACTGCCGTCCGGTAAAATTGTCAGTGTCTAAATTGGGTCGCCCAGAACACGGGTGACTTGATTTTCAAACTATGAATGTGCGCGAGATACCTATGACCCATGTCGTTTCCCTCAAGTCCAACCCAAAAGCCGCCGAAAAAGAATTTGCGGATTCCGTTGCCCTGACGGAGGCAAGCGTTGTCACACTGGGGTTCGGGCCTGAACAGGTTGCGCGCTTTGACAGGGTCGGTGACGATCTGGTGCTGATCTTGCAGGATGGTAGTCGCATCACAATCCAAGACTTTTTCGTTACTCTTGATGGGGAACGTAACGAAATCGTCTTTGTGGACAGCGATGAAGTCATGTGGTGGGGGCAATATGACAGCCCGTGGGAAGGGTTCCGCATCGCCGAGATCGAACGTGGTTTTCCCCCAGCTGCTGTTGGATTTGCAGGTTTGGCTGGTCTGCCCGCGATCTTGGGCGGCATGCTTGGCGTTGGCGCCTTGGCGGGCAGCGGGGACAGCTCTGACAATGTGCGCCCACCCGAACCCCAGGGCGACTCGAATTCAGTTACCGAAGCAGGCGTCGAGTCTGACGGTAGCACCGACACCGCGGGTCAGCCCGGCACACAGGGCAATGTCCTGACCAACGACAGCGACCCGTCCGACAGCACCCTGACCGTGTCGGGCGTGGCGTCGGGCAACACCGTGGGAACCGTCGGACAACCGCTTACCGGACTTTACGGCACGCTGACAATAAATGCGGACGGCAGTTATAGTTATAGCCTCGACAACAGCATGGCGGCGACGCAGGCCTTGGCCCAAGGGGCTTTGGCCGATGAGGTCTTCACGATTTCCATTACCAACGCCGAGGGCGGCGTTTCCACCGCGCCGCTGACCATCACCGTGCAGGGCACCAATGATACCCCGGTAATTTCCGATGGCCCGCAATCTGCGGTTCTTACCGAGGTGGATGATCCCACTGCCCCTCCCCAAAGCGTCTCCGGCCAATTCAGTGCAACAGACGTAGACAGCGACGGCGACACCCAGACGTGGAGCGTGGACGGCACTCCCGACGCGACCTATGGCACTTTCAGCGTCGATTCAGAGGGGCGCTGGCTCTACACGCTGGACGAAGATCTGCCCGCGACCCAGGCCCTGCGTCAGGGCGAAACCGTAACCTTGGACTACAGCGTGCGCGTCACTGACGCACATGGTGCGTTTGCGATAGAAACCGTTTCGATCACCATCACCGGAACCAATAATACCGCCGTGATTACGGGCACTTCCGATGGTGCCATCGTCGAAGCAGGCGGTCTGGACAACGCAACCCCGGGTCAGCAATCCGCCGACGGTCAGCTTACACTTACCGATCCCGATCAGGGTCAGGATGTATTTCAGATGCCCGACAGCCTTCAGGGGCTTTATGGCACGTTCACCTTTGATCCAGATACCGGTGTTTGGGGCTATACTCTGGATGATCTGCGTCCTGCCACACAGGCCCTCGTCCAAGACGAACAGGCGACTGACAGCTTGCTGGTCACCAGTGCGGATGGCACAGCGCAGCAAACGATCACCATCACCGTCACCGGCACCAATGACGTGCCGCAGATCACCAGCAGCGTCGGATCAGTGGCCGAGGATTCCGGCAACCCGCTGGTCACCACCGGCAGCCTCAGCATTCTCGATCTGGACGCAGATCAAAGTACATTCTCCCCCGACAGTCTGACGTATGTCAGCGGCAGTCAAGGCGGGCCGGTTCCTCTTGGTCAACTGAAGGTTAATGCCGCGGGTGACTGGCGCTTCAGTGTCGACAATGATCGCCCAGAAGTGCAGGCTTTGGCCGTCGGCGAGCAGATCACGCAGATCTGGCAGATAACGTCACTTGACGGAACGGAAACTGGCACCGTCACCATCACCGTCACCGGCACCAATGACACGCCCGCGATCAGCGGCACCGCCACGGGGGCCGTCACCGAGGACAGCATCCTGACCACCACCGGCCAACTGGCCGTTGCGGATGTCGACACCACCGACACCCACACCTGGTCCGTCCCCACCCCCGCCGGCAGCTATGGCAGCCT
>JAPFBS010000021.1:0-27902 GCA_035798175.1 Rhodobacteraceae bacterium KMM 6894
CTGACACCCGAAACATAACTTAAAGGTGGCTCACTTCTCGATGGAAAACCCGGCTCAATTCCGCGTGAAAATCTACAACCTCACCTCTGCCACTGTGAGTACGTTTGACTTTGCCACTGATGCATCTCCTTTATTATCTACGATCTCAATTGACACTGCCCGGAATCTCCCGGAACACAGTGACACCTTAAACCTTTGCGATTAAAGGAACTTAAAAGAAGTTTGAGACGTCGTGAGATCGCATGACACAAGGATGATACCCCTCCGGCGGGGATATTTAAGGCCAGAAGATGGGCTGGCGGGGTTTTACCGGCGCCGCGTGCGCGGTATCAGGCGGGCAAAGGGGAGATTTGGTAATGGCAACCGGCAAACCGCAACCGGCCTTTGTGCTGGTACGTCCGCAGATGGGCGAGAATATCGGCGCGGCGGCGCGGGCAATGTGGAATTTCGGGCTGGACCGGATGCGCATTGTTGCGCCGCGTGATGGGTGGCCCAATCCCAATGCAACGGCCATGGCCAGTGGCGCGGGGCGTTTGCTGGACGAGGCGTTGTTGGTGGGCGATCTGCCCGCTGCGCTGGAGGATTGTCATTACGTCTATGCCACAACCGCGCGGGGGCGCGACCTGACCAAGCCGGTGATGAGCCCAGAGGCGGCAATGCAGGACGCGGCATCGCGGATTGAAGCGGGTCAAAACGTGGCGGTAATGTTCGGCCCGGAACGGGCAGGGCTGGAGAATGGCGATGTGGCGCGCGCCAACGCCATCATTACCGTGCCGGTGAACCCCGAATTCCCCAGTCTGAACCTGGCGCAATGCGTGTTGCTGACCGGGTACGAGTGGCGTCGCGCGACCGAATTCGTGCCCGCCGTGCAAGACCATCTGGCCGGGTCCGAGTGGGCGACACAGATCGAAGTCGAGGCCCTGGCCAGCCATTACGAGGATCGGATGGCAGATGCCGGGTTCTTTTTCCCCGACCACAAGGCAGACAGCATGCGCCAGACGTTGCGCAATTTCTGGTCGCGCATGCCGTTGACGCAATCCGACACACGTCTGTTGCATGGCATTTTGCGCCAGATGGTACGCTGGAAAAATCGGGGCGGCGGCGGCGCTTGAAGGGGGGGGCGGGGCGCACTACTGTGTTCCGCGATAGATCAACAGGGAGCGGCAGATCATGGCCTCCAAACGCAGCATTTTCGAAGACGTCGGTTCCCAGGTTCCGGCCTCGGCGCGGGCCACGGGTATGATTGACGCCGGGCGCGGTGGGGCGCGGCGCGGTATTCGCCTGTGGCTGATGGTGTTGTTTGCTCTGGTCGTCGTGATGATTTCGGTGGGCGGGCTGACCCGGCTGACGGATAGCGGGCTGTCGATCACAGAATGGCGCCCCTTTACCGGCGCAATGCCCCCGATGCATGACGCCGATTGGCGGGCCGAATTCGCGCTGTACCAACAGATCCCTGAATTTCAGGTTCAGAACAGTTGGATGACCCTTGAGGATTTCAAGGCCATCTATTGGTGGGAATGGGGCCACAGACAGTTGGGCCGTGTGATCGGATTGGTCTGGGCCGTTGGGTTTGTCGGTTTTGCGTTGGCGCGTCAGATCCCGACGGGATGGACCGGGCGACTGTTGCTGCTGGGCGCTTTGGGCGGTTTGCAGGGGGCCGTCGGGTGGTGGATGGTGTCGTCGGGTCTGGACGGGGATGCGACCGATGTGGCGTCTTATCGGTTAGCGACGCATCTGGGATTGGCTTTTGTTATCCTTGGATTTATCGCGTGGTATTCCCTGTTACTTTCGCGTCCCGAGCGGGTGTTGATGCAGGCGCGGCGCACGCGTGAGGCGCGGTTGTTTGGCCTGTCGACCGGGTGGGTGCATTTCGCGTTTCTGCAAATCCTGATCGGCGCGCTGGTGGCCGGGATCGACGCCGGTCGCAGCTTTGCCGAATGGCCGTTGATGGCGGGCGGTCTGTGGCCGCCCCAGATGCTGGTGATCGAGCCGGCTTGGCGTAATTTCTTTGAAAATCCAGGCACGGTGCAATTCATTCACCGGATGGTAGGGTATGCTCTGTTAGCGTTTTCGGTGATGGTGTGGCTGCGGGCGCGGCGCAGTGCCAATGGAGCGACGCGGGCTGCGTTTACCTTGGCGTTTGTTGCCTTGTTGGCGCAGGTCGCCTTGGGAATCGTGACGGTCGTTCTGGCCGCGCCTTGGCAGGTGGCGATTGTGCATCAACTGCTGGCTGTGACGTTGTGGGTGTTGATCCTGCGGGCGCGGTTTTATGCCGGGTATCCGGTGCAGCAATCCGTAAGGGGATCATAAAGATGGGCGCGTACGACGATTTGATGGCGTTTCAACGCCAGACCGAGGCGCTGGGACAGGTGGCCGGGCGGCTTGGCTGGGATCAGGAAACGGTGATGCCGCGCGGGGCTGCGGCGCAACGGGCCGAAGAAACCGGCGCGATGCAGGCGGTGTTACACGCGCGTCGCACAGACCCGCGCGTCGCGGAATGGCTGGAGGCTGCTGAGGGCGAAACGCTGGATCAGGTGGGGTTGGCACAGCTGCGTCATATCCGGCGGGGGTATGAGCGCACCGCACGCGTGCCTGCGGATCTGGCCGAGGCATTGGCGCGCCGGGCTGCGCTGTCGCAGGGCGAATGGGCCGAAGCGCGCGAGACGGGCGATTTTGCCGCCTTCGCCCCGGTTCTGGCCGAAATTGTCGCGCTTAAACGTCAGGAGGGGGCGGCGCTTGCGAATGGCGGGGACGTCTATGACGCGCTGCTGGACGATTATGAGCCGGGGGCTGACGCTACTGACCTGGAGGCGATGTTCAGCGCCTTGCGACCCGGTCTGGTGGCCCTGCGCGAAGCGGCGCGGGATGCGGGCATCGAGGCCCCCGGCGTGACAGGCCGGTTCGATCCGCAGGCGCAAATGAAACTGGCGCGCCAACTGGCCAAACTGGCGGGCTATGACATGACACGCGGGCGGCTGGACAAGGCCGTCCATCCGTTCTCATCCGGGTCGGGCAGCGATGTGCGCATTACCACCCGCACCAGCGAAACCGATCCGTTCAATTGCCTCTATTCCACCCTGCATGAGGTCGGCCATGCCTGTTACGAGCAGGCGATTGACCCGGCCTATGCGCTGACGCCTTTGGGCGCGGGCGTGTCGATGGGTGTGCATGAAAGCCAAAGCCGGATCGTGGAAAATCAGTTGGGCCGCAGTCGCGCCTTTACCGGTTGGCTGTATGGTCAAATGCGCGAGGCGTTTGGCGATTTCGGGATCGATGGTGAGGACGCATTTTACGCCGCCGTAAACGCGCTGCACCGTGGTTTCATCCGCACCGAGGCGGATGAGGTGCAATACAATCTGCACGTTTTGCTGCGCTTTGATCTGGAGCGTGCGTTGATCAGCGGTGATTTGCTGGCCAATGATCTTGAGGCTGCGTGGAACGATCGGTTCAAGGCTGACTTTGGCTATGATGTGCCCAACGCGACGCTGGGCTGTTTGCAGGATGTGCATTGGTCGGTCGGTCTGTTCGGGTATTTTCCGACCTACAGTTTGGGCAATGTCTATTCCGGGTGCCTGCATGTTGCGTTGCGTCAGGCGGTGCCGGATCTGGACGATCAACTGGCGATTGGCGACATGACACAGGCGTCCGAGTGGCTGCGCGAAAACGTGCAACAGCACGGCGGCCTATATGCGCCGCGCGAATTGATCACCCGCGCCTGCGGGTATGAGCCGTCCGAGGCACCGTTAATGGCCTATCTGGCCGAGAAATTTGGCGCGCTCTATCCTGCGGGATAGGCGTCACGTTCCGTTTACGTAATAGTCGGCCCGCGTCTGGTTCAGGGCGTCGTGGCTGGCCACAAGATCGCTGGCGAGCGTGGCTAGCTGGTCCAGAACCGTGGTGCGCATGTCGGTCAGGGGCGTGCCTTGGGTCATTGCATCGCCTAACAACGTCTGCGCCGTATCAAAATCGTCGCCCTGCATTTCATAAATGCTTAGCGCGGTGGCGGCTGCATCCAGAAACTGCGCCTTTGTCGGGCTGTCTGGCCCGATCGACACCTGATCAAGCGTGCCATACCCCGCCTCGGCAGTCGCGCGCGCGGTCTGGCCACAGCGCTGTGTTCGCGCCATCCGGGATTGAGCCTCAGCGGGGGGCAGCTGCGTGTCGGTCAGTTCCGAAAACCAAGCGATACATTGCGTGGCATGAGCCTGCGCCGTGTTGACCGCCGCGATCACCGGATTGATCACCGCGATCCGCGCCTCCAACGCTTCGGGACGGGGGCCGGGCCGATAGCCCGCAAACGAAGCGATCAGGCCGACCACAACAATGGTCAGCCCCACGATCAGACCCACGCGGCGCAGCATAGGGCCTAGACTTCGCCGCCGTCGGCCAGAACTTCGTCTTCATCCGCCTGTTCGGCGATCCAGGCGACGCTGACGACGATTTCGTTCTTGCCCGTGTTGAACACCTTGACGCCCCCGGCACTGCGCGAGCGGAACGAGATGCCCTGCACCGGTACGCGGATCGATTGACCCTTGGAGGTGGCCAGCATGATCTGGTCCTCCAGCGTAACCGGGAAGGACGCCACCAGCGCGCCACCGCGCATCGCCTTGTCCATCGCCGTAACACCCATGCCGCCACGTCCGCGAATGGGGTAGTCATGGCTGGAACTCAGCTTGCCTGTGCCTTGCTCCGAGATGGTCAGGATCAGCGTTTCGGCGGCCTTCATTTCTGCATAGCGGTCGGGGCTGATCGTCGCATTTTCGCTGGTTTCTTCGTCGCTTGCAGCGTCGTCTTCAACCATTCCAGCCTGTTGGCGGCGCAATTTAAGATAGGCCGCGCGTTCGTCCGATGTGGCCTCGAAATGGGGAATGATTGACATCGACACCACGCTGTCATCACCGGTCAGGCGGATGCCGCGGACCCCCAGCGACGCGCGGCTGTTGAACACCCGCACATCCGTCGCCGGAAAACGGATCGCCCGTCCCGAGGATGTGACCAGCATCACGTCGTCGTCATTGCTGGCGATGCGCGCGTTGATCAGGGTGACACCGGCGTCTTCATCCTCGAACCGCATGGCGATCTTGCCGTTGGCGCGCACATTTGTGAAATCCGACAGTTTGTTGCGCCGCACCGTGCCCGCAGATGTGGCGAAAACCACCTGCAAATCGTCCCATTCGGATTCGTCGCGGTCCACGGGCATGATCGCGGCCACGCTGACCCCTGCCGGAATTGGCAGGATGTTGACGATCGCCTTGCCTTTTGAGGTGCGACCTCCCAGTGGCAGGCGCCATGTCTTCAGCTTGTAAACCATGCCATCGGTGGTGAAAAACAGCAGTTGAGTGTGCGTGTTGGCCACAAAGAGGGTCGTCACGACATCCTCTTCCTTGGTCGCCATGCCGCCCACGCCCTTGCCGCCGCGTTTCTGAGCGCGGAAATCGGCCAGGGCAGTGCGCTTGATATACCCGCCCGAGGTGACGGTCACGACCATGTCCTCGCGCTCGATCAGGTCTTCGTCGTCCATGTCGCCGGACCAATCGACGATTTCGGTGCGACGGGGAACGGCGAACAACTCGCGCACCTCACGCAATTCTTCGGAGATGATGGACATGATCCGCTCACGGCTGGCCAGAATGGCCAGATATTCCTTGATCTTGCCAGCCAGGTCTTTCAATTCGTCGGTGACTTCGTTGACGCCCAGTTGGGTCAAACGTTGCAGGCGCAATTCCAAAATGGCGCGGGCCTGCGTTTCGGACAGGTTGTAGGTGCCGTCGTCGTTGGCCTTGTGCGTCGGGTCGTCGATCAGGGCGATATATTCCAAAATGTCGCCTGCAGGCCAGGCCCGCATCATCAGCTTCATCCGCGCCTCGGCGGCATCGGCGGACGCGCGGATGGTCGCGACCACCTCGTCGACATTGCTGACGGCAACGGCCAGACCGCACAGAATATGACTGCGCTCGCGCGCCTTGCGCAACAAATAGGCAGTACGGCGTGCGACCACTTCTTCGCGGAACGCAATGAAAGAGGTCAGGAACCGGCGCAGGGTCAGCTGTTCGGGGCGGCCGCCATTCAACGCCAGCATGTTACAGCCGAAATAGGTTTGCATCGGGGTAAAGCGGAACAACTGGTTCAACACGACCTCGGCGGTCGCGTCACGCTTCAACTCGACCACAACGCGCACGCCGTTTCGGTCGGATTCGTCCTGGACGTGGGCGATACCCTCGATCTTTTTGTCGCGCGCGGTCTCGGCGATGCGTTCGATCATCGTCGCCTTGTTCACCTGATAGGGAATCTCATCAATAACAATGGCGTAGCGGTCTTTTCGGATTTCCTCAACGCGGGTTTTGGCCCGCACGATCACACTGCCGCGCCCCTCCAGATAGGCCTTGCGCGCGCCGGTGTGGCCCAGAATGATGCCGCCGGTCGGGAAATCCGGACCGGGAATATACTCGATCAGGTCTTCGCTGCTCAGGTCGGGGCTTTCGATCAGGGCCAGCGTGGCATCCACCACCTCGCCCAAGTTATGGGGCGGAATGTTGGTGGCCATGCCGACGGCGATGCCGCCCGCGCCATTGACCAGCATGTTGGGAAAGCGCGCGGGCAAAACCGTCGGTTCGCGGTCCTTGCCGTCATAGTTGTCCTGAAAATCGACGGTTTCCTTGTCGATATCTGCCAGCAGATAGGCCGCCGGCTTGTCCATGCGGACCTCGGTATAGCGCATCGCGGCGGCGTTATCGCCATCCATAGACCCAAAGTTGCCCTGCCCATCCAGCAGCGGTAGCGACATTGAGAAATCCTGCGCCATCCGCACCAAGGCGTCATAGATCGCACTGTCGCCGTGCGGGTGGTATTTACCCATCACATCGCCAACGGCCCGCGCGGATTTGCGATAAGGCTTGTCGTGAGTGTTGCCCGCCTCGTGCATCGCATAAAGAATGCGGCGGTGCACCGGTTTCAGACCATCGCGTAGGTCCGGAATGGCGCGGCTGACGATCACTGACATCGCGTAATCCAGATAAGATGTCTTCATCTCATCCGCAATCGACACGGTCGGCCCATCGTATGCGGGCCGGTCGGGTGTGTTTTCGTCTATGTTCTCGGGGGTTTGCGGCGTATCGGTCAACGGGGGCCTGCCTTGTCGTCTAGATCCAGATCTTGTGGGCTAACCTATATCAGAGGGCGGATATAGGGTGCAATGGCGCAGGACAGATGCATTTGTCAGTCCTGCGGGTGTGGTGATAACATACTGTTTTAATTGAAAAGTAATTTCTCATCAGCGCAGTGATATGACGGATCCGGAAAGCGCGATCAATGTCACCAAAATCGCGCACCGCGAATTTACCTTGATCCGACTGATGGCGTATCTTCTGGCCATAAATATCCCGGGGGAGACGTTGAAAACCGTTGGTTTTCAACGTCGGGGGCAGAGCCCCCGGATGCCGACTTCAAACCTGAGTGACCCAAGGTTTATGGAATGATCCGTGTGTATTTCATGCCTTCCAACGATACTCCGGCCAGCAACCCGGCCTGACCGAACACCACGGCAACCACTGGTGCGGTGGACGTCGTCGTTTCAGCGCGCAGGTTTTCACCCATATCCTTAAAGACATACTCGATATCCGCGCCAGCGGCCCAACCCGACGAGCGGCGGAAGCGCGACAGCGAGCTTTCGGTCATGAAAAACAGCACATGCGCGAATTGTTGTGCGCCGATTTGCAGGCCGATGCTGCCTTTGGTGGCGGAATAGTAATCGACTGTGACGTTGTTGATGCGCAACGCACCGCGCCCATATCCACCGCCCAGACCCAGACCGGCCTCGGTGATCAGCGGCATGATCAACATGCCGTTGGCCTTTTCGGCCAGCGATTGTGTGCTTGGATAGTTGGAGAACAGATAATCCAGCGTGGTGTCGACGCGTGCGTCTATCGTTTCGGGTGCGCGGCTTCCGATGCCGTTGCCGCAAGCGGCTGTAAGACCAGCCGATGTGAGGCTGGCCGCCCCCAGCGCGCCCAGCGTAAATCCGCGTCGGGAAAGAATGCTCATGATGATTTGCCTGTCCGTTGCCTGAAAAAGGTGCCGGTCGTTTGTTCGACCGATCTGTCGCGAACTATACGACGATAGAGTGCAGTTGTCACGCCAGATGCGCCCCGGCGGGCGGGATGTCGCGCGCGCCGGAGAAATATGCCATTTCCCAACCGCGAAGCGGGACGAGTGACATAGGGATTTGTGGCCCCGCGCTTAGCCTTGAAGGGCTTTGGCCATAGCGGGGGCGAAATAGGTCAGAATGCCGTCGCAACCCGCGCGCTTGAAGGCCATCAGGCTTTCGGCCATCGCGCGGTCGCCGTCGATCCAGCCGTTCTGCGCGGCGGCCATGATCATCGCGTATTCGCCGGACACCTGATAGGCATAGGTCGGCGCGCCGAACATGTCCTTGGCGCGACGGCAAATGTCCAGATAGGGCATGCCGGGTTTGACCATGATCATGTCCGCGCCTTCGCTGAGATCGCGTTCGATCAGGCGCATCGCCTCGTTCGAGTTGCCGGGATCCATTTGATAGGTGCGTTTGTCGCCCTTCAACGCGCCGGACGCACCGACAGCATCGCGGAAGGGGCCGTAGAACGCGCTGGCATATTTCGCGGCATAGCTCAGCAGGATCACGTTCTGATGGCCTGCCTGCTCCAGTGCGCTGCGCAGGGCGCCGATGCGTCCGTCCATCATGTCCGAAGGCCCGATGATATCCACTCCGGCCTCGGCCTGACTGAGGCCCTGCTTTACGAGGGCCTCGACCGTGGCATCGTTGACGATTTCGTCCCCCACAACGAACCCGTCGTGTCCGGTGTCCGAATAGGGATCCAGCGCGACGTCGGTCATCACCAAGATATCCGGCACTGCCGCCTTGATCGCACGGGTCGCGCGGTTGCTTAGGTTGTCGGGGTTCCACGCCTCGGCGCAGTCCGCAGTGCGCCTGGCGGCGTCGGTATAGGGAAACAGGCAGATTGCCGGAATACCCAGCGCATAAGCCTCGCGCGCGGCCTCGACCACCTTATCCACGCTTAACCGGTTCACGCCGGGCATTGAAGTGACAGGTTCGACCACGCCCTCGCCATCGCGCACGAACACGGGCCAGATGAAATCGGCCGGGCTAAGGGTGTTTTCAGCCGCCAGCGCGCGCAAGGCGGGCGTGCGGCGAATGCGGCGCAGGCGTGTGGCGGGATAGGGAGCAAGGGTAGGGCGCATATCGGGGCCTTCCAATGGAATTTGGGCACGCCCCTGACTGCCACGGAAATTGGCGCATCTCAAGGGTGGGAATTGCCGACGCGCGCAGGTAAGAGAGGCCTTGAGCAAAAAGTCCGGGGCACCCGCGTGGATTGGTATACAAGCGTTTTTGAAGTCATCGACATGCGCAGTTTCAGCAACCTGTGGTTCTGGATTGCGCTAGCAGTTATGTGGTCCTCGGCCAGCCATTGGGTGCTGGGTGTGCCCTGGGACATGATCCTGCGCGCGCGCAAGCGTGGTCTGGGCGACCCTGCGATGGCGGATATGGAAACCATGGTGGCGATCAACGTCCGCCGCATTATCTATATCGCGCAGGAATCCGGGCTTCTGATGGCCGGGTTTTCATTTTTCGTGCTGACCAGCGTGGTGTTGCTGGGCTTTGTGTATGACCGCGAATTCGCGCAGGCGGTGTTCCTGCTGGGATTGCCCATGTCGCTGGTCTGGCTGCTGTCAGTCTTTACCGCCTCACGCATCCGCGACCGCGCGCTGACGGGTGTGGCACTGATCAATTGCCTGATCCGCCATCGGACCTATGTCCAGATGATCGGCGTTGCGTCGATCTTTGCGACGGCCATGTGGGGCATGTTGCAGAACATGTCCGCCTCGGCCCTTGGCGGCTGACACGCTGCCCCAAGCCGGAGACCAGACCCGATGACAACCTCGCAATTCATCACCGTTTCGGGCGCACCTGAAGGGTTTGACGCCCGCCTGTTGCTGGACGAAGTCAAACGCGCGGGTGGCCCCGTCATCCATATCGCGCGCGACGACAAGAGGATGGCCGCAATGGCGTCCGCGCTGCGGTTCTTTGCGCCGGATATGCCGGTCATGCCCTTTCCGGGGTGGGATTGCCTGGCCTATGACCGCGTGTCGCCCAATGCAGATATTTCATCTGCGCGCATGTCCACGCTGGCCGCGCTGGTGCATGAGATGCCGCCGCAGTTCATTGTACTGACCACACTGAGCGCGGCAACGCAGCGCATCCCGCCGCGCCGTGTGCTGCGCGAGGCGGCGTTTACGGCGCAGGTCAACCAACGCATCGACGAGGCCGCTTTGCGCGCCTTTCTGGTGCGCATGGGGTTCGTGCAAAGCCCGACAGTGACCGAACCGGGCGATTACGCGGTGCGCGGTGGCATCATCGACATCTTCCCGCCCGGACCCGGTGGGCCTGTGCGGTTGGACCTGTTTGGCGACGTTCTGGACGGGGTGCGTCGGTTCGATCCAGCCACTCAGCGTACGGTCAAAAAGCTGGACATGATCGAGCTGGCCCCGGTGTCCGAGGTTATTCTGGACGACGATGCCATCATGCGGTTTCGCCAGAATTACCGTATCGAATTTGGTTCGGCCGGGACGGATGATCCGCTGTATGAGGCGGTCAGCGCGGGGCGCAAGGCGCAGGGTGTAGAACACTGGCTGCCGTTTTTTCACGAAACGCTTGAGACTTTGCCTGACTATCTACCGGGCGCGCCGATCATTCAGGACGACCACCTGACGCCCGCGCGCCTATCGCGTTGGGACATGATCAAGGATCAGTATGAAACACGTCAACACGCGCTGAAATCCAAGGGCCGGGGCGATACAGTCTATAAACCCGTGCCGCCGGGCCTGCTATATCTGGATGATGCCGCCTGGGAGCAGACGGTTTCAGGCCGCCGGGTGGTGCAACTGACGGCGTTGCCGCAGGCCACTGGCATGGGCGTAGTGGACGCAGGTGGGCGCATCGGGCGCAGTTTCGCCCCCGAACGCCAACAGGAAAGCATCAGCCTTTTCGGGGCGTTGAAGGATCATATTGAAGCTAAATTGACCAAGGGCCCGGTCCTTTTGGCCAGCTATACAGAAGGCGCGCGCGAGCGCATGGAGGGCCTGTTGGCGGATGAGGGCCTGATCGGTCCCGTTACCGTGCCCGCCGCCACGCGGTTGGGCAAAACCGGGCTGCATCTGACGGTCTGGGGGCTGGAATCCGGCTTTGAGGGACCGTTTGATGGGCGTCATCTGACCGTAATTGCCGAGCAGGATATCTTGGGTGATCGGTTGATCCGCGCGCCCAAACGCCGTCGTCGCGCCGAGAATTTCCTGACCGAGGCCAACAGCCTCAGCCCCGGTGATCTGGTGGTGCATGTCGATCATGGCGTTGGGCGTTATCTTGGGCTGGAGGTGATCACAGCCCTTGGGGCGGCGCATGAATGCATCGTTCTGGAATATGCGGAATCCTCACGGCTGTACCTGCCGGTCGAAAACATCGAACTGCTCAGTAAATTCGGCCACGAAGAAGGTATGCTGGACAAGCTGGGCGGCGGTGCTTGGCAATCCAAAAAGGCCCGGCTCAAGGAACGCATCCGCGAGATGGCGGACCGCCTGATCCGCCTTGCTGCCGAACGCGCCCTGCGCACCGCGCCTGTGCTTGAGCCCGAGCATCACGCATGGGAGGAATTTTCCGCCCGCTTCCCCTATGAGGAAACCGACGATCAGCTGCGCGCAATCGAGGATGTGATGGCCGATCTTCAGGCCGGCACCCCGATGGATCGCCTGATTTGCGGCGATGTCGGATTCGGCAAGACCGAAGTGGCGATGCGCGCCGCCTTTGCCGCTGCCATGTCGGGCATGCAGGTGGCCGTGATTGCGCCCACCACGCTGTTGGCCCGCCAGCATTATCAAAGCTTTGCCGAGCGTTTTCGCGGCTTTCCCATCACCGTGCGTCCCCTGTCACGCTTTGTCAGCACCAAAGAGGCGGCGCAGACTCGCGAGGGGCTGGCGCGCGGGCAGGTGGATATTGTGGTCGGCACCCATGCGCTGCTGGCCAAATCAGTCAAGTTTGCAAATCTGGGCCTGCTGGTCATCGATGAAGAACAGCGGTTCGGCGTGGGGCACAAGGAACGCCTGAAGGCGCTGCGCAGCGATGTGCATGTGCTGACCCTGACGGCAACACCGATCCCGCGCACGCTGCAACTTAGCCTGTCAGGGGTGCGCGACCTGTCGATTATTGGCACACCCCCGGTGGACCGCCTGTCGATCCGCACCTATGTCAGCGAGTTTGATTCCGTGACCATCCGCGAGGCGCTGCTGCGTGAACATTATCGTGGCGGTCAAAGCTTTTACGTGGTGCCGCGCATCACCGACCTGCCGGAAATCGAAGATTTCCTGACCGCGCAATTGCCCGAACTTAGCTATGTGGTCGCTCACGGTCAGATGGCCGCAGGCGAGTTGGACAGCCGCATGAACGCCTTCTACGATGGCAAATACGACGTACTGGTCGCCACAACAATCGTCGAATCAGGCCTCGATATTCCCACGGCCAACACGATGGTTATCCATCGCTCAGACATGTTCGGCCTGAGCCAACTCTATCAGATCCGGGGGCGCGTCGGTCGCTCGAAAACCCGCGCCTATGCCTATCTGACCACGAAACCGCGAATGAAACTAACGCCCGCCGCTGAAAAACGCCTGCGCGTGCTGGGCAGTCTGGACACGCTGGGCGCAGGGTTCACCTTGGCCAGTCAGGATCTGGACATTCGCGGCGCGGGCAACCTTCTGGGCGAAGAACAATCCGGCCAGATGCGCGACGTGGGATACGAGTTGTACCAGTCGATGCTGGAAGACGCGATCGCCAAGATCAAGGCGGGCGAAATGGAGGGCCTCAGCGAGGCCGACGATCAATGGGCACCCCAGATCAATCTGGGCGTGCCTGTCCTGATCCCCGAAGACTACGTGCCCGATCTGGACGTGCGTCTAGGATTGTATCGCCGTCTCAGTGGCTTGCAGAGCAAGGTTGAACTGGAAGGTTTCGCCGCCGAACTTATCGACCGCTTCGGAAAACTGCCCAAGGAAGTGAATATGCTGATGCTGGTCGTGCGCATCAAGGCAATGTGTAAAAAGGCGGGTATCTCAAAGCTGGACGGCGGCCCCAAGGGTGCGACGATCCAGTTCCACAACGACAAATTCGCATCCCCTCACGGGCTGGTACAATTCATCGAGGATCAGCGCGGGTTGGCCAAACTGCGCGACAACAAGATCGTGGTGCGTCGCGACTGGGCTAAAGAAAGCGACAAGATCAAAGGCGCGTTCGCAATTGCGCGCGATTTGGCGGAAAAGGTTGTGGCGGAAAAGAAACGGGCCAAGGGCTGACGCCGGGTTGGGGCGCTGCCCCCAACCTTGAAAAAACACGTTTTTTCAAGGTCTCCCCCGGGATACTTGAGCCAAGAAAAAATGCAGGCAGTGCTTTTTCTTGGACTTAAGTATCCCCGCCGGAGGCTTCCCTGCGTGCGTCTTTAGGAAGACCGCAATAGGAAGGACTGCACGCACCGCCGCGCGCCAATAAAACAAACCAGTGCGCCGGAGGCGCTCAATCAGATTGCGGAGTGTCCGGGGTTTGGGTGGATTTGAACGCCAGTAGGCGCGCTTTCAGCATCTCGCGCGCCTTGGTGTTGGCGCGCCGGACGCGCACGGCGGTCAGAAACGCCTCCTCGGCGGTTTGCGAGGTCGCGCCCATCATATTGGCCAGATCAGCAATAATCATATCGTCGCCGGTGATGTCGACCGCCTTGAGAGCGGCTTGCGCCAGTTCATCTGCCAGATCCTCGGTGACGCCCATGGCTCAGCGTGTGCCTTCGGTAAGGCGGCGTTTTACGTAGCCGGTGACGTTGCCAATCATGGTATCCATGTGCTCGTCCTCAAAGAAGTGCCCGGCGCCCTCGATCACGTCGTGCTGCACGGTGATGCCCTGCTGTTCATGCAGTTTTGAGACCAGCGTGGTCGTGTCGGCGGGCGGGGCCACGCGATCGTTCGCGCCGTTGATGATCAGGCCCGAGGACGGGCAGGGCGCTAGAAACGAAAAGTCATACATGTTGGCCGGGGGCGACACGCTGATGAAGCCGGTGATTTCCGGGCGACGCATCAACAATTGCATGCCGATCCATGCCCCGAACGAAAACCCCGCAACCCAGCAGTGTTTCGAATTGGCGTTCATGGATTGCAGGTAATCCAGTGCCGAAGCGGCATCGGACAATTCGCCCACACCTTGATCGTATTCGCCCTGGCTGCGCCCGACGCCGCGGAAATTGAACCGAAGCACCGTAAAGCCCATGTTGTAAAAGGCGTAGTGAAGGTTATAGACGACCTTGTTGTTCATCGTCCCACCGAATTGGGGATGGGGATGCAGCACGATAGCGATGGGCGCGTCTTTTTCTTTTTGGGGGTGGTAGCGGCCTTCCAGACGACCTTCGGGTCCGGCGAAAATAACCTCGGGCATGCGTGGTCCTTTTGGTGGTGGGGCGCGGGGCAATCTTGACGGAGTTGCCGGGGCACCTTAGAATAATTCTAAACTCTGGCTGGAACGCTCCGGTCAGATTGATTTGATTGCGAGATAAGCGCTGTGAGGCGCAAGGTCAATCGCTTCGGCTTGCAGGCCTGAAAACAAGGCTGGGAAGGGACGGAACATGAAGCTCAGCACAAAGGGGCGCTATGCGATGGTGGCGTTGGCCGATATCGCGTTGCAACCTGCCGATAGTCTGGTGACGTTGGGCGATGTGTCCCGGCGTCAGGATGTGTCGCTGTCCTATCTGGAGCAGCTGTTCGTCAAGTTGCGACGCGCCGATCTGGTGACGTCTGTCCGCGGCCCCGGGGGCGGCTATCGCCTGTCACGCTCTCCTTCGGAAATTCGCGTTACGGAAATTCTGGCTGCGGTCGATGAAACTGTCGATGCACTTCACAAAGGGGCAGGGGCATCGGGCGGCGCGTCGGGATCGCGGGCGCAATCCATGTCCAACCGTCTGTGGGAGGGGTTAAGCGCGCATGTCTATGTCTACCTACATCAGACCCGGTTGAGCGACGTGATCGACAACACGCTGGCCCCGTGCCCGGCGGTTCCAAATCTGTTTGCTGTGGTGGACGAGGAATGACCATAAGCGCGGCGAAGGCCCGTGTGTATCTGGATCACAACGCCACGACCCCCCTGCGTCCCGAGGCGCGCGCGACGATGATTGCCGCGATGGATGTAATCGGGAACCCGTCCAGTGTGCATGGCGAGGGCCGCGCCGCCAAGGCGGTGATTGAGCGCGCGCGCGCACAGATCGCAGAGGCGTTTGATGCCGAGGGGGCGGACATCATCTTTACTTCCAGCGCGACCGAATCGGCGGCATTGGCTTGTGCTGGGCGCGGGCTGTCGTCAGCCTTGATTGAACATGACGCGGTGTCTGCCTGGACCGATGGTGCGTTGGTTGTGGCCCCCAATGGCCGTGTGACTGTGCCGGATCCGGCGCATGGCGCATTGCAATTGGCCAACTCAGAAACCGGTGTGATTCAGAATCTGCCTGTGGGGTTGGCCGTCAGCGATATGACCCAAGTCTTTGGTAAACTGCCCGTTTCGTTCAACGCGTCAGGCGCGCAAATGGCATTGATTTCCGCGCACAAACTGGGCGGTCCCAAAGGGGTTGGCGCGCTGGTTGTGCGACGCGGTACCGACATTGCTGCGCAGATCAAGGGCGGCGGTCAAGAGATGGGGCGACGCTCGGGAACCGAAAACGTGATTGGAATCGCGGGGTTCGGGGCTGCTTCGACGGCTGCCGCACGTGATATTCAGGCTGGGATCTGGTCGCAGGTTGAAAAACTTAGAAACATTCTAGAAAAGACTATTGCAGCTGCGTCAAAAGAGACTATTTTTGTCGGAAATAGTGCTGATCGTCTGCCAAACACCTCTTGCATGCTGACACCCGGCTGGAAGGGTGAGACGCAGGTGATGGCGATGGATTTGGCCGGGTTTGCCATTTCAGCGGGATCGGCCTGCTCCAGCGGCAAGGTGCGGGCCAGCCGGGTTTTGACTGCGATGGGTTTTGCGCCCGATCTGGCGGCCTCGGCGGTCAGGGTCTCGTTGGGGCCCGAGACGACGGAACAGGATGTGATGCGCTTTGCCGAAGCTTGGCTGGCGCGCTTGGAAAGACACCACGCCCGAGGGGCGTGAGATTGAAAAGGAACGGACC
The DNA here is from genome assembly GCA_035798175.1 of Rhodobacteraceae bacterium KMM 6894. GTDB lineage: Bacteria > Pseudomonadota > Alphaproteobacteria > Rhodobacterales > Rhodobacteraceae > Roseovarius. The sequence continues at coordinate 16,242 of JAPFBS010000021.1, forward strand.
ATGACGGTTTTAGACGACACACAGGTCAAGGACGGCGTCGATCAGGAAACGGTTGACGCGGTGCGCGAAGTGGGCGGCGCCTATAAATACGGCTGGTCCACCGATATCGAGATGGAATATGCGCCCAAGGGCCTGAGCCCCGATATCGTGCGGCTGATTTCCGAGAAGAACGAAGAACCCGAGTGGATGCTGGAATGGCGTCTGGCCGCCTATGACCGCTGGCTGACCAAGACCGAGCCGGATTGGGCCATGGTTGATTATCCTGAAATCGACTTTCAAGAGCAGTATTATTACGCTCGGCCCAAGTCGATGATGGTCAAGCCCAAGTCGCTGGACGAGGTCGACCCAAAGTTGCTGGCAACCTACAGCAAGCTGGGCATCTCTTTGAAAGAGCAGGCTATTCTGGCCGGTGTCGAGGGCGCGGGTGATATGCCGGCCGAGGCCCGCAAAGTGGCCGTGGATGCTGTGTTTGACTCGGTCTCCGTCGGCACCACCTTCCAGAAGGAATTGCTGGAGGCGGGCGTCATCTTTTGCTCGATCTCCGAGGCGATCCGCGAACACCCTGAGTTGGTCAAGAAATACCTTGGCTCGGTCGTGCCGGTGAACGACAACTTTTATGCGACGCTGAACAGCGCGGTATTTTCCGATGGGTCGTTCGTTTACGTGCCCCCTGGCGTGCGCTGTCCGATGGAGCTGTCGACGTATTTTCGCATCAACGCCGAGAATACAGGCCAGTTTGAGCGTACGTTGATCATTGCCGATAAAGGCAGCTATGTCAGCTACTTGGAAGGCTGCACCGCGCCGCAGCGGGATGAATCGCAACTGCACGCTGCCGTGGTCGAGATCATCATCGAAGAAGATGCCGAGGTGAAATATTCGACCGTTCAAAACTGGTATCCCGGCGATGAAAACGGCAAGGGTGGGATCTATAACTTTGTGACCAAGCGCGCCGATTGCCGGGGCGACCGGGCCAAGGTGATGTGGACGCAGGTCGAAACCGGCAGTGCTGTGACGTGGAAGTATCCCAGCTGCATCTTGCGCGGCGACGATTCACAGGGTGAATTCTATTCGATCGCCATCGCCAACAACATGCAGCAGGCCGATACCGGCACGAAGATGATCCATCTGGGCAAGCGCACGAAATCGCGCATCGTGTCCAAGGGGATCAGCGCGGGCAAGGCGCAAAACACCTATCGCGGTCTGGTAAGTATGCACCCCAAGGCCAAGGAATCGCGCAACTATACGCAATGCGACAGCCTGCTGATCGGGGATAAATGCGGGGCGCATACCGTGCCTTACATCGAGGTCAAGAACAACTCGTCCCGCGTTGAGCACGAGGCGACGACATCCAAGGTGGATGATGATCAGCTGTTTTATTGTCGCGCCCGTGGCATGGACGAAGAAGAGGCGGTGGCGCTTGTCGTCAACGGCTTCTGCCGCGACGTGTTGCAGGCCCTGCCGATGGAATTCGCCATGGAAGCGCAGCAATTGGTCGCGATCTCGCTGGAAGGCTCGGTGGGTTAAGTTGGACTGAAAGCGGCCTACATGGCTTTTACGATGTCGTTGATGAATAAAAAGCAGGCTGTGCGGGAAGGGCAAGACTGATGTCGGATGTGGTATTGCCCTTGCCCGAACAGACGGATGCGACGTATTTCGACGTCGACGCCGCGCGTGCGGCGTTTGCAGCGGGCGATCCGCTGGCCTTTCCGCCGTTCGAGGTGCTGCATATCCCGAAGATGGGTTTAAGCCTGTGTTTGAACATGGCGCGCGATCCGATCCAGAACGCGTGGCGGCGCGGTGAATTCTTTGAGGCCGAAGAGTTGTCTGTGTTGAAGGATCATATCAAGACCGCAGCGCACATCATTGATATCGGGGCGAATGTCGGCAATCACGCAATGTTTTTCGCGACCGCCATGCAGGCTGCCCGCGTGATCGTGGTTGAGCCTAATCCGTTGGCGATGGCGCCGCTGATGGCCAATGTCTTGGTCAACCGTCTGAACGGGGTCATCGACCTCAGCCTGCTGGGTGTGGGCCTGTCGGATGCGTCCGAGGGTGGGTATGGCATGAAGCGCCACGACAAGAACCTTGGCGCAACCAAAATGTTTGCCGGTAAGGGCGACATGCAGGTCCATCCCGGCGATGCCTTGTTCGAGGGCGAGACACCGGATTTAATCAAGATCGACGTAGAAGGCATGGAAATGAAAGTGCTTTCGGGGTTGGAGAAGACGGTGAAAACGCACCGGCCCGTGATCCTGATCGAAGTAGACGGTGAAAATGATCCGGCCTTTCACGATTGGTGCGTGGCCCATCGCTATGACGTGGTCAAGACGGTGCGCCACAGCCGCAAGAATTGTAATTATCTGGTGACGCCAAGGGGGGCCACGGCATGACTGCGCCCATAGCCCGCCCCGAACTGACCATGCCCGCTGCGGAAGCCGCGCATGTGGCGTCTGCCTACGCCGACGCGAACGTTATTCTGGAATACGGCAGTGGTGGGTCGACGGTTCTGGCCTCGGAATTGCCCGGAAAAACTGTGTTTTCCGTCGAAAGCGATCAGGCTTGGGCGGAAATGATGCGCGGCTGGTTTGCGCAAAACCCGCCCGTCGCGGGCAGCTATGTCGATGTGATCTGGGCCGATGTCGGCGAGACCGGTGAGTGGGGCAAGCCCGTCAACACCCGCGAATGGCGCAGATATCCCGAGTATCCGCTGAAGGTCTGGCAATTGCCCGAGTTTCGCCAACCGGATGTCGTTCTGGTCGATGGCCGGTTCCGGCCCGGATGCGCGATGGCCGCTGCGTTTTTGACGAAACGGCCGATCACGCTGTTGGTGGACGATTATAAGCGGCGCAAAGGCTATCACGCGATCGAGGAATTTCTGGGCACCCCCCACCTTATTGGCCGCATGGCCGAATTTCAGGTCGCGCCCATGCCGGTCCCGGCGGATCGGTTGTTGACGATTATCAAGATGATGACCCGGCCCTGAGGCCGCCCCGAAACACTCTGAATAACGAGGCTATTTATGTTGAATATCAAAAACCTGCACGTCGATCTTGAAGACGAGGAAAAGACCATCCTGAAAGGTGTCGACCTGAACATCGAGGCCGGTAGCGTGCATGCAATCATGGGCCCCAACGGCTCGGGCAAGTCGACGCTGAGCTATGTGTTGTCGGGGCGTGACGGCTATGAAGTGACCGAAGGCAGCGCGACGCTGGAAGGCGCGGATATTTTGGCGATGGAGCCCGAAGAGCGCGCAGCGGCGGGCCTGTTTCTGGCGTTCCAATACCCGGTCGAGATTCCCGGCGTGGGTAATATGACCTTCCTGCGGACCGCCGTGAATGCGCAACGCAAGGCGCGCGGCGAGGATGAGATGAGCGCGGCGGATTTCCTGAAACTGGTGCGCGCCAAGGCCAAGGATCTGCAAATCGACGCCGATATGTTGAAACGTCCCGTCAACGTGGGCTTTTCCGGCGGTGAGAAGAAACGCAACGAGATCCTGCAAATGGCTATGCTGGAACCAAAGATGTGCATCCTGGACGAGACCGACTCGGGGTTGGATGTAGACGCGATGAAACTGGTCAGCCAGGGTGTGAACGCGCTGCGCGACGCGGGGCGTAGCTTCCTTGTTATTACGCATTATCAACGGCTTCTGGATCACATCAAACCTGATTTCGTGCACATCATGGCCGATGGTCGGATCATCAAGACGGGCGGTCCCGAACTGGCCCTTGAGGTTGAAAAGAACGGTTATGCCGACATTCTGGCGGAGGTGGTGTAATGGCACAGAGCCAGGCAAAACAGGATTTGACCGAAACCCGGTTGAGCGGGCTGAATGTGCCCGCCAGCGGAATTTGGGCCACGGCTGCGCGTAAAGATGCGCTGGCGCGGGTGCAGGCGATGGGCCTGCCGCAACGGCGTGACGAATATTGGAAATACACCCGCCCCGACACCCTGACGCAGGCCGATGCGCCCGAGGCCTCGGTGCTCGTTGGCGGTGACAAAGAAGTGTTTGAAGGTCTGGACCGGCTGAAAATCGTCTTTGTCGATGGAGTATTCGATGCGGATGCCAGCGACGATTTCGCGCTGGAAGGGGTCAGCATTGAACGTCTGGCCGATGTTGCGCAGGCCGATATCCATTGGGCCAAGGATTTGTACGGCACATTGGAAACGCGGGGGCAGACACCGGTTGAGCGTCCGCTGGCGGCCTTGAACACGGCGGCGGCGACGGACGGGATCGTGATGCATGTCACGGGCCGGGTCAGCCGACCTGTAAGCTTGATTTATCACCATAAATCAACAGCATCTGATGCGATTCTCCATCATCTGATCCGGCTTGATCCCGGCGCGGACATCACTGTCCTGGAAACTGGCCCAGCCGCAGCGCGGTTGAATAAGGTCATGGAAGTCGACGTCGCTGACGACGCCGGATTTCACCATGTCCGCGTTCAGGGACGCGATCACGAGCGACGCGCGGTCACGCATATGTTCGCCCGTTTGGGACATCGCAGCGCGTTTAAATCATTTACCATGACGGCAAATGGCGTACTGACGCGCAATGAATGTGTGATTGAATTGACCGGCGATGATGCAAAGGCCCATGTGGCCGGCACGGCCATGGGCGACGGCGATTTTTTGCATGACGATACGGTGTTCATCACCCATGACGCCGAGCGGTGTGAAAGCCGTCAGGTTTTCAAGAAGGTGCTTCGCAACGGTGCGACCGGCGTGTTTCAGGGCAAGATTCTGGTCAAGGCCGGGGCGCAGAAAACCGACGGGTATCAACTTAGCCAATCCTTGCTGCTGGATGGCGACAGCCAGTTTTTGGCCAAACCCGAGCTGGAAATCTACGCCGATGACGTGGCCTGTTCGCACGGCTCGACCTCGGGGGCGATTGACGATGCGGCGCTGTTTTACCTGCGTGCGCGGGGGGTGCCCAAAGGCATCGCGACAGATCTGCTGACATTGGCCTTTTTGGCCGAGGCGGTAGATGAGGTCGAGGATGAGGGTCTGCGCGACGAGATTGTCGCGCTGTTGGAAGGCTGGCTAGAGCGTCGGCGCGCCTGATGCCTGTCACCCGCGATATCGCCGCAACATATCGCGGGCCGGGCCGCGTGCTGCGCCGTCTTTTGGCGATGGGCCCGCGCGAGGATCGCGCGCTGGCCATTCTGGTGGCAGGCTGCGCGTTGATGTTCGTCGCGCAGCTGCCCCGTCTGGCGCGTGAGGCGCATCTGACGGGGCAGGAGTTGAACCCGCTGTTGGGCGGAGCCTTGTTGGCGTGGATGTTCATCGCGCCGTTGCTGCTTTATACGCTGGCGCTGATCAGCCACTGGATTGCCCGCGCAATTGGTGGCCGGGGCAGTGCGTTTGGTGCGCGGTTGGCGCTGTTCTGGGCGCTCCTGGCGGCCAGTCCCTTGATCTTGTTGCACGGGTTGACGGCCGGATTTGTCGGTCCAGGGGCCGCTTTGAACATTGTGGGCCTGCTGTGGCTGGCCTGTTTTGGCTTGTTCTGGGCGCTTGGCCTGCGCGAGGCCGAATGGGGCAAGTATGACGGTTGAATTCCTGCGCGATCTGGTGCGCCAATCGCTGTTTGATCCGCGCGGAGCCGCGTCGCGGATCATGGCGCTGAACCTGCCGCGCGACTGGCTGTGGCAGGCGCTGGCGTTGATGAGTATCTTCAATGCTATCATCTATACGCTGTCGGTGGCGGCCAGTGGTCCGATGGGCCCCGAGGCCGAGATGATCATTCCCACCGCGTTTCAATCGCCCTTCATGATGACGCTGTTTCTGATCGGCGCGCTGGTGATCACGGTCCTGACGCTGACATGGATCGGGCAGGCGATGGGGGGGCGCGGACAGATCCGTGATATTCTGGCGCTGGTCGTCTGGTTGCAGGTTATGCGCCTGTTGGTGCAGGCTGTGCTATTGATCTCGGTGCTGGTGTTCCCGGCGTTGGGGGTGATTGTGGCGATGGTGGCATCGATTTGGGGGATTGCCATTCTGGTGTGTTTCATCGACAGGGCGCATGGGTTTGATAACTTGCTCAAGGCCGCCGCCGCGCTGATCCTGTGCGTTGTTTCAATGGTTTTGGGCCTGTCGGCCATACTGGGCGTGCTGATGGCCGCCGTCATGGGAGGAGCTTGAAATGCTCGATATCAAAGCGGTCCGTGCCGATTTTCCGATCCTCAGCCGTCAGGTGAACGACAGGCCGCTGGTTTATCTGGATAATGGCGCTTCGGCGCAGAAACCTCAGGTGGTGATCGACGCGATCACTACGGCGTATAGCCATGAATATGCCAATGTGCATCGCGGGCTGCATACGCTGAGCAATCTGGCGACCGAGAAATACGAGGGCGTGCGCGGTACCATTGCGCGGTTCCTTGGCGTGGCGGATGAAAACCAGATCGTGCTGAATTCCGGCACGACCGAGGGCATCAACATGGTCGCTTACGGCTGGGCCATGCCCCGGTTTGAGGCGGGCGACGAGGTGATCCTGTCGGTGATGGAGCATCATGCCAACATCGTTCCCTGGCATTTTCTGCGCGAACGTCAGGGTGCGGTGCTGAAATGGGTTGATGTGGATAGCACCGGCGCATTGGACCCGCAGGCGGTGATCGACGCGATTACCCCCCGGACCAAGCTGATTGCGATTACCCAAATGTCCAACGTACTGGGCACCAAGGTCGACGTGAAGACCATCTGCGACGCGGCGCGCGCGCGCGGTGTGGCCGTTCTGGTCGATGGCAGTCAGGCAGCGGTGCATATGCCGGTCAACGTCGATGATCTGGGCTGTGATTTCTATGCCATCACCGGGCACAAGCTGTATGGCCCCACCGGTTCGGGCGCGATCTTTGTGCGTCGCGAGCGGATGGACGAGATGCGCCCGTTCATGGGGGGCGGCGACATGATTCGCGAGGTGACGCGCGATACGGTGACCTATAACGATCCGCCGATGAAATTCGAGGCAGGCACCCCCGGCATCGTGCAAACTATCGGTCTTGGGGTCGCTCTGGAGTATATGATGGGGCTGGGCATGGCCAATATCGCCGCGCATGAGGACCATCTGCGCGATTACGCCGCCCAGCGGCTGGCGGGACTGAACTGGCTTCAGCTACAGGGGACCACGCCGGACAAGGGCGCGATCTTTAGCTTCACGTTGGACGGGGCAGGGCATCCGCATGACATCTCGACCATTCTAGACAAAAAAGGCGTCGCGGTGCGCGCCGGTCAACACTGCGCCGGTCCCTTGATGGATCACCTGGGCGTCAACGCCACCTGCCGCGCCTCCTTTGCAGTTTATAATACAACGGATGAGGTTGATGCGCTGATTGAGGCGCTTGAATTGTGCCACGATCTGTTCGCCTGATCTGTTCTCCCGGGTCGCAGGCGCGCTGAAGCACGCCTTACGCGGATTTATCCGTTGCGAGCCGGGCCGGAGCGGTCTATATCGCGCCTCAGGCACCCATAGCTCAGCTGGATAGAGCGCTGCCCTCCGAAGGCAGAGGCCATAGGTTCGAATCCTATTGGGTGCACCATATTTCCAAATACGTCCTTCTCTACGAGACATGTGGACAAGGTGCGACGTGTCCGCATCAATTGCGCCTCTTGGGCAAAAATCACTTTTCACATTGGCGCACCTGCGCTAGGCAAGCCGTACTTCGGTCCGGGTCTTCACAAGCCTGGATAATAGGGAACACGATGCTGCCCCCATTTGGGTGCCAATGACGTGACTGCCCCCGCAACTGTAGGCGGTAAGCGAAGCCGGTGAATGCCACTGTCCCGAACATGGGGATGGGAAGGTCCGGCCAAGCGTTGACCCGCAAGTCAGGAGACCTGCCGAGGTGATCACCCTGTCCGGGCGCGGGGCGCGCTATGGACAACGGATCAACTCCGGTGTGGTGGCGCGCAGCCGCTTGTGGAGGGTTCGAATTTCTCCGCAGCACGTCCAGAAGAGCAATCGTTCCCCATGAGGGAGCGACCGGAGATCACTGAAATGAAACGAAATATCCTTAATTCCACGATTCTATGTGCCGCGATTGTGCCTTTGTCGCTGACCTGTGGTGTGGCCCAGGCGCAGGACGCCGACTCGCCCTATGACTTGGGGGAAATCATCCTGTCCGGCGGTTTGACCCCGGTCGAGGCTGCGGCCTTTGGTCGGTCGGCCACTGTGATCACCGGTGATGCGTTGCGCACGCGCGGAATTGTGTCGGTACAAAACGCGCTGCGCACCGTTCCGGGCGTGGCGGTGTCTTCGGCTGGGGGGAACTTTACGCAGGTGCGTATCCGTGGCGGCGAGGCCAGCCACACCTTGATCCTGATCGACGGCGTCGAGGCCGCAGGTGGGGACGGCGAGTATTCGCTGTCGGGGCTGGACACGTCCAACATCGAGCGGATCGAGGTCTTGCGCGGGCCGCAAACGGTGTTTTACGGCGCGAACGCATCGTCGGGTGTGATCAACATCATCACACGCACCGGCGATATCGGCACACAATACGGCACCTCCGCAGAGGTCGGCAGCCATGGCAGCACCACCTTGTCGGGCTTTGCGTCGCAACGCGGTGAAAAGGGCGGTCTGTCGCTGAGTTTTTCGGACATGCACGATGCGGGCTATGATTTTTCCGGCGATGGCGGCGAGCGTGACGCGACTGACCGCACCACTTGGATCTTCAAGGGCGACGTGCAGGTGCTGGACACTGTGAAGCTGGGATTCAACCTTCGGAAATCCGAAGAAGATTTTGACTTCGACAGCACCAATTTCGCCGCAACCGATGCGGACAGCTATATCGTGGACGACGCGACCCAGGTCGGCACCAGCGACGAGATGACGATGAGCTTCTTTGCCCAGCAGGACATGCTGGACGGACGTCTGCAACATCGCCTGACCTATGAGCTGACCGACAACGATTCCACCAGCAACAATGGTCCCGTCGTCAACGAGCAGACCGAGGCATACAAATATCGCCTCAGCTTTGGCATTGATGGCGGCACGGTGGACACGGCCAACCATCTGGCCAACCTGTTGCTGGAACACGAAACCGACCGCAGCAACACCAATGCGCTATATGCGCGCCATACCCAATCCGTCGCGCTGGAATATCGCGGCAGCTTTGCCAATGGGCTGGACGTGCAGGCGGGGGCACGCTTTGACGACAACTCGGTGTTCAAGGATGCCACCACCTGGAGTCTTGGAGCGTCCTATACCTTTGCAGGCAGTGGCGTGCGCCTGCGGGCATCGGCGGGCACCGGGGTGGTGAATCCGTCATATTTTGAGCTGTATGCGAATGCTTGGGGAACCGTGGGTAACCCCAATCTGCGCCCGGAGGAAAGCCGCAGCTTTGACATCGGTGTTGACGTGCCGTTTGCGCAGGGGCGCGGCGAGATCGGCGTGACCTACTTCAATGAAGAACTGGAGGATGAGATCACTTTCGTCGCGGCACCGGGGGGTGGGAACACCTATATCAATCAGACCGGCACCAGCAAACGCCAGGGCATCGAGGTGCAGGGCCAATTCGCGGCGACCGATACCATCGACCTGCGTCTGAACTATACCTATCTGGACGCGACCGAACCAAACGGCGCGGTCGAGGTGCGTCGCCCCGAGCATGAACTGGGCATCGGTATGACGGCGCAGGCCTTTGGCGGGCGTGGTTCGGTCTCGGTGGATCTGCGTCACGTTACGGGTAACCGGGATTCGCAGTTCTTCCCGCCCTTTGGCGCTGCCGAACTGCCGGATTATACCACGGTCGACGTTGCCACACGTTATGCGCTGACCGACGCGGTGGATGCGACGTTCCGGATCACCAACCTGTTTGACGAGGCGCAATCGGATGTTTGGGGTTATGCCGGACGGGATCGGGCGTTTTACGTTGGTCTTGATGCGAACTGGTAAAGCCGCACTAAGAACAGGGCTGGGTGCCGGCTTGGCCGCTGGTCTGGCTTTGTGGGCGCTGGCGGTCTGGCCGGCGCCCGCTCAGGTGACGGGGCAGGGCGGCGCACAAGTGACGCCCGCCACCGCACCGCAACGCGTGGTGTCGATCAACCTGTGCACGGATCAACTGGCGATGATGCTGGCCGCCCCCGGTCAGTTGCAGTCGGTGACGCATGTGTCGCTGGACTCGCGCATGTCACCGATGGCCGAACAGGCGGCGAATTATTCGATCAACCATGGTCTGGCCGAAGAAATTTACATGCTGCGCCCTGATCTGGTGTTGGCCGGTATCTATACGCCGCGCGAAACGACGGCGATGCTGGAACGGTTGGGAATTCCGGTCGCGGTGTTCGCGCCGGTCACATCACTGGACGATCTGCGCGCCAACCTGACGCAAATGGGGGCTGTATTGCACCGCGACGCGGTCGCGCAGGCCGAATTGGACGCGTTTGATGCGGGGCTGGCAGCCCTCAGGGCCGAAGCCTTACAGGGGCCCAAAGGGCCGGGACCGCGGGCGGCGCTTTATTACGCCAACGGATATACCGCCGGAACCTCTTCGCTGGCGCATGAATTGCTGGAGGTGGCCGGCCTGCGCAACGCCGTTGTCGAGGCCGGATATACCGACGGGGGCAAACTGGCGCTGGAGACGCTGGCCATGATCCAGCCCCAGATGGTGATCACGGCGCAGCGTTATCCCGGCGGCTCGCACGCCGAGGCGGTGATGGATCATCCGGTCGTTGCCGGTTTGCGCGGTGAGGTCGCCAGCGCAGTCATTGCTGATCAGGATTGGGTCTGTGGCACGCCATTCGTGCTGAATGCGATCAAGGGCCTTGTCACCGCCCGCCTTGCGCTGCAAACCGAAGCACAATGAGGCCATTGATTGCATTTATGTGGCTCAATCGCTTGAGGTTCTGACATGACTGGCCTGACATTGACGCGCCCCTGGCTGGAATTCGACTTGGGCGGGCCGATGTCGGTTCTCAGCTGGGCGATCAACCGCCCCGGCAGGGTCACGGCGCGGCGAATCCTGTGGCGCGAGGTGCGTAACGCGGATCTGCCTGCCGATCTGGATGTGGACGCCTGGCTGCAAGGTGAGTTGCGCGCGCGCGACGCGCTGGATGCGGTGACCTTTCTGACCTCGCGCCATATCACCTGCTATCACAGCGCAACAGCGCAGGTCGGAGACGTGCAGGCCCATGCGGTTGCAACCGTCGGGCTGTCCAACGCCGAAAGGGTTGGCCAGCGCATCGACCGGACCGGCCACGACTGGGGCACGATCAATATCGCGCTGCGTTTGAATATCGGCCTGAATGAGGCGGCGCAGCTGGAAACGCTATCGATGGTGGTTGCGGCGCGCACGGCGGCGGTCATGGACGCAAAGTTCGACCTGCCCGGAGGTGTCGCCACCGGCACCGGCACCGATTGCATTGCCATCGCCGCACCCGAAGGGAATACACGCTATGCGGGCATGCATACGCCCGTGGGCGAGGCCACCGGGCGTGCGGTTTATGACGCCGTTTCGGCGGGCGCGTCCGAGTGGATGACCACCGTGCGTCGCGACCTCTAAACATGTCATAATTTTCCCAACCCGACGCTTGACGCCCGCCGCGCGGGAGACTAAACGAAGGACACGCAACGGGCGCTGCCTGATGCGAGCAGTGGGCGGTTGTAGCTCAGTTGGTTAGAGTACCGGCCTGTCACGCCGGGGGTCGCGGGTTCGAGTCCCGTCAACCGCGCCA
>JAPFBS010000022.1:0-26648 GCA_035798175.1 Rhodobacteraceae bacterium KMM 6894
AAGGTCGTCGCGCCCGCACTGTATGTCGCGGTGGGCATCTCGGGGGCGATTCAGCACCTCGCGGGCATGAAGGACTCCAAGATCATCGTCGCGATCAACAAGGACGAAGAGGCACCCATTTTCCAGGTCGCCGACTACGGCCTGGTCGCCGACCTGTTCGATGCCGTGCCCGAACTCACCGAAAAGCTGTAAGCAGGGATTCTTGAAATGACTTATGCCGCCCCCATTCAGGACATGCGTTTCGTTTTGCATAACCTTTGCAATCTTGACGAGATTTCGAAATTGCCTGCGCTGGAAGATGCCACGCCGGACATGATCGACGCAATTCTGGAAGAAGCCGCGAAATACGCCGCGCAGGATCTGTCCCCCCTGAACCGGGTCGGTGATCTGGCGGGGCTGGGGTTTGACAATGGCAAGGTCACAATGCCGGACGGATGGAGCGCGGCCTATCAGACGATGGTCGAAATGGGATGGAACAGCCCCTCGGCTAGCCCGGACCACGGTGGCATGGGCCTGCCTTATGTGGTGAACACCTGTATTCAGGAAATGTTTCAGGGCGCGAACATGTCGTTCCAACTGTGCCCGATGCTGACACAGGGCGCTATCGAGGCGCTGGAGGCATACGCGTCCGACGAGCTGAAGAACACCTATCTGCCGAAGCTGGTGACAGGCGAATGGACCGGCACGATGAACCTGACCGAACCGCAGGCCGGTTCGGATCTTGCGGCGATTCGCACAAGGGCTGAACCCGAGGGCGATCATTTTCGCCTCAAGGGTCAGAAGATCTTCATCAGCTATGGTGAGCACGATCTGACCGACAATATTATTCACCTCGTGCTGGCCCGCCTGCCTGACGCACCCGCCGGGGTCAAAGGCCTGACGCTGTTTTTGGTGCCCAAGTTCATTCTGGATGATGCGGGCGCGCCGGGCGAGGCCAACGACATGCGCTGCGTGTCTATCGAACACAAACTGGGCATTCACGCCAGCCCGACCTGCACACTGGCGTTTGGCGACACGGTGGGCGCGGTTGGTTATCTGATCGGCGAACGCAATCGTGGCCTTGAGTACATGTTTGCCATGATGAACAACGCGCGCCTGAATGTCGGATTGCAGGGCATCGGTGTGTCTGAACACGCGTTTCAGGATGCCGCGCGCTATGCGGCTGACCGCAAACAGGGCGGTGCGCCCGGTGTCGAGGGCAGTGCCGCGATCATCATGCACCCCGATGTGCGCCGCATGCTGGGCATCATGAAAAGCCGCACCGAAGCGGCCCGGATTCTGGCCTATCGCGCTGCCGCGTCGTTGGATTTCTCGCACCGCTCGACAGATCCCGATACGCGGGCCTTTCATCAGCGCCGCGTGGATCTGTTGATCCCGGTGGTCAAGGGTGGCTCGACCGAGATGTCCGTGGTGGTTTCGTCGCTGGGCATGCAAGTGCATGGCGGGATGGGCTATGTCGAAGAAACCGGCGTTGCACAGCATCTGCGCGATGCGCGCGTCACCTCGATCTACGAAGGCACTACTGGTATTCAGGCGTTGGACCTGATCGGGCGCAAGATTCTGCGCGACAAGGGCGCGTCGGTGGCCGAGATCGTGACCGAAATGCGCGCCAGTGCCGATGCCCTTAAGGCCACCAGCGGCGAAGGCGACAATTGGGCGATGTTATCGACCACCGTGGCGCAGGCCGCTGACGCGGTTGATCAGGCTGCCGCCTGGGTATTGAAAAGCGCCAAAGAGGTGCCGGGCGCGCCCCTTGCCGCGGCTGTCGACGTGTTGGAATTGTTCAACATCGCGTTCGGAGCATGGGCGATGGGTGACGCGGCGCTGGCGGCCGCCCGTCAAATCGCCGCTGGAGAAAACGTGACCGGGGCGCAAAGCAAGATGCGCATGGCAGAATTCTATGCGCTTCAGGTTTTTCCAGATGCCAACGCGCGCCTCAGCGCGGTGATGCACGGGGCCGAGGCGGTGCTGGGCCTGGCGATTGACGATGTGATGCCAGACGCGTGATCTCAAGATGGCCCGTCGCCGCACATGGCGTCGCGGGCTGGCGCATCCAAGCACTGTAAAACGCGAACTTCCTGAAAGGAGGGCGACACGATGAACGAGTTGAACGGGTACGACTTTGAGGATCTGGCCGTCGGTATGAGCGCCACTTTTTCCAAGACGATTACCGAAGCAGACATTGTTCTGTTTGCCGGTGCCTCTGGCGACAATAACGCGATTCACATCAACGAGGAATTCGCGCAGACGACGCCCTTTAAAGGCCGGATCGCACATGGTTTCCTGACCGCCAGCACCATTTCCGCAGCGATCGCGAACAAGCTTCCCGGACCGGGAACGATCTATATTTCGCAGGAAATGCACTTTGTGGGTCCGGTCCGTCCGGGCGACACCGTCCATGCCGAAGTGACGGTCAAGGAATTGATTGAAGGCCGGCATCGCGTTGTTCTGACGACAACATGTCGGGTCAAAGGCGCGGTTGTCGTCGATGGCCAAGCAACGGTGAAAACCACTTCGCGCGCCAAACGCCTAGCCAGAGGCGCGTAAGCTATATCCACGCTCCGGAGGCTGGTTTTGCACTCCGGGGCCCGGACATCAAACGTGTTGGGCGTAGCCCGTGCGGTCGATTTGACCTACTGACCCTCAGTGCTGATAGAAGTCTGATCGTTTTTGGGGCGATCTTCGTCAGGCAATTCGCCCGTCACCAGATAGATCACCTGTTCGGCAATCGCAGTGGTGTGATCCCCCATCCGTTCGATGTTCTTGGCGATGAAATGCAGATGCATGCAGGCGGTGATCTTGTGGCTATCTTCCATCATATGCGTCAGCAATGTCCGGAAAAGCATGTTGTACATCTCATCCACGTCACGGTCGCGCGCGCGGACCTCTTCGGCCTTTTCAAGGTCGCGCTGAATGTAGGCGTCCAGCGCGTCTTTGATCATGGCGACCACGGCATTCTGCATGTTGCGCAGGGCCGATGATACGCCATCGACGGGCGTCGATTGGGCCAGTACGGTCGTGCGCTTGGCGATGTTTTTTGCGTAATCGCCGCAGCGCTCAAGGTTTGAACTGATACTCATCACGCTCAGGACCCTGCGCAGATCGCTGGCGGTCGGGGATCTTGTCGCGAGGATGCGGGCGCAATCTATCTTGATGCTTTCATCCAGTGCGTCGATCGTCTTGTCGTTCTTGCGAACAGCATCGGCTTTTGTCAGATCGCTTGTTTCGAGGGCTTCGGCGGCTTGCACCATGGCCTCTTGGACCAGACCGGCCATTTTCATGACCATGGCCTGCGCGCCATCCAGATCGCGGTCAAAGGCGCTGGCGATATGTTGCGTGCTCATGGTGTTTTCCTATCCGATCCGGCCGGAAATATAGCTTTCCGTGCGGCTGTCTCTGGGGTTGGTGAACATTTCGTCCGTGTCGCTGTATTCAACCAGATTACCCAGATGAAAGAACGCCGTTTTCTGGCTGACACGCGCGGCCTGTTGCATGGAGTGGGTGACGATCACGACGGTATAGTTCTGCCGCAACGTGTCGATCAGCTCCTCGACCTGCGAGGTCGCGATAGGGTCGAGGGCCGAACATGGCTCGTCCATCAGCAGGACTTCGGGGTCGGTCGCAATCGCGCGGGCGATGCAAAGGCGCTGTTGTTGGCCCCCGGACAGGCCGGTTCCGGGCGCATGAAGGCGGTCCTTGACCTCGTCCCAGATCGCCCCGCGTCTGAGGGATTTCTCGACGATCTCGTCCATTTCGGCCTTGGAATTTGCCAGCCCGTGAATTTTGGGGCCATAGGCGATATTATCGTAGATCGACTTGGGGAACGGATTGGGCTTTTGGAACACCATGCCCACGCGGGCGCGCAGCTGCACAGGGTCGACGTTGCGGTCATAGATGTCCTGACCGTCAATCGTTATCTTGCCCTCGACACGGCAGATGTCGATCGTGTCGTTCATGCGGTTGATGCAGCGCAGAAACGTGGATTTCCCACAGCCCGACGGCCCGATGAACGCGGTCACTGTGCGTTCCTTGATCTCGACTTCGACGTCTTTGATCGCGTGGGTGTCCCCATAGTAAACTTGGACGCCTTTCGCGCTGATCTTGGTCGGATGTGTATCGACACTGGAATCGATTGATCTGAGGTCGTCCACGGCCTCTCCTTTCGGGGTTACCATTTGCGTTCAAACTTGTTGCGCAGATAGATCGCGATTGCGTTCATCATGACGAGGAAGGTCAGCAGTACAAGGATTGCCGCCGATGTCCGGCTGACAAACCCCCGTTCCGGGCTGTCGGCCCAGATAAAGATCTGGGTGGGCAGGGCCGTTGCGCTATCAAACGGCGTGTCCGGTGCCGAGGTGATGAACGCGTTCATCCCAATCAGCAACAGAGGCGCGGTTTCGCCCAATGCCTGCGCCAGTCCGATGATCGTTCCGGTCAGGATACCGGGCATGGCCAGCGGCACGACATGGCCGAACACCACCTGTTGTTTGGATGCGCCCACGCCCAGCGCCGCCTCGCGGATCGACGGCGGAACGGCCTTCAGCGAGGCGCGCGTTGCGATGATGATCGTCGGCATCGTCATCAGCGCCAGTGTCAGCCCGCCAACGAACGGCGCAGAGCGCGGCATGCCGAACCAGCCGATAAAGACCGCCAGCGCCAGCAGGCCGAACACCACTGACGGCACGGCGGCCAGGTTATTGATGTTCACCTCGATGAAATCGCTCAGCCTGTTCTTGGGGGCGAATTCCTCAAGGTACACGGCGGCCCCGATCCCAAGGGGAAACGAGATCAGGAAGCACGTCAAAAGCGCCCAGAAGGACCCCATGATCGCCCCTTTGAGGCCAGCCAATTCAGGAAACCGGCTATCAGCATTGGTGATCAGACCGGTGTTGAGGCGCGAACTGACAATGCCCGCCTGCACCAACTGATCGTAGTTGGCGATTTCCGCATCATTCAAGCGACGCAGGCTTTCGGGTGTGTCGCGTTCCAGCAACCCCTTGTTCAGTTGGTCATAGGGATCCGAGACCGGCACCGTCATGGTGATTGTTTGCCCAATCAGATCTGGATCCGCGACGATTTGATCGCGCAGCATGAATTGCGCACCGTTGGACAGAATACCCGCAATCTTGCGCATTTCGGCCCGGTCGTCGGGATTGACCGAGGGCAGCCTTTGCACCAGCGATGCAGCCAGCACATCGTCGAAATCACCGCGCGGCAGTCTGTCACGTTCGATTACGTCCGGGTCGACAAACACCTCTAGGGTGACATGGGTCTGCTTGAAGGCTTTGTGCCCGGTGGAAATGAGCGAGGCGAGCAGGATGAACAGCATCAGGAACGCGATACTGATCGCCGCAATGCCAAGACCCTGAAGGATCACCTGTTTGCGATGACGCCGCGATAATGACCGTCGCACTTTGTCGCTGGTCGAGCGGGGCGCATCGCCGGATGAAATATCTGCCATGGGTCTGGGCCTCAATCGTAGGCTTCGCGGTATTTCCGGACGATCCGGATCGCGAAGATGTTAATGATGAGCGTGACGATGAACAGCATCATCCCCAGCGCAAACGCGGCCAGCGTCTTGGGGTTGTCGAATGATGTATCACCGATCAAAAGTGTGACGATCTGCACCGTCACGGTCGTGACGCTTTCCAGCGGATTCAATGTCAGGTTCGCCAT
The DNA here is from genome assembly GCA_035798175.1 of Rhodobacteraceae bacterium KMM 6894. Taxonomy (GTDB): domain Bacteria; phylum Pseudomonadota; class Alphaproteobacteria; order Rhodobacterales; family Rhodobacteraceae; genus Roseovarius. The sequence continues at coordinate 5,677 of JAPFBS010000022.1, forward strand.
CAGTCCGGCGGCCATGACGACAATCATGGTTTCGCCAATCGCACGACTGACTGCCAGCAGGACACCCCCGACGATGCCGGGGATCGCGGCCGGGAAAAGGACGTTCAGCACCGTCTCGGCGCGGGTCGCGCCAAGGGCCAGTGCACCGTCGCGCATCGCGCGCGGAACTGCCGACAAGGCGTCGTCGGCAAAGGACGAGATGAAGGGAACCAGCATGATGCCCATGACACCACCCGCGGCCAACGCGGTGTTGGGGGCCACCGGAATCCCCATCGAAGCGCCGAAACTGCGGATCGCAGGCGCAACCACAAGGATGGCGAAAAATCCGTAGACCACCGTTGGCACCCCAGCCAGAATTTCAAGCAGCGGCTTGGCAACCGAGCGGACAGGCTTGGGGGCGAATTCGAACAGGTAAATGGCCGACAGCAGGCCGATTGGTACAGCGATCACGATGGCCACAACCGTGATGACAATGGTTCCGACAATTACGGGGATCCAGCCGAACGCCCCTGCCGAGGCGATTTGATCCGCGCGGATTGGGATCTGCGGCTCCCAGTTCAGGCCGAACAGGAAATCGGTTAACGGGACGAGGCGCAGGAATTTGTATGTCTCAAAGGCCAAAGACGCGACAATGCCGACGGTCGTAAAGATCGCAACGACCGAGCAGAAGATCATCAGTCCCGAGATCATTTTTTCGGCGCTTTGGCGGGCCCGGAATTGCGCAGTGACCTTGCGCCGCGCGAAGATCATGATGCCAAGGCACATCACCGCCGTCAGCAGCACCAACGCTAACGATGCAAAATGGCGCAATTCGTTCAGGCGGTCTGCGGCGGCCAGTTTCCATGGCTCGGGCTGACCAAAAACACGGCCGCCTGCAATTGATTTGATTTCGGCAAGGATCAGATCGACCTGTCCGGTGCCCAGCCCCTCTAGCGTGCCTTCGGGCAATCCCGACATCACCAATGCGTTCACGATTGAGCTTTGCAGCACCAGCCACGCCAAGATGATCACCAGCACAGGAACAAGGATCAACAAAAGTGCAAAAAGGCCGTGATACCCTGACACCGAATGCAGTTTTTGCCCCCCCTTGCGCAGCCCGGTGGCCGCCTGTCTGTTCAGGGCGTAGGCGGCCAGACTGGCCACTAAAAGGATCGCAAAAGCCAAGGTCGTCATCGGTTATACCCGCTCAAGAAAAAATGCCCGGGACGGAATTAACCGCCCCGGGCGCAATCATGCCAAAGTTTAGCTTGCGGGTGCGTCCATCGGGGTGGCGTCCAGCACGGCATCCTGAAGGGCCTTCATGCGGTCTTCGGCCAGCGGCACCAACCCACGCTCGGACAGGTATCCACCCGAGGCCAACGCATCATCGGACATGTATTCGTCAATGAATTCGTTCAGGTTCGGGATGACGCCGCGGTGCGCATTCTTCACGTAAAAGTAAAGCGGGCGGGAAACGGGATAGGATTTGTCGGCAATCGTGTCGATCGATGGTTCAACGCCTTCGATCTTGACACCCTTCAGCTTATCCAGGTTCTCATAGAGGAACGAGTAACCAAAGATACCCATTGCGTTCGGGTCCGCCTCGATCCGTTGAACGATCAGGTTGTCGTTCTCGCCTGCTTCGACGAAAGGACCGTCGGTGCGCATACGCGAACAGTTTTCCTTGACCCATTTACCGTCAAACCCGCCGTCTTCCACATAGGGCAGCTCTTCACAGCCAGCATGCATTGCCAGTTCGACAAAAGCATCGCGTGTGCCGGATGTCGGGGGAGGGCCATATGCCAGAATGTCGACAGCGGGCAGGTCGGGATTGATTTCCGACCATTTGGTATAGGGATTGTCGGCCCAAGTGCCGTCAACCGGAACCTGCGCGCCAAGGGCCAGGTAAACTTCGCCCAGTGTCAGATTCCAGTCCGTATCGTTTGCGCGCGAGATCGCCATGGACAGCCCGTCGAAGCCGATCAGGGCCTCGGTGATTTCAGTGACGCCGTTTTGCTGGCACAGTTCGTATTCGGATGGCTTCATCGCACGCGACGCGCCGGTGATGTCTGCATGGGCCTCGCCAACGCCACCACAAAAGATCTGCATGCCGCCGCCAGTGCCGGTCGATTCAACGATGGGCGAAGGCGCGCCGGTATTGTTCGAGAATTGCTCGGCTACGGCTTGGGTGTAGGGAAACACGGTCGATGATCCGACGATGCGGATCGAATCGCGGCTTTGCGCAACAGCGGCAGTTGTCGAGATTGCGGCAACCGCACACGCAGTTGCGGTCAGTTTCAGGTAATACATGGATTACTCCCAGGGTTACATCGATCGCAGGCGCGACCACACAGGCCGGATACGTGGCGTTTGTGATGCTTCTGTAAGAGTTTTGTTACGCTTTCATGACAAGACGCCGAAAACATGGGGGACCTGCTCGCGCATACGTGCTGATTGATATGGATCAATGCGCATATGCGTGTGGGCGCATAATCATTGCACATGCAGGATATTCTAACCGCCCTTTGCGATCCGACCCGCCGCGCCGCCCTTGCCCTTTGCTGGGACGGTGGCGAGCATTGCGTTTGCGAACTGATGACCCAACTCGGCGCCAGTCAAAGCCGGATGTCGCGCCACATGAAGGTGCTGCGCGAGGCCGGTCTGGTGCTGGATCGGCGCGACGCGCAATGGGTGCGTTTTCGAAGAAACCCGGATCTTGCACCTGAAATAACAGCGGTGATCGACGCAGTCCTGATCGCTGAACATAGCCTTGAGAGGAAGGTCGCATGACCACCGAAACTCACGATCCGGCCCCGCATCACGCAACACCCGACTGGATGTGGTATGTCGGCGTATCCGTTACAGCCGTAGCGCTCTATCTGCTCTATGGCCAATTGATCCCGATCTCGGAATGGATCACCGCGCGGTTTCCGGTCGCGCGCGACAGCCACACCGGTGAGGCTGTCGCCTTTTTTGCCTATGATGTGCCCAAGGTGCTGTTGCTGCTGACCGGCATCGTCTTCGTCACTGGTGTGTTGCGCAGTTGGTTCAGCCCGGAACGGACCCGCGCGATTCTGGCAGGAAAGCGCGAGATTTGGGGTTATCCGCTGGCCGGGCTGCTGGGTGTGTTGACGCCCTTCTGTTCGTGCTCATCGGTGCCGCTGTTCATCGGTTTCGTGTCGGCAGGAGTTCCGTTGGGGGTGACATTCTCGTTCCTGATCGCGGGGCCGATGGTGGGGCCGGTGGGGCTGGGATTGCTCTATGGTCTTGTCGGTTGGAAAATCGCCACGATCTATCTTGTCTTCGGCTTTACCATTGCCACTGTCGCGGGCTTCGTTATGGGCCGGATGGGGCTGGAACGGTATTTGCAGGACTGGGTGCGCGAATTGAACGCTGGTCCTATCGGAGACCTGCCCGAAGAGCGTCTGACACTGGTGGACCGCCTAAAAGTCGGACTGGAGCAAGTGCGCGAAATCGTCGGCAAGGTCTGGATCTGGGTGCTGGTCGGCATTGGCATCGGGGCCGCGATCCACGGCTATGTCCCAGAAGAGATGATGTTGCGGATCATGGGCGGCGAGGCTTGGTGGTCGGTGCCTGCAGCGGTCGCCGTGGGCGTGCCAATGTATACCAACGCCGCAGGCGTCATCCCCATCGTCGAGGCGCTGTTGGGCAAGGGTGCTGCGCTGGGCACGACGCTTGCCTTCATGATGTCGGTGATCGCGCTGTCGCTTCCGGAAATGATAATTCTCAAACAGGTGCTGACGCTGCGCCTGATCGCAATCTTCATCGCGGTTGTCGCGTCGGGCATCTTGGCCACTGGTTTTCTCTTTAATTTCTTGCTGTAACGACTCCCTGAAAGGACACGACAATGAAAAACGTCAAAATTTACGGACCCGGGTGCAAACGCTGCGAAGCGACCGAGACCATGGTAAAGGCCGCCGCCGCCAAGTTGGGCGTCGATGTTACGGTAGAAAAGGTGAGTGACGCCAAGTCCATCGCCATGGCAGGCGTCATGTCGACGCCGGGCATTTCGGTGGATGGTAAACTGGTTCACGCCGGCGGCCTGCCCGACACGGCCAAGCTGGAAGGCTGGCTAAGCGCATGATCCGTGGGGTGATGGCCGCCTGCCTGTGCGCTGCGCCAACCCTTGCCGCGTCTGATGTCCTCGACATTCAACCCGTGACCGACGATGTCTGGGCCATCGTCGGCCAGACCCAGCAACGCAGCCCCCAGAACTTGGCCAACAACGCGACCTTTGGACTGGTCGTGACGCCGGACGGTGCGGTTCTGGTCGATCCGGGTGGATCGGAGAAAGGGGCGGAAATGCTGGATCAGGCGATCCGCAGCATCACCGACCAGCCTGTGGTTTATGTCATCAACACGGGCGGTCAGGATCACCGTTGGCTGGGAAATGGATACTGGCAGGCACAGGGCGCGACCGTGATTGCGTCTGACGCGGCGGTTGCAGACCATCACGATCGCGCGTCCCAACACATGAGCGCGCTGTCTCAGTTTCTGGGCGATGGATTGGACGGAACCGCCCCGGCCTATGCCGATGTCACATTTGATACAGACTACACGCTGGCCCTTGGGGGGCTGACGTTAGAGATCATGTATCGCGGACCGGCACATACGCCCGGCGACAGCTTTGTCTGGCTGGCCCAGCGCGATGTGATGTTCACCGGCGACATCGTTTATGTCGACCGCATCTTGGGCAATGGCCCGGCCCGCGATACCGACAGCTGGATCGCCGTATTTCAGGCGATGGCGGCGTTCAACCCAACGCATATCGTTCCGGGCCATGGCCGCGCGACCGATATGGCCACGGCGCGGCGTGAGACTTTTGATTATCTCGTCAACCTGCGCACCCAAATCGGTGCACTGATCGACAGCGGTGGCAGCATCATGGACGCACCGAAGATCGACCAATCGGGTTGGGCGTATCTGGAACAGTTCGACAGCCTTGCAGGAAGCAACGCGCAGGCGACGTTTGAAGAAATGGAATGGGAATAATGCTGGATTATAAGGTCACTGCGCGGCGGATCGACAGCCATGGTTCCGAGGCCAAGGCGAAAGCCGCGCGTATCGTTCTGGATACCGACATGAAGGGGCGGGACGATGCGTTCAACCCCGCCGAAATGCTATTGGCAAGCCTTGCGGCCTGCCTTCTGAAAGGGACCGAGCGGGTGACGCCAATGCTGGACTTCGATTTGCGCGGCATCGAGATCAACCTGCATGGAATCCGACAAGACAGCCCGCCCAAGATGGTCCGCATAGACTATGAGATCATCGTGGACACTGACGAAAACGATCAGCGGCTTGACCTTTTGCATCGCAACCTCCGCAAATACGGCACAATCTCGAACACTTTGGCCGAGACGACCAAACTGGTCGGCGCTATCAGGCGGAAAGGCTAGATCATGCCGCACGACCACGCCCACGCAGCCCCCGTCGACCTTGGTCCCGCCTTTCGCTGGGCCGTGGGCCTGAACACCGCCTATGTTATCGTCGAGGCGATCGCGGGGTTCCTAAGCGGATCGCTGGCCCTGCTGGCAGACGCGGCGCACAACCTGACCGATGTGGCCGGGCTGCTGATCGCGTGGGGCGCTGCGGTGCTGGCCAAGCGCGCAGCGACGCGCGCGCATAGTTGGGGACTGGGTCGGGCAACGATCATGGCCGCGATGCTGAATGCGTTGGCCATCCTGATCGGTGTCGTCTGGGTCGTCTGGGAGGCGGCGCAGCGTTTCCAGACGCCGGTCGAGGTGCCGGGCCTGACCATCCTGATCGTCGCGTTGATCGGTATTGGCGTGAACACCGGATCGGCATTGTTGTTCATGCGTTCACAAAAGGATGATCTGAACGCAAAAGGGGCGTTCCTGCACATGGCTGCCGACGCGGCGGTGTCGGGCGCTGTGGTGCTTGCGGCGGCGGGTATCATGTTGACCGGGTGGACATGGCTGGACCCTGCCGTCGCCATTGCCGTCAGCCTGCTGATCGCGGTAACGGCTGCGGGGCTGTTCCGCGAGGCGTTGCACCTTAGCCTGGATGGCGTCCCCGAGCGCGTTGATCCGGTGGCAGTCGCTGATTGGATTGCCCATCAGGAGGCGGTGAGTGACGTGCACGACCTGCACATCTGGCCGCTGTCGACCACGCGCACGGCGCTGGCGGTGCACGTGGTCGTCTCGACACAGGACACGGACGCGGTGCTTCATCATCTGTCCGAAGGGCTGGAGCATGATTTTGGCATCGCGCACAGCACGATTCAGATCGAACATGCACCGTGCGGCATGGCCTTTCCTAAGGCCGGTTCCTGACGTGCAACGGGGCGCGGCATATGAATTCTGTCGGTGATACAAAAATCTTTACAAAACTAATTTTGTAGTTATGTTGTGAGGCATGACAATAATTAGCCCCAACGCCCGCGCGCTTGCCGCCCTTGGCCATGATGCACGACTTTCGATCTTTCGCCTGCTTGTCCGGGCGGGGGACGATGGCCTGCGCGTCAGTGATATCGGTGACCACCTGAACATGGCAGCCTCGACGCTGGCGCATCACCTATCCACGTTGGTGGATGCCGGGCTGGTGGTTCAGGACAAACAGGGGCGCGAAGTGTTCAACCGGGTTGATTTCCCGGCCATGCATCAAGTCGTCAGTTTTTTGACATCCGAATGTTGTTCTGGCGTGACCGTGCAGCCGTCCGAGGATGCAGCGTAAGACCGATGAATTTCGCAACCAAAAAACAACCAATATACCGGAGACTTAAGTATGTCTGATTCCAGCCTTGCGGTGCCCGGCTTCCGGTCCACTCTGCGTCATGTGTGGCAAGACCAACGGGTCTGGCTGGCCTCGGCCTTGATCATGGGCATCCTGATGGTGGTCGACCCGCCGCAGGCCATCACCAGTGCGGTGTTCGCTGGATCGGCCCTGATGAGCACTGCGCCGTTCCTGATCCTGTCGATTGCCATCGCGGCCTGGGCCGGGGCAACTGGCGCAGACAATCTGATCGCCAAGGCCTTTACCGGCGCGCCATTGCTGATGATCGGGTTTGGGGCACTGGCGGGTGGCATCTCGCCCTTCTGTTCATGCGGGGTGATCCCGTTGATCGCGGCCCTACTTGCGATGGGCGTGCCGCTTTCGGCTGTCATGGCCTTTTGGCTGGCGTCACCGATCATGGACCCGTCGATGTTCGTGTTGACGGCGGGCATGCTGGATCTGGAATTTGCCGTGGCCAAGACCGTGTCGGCCATCGGGCTGGGCGTTTTCGGCGGTTTTGTCGTCCACCTTTTGATGCGCGGCGGCGCATTTGCCGATCCACTGCGCGAAGGTATCGGAAATGGCGGCTGTGGCGGGGCCAGCGTGCGCGCCCCCAAGCCTGTCGTTTGGCAGTTCTGGACCCAACCCGAGCGCCGCGCGAAATTTGGCAAGATCGCGTTGAATACGACACTGTTTCTGGCCAAATGGCTGACGCTGGCCTTCATTCTGGAAAGCCTGATGGTGGCTTGGATTCCGGCGGAAACCGTGACCTCGGCGCTGGGCGGGGAAGGCATTATGCCGATCATCACCGCAACGCTGGTGGGCGTCCCGGCCTATCTCAACGGCTATGCGGCGCTGCCGTTGGTCGGCGGTCTGATCGGGCAGGGCATGGCACCGGGGGCCGGCATGGCCTTTCTTGTTGCGGGTGGCGTCACCTCGATCCCTGCGGCGATGGCCGTCTGGGCGTTGGCCAAGCCGCAGGTTTTTGCGCTCTACATCGGGCTGTCGCTGACAGGTGCCTTCGCGTCCGGTCTTCTGTTCCAACTCTGGACATCCATGGCGTAAACGATGGTGGCGGGGCGTGCAGCCCTGCCGCTGTCTTCAGGATGGATTCGCACTCATGATACCAAGGCTTTCTCCGGGGCGACGCGGCCTGATCGTTGCCACCCTTGGAACGTCGCTCACCGTCAGCTGGGCATCAAGCTATTACATCCCCGCCGTGCTGGCCGTGCCTATGGCACAGGACCTTGGGCTGTCTCCGGTATGGGTGTTTGGCGCGTTTTCGATGGCGCTGGTGGTCTCAGCCATGGTTGGGCCGTGGGCCGGGGCGCGGATCGACGGTTTTGGGGGGCGCGGCGTTTTGATGCTGTCGAACCTAGTGTTCGCAGTCGGGCTGAGTGTGCTGGCCGTGGCCCCGACACCGTTGATCCTTTTTGTCGGCTGGGGGGTGGTCGGGCTGGGCATGGGGATCGGCCTTTACGAGGCCGGGTTTGCCACTTTGGCAGGGATCTATGGCAAAGACGCGCGCGGACCGATCACGGGCATAACCCTGATCGCCGGATTTGCCAGCACAGTCGGATGGCCCCTATCTGGCCTGATGTTGGCAACTTGGGGGTGGCGCGAGGCCTGCATCGGCTGGGCGCTGATCCATCTGTGCATCGCACTGCCGCTGAACGCATGGCTGCCGAAAGGTGCCGAGGTGCAACGCCCGCCCCAGACCAACAGCCCGACAGAAGAAGGCCCACCGCCGTCGCGCAAGGCCCTCGTGCTGCTGTCCTTTGTCTTTGCGGCAACTTTGTTTAACTCCACGGCCATGGCGGCACATCTGCCGGGCCTGCTGCAAGAGGCCGGGGCCACGACCGCCACTGCCATTGCGGCCGGTGCACTGATCGGCCCAGCGCAGGTAGCGGCGCGGCTGTTGGAATTCGGCCTGCTGCGCCGGTTTCATCCACTGATTGCCACGCGCATGGCCGCTGCGGCGCATCCGGTCGCTGCTGTGGCATTGGTCACGTTCGGTGGCCCTGCGGCTTATGTCTTTGCCCTTCTGCATGGTGCAGGAAACGGGATTTTGACCATCGCCAAGGGCACGCTGCCACTGGCCCTGTTCGGCGCAGCCAGCTATGGCCAACGCATCGGCTGGCTATACGCCCCGGCCCGCATATTGCAGGCAGCGGCGCCCCTGATCTTCGGGGCCGCGCTGACCACATGGGGATTGTCCGCCATCTGGCTGACGGCAGGGATCGGCGTGGCAGCAACGGCGGCGCTGTTCTTTCTCAGACGGGACTGACGCCGGGAAAAGCCGCCCCAACGAAAGATTGCATTCGCAACGCACACGGTCAAAACTGGCTGTGCACCACCGACCCCAAGGGCAGGTCACACTCTGGCTAAACGCTCCCAAAAGTCGGACGCAATCGCGCGCAGTGTAGCCCGCGCACGGGCAATGCTTGACTGTCACCCTTCAACGGCGAATGCATGACATGACACACAGAACAATTCCCCCTCACGGGTTCGCGCATTCCGAATTCGAAGCGCGCACTGCGCGGGCCCAGTCCATCATGCGACGGCATCGGCTTGACGCCTTGCTGGTCACGACTGCATTTGATTTTAGGTACTTTTCTGGGTTGGACATGCAGTTCTGGGAAAGCCCAACGCGCCCATGGTTCTTGATAGTGCCCGCAAACGGCAAACCAATTGCCGTCATACCCGAAATCGGCGCACCCGAGGTTGCAGAACGCACTTGGATTCAGGACATCCATACTTGGCCTGCACCGCAACCAATGGATGACGGGGTGTCGTTACTGGCCAACGTGATCGCATCCCTTCCGGCCAAATTTAAACGTGTTGGCATGGAGTTGGGCCGCGAGATGTCATTGAGGATGCCCGTCATTGATTTTCTGGCGCTGCGGGACCGGTTGCCGGGGCATGAATTTGCGGACGGCGCGCCCTGCATTTGGGAGATCCGCATGGTAAAAACCGAGGCGGAAATCGACCGTATTCGGTATATTTGTCAGATCGCCAGTGACGCCTACGATGCTCTTCCCGCAAGCCTGTCAATCGGGATGACAGAAAGGGACGCCGCGCGCACCTTGCGCGTTGATATCAATCGACGCGGCGCAGATTCAGTGACGTTCTTGCCTGCGATTGCAGGTCCAGGCGGCGTACCGCAAATCATATGCGGCCCCAGCGACCGCGCGTTGAGCGACGGAGATGTCTTGTTTCTGGATACCGGATCGACATTTGACGGCTACTTTTGCGATTTTGATCGCAACTATGCCGTTGGCACCATTTCCGATGCGGCCAAACGTGCGCATGATGCCGTCTGGCGGACGACAGAGGCGGGCATTGCCGCAGCTATCCCGGGAATGTTATGCGAGGACTTGTTCAAGATCATGAATGCCATGTTGGTTGATGCCGGATCGCTTGGTAACAACATCGGTCGGCTGGGCCATGGTCTTGGGAAGCAATTGACCGAGCCGCCATCGCACCGATTGGGCGACAAGACAGTTCTGACGCCCGGAATGGTTCTGACCATCGAGCCGGGCTTGGAATATGCACCGGGCAAAATGATCGTTCACGAAGAGAATATCGTGATCCGTGATGGCGGTGCCGAGCTTCTTACCACCCGCGCCCCGCGAGAGATGTTGCAAATTACATAAGGCCGCATACCTTTCTATCTACATTAACGCACGACAAACTCGGCATGCAGCGCGCCGGCGGCCTTGATGCTCTTGAGAATGTCGATCATGTCGCGCGGGGCAACCCCCAACGCGTTCAACCCCGCAATCACCTCGGACAGGGTTGTGCCAGGCGGCACTTCGGCCAATCCGATGCCGGGTTCGTCGTATATGCCTACGTCAGTGCGCGGCACGACCACGGTCTGACCCGGCGCAAACGGATTGGGCTGCACCGCAATCGGTTCTTCTTGGACGCGAAGGGTCAAGTTTCCTTGCGAGACCGCAATCCGGCTGATGCGCACGTCCTCGCCCATGACGATCGTGCCTGACCGCTGGTCGACCACCACACGCGCCTTGCGTTCGGGTTGAACAAGCAGGTTTTCAACCCAAGCTAATGCATGCGCTGGGGATGCCATCCGGGTTTCGGCGATATCCAGGCGCACTGTCCCGCTATCCAGCATCACCGCAACCGAACGGCCAAAACTTCGGTTTATCGCTGTCTCGATCCGGCCAGCTGTCGTGAAATCCGGCTCGCGCAGGGCCAGCCGAAGGGAATTGAGCGTGTCCAGTTCGAACGCGATCTCGCGCTCTACCCGCGCGCCGGACGGGATGACACCTGACGTGGGAACACCTTGCGTGACCTTTGCACCATCGCCCTCGGCAACCGCACCGCCCGCAATAATCGTGCCTTGTGACACCGCGTAGATCTGGCCGTCTGCCGCCTTCAACGGGGTCATGACCAACGTTCCTCCCAGCAGGCTTTTGGCGTCGCCAATCGCAGATACTGTGACATCAATCTGGCCACCTGCCCGCGAAAATGGCGGCAGACTGGCCGTCACCAGAACAGCTGCGACGTTCTTGGGGCGGAATTGTTCGCCGGTCACGTTCACGCCCAACCGCTCAAGGATATTGCTCATGATTTCTTCGGTAAACGGCGAATTACGCAACCCATCACCGGTTCCGTTCAAACCAACAACCAGACCATACCCGACCAGATCGTTGCCACGCACCCCGTCGAATTCTACCAGATCCTTGATACGGATCTGGCTGGCGATGGCGCCGGTCAGGGTGCCGACAGACAGCACCAGTGCGAGGAGCAGGCGGAAGATGTAAATCATAGGAAATTCACCAGATTAAGGCGCGAGGTGCGCGCGGTGATCGTATAGAGCGTTTCCAGTCGTAGCTGTGTTTCCTCCAGTGCGCTGGCCGTCTCGAACGGGTCGACAGACAACAGCTGATTGCGGGCCATTTGTAGGCTGGTTGTTTCGGTCGCTGTGCGCGTGGCGATCTGTTCGAGACGTTCCTCAGCAAAACCGAGGTCTGCGCGCAGGCGCGTCACCCCATCGATTTGTTGGAGCAAGCCTTTGCTGGCCCGGGTCAGCAAATCAACGCGATCCGACCCGCCCAATGTCAGACTGGTATCATCCGCCAAGGCGGCCATTACAGTGTCTTTCAAGGCCGCGCGAATGATGGGGTCATCCGCCCGAATCGACAGCGTCACATCCTCGCCCGCGCCCAGACGATACGGGGACATGTCCTGCGTGCCGCCTTGATAGATCAACGTGTCAAATCCGGCGCCGGGAGTCATGAAAAACGTCTCCAACGTGATATCGACCGTCGCTGCATCCGGCGCGCCGGCGATGGCGGCACGCGCTGCATCCAGCACGACGTCGGCGTTGCTGAGTGGTGCATTCGCTACGTCGGTTCCAGAAAACAGAGGCCGTCCCGCAGTGTCAGTGTTCATGGCAGATACGATGAGATCCAGTGTCGCGCGGGCATTTTCGGCGGTTGTATGAAGTTCGGTCGGCCCGGTAGCGTTTGAGGTCAGCAATACCTCCGACGACAGATCGCTCAATCCGTTCTGCACGTGTTCGAGTGCCGCCTGCATAGCGCTCGTGAAAACCGTGGCCTCGGCGGCAGCGGATTTGTAGCTGACGTTCAGGGTCAGTTGGTTTTCGATGTCGGACAGTTGATTAAACCCACCCTGCAAGTGGCGCGAGATATTGGCGGCTTGCCCTGTCGTCAATTCCTGAGTCAGTTGCGACATGCGGGTTTGCAAGGCACTGCTGTGGCGGCGCATAGCAAGGGATTGGGCTAGATCTCCGACGGCTGTAAAACTCATGGTTTATATCCTCAGAAGGGTTTGCATCATTTCGTCCAGCGTCTGGATCATACGGGCATTGGCGCTGTAGGCTTGCTCGATCAGCAACAGCCTTTGTGTTTCGGCATCCGAATCGACACCGTCCAGCGACAGACGCTCCTGTAATTCAGACTGCCGCGTGGCGGTGAAACTGCTAACCTGCTCTTGGGCCAATTGGTTTTGCGCAGTGCGCGAAACAAGCGCGGCCACATGCTGCGCGGTCGAGCCCGAGGACCCTGCCATCGCCCCCGAGGACAGCACGTTGCGCGCCGACAAAGCGTCGGACATCGCGCCCAGAAGGACCCCGTTACCCTCGGGGCCTTGCGACGTGGCGGCCAGACCGTCGCGCAGGCGCCAGAATTCGGCAGACTGGCCGGGGTCGACCAGAGCGTTCAATTCCATTCGGCCCGCGATACCGACCTCGTTTGTGGCGTCAAACACGGCGCCCGCATCGGTGAACAGACCCGGCGCTCCGCCGCCAAGTGTGGGATCCACGCCCACATCTTGAAAGCGCGAGATCATGTCCCGCGCCAAGGCATCGACCTGTGTCTGGGCATCTACGCTCAGCGTATCACGCACCTCGAACAGGGCGGATAGGCGTCCACCGGCAATCGGACTGCGCGACCCCGACGAGGCTACATCTATCCCGTTGATGGACAGGCCCGACAACAGGCCGTTATCCAGTGTCATGTGCGGCGCGATCAGGTTTGTCTTGGTGAATTCCAGCGTAGCCGCAGGCCCATCGACCAGCATCGCCCCCCCGGGCGTCATCAACGCCACTGCCCCATTGTCACGCGGCACTTCGCGCACGGGTATGAACTCGGCGATGCGGTCAATCACGACTTGACGTTGATCCAAGAGAGACGATGTTTCCACCCCACCTTGGCGGGCATTGAGTATCTGGCTGTTCAGGTCCTTCACTTGCCCCAGTGCCATGTTGAGTGTGCGCACGCCCTGCGCAATGTCGTCTTCGGCTGTCATACGCGCCGATTGAATACTATCGGATAGCTCAGTAAATCCTGACGTCACCTCGTTCGCGCGCAGCGCCACTTTATGCAGGCGGTCTGTGGCCTCGGGGCGGCTGGACGCAGTGATCAAACTGGCCTCCAGCGCGGCAATCCGGGCAGGCAACGATCCGGCCTGATCGGGCGTGCCCAGTTGCATCTGCACATTGCCCAGAAATTGCGCGCGCGTCTCGGAATAGGCGATATCGCTGCCCGCAGAGCGCAGGTCAGACAGGACCGCCTGATCGACATGCCGGGTGGTACCCGTCACCCGCACGCCCCCGTTTCTGTCCGATTCCAACGCTATGTCGCGCCGCCCATAGCCTTCGGTCTGCAGATTGGCCAGGTTCGACGCGACGACGCTTACCGCACGCGAATTGGCGGTCAGGCCGCTGAGGGCGTTGCTGAGGGCCGAAGAAATGCTCATCGGATTGCCTTTCAATTGGGAGGGGACGCTGGCGCAAAACGGTGCGCCAGCGGTGTCAATGCCCTTGAATTACCGCTTGATGTTGGTGGTTTCCTGCAACATCTCATCGACGGTCTGGATCACCTTGGCATTTGACGAATAGGCGCGTTGGGTCTGAATCATGTCGGTCAGTTCACCGGCGACATCTGTCGCGCTTTCTTCGCGGGCGTAGGAGACAACGTCACCCGTGGGGCCGGCCCCGGCATCCCACAGGAAGAAGGATCCACTTTGTGGTGAGGGCATAAAAGTCTGTTGGTCCAGCGTGATCATGCCGTTGTAGTTGGGCAAATCGACCAGCGGCACCTGATAGATGATCCGAGTGATTCCTGTGTCGAAAGCGGCATGCACAAAGCCGTTTTCATCCACCTCGGCCGAGGTCATATTGCCCACTGGCGAACCATCCTTTGAGATCGACAGAGGGGCAAAACTGTCGGAGAGTTGTGTTAGGCCATCGGGCGCACCCAATCGACCGATGTTGACCTGCATTGGGCCGCCCGCGACGTCGACGATGATCGACCCGGCGGTGGCATCATAGGTGCCACCGACAGCCCCAGTCGCCACATTCAACAAAGTCCCACCCGAGGTGCGCGAATCGTCGAAAGTCAGGGTATATTCACCAATAACCGCGCCACTCTGCGCGCTGTCCTTGATCGACATCGTCCATTCGTTCGAATTGCCGGCTCCGGGAATGGTCGGGGTGAAATCGAATGCGATGTTTTCCGATTTCCCCAGATTATCGAAATATTCCACCGACAGCGGTTGTGCCGTCCCGTCCGCCGCAGCGTTGGTTTCGGTGGCTGGCAGGTTCAATCCCAGATTAACAACCGTCGTCGGCTCGCCCGTCAATTGGTTGACGTTGATGCGCACAGGTTCCAGCCCGTCCGACGTGTCGCGTGGAAATTCCGGCACAGTGCCGTCCGGGTTTGCCGGCCAGCCCAACAGGACCAGACCACTTTCGGTTTTCAGCGTGCCATCAGCATCGGTGCGAAATGATCCGGTCGTGGTCAGCAACATTTGGCTGTCGCCATTGCCCAACGCCACTTCACTTGCCTTGGCGACGGGCAGCATGCCGCGTCCGCGCACCGCCAGATCGGTTGCATTGGACGTGGTCGCCAGAGATCCGCCCTGATCAATCAGTCGCGTCGTGACCGACCGGACCCCGCCCGCAGAATAACTGCCACCATTTCCACTGATCACCATGGATTGAAAATCAGTTTCGACCCGTTTGTAGCCGTAGGTGGCCGAGTTCGCGATATTGTCGGAAATGGCCGCCAAACGCGTCGCATTTGCGCTGAGCCCGGCCACGCCGGCATTCAACGAAGAAGAGATTGTCATAGATACGCCTTTCTGATGCATCGACTGTTGTCAGGGGTCAGGCATAAGCCCCTCCGTTTAACAGCGCGCTAACAGATAAAATGTGAAACAATCTTTTTGGATTTACATAGCGACGCGACAGATCCTGTCGCGTCGCTTTCGGAATTCATTCAATTCCTGACGTTTGTGCGCAGAAAGATCACTTCCAGCCGATTGTTGCGCACGGCCATCGGGTTGCGCACTGCCGGGTCGCGATCTGCGTGACCGGTGACGCGGTGCATGCGGGCCTCTTCCATTCCCTCGCGTACCAGAAGACGACGCATGGCAAGGGCGCGGGTGGTGGAAATATCCCATACAGGATTATCCTTCACGATCACCGGGGCCGCCTGCAAGTGTCCTTCAATTGCCATTGGGTTGCTGATTAAACCGCCCATTTCAGCCAACATTTTCGCCAGCGCAGTCAACAAAGCAGTTGGTCGGTCCAGCCCATCCTCAAAAAGGGTGGCATTGTGCCGATCGAACAATTCGACGACCAACCCCTCGTCGGTGACGCGGGTAATGATGTGGCGCTGCAACTCGGGCGAGATCATGCTTTCGCCGTTGGTGCCCTGCATTGCGCCTTCGATCTTGCGTTGCAGTTCCTCCAGTTCCTGATCGTTTTCCACCGCCAGGCCTGTGGCCCCTCTGGCCTGATTGGATTCGGTTGCCCGATGTTGCGAAGCGCCGACACCGTTCTTGGGCAACGCATCTTCAGAAAAGGGCGTGTCGCCGGTCAAACTGTCCGGGCCGCCACCAGAAACCCGATGAATCGGAACTGTCGGGCTGAAATAATCAGCCAGACCCTTGCGTTGTTTTTCAGTTGTTGCGTTCAACAGCCACATCAGCAGGAAAAACGCCATCATCGCAGTGACAAAGTCCGCATACGCGACCTTCCAGGCACCACCATGGTGCCCGCCGCCAGCGACGACTTTTTTCCGTTTGATGATGACTGGCGCCGCATTGTTTTGCGCGCTCATCTCCACCACCTATTTAACTCACCCAAGATCAGGGGTAGCAGACCAGGCGTTACTGCGGCGTTAACACTTCAAGTTGTAGATTGTTTTGCGCGCCGGATAACCGACGCGACGTGTGAATGGACATGAAAAAAGAAAATGACGTTCACTGATATTCCCGATCTGATCCAGACAGTGCGCGGTCAGGTTTGCCCATGTCGATGCCTGCCCGTTCGACGGGCCGCGCGGATACTTCGGGAAGCGCAGATGAACTGATTGCCCGGAAGCTTAAGGTCGGTCAGGTTTATCTGTCGCGAGCGGGATTTCGATCCAGAATGTCGATCCGTCGCCTGGCTTGCTGGAAAAATCCAGTGTTCCGCCCATGCCTTCCATCATCTGTTTTGCCACATGCAGTCCCAATCCCGTGCCTCCCTTTTGCCGGGTTGCAGAGCTGTCTTCTTGCGCGAAGCGCTGAAATATCTTCCTTTGAAACGACGGTGCAATGCCCGGCCCATTGTCGGCAACCGCAACGCGTACCCCCGTGCCGGTTGTGGTTATGGAAATTGCGACGCTGTCACCATGGGGCGAGAACTTGGCTGCGTTGGAAAGCAAATTGCTCAAGACTTGTTGGAAGCGTGCCTTGTCCAGTTTGGCGAAAGGGTTGCCGTCAAATGGCAGAAGCGTCAATCGAACGCCAAATTGGCCAGCATAGGCTTCGTTTGTCTCGATCGCCTCGCGTACCAAAGAAACGACCGATTCAACCTTCATGTGGAAGCTGAACGAGTTCGAAGCCATTTTTTCGATGTCGAGGAAGTCATTGACCAGCACACTCAGGCTGTCGCAGTTGCGGTTCGCTATGGTGAGTAAGGTCAAGGCTGCGGCCGACATATCCTTGGACATCGTGCCTGTCACAAGGCCCAGCGCACCGCGGATAGACGTCAACGGCGTGCGCAACTCGTGACTGATGGTCGCAACAAAATCCTGCTTCATTTGCTCGACTTGCTTGCGGTCGGTTATGTCCATGATCTGAACGATCAGGTGCCGCTGTTGTTCGATCGGGCCGTGGGTGTGCGAGATGTTCAGGATACCCCATATCTGATGCCCATCCGCGTGCGTAAACGCGCACTCGCCCTGATGCAGCAATTGCGACTGGTCCTCGGGGACATCATCGAGCAGAGCGTCCCATTCCGACCCCGTCAATTGAAACAGATTTCTGAATTCATGACCCAGAAAATCTGTTTGTTCCAATCCGAAAAAGCGGCAAATCGCCTCGTTCGCCGTAATCACCGCGCCGGTTCCGTCCACCAATGCGGTGCCGACCGGCGCGTTCTCAATCGCCGCGCGAAATTTTCTTTCGCTTGCATTAAGGGCATCAGCGGCGACTTTTGCCGATGTTATGTCGACCATTGTTCCCAGAAGGCGCAACGCAGTCCCATCGGTTGCCCGCTCCGCCACAAAACCATCACTGCGCAACCACAGCATTTTGTCGTCGGCGGCGCGGAACCTGAATTCGGTTGTGGAGCGTTCACTTCTTTGTTCGATCACGGCCGCATCGGCTGCAAGAACTTTGCCCAGATCATCTGGATGTATCCGTGCCAGAAATTCGACCTGCGGATCAATGTCTTCGTCGGGACTGAACTGTAGAAGCGATTTCCACGTATCCGAGACGACAGATTTTCCGCTGATCAGATCAATGTCGTAAACCGCGATCTTACCGCTTTCCAAGGCCGAGTTCCAACGCGCCTCGGCGTCGCGCAGTGCATTGGAAATACGTCGCTCTTCGGTGACGTCCCGGATCACGGCAGTATAGCGAAGCAATTGGTCTTCTGTGGTCCATCGATTGACCTGAAGATCAAGCGCGCGTTGCGTTCCGTCTGGCCGAAAGGCGGTGAAAAGCTGCGAAGGGGTTTCGGGTGAGGTCTCGACTCCTTCGGAAAGTCGATGAAGGGTTGCGGCATCAATTCCCTCGATCCGGTCGCCGATAAACAGCGTTTCACCCTGACCCAGACGATGACCAAGCGCCGTTTCCGCAGCCTTGTTGAGTGAAAGGACTTTGCCTTGCGCATCCGTCAGGACGATCCCCGCAACTGCGGAATTCATGATGGATCGGTTTTGTTGGTCCTGAGCGGTGATCGTAAGTGTCTTGTGCTCGACAAGTCGGGTGATTGCCTCCTCGCGCCGGGCATAAGAAAGCAGAAGCGCGGATAAAAGTGCAGAGATCGTGACGCCGAAAACCAAAATAAGCGTTTCCCCGGAACTGGCGGTCATCGCCTCGAAGGCAGGGGTGCTTTCCCAAACGATGGTCCAGCGCTGTTCCATCATCGGTATGGTTTTTGCGACCCTGAAGGCGGGCGGATCGGTTTGTCCATCCGTAGGGGCGCTAGAATAGATCAGAGTGTCATCGCTTGGGACTTCGCCATCAAAGACGCTGATATTCAGTTGCTTGCCTTGCGAAATCGTCAAATCGGCCATCAGACGGTTCGCGATGAAGGGGGCATAGACCCACCCCAGATGGGCTGCCCGGCGCTCGGCGATGGTTTGAGGATCAGAGCCGGCGCGGTAGAGCGGGCGTAGCATGAGAAACCCCGGGCTGGAGGTTTCATCCTGAACCAAAAGAATGCGGTGCGTGATGGTCGGATGCCCGGTATCGCGGGCGTGCTCGGCCGCCGCACGGCGATGCGTTTCAAAACCGATGTCCAGCCCCAATGCCGCGAGGTTCGGCGCGAGGGGTTCGATCAGGGTGATGACGAACCGATCATCCGCATTGCTCTCAGGTTTGATTTCCAGACCCACCACGCCCAAGTCTGTATAGCGTCGGACAAGATCCGCCTCGTTGCCGCGATTGACCGGTTCAATAAAGCCTATTCCACTGATACCGGGAAGGCTGTGTTCCAGATCGAGGACGTCAGTATAGATAATCCAGTCATTGGCAGTCACTTCGTCGGAAGCGCTGAACAGACCGGCGCCTCCGTCCAGACTTTGTAGATAACTGCTCATACGGTAGTCGAGGGCACGGTTGCTGACGTCGGCCAATGTTGTGAATGCGACCTCCGTTTCGTTATAGGCGGCCTCGCTCATCGCTTTCCACACATAAAAGGTGGCACCGATCGGCAATGCAATCGCTACAAGGGTCGCGCCGGTAAAACCCGCCAACTTCAGCCCATGCCATTGCACCTCCCAAGGCCGCCATGGATTAAAAATTACAATGGGCAGAAAGATCAACACGCCTAAACTGTCACCGGCCCACCAAGTCACCCAGTTACCAAGGATAGCTTCGTTTGGGATTAAGCTGGCAGACCAGAGAACCAAGACCCCCACAGTTGGCGCGATCACGCAAACCACTGGGCTGATCAGGACAATGAAGGCAATCACATCGCGGGCACGCCGAAATTGCAAAGGTCGCCCGAACAGACGCACGGCAATGCTGGCTGCCGCCACCATCTGAATTGTAGATCCGACAGCGATTCCAAGCGCGATCATAGCTGGCCCCGCCTGAACCTGACCGTCAATAACAGCACCGCCGCCTTGCACTGCGTTGATGATAAATGCGCCAAGGGTCACGCCGGGCCAAAGCCTGTTACCATACAGAATGAGCGCTCCAACCGCGAGACCCGAGGCCGGCCAGACCACACTTGCATAGCCCGGTGGCACCGCAAGGAGCAGCCCGACCCAACCAGCAACCGCATATCCAAGCGCGAGCAAACAGATGCCAACAAGAGTCCGCAAAAAACGGGCAACGTCGCTCGTTTCAGATCCTGTCACATCGTTAGCTGATATCATCGCTGCGCTCCCGCGACCAAAAAGTGACGCAGCCAAGGATCATGCCAAATGCTTTCGTTCAGACTAATTCCGGGTTGCCGCCCATTCTCGTCCAAGCCGAAAACACGAAACTTTTACTTATTGCGTTTTGCAGTGGTGATTACTATTCACAAACTATCCATTCTTTCTACCTTAGATTGACATTCAAAGCAGAAGAATGCTCAAAAGGAACAGTTTCATGCTCCAAGCTCAGGCCCTCCACGGGAATATCGACTACCTTGCTGCACGGCAGGGTTGTCAAAAAGAGCTTGTTCTGCCCTCTGATGCAGAGGACGTGCCCGCCACTTGGCAGAAGACCAATCTTCAACGTATCCTCTACATTGAAGACGATGAGGATATTGCCGCCATCGGCTGCATGATCCTTGAAGGCGTTGGTAATTTTGATGTTCGACACTTTAATTCGGGCGAAGCAGCCATCAATGCTTATGACGCTGTCGCACCGGACCTGATCATCGTGGATGTGATGATGCCCGGACTGGACGGACCGGCGACCATCATGCATTTGATGAACATTCACGCTGAGAAATGTGCGCCCTTCATTTTCATGACAGCCCGCGCGCAGTTGCATGAACAGGAAGAGTATCGCGCGCTCGGCGCTCTGGACGTGATCGTCAAGCCGTTTGACCCAATGACGTTGTGTGATGAAATTCAGACGATATGGGACAAACACCATACTCCATAACGTCAAACTGATGAACGAGATAGCTGCGATACGTGCAAGATTCCTTCAGCGTATCGGCATATGGCTGCCTGCGGCTGTTGATTGTCACTGAGAACTGACCCGGCATTATCACCGAGACTTGACCCACCCAGCTGTTATGTTCTTTGCGT
>JAPFBS010000023.1:0-19919 GCA_035798175.1 Rhodobacteraceae bacterium KMM 6894
CAGTGGCTACGATGAGCCAAGAACACTCTCTTATCAAATAACGCTATTTGGACCCATAGGCGCTGACGTCAGACAGTCCGTCAACACGTACAGGCCAGCAAACATGAAAAGAATGCCGGGTGACGCGGCACCATTTTTGAACCATCTTGCCTTGGTCATACCAGACGCAGGTGATCGGAAAGTTGTTTTGGACTTTCTTGCACATAACGCGAAATACCCGGGTCACAAAATACCATGGGCACCACTTGTACAATCGGTCGAAGGTGTGGGTAAGGGCATTATCAAAGAAGTTATGGCTTTCGTCATGGGAGAAATGTTTTGGTATGGACCAAATGCACTTGAACTTGTTGGCAATGGTTCCAAGTTTAACGCTTGGATGAAAGACAGATTGATGATTATCGTAGATGAAGTTAAATGCGATGAAAACAGGCGATTGGTTGAAGTGTTAAAGCCACTAATTTCTGAAAAACAAATTGAAATTCAAGGCAAAGGCATTGACCAAAAGAAATCAGACAATCCGTCAAATTGGATATTTTTCAGTAACCATAAAGAAGCTATTCCAATCAACCAAAACAGCAGAAGATGGGCGATATTTTATAGTGCAGTGCAAACCGAAGCGGATTTATTCAATCTTGGTATGAACGATCAGTATTTCAAAAGGCTATACGATTGGTTGGGCGGTAGGGACAACGGCGACCATCAATTTGGTTTGATGATGGTCGCTGACTATCTGTTAAGCTATCCAATAGCTCGCGGGGCGATCCCGATGCGCGCGCCCCGCACAACAAGCTTTGACGAAGCAGTGGTTGTCAGCCGAGGGCCGATTGAACAGGCGATTTCCGAAGCGGTCGATCAGGGCCAAAGTGGCTTCAGGGGTGGTTGGATCAGCGGTGGTTGGATCAGCCGGACGAAGGCAAGGGGGTTGTTCAAGCGCGATTACTCGACCCAAGCCATCACCAAGGCCATAAAGGCCCTTGGCTATCATTACATCGGGCGGTCATCGGTTGCAATTTTTCAGGAAGATCAATCGAAGCCGGAACTCTATAATCTGAACCGCAACGAGACTTGCGAAAACTACGGTTTTGCCCAAGGCTATGGTCTTATTCCCCCAGTAAACTGACATTTTCGCACCTCTGGCGGTCGGTAACGTGTTACATTGCAGCTTGAGGCATTCTATTTAGGGAATGTCGGTTGACGCCTATGGGGTACATCAGTGCGAGAAAGGTTCATTGAGTTCGAATTTTATGAAATGCCTGGTTTTGCACCCGAACCCTTGATTATAGCAGCGGAATGTAAGGCTTTTTCGGATACGATCCGGATTTTGATCAAGCTTGGCGTCCCGGCGTGGAAGCGAAGCTATGATGATCCGCAGATATTGGATGGGTATGGTTGGTCCCTAAAGGTTAAGTCTGCCGACCTAAATGTTCGCAGTTCGGGTATGAATGACTGCCCACCAAAATTTGACGCAGTTAGAAATGCAATAGAGGCAGCAGCCCTTCTTTAGTCTGGCAACTTTGTAGGGTGCGATGTTTTCCTGTCGCGTTCAAATCTTCAAAATTTTTGGATTTTCTGCTCGTTTATTATTGGATGGTTATTATCTGGATTTCTTGGCCTGCTTTTGGACGATCTAAGGTTCTGGAAAATAACAATATAGCCAGAAAGCCGACGAGTCCGGAAAGTGTGCTATACTGCCTCTATAGGCTTAGGCCACATACGATTAAACACATACAATAGATCCCCCCTTACACTTAACAAATTTCTGTCTTTTCCGTATTTCCGTCTATATTAAGCAATATCAACAGCTTAACGTGGCCGAGTGCAAGCCGGAAAAGCCGGAAACTCAATTATCTATTTTGTCCGTAAAGGTATACCCTAAATACATCGCCATTCATCCCTTGTAGTGCTGTCCGTAAGGGTTGTTTACGTCCTACGGTCACCCTAATCTACGGCCCCAACCCTAACGGACGGATAATCCGAAATGACCCAAACGATATTGTATGTCCGCGTGAGCACTGCCGATCAGACTATTGACCACCAACTTGGACAGGCAATGGCCGCTGGTTTCCAGATTGATGACGTTATTCGCGATGATGGCGTATCGGGCGTCAGTACTCGACTTTCGGACCGTCCGGGCGGCAAGCGGTTGTTTGACAGACTGCGCTCTGGGGACGTGCTGGTGGTTCGATGGGTGGATCGTTTAGGTCGCGATTATCAGGACGTGACGGACACGATCCGGCACTTCATGCGGCGCGGCGTGATCATTAAGACGGTCATCAACGGCATGACCTTTGACGGGGCGACCATGGACCCCGTACAGCAGGCCGTACGGGACGCCCTGATAGCCTTCTTGGCGGCTACTGCCCAGGCACAGGCCGAAGCCACAAAAGTGTCTCAGAGAGCTGGAATTGATCACGCTAGATCGACGCGCGGCGAAACTGCCTACAGGGGTCGAAAGCCGTCCTATGGGCGCGACGAGTTCAATTTTGTTTCGGCGCTGTTAACCGGAGGAAATACTGCTTCGCAGATCAGCAAAGTAACCGGACTGTCCCGGCAAGCGGTGCTGCGTATTCGGGACAATCGACCTGCGGCTGAAGCGGCTTTGGTGCGATGGAATATATAATAATCCCAAACTATTTTGAGGCGCAATGAGGGTATTTGAGAAAACATGCAGACAGGTGAGTATTTTTTAGTAAATGGATATAAAAACAATTAGTTGACGCGTTCGTGCCATGCCGTCACCTATCCATAAAGTTAACTCGTATGGATAGGTAATATGCTGAAAAAAATAGTCTTCACCCCAGATAGTCCGGAAGGTAGCTTTCTTCAGGTTTACGGCACTGACAGCATGGCTACGCTGCTTTGGCGGTCCCGCTTTAAAGAGAGCAAGCTCACGCCATCAATCATCGCTATGGCGGCGGGATCGAATTACTACTGTCGAACGTTGCTGAATCAGGCGGAAGTGCTTAACGAAAAAGGGTATCGGACAAAAGCTGAGACAGAAGCGGGAAGACTTGCCATGCCTTGGAATAATTTACGCAAGGCAATCATTGATGAGAAATCTTCGTTGATCGAACGGCGCAAAACGATGCTGAAGGTTGAGCGTGGGAATGCTGCAATGCGTTCGGAATATCGGCAATGGTTCAGGACCATGAGTCATCCTGAACTATTCATAACTTTGGTGACCTCCAAAGACCCTGAGCTTATCGCATCAGCCATTGAAGGTGGGCCTGCTTTAATCGGTTTGGACGGGGCCGTTTTTGACCGTATTGAAGAGCGCTATGCTGTCGTAAAATTTCTCTATGGTGGTGACAAATCATTTCCACCTGCACCGATGACCATTAACAACCTGGCGGGAACCGATCCTAATTGGGCAGCGCTTGAAAAAAATGCGCGTGACCAATGGGTCGATATTGTTAGCGGTAGTGATGAAATTCAAGCTGCTGGACAGTACCTTGCAGGCGTTTTAGCACTAGTAGCTGCAAGCGTGGCAGATTTGACAACAAGGCAGGCTTTTGAAATCCTGAAAGCTGCCTGATGCGTAACAGCCTAGATGTTGAGGGTGGGCGTAAGCTGCGCCCACTTTCAATGCTGGTGGTTAGATTGCCATTGTCAGAAACAATTTCATTGGCATCATTGCTGATAGCTGCATCGGTGACGCGGCAAACTTTACAGCGTTGGCGTGAAAAACGGGGTTTCCCAAAAACACTGAAAGACGGTCCTAATGGGTGGTTTTCAACAAACCACATTGCTGAATGGTTTATTGCGCAAAGTGTTGAGGTAGTACGAAAATGACCGATAGTTCGCTAGAAAACTCTAACTCTAGAGTGATGCAACGGGATGCAAATGGGCGTTTGTTGCCCGGTTCAGGCGGTCGGCCAGCGGGTTCAAAAAACCTTCGGGTGAACGGCGCTTTGACAGACCTGCGTTCAATGAGCCCAGACGCAGTTGAAGTCGTTCGAACAGCAATTGCAAACGGCGATGTTCGCACGGCCACATGGCTTCTGGAGCGTTTGCTTCCCGCATCACGTGTGGTGGAACTGCCGGGGTCTGACGTTCAGGACATAATTAACGCTCTGGCCGCAGGTGATATTTCTCCGACAGAGGCGAAAACTATCGCTCATACAATCGCTCATTTGAAAAATGTCAGTGAGATCGACGAATTGCGTGCGCAAGTTGACAGTTTGGGTCGGCTTCTACGGGGGGAAGAATGATGGTTTCTGCTGTGTCGTCATTGCTGAATAAGGTAGCTGAATTGACCCGACAGGCAGTCATACGGCAGCCAGTTGACCCGCTAATTGGGCTCACAGACGCACAGCAGAATTGCTACAATTCCTGGTGGCGGCGATGGCGTGCCGCGCACTCACAAACACCTGAAAGCTACTACTCTGCAACAATCGACCGTGTCGGTTGGACGCCAGCAGTTATGTTGGGTCGCCCAACGGTGACTGCCGAAATGAGCCTTCAGGACGCAGCAGACCTCTATCGCGACAACCTAGAGAAAAACAATGAGAAAAGCTAAATCATACACACTGACCAGCGCAGATAGATTTGAAAATATCGCTTGGATTTCGTCGCAAGAACTCTGGATCACTGCATGTGGCATTTTAACAGATGCGGGGTTGCGCGATCATTTTGGACGAGGCGCAGTTAAAGAAGCCATGAAGGTTGCGACGAAGTGCGACCATCTGCGCTTTGATCGCGGGCGAAACTGTCTGACGATTGTTGATGCTCTGAGCAGAGAAGGTTTGAACCTCGCAACACATCCGTTCTTGATGCACTGCTTTCTGAACACCATGTGGCGGTTTCAAGGACCCGAAATGGACAAAACACTATCCGAAAATGCGGACTCAGGTAGGTTTTATGGCTGGATCGAAAACATTGCTGCGGCCGTCAGCAAGCGCGATGGTCTGCCTTACGAACGGCCAGGCAACATGTTTGGCGATATCGTCCATTTGGATCACTGACCGTCTGCACTGGCGGGACAACGAGGCTAGTGGCTTGGTAAGATATTCCGATGGCAATTACGGCCCGGAGCGGACCTTGGACATAGTGTCAGGTGCTACGCCGCAGCGTCACCAGACCTGCCATTCGTGCATCGCGCAGCATTTCAGGGGGGAGTGATCGCTATGCGGGACAAAGTTACCTCTTAATTACTAGTCAATCTCGATCATATCTGGTCTAATGCTGTCGCCAACGTTAATTTTTCCGCCTTGAATAATTGAACAGTTCAAACCTGAGCGATGTAAAAGAATATCGTTAACTGATTTCCCTGTAACCAAATCTAAATATCGACATGGCGTGTTCAGACGACCACCTTCCAACAAGACTTGGCCAACCCAAAACCTCTTACCGACAAGGTGGTTAAGCGGCACATTCTCTGTAGTAAGGTTCCTGCGGTGCTCTTCTGGAGCAAGGTCTATGTCGTGATCGCGTCTTAACGCTGTAATTGTTTCGACTTCGATCAAGGTCACTTCTCGAATGTCAGGGAAAAGAGAGTATTTTCCTGTACCAAGAGCATAGCGATCCCCTTCGACACCTACGCCCTGAAGTAGTTTCGCAGATTGCTGGGTAGTCATGGGCTTCCGCATGGCGGGTGTTGTATGAATATGTAACAGTTTGCCTTGCCACATTTGAAAACCTCATCATTAATTATTGGGGTTATTTTCATCCTTATACCTAAGGCGCAAACCCACAAGAGGCATCGGGCCACTTGGTTCACCTCAGGCCTCGCTGAAGGCTTGGTGGACGTAGATTGGGGCTCCAAGCCGACCTGCGGCGATGCAGCATAGATCTTGGGTACTCGGCCCGTCTGATCGTCGTGATCGGCCCTAAGCGGACGTTCACTGCGTCGGTGACGAATGTCCGAAGGTGCTTCGCCTTTAATCAACAGGTTTGGGCGATACTGCGCGGCAGATATGGCACTCAGATGTGCGGTCTGCACCCCTCCGCTTAGCAGGTCGCTGAGGTTTGCCAGAGGCCGAGAGGGAATGGGGGCCAACACTCTATCTTGGCGCACAGCACCCTAATAGGCTCCTGGCGCGCGAAACAGGTTTGACAGGTGGAGCGGATGCAACGCTTGCGATCCGCCTCCAGCGTCGCCTCAGTTGGGAGGTACTCGCGGGCGACTGAAAGCTCAGGTCCGGTTCAGTCGCACAAACAGGAGCCAGAACATCGCGCTGAGCAGGGGAAGCGTCACGAGCAGCACGAGGGAGGACAGGGCGAAGATGATCGGCACCTGGCTTTGTTGCGCGGCCGCTTGCACCCAGTTCCAGACCGGCATGGTTTCTGACGTACCGCGCAGGAAGATCGTGCGCATCACCTCGTTGAAGGACATCAGGAAGCCGAAGAGCCCGGCGCTGACGATGCCCGGCATGAGGATCGGAAATTCGATATCCTTGAAGACGCGCCAGTCGCTCGCCCCGAGGTCGCGTCCCGCTTCGATCAGGGTATGGTCGAAGCGCAGGGTCACGACGAGCACGATCAGGAGTGCGAAGGGCAGGGCCCAGACATAGTGCCCCACGGCGATCGACCAGAAGCCCAGATCGAGTCCGAGCACGGACTGGCTGAAGATGAAGAGGGCCGCGCCCATCGACATCCCGGGCACGAAGAGTGGCAGGACGAAAACGAGGAGCATCGGGCCGGGGTTGGCCATGCGCGGTACTTCGCGCCCGATCACTGTGGCGGTGACTGCGCTGACCAACCCGACGATCATGCCAATCACGATGCTGGCGACGAAGGGCATGTGCCAGTCGCTGCTCGCGAACAGTGCCTGATAGTGCCGTAGCGAGAAGGCGCCGGGGATGCCGGAGAGCGGGTCGCTCGAGATCGACAGCAGGACGAGCCAAAGCAGCGGAAAGTAGATCAGCGCGAGCATCGCGATGCCCATCCATTTACCGAGCCGCTTCCAATTCGGATTGTAGCTGGTTTCGAGCGAAACGGGGCCTGTCGTGGCGGTCATGTCGGTCATTGGTCTTTCCTTGTGCCCGGGGTCATCGGCGTAGCGCGAGTTTCGCGCCGCCGAGGTGGCGCAGGATGAGGGCCATCACCGCGAGGATCAGCAGCAAGAGGCCGATCACGAAAGCGGAGAGGGCGGCGACGACGGGATAGCGCAGGGCGGTGTAGGCGCTCTCGATAGAGCTTGAAAGCAGGTTCACGAAGCCGCCGCCCAGCATTCCCGGCTCGACCCAAGCAGCCAGCGCCGGTCCGAGCGTGAAGACGAAGCCTGCCATGACGCCGGGCAGGGAAAGGGGCACGATCACCTTCCACAGCGTCTGTGCCGGGGTTGCTCCGAGGTCGTTGGAGGCTTCGATCAGGGTGTCGTCGATCAAGATGATGGCCATGTAGATTGGCAGGACCATCGGGGGGAACAGGGCCGGAATCATCCCGAAATGCACCGAGAATTCCGAGTAGAGCAGCCAGTCGAGCGGCGCATCCGTGATCCCGGTCGACATGAGGACGGTGTTGATCAGGCCGTTCTGGCCAAGGATTGCGCGCCAGATGATCGTACGCGACGACAGGTCGAGGAAGAATGGAATGGTCAGCAGCGCGAGGAACACGGCACGGGCCATCTGGCTGCGCGCTCCTTTCGCAAGCCAGAGCGCGAAGGGGAAGCCGATGGCGAGCTCGATCAGCGTCACGGTCAGCGCGATGCGCAGCGTGCGCAAGGTGACTTCCCAGCGTCCCGAGGCGAAGAGGCCTTTCCACGTCTCGAGGCTCGGCTCGTAAATCGTTTGGAAATATTCGGTCGAGAAGAAGCTGTAGACGAAGAGGATGACGAGCGGCACGATCACCAGCACGGTCCAGATCGCGCAGATCGCCCAGAGCGCCAGATGCGAGGCGGGGATCTTGAAGGCGGACCGGCGGCCTTTGTTCTTAGGTCTGGTCTGCGTCATGGGCGCATCCAATTCGGCGTTCATAGTCATCTATCTTCCTGTGGTGTTCGGCCCCTTTCGAGGCCGGGAGGCGTCTCCCACGTAAGCGGGAGACGCGAAGGGATCAGGCGTTGAGGAACCGCTGCCACTGCTCCTCGATATCCGACGCGTTCTGCGGCGTCGTGGTCGAGGTGAAGGGCTTTTCGAATTTGCGGTTCACCTTGGCTTCGGTGGCGCGCAGGGCTTCGATTTCCGCGTCGTTCCAACCGTTCTCTTCAGCATAGGCCACGCCGAGGTCCATGTTCGGGCCGGCATAGCCACGATCGCGGGCCTGAAGCGCACGGTATTCGCCGCCGAGGAAGTAGTTCAGCATCTTGTAGATGTTGTCGACGTTGTCGCGCTCCATCGCGGGGGCTGCGACATAGGCGCCGTGACCCCATTTGAAGTAGCCCTCGACGGTGTAGGCGTAGCGGGTCGCGTCTTCGCCCAGCACCTGGTTGGCTTCGCGCACTGCCGGTTCCCAGCAGTTGATCACGTCGACTTCCTTGTTGGTCAGAAGCTGAATCTGCTCCTCGAAGGCCCCGTAAAGCGTACGGAACTGGCCCGCTTTCTTGCGCTCGATGAGGAAGTCCGCAACCATTGCTGCTTCCTCGGCGGTCATGTCCGAGACATTGGCGATGTCAGCCTTGCCGGTTTCTTTCAAATAGAGCGCGGCGGAGGGCATCGAGTAGCTCCAGCCCTGACCGTAGGCGACGCGACCACGGGTGGCTTCGTCTTCGAACATCAGAGACCACGAGAGTTCTTCCTCGCTTGCGGGATCGACGCCGATGGCCTCCGGGACATAGCCGAAGCTGTCGGCGTTACCGATGACCGGCACGCCCCACAGGTTGCCTTCCTCGTCGGTGACGGTGGACGAACGTTTCCATGTATCTGACGTGCGCTCCCAAAGGGTGAGTTCGGGGTGGTCCGTCTCGATCTTGGCATACATGCCGCGCGGGCCGAGGATGTCTTCGGTGCCGCTCTCGAAGATGTAGATGTCGGTGCTGTCACCGAGGTTCGACGCCATGATGTCGCGCATGAAAACGCCGACATCATTCGAGGTGCCGTTGAGTTCGCACTTGATCCCGAGGCTGGCCTCAAGCGGCGACCAATCCTTGAGCGCGGCGGTCGGAACCCCGTAAGCCCGCACGACGGGCATATCCTGCGCCATCGCACCACGGGGGGCGAGACCGGTAGCCGCGAGGGCTGCCGTGCCGGCAACCGCGCCCATGCCGCGAAGCATGTTGCGTCGGGTTAATTCGATCTGATCGAGCGTAGAGAACTTGTCCTTCATTTTTTTCTTCTCCTGTTGGGGCTTCGCGCCGTTTCAAACGGCTGCGTAAGCCAGTTTTCCCGAAGGTGGACCGATCGACGCGATCAGGCCTTGTGTTCGGGGAAAATCACAGCGTCCGATAGCTTCCAGCCGACCCGCGAGATGGCGCCCTTCTCGTTGGGCGCACCGTGCCAGGACCGAAGACGCAGCGTTCCCGCTTTCGTCTCGACCATCATGTCGGTGTATTTCCCGCGATAGACGCGGTTGGACAGGATGGCATCGAGGCCTTCCTCGTCGCCTGCGACCGGTCCGATCCGTTCGGCCCGGATAGCGAGGTTGATGGCGGAGCCCGGCTGGATATCGGCGGTGGCGAGAGTGCCGCGCACGACTGCGCCGCCGACCAGTTCCACTTCGCCGATTTCGCCGTCCTTGCGCAGAAGCTTGCCGTCGAGAATGTTCTCGTAGCCCATGAAATCCGCAGCGAACCGCGTGACCGGACGGTCGAATAGGTCGAGCGGCGCGCCGCTCTGCTCGATCCGGCCGTGCTTCATCAGAACGACGCGGTCGCTCATGGTGAGCGCTTCTTCCTGGGAGTGCGTGATGTAGATGAAGGTCATGCAAAGCTTGCGCTGAAGCTCGATGAGTTCCAGTTGCATGTCCTGACGCAGGCGTTCGTCCAAGGCGCCGAGCGGCTCGTCGAGGAGCAAGATCGCAGGGCGGGTCACGACCGCGCGCGCAAGTGCCACGCGCTGGCGTTCCCCGCCGGAGAGTTGCACGATGGAGCGGTCGGCCTTGGCCCCGAGCTGGACCATCTCGAGTGCACGCTTCGCCTCAGCGGTCGAGTCCTGGGCCGTCCGGCCGCGGATGCGCAAGCCATAGGCCACGTTCTCGATCACGTTCATATGCGGGAACAGCGCGTAGTTCTGGAACACCGTCGTGCAGTTACGCTTGGCCGCAGGCAGCCCCACGACATCTTCGCCCCCGATGCGCAGGCGGTCGACCGAATGGGGAGTTTCCAGCCCCGAGATTACGCGCAGCATCGTCGTCTTGCCCGAGCCGCTGGAGCCGAGGATCGTCAGGAATTCGCCCTTCGCTGCGGACAGCGACACGTCGGACAGCGCGGTAACCCTGCCGTACTTGTGGACGACATTGCTGACCTCGAGCATGGGTTCGCTGTGCATATCCTTCATTTCATGTCCTCAAGTCAGTCGGTTAGTGAAAGTGATGGGGCGTGCGCAGCACGGCCGTCTCAAGTGTCAGAATGCGCAGCGCGAGCGACAGCGCGAGGTCGAGCAGGTCGCGGGAAAGCCTCGCCGGGTCGCGCACTGCATCGGCGGGAAGGAGGTCGTCGAGCGGTTCGAGTCCGGCGTTGCGTCGCAGGGCACGTCCGGTCGCGCGCAGGGCCTCGCCAACAAGGGCTCGGGCGGCGCGATCAGTGGGGTCGGTCGGGCGTTCGGCCTCGATGTGTGCGGCGATCTCCGCGAGACCGACACCTGCGCCCCTTAGGACGCCGCCAGTTCGCGCCGAGCGGACCGAGGCAAGCGCACGCGACATGCGTGCGCGCAAATCCGGCTCCACCCTGTCCGGGCCGATGAAAAGCTCGACCCATTTCCCCGAGAGACGGGCGTGGCGCCGTTGGGCGTGTTCCCGGTCGAGTGCAAGGTAGCGGTTGCGTTCGATTTCGTGGGCAATGTCTTGAAGCCGCATCGCGATGGCCGCGGCGTCGCCGGCGGGGGCGGTGAAGGTCACGTGATCTCCGCTGCGCCGGAACGCTTCTGCCGCACCGAGATGCTTTGGCGTAAGCGTATCGAGTGTCTGGCCGGTCTCGTCATCGACGAGAGTCGCGCCGGTCGCGACCGCGAGGTCCCGCAGGATTTCGGCGGCGCGCGGGCCCTTGTCGCGTGGCGTGATCGCGGTTACGCGCAGAACGCCAGCCTGCCGGTTGCGCTCCAGAAGCTGCTTGGCGGCGCCCTCGAGCCCCCGCGCCGCGATCAGCAGCGACTTGCCGCTTTGTGCGAACCCCTCGATCACGGGGGCAAGGCGTTTGAAATCGGTAAGGATGTCATTGACCACCAGCACGTGGACCGCATCCATATGCGTCAGTAACCCCGACAGGAGCGGCTCCATATCGCCGGAGAAACCTTCGACGTGATCGAGGCGCAAGCCGGGCTCCGGTTGGTCGCTCAGCTCGACATGCCCCTCGGAGCCCGCAAGCTCGAGCGCACGGCGCAGAGCGTCCGTCGCGTCGCCGGGAAGGTCTGCAGCGGCGAGGATACCTTCTTTATCATCGGCGTCTTCCGTGACGGCCTCGAAATGGCGCGTAATCTCGGGGCGCAACGCATCGACCCAGAGAATAAGGTGGGACGGATGCACACCCGCGGCGACGGACCGGCGTCCGGCCGCCAGCGCGGCGCCGGTCATCACCGCCATACGCGCGGTGCCGTCACCCAAATCGCGCTCCGCCGACACCAGCGCTTCCCGCAGGAGCACCTCGCTCGTCCCGTCCGCACAGAAATGACGGGCGATTTCCGTGCCGGTGGTGGCGCGGCGTACGCGCGTGCCAAGGGTATAGAGCGCCGCGCGCCCGTCGGGGCCGAGCTTGGCTGCAATCGCCCGCAAAACCGGCGCGAGATCGTCTGCCAGCTCCGCTTGAAGCGCGTTGCCCGATATGATGCGCACTACGGTCACTCGGTGGTCAGCCTCGCCTCATCTACGAGAACCTGATGAACGGCCTTCGCGACGGCAATCGCGTTCGGGGTGTCGGAGTGGACGCAGATGCTTTCGGCGACGACCGACACGTCCTTGCCGCTCACGGCGGTGGTCTTGCCTTCGAGCACGGCGCGGCGAACTTTCTCGGCGACGGCCTCAGGCGCGACGCTCTCATGCTCGCGCGAAATGATCTGGCGTCCGTCGTCACCATAGTCGAGGTCAGCATAGAACTCGCAGCTGAAAGGGATTCCGCGGCGGGTGAAAACCTCCGACATACAGCAGTCAGAATAGGCGATCACCGGCAGGCCGAGCGCTTCGGCCGCATCCGCAACGCCTTCCGCGACGTGCATCTCGTTCTGAGCCATGCCGAAGAGCGCGCCATGCGGCTTGATGTGCGAGAGCGTGAGCCCTTCGGCCGCGGCCAGCGCTTGCAGCGCGCCTGTCTGGTACATGATGAGCGCGTAGATGTCGTCGCGCCGCATCTGCATGCGCCGACGCCCGAACCCCTCACGGTCGGGCAGGCCTGGGTGGGAGCCGACGTTGATGCCCGCGGCCTTCGCTTTGCGCAGGGTGTCGCGCATGACCACCGGGTCGGAGGCATGAAAGCCGCATGCGATGTTGGCGTGGGTGACGAAGGGCATGCAGGCGGCGTCGTCGCCGAACGTGTAGATCCCGAAGGACTCGCCCATATCGCAATTGATCGTCACCATCTCGGCCTCCATATGATATATCACGCATCCTATAACGAATGTATTGGCGCCATGTGTCAAGATAATCTTTCCCATAAGGAAGGGGCGCGGCGCCGAAAGTGCGTGAGGTCTCCTTGAGAGTGCGTCGAAAAACCGAGGCCTGATGGTTTCTGGGCGAGTGGCTGTTTTTTTAGGCAGGGCGGGGATGTCAGGCTTTACGGTCTCGGGGGAGTGAGGCCTCAGTGCGCGCGGCTGTTGGCGCAGTTCGTACAAGGCGATCGCGCGCAAAAAAGAAGGGCGGCAAGATGCCGCCCTGGTGGGGGTCCGCATTGGTACTTGTCAGTTTCGCGCTTACGCTGCGTCGGTCAGCGGCATCAGCGGGAGCAATGCTTTTGCAGCGATGTCGATATCCTGACGCATGAACTGACCCGCCGCTTCCGCATCGCGCCGCTCGATCGCCGCGAGGATGTTGCGGTGCTCGTCATTGGCGTGATTCTTGAAGTGATCGTCGTCGAAGAGGCCAGTGAATATCGGGCCCACCTTTAGCCATAAGTCATTGATAAGTTGTAGTAATTCTGGGTTGTTCGCGCGGCGGTAGACGGTGAAGTGAAACTCGCGATTGAGGGTTAGGTAGCCTGCGGAGTCATGTCTCCCCGCGACCTCTTCCACCCGCGCGGTCAGTTGCGAGAGCTGTTCGATCTCATCCTCGGTGAATTTGTCGACGGCCAGTTCTGCCGCCATTCCTTCAAGTGCTGCGCGGATTGGCATGAGTTCGCGAAACCGTCTTTGGGTCATGCGGGGCACCACGATCGAGCGATTCGGCAGTACTGTCAGAAGGCGCTCGGCGACGAGCCGTTGGAGCGCTTCGCGGATCGGCGTGGCGGAGATTCCGTAATTCGCCGCGAGCGTGCGGATGACCATCGGCTCCATCGGGATAAAAAGGCCCTCCTGCATCCCATCGCGGATCGCGTGATACGCTTGATCGCTCAATGACTGGTGCTCAATTTTCTTCATTCGAATGCCTTTCGCTACGCGTGGTCCGCTTCCCAACTTGGTAACTCACCTTGTGTCGACGGGTAAAGGTCGTTGACGCTAATTGATATATCATATACTCAGTTCTGCGAAAGCTCCGACGATAAAGTCGCGCGGGCACGTCGAAAAATAGCAGAGAGGAGAACAGGTCGAATGCTTCATGAAGCTTTGCGATTCTATCCCGGAGGAGATCGCGCGATCGAGGTCGAGCTGGGTGACGGGATGGATTTTACCATCAACTTCATCGTTCACCGACTTGTCGCTGCCGTCAGAGAGGCGAAGATCGCGGGTCTTGTCGATCTGATCCCCGAGCTGGCCTCGTTCCAAGTGAACTACGACCCCGACTGTATCTCCTACGAAGACCTATGCCACGAGATCGAAGCGCTTTATGCCGAGATGGGGCGCGGGGTGAAGGGATCGCTGGCAAGCCGGCTGATCACCATCCCAGTGCTCTATTTCGACGAGAAGACGGAAGCCTGCGTCGAGGCTTACCGCAAGGACTATCCAGAGAAGACGCCCGACCCCGAGCTGATCTGCGAGTTGAACGGGTTGCCCGACCGCGCCGCACTGCGCCGCCGTCACGCCTCGACTGAATACTGGGTTGCGGCGCTCGGCTTCTGGCCCGGTCTGTGCTCGTTACTCGCGCTCAATCCAAACGCGCGGATCATCGCGCCGAAATACAACCCGCCGCGCACCCATACCCCGAAAGGGGCCGTGGGTCTCGGTGGCGCGTTGACGTGTATCTATCCGGACGCGACGCCGGGCGGCTATCAGCTTATCGGCCATACGCCCGCGCCGACCTATGACGGGTCGCAGCGGCTTCCCGACTTCACGGACAGTCTCGCGCTGTTCCGGGCTGGCGACCGGGTCCGCTTCAAGCCCGTCGATCTCGAAGAATACAGCGACATCGAAGCGCGCGTCGCCGAGGGCACCTTCCGTCACGATATCGTCGATTACCAGATTTTCTCGGTCGACCGCTATCTCGACTGGGCTACGGCGCAAGAGGAGGCCTCCAAATGAGCCGCACCATTACCACGGTGAAACCGGGTCTTCAGACCTGCGTGCAGGAACTTCCGGGGCGCGAGGGATTTCTGGAGCAGGGGTTCCCGCTCTCGGGTCCCTTCGATGCTTGGTCGTTCAGGCAGGCGAACATCCTTGTCGGCAATGACCGCGATACCGCTGCGCTGGAATGCCAGTTCATGGGGCCGACGCTGACCTTCGACGCCGACATGCTGATCGCCATCACCGGCGGGGACATGTCGCCCGCGCTCGATGGCGCGCCGTTCCCGATGTATACGACCGTCGCGGTGTCGGCGGGTCAAATGCTGACCATGGGCTTCGCCAAAACCGGCGCGCGGGCCTATCTCGCGGTGTCCGGCGGGATCGCGACTGAGCCGGTTCTGGGCTCGCGCGCGGTGTTCCATCAGGCGGGCGTTGGCGGTCATGCCCTCGTCGCCGGTCAGACGCTGCCGGTTGGGGGCTCGGAAGCGAGCGCGCTTCACGTTCTGCCCGAGGACGCGCGCCCCGTGCTCGCCACCGACCGCGTGTGGGAAGTCGAAGCGCTTTGCGGACCGAATGACGACTGGCTCGACGAGGCGACTATCGAGATGTTCTTTTCGACCGACTGGAAGATTCAGTCGAAGAGCAGTCGCACGGGTATTCGCCTGACCGGCCCGGACTTCGGATTTTCCGACAAGGCTTTGAATAAATCCCCGGATCACGGGCAGGACCCGTCGAACATCATCGATCACGGCTATCCGATGGGGGCGGTGAACCTTGCCGGTCAGACGCCGATCATCCTCGTCAACGACGCGCCGAGCACTGGTGGCTTCATTAACCCCTTCACCATCGCGAGCGCCGCACTCTGGAAGTTGGCGCAGGCCAAGCCGCACGAGACCCTTCGCTTCCGTCGCGTGAATCGCGACGGCGCAGCGGCGCTGCGGGCAGAAATCGATGCAAAAACCAAACCCGAGATTCTGGAAAATGCCTGAAGCGAAGATGACAGACGGCTCTGCGGTCGACCAAGACTCCCTTCTGGCGGGGCTGTTGGCCAGCGCACCGCCGCGGCTGACGCCCGATCAGGCACATGATCTCTTGCGCGATCACTGGTGGATTGACGGCTCTGCCATCGAAATCGCCTGCGAGCGAGACCAGAATTTCCGCATCGTGACCGAGACTGGGCAGGGCTACATCCTGAAAATCTCGAATGCGGTCGAGGACCCGCTCAATACCGAGTTCCAGACCGCGGCGCTGCGCTGGGTTGCCCGGGTCGACCCCGAGCTTCCGCTGCCGCGCGCGGTGGCTGCGCTCGACGGTGCGTTCACGCAGCGGCTAAAGCTGCCGTCGGGGCGCACCAGCGTGGTGCGGGTTCTATCCTGGCTTGACGGCACGCCGCTGCATCACGTGCCGATGACGGCGCAGATGCAGTCCGGGATCGGCGCGATGACGGCGCGGCTGGGCCGGGCGCTCGAAGGGTTCGACCACCCGGGTGCGCGCCATGAACTGCTGTGGGACATCCAGCATCTCCCGCGCCTGCGTCCGCTGACCGAGAGCCTCGGAGAGGACGCAGTCGCGGATGCTGTGCGGCGCGAGCTCGATCATTTCGAGGCGCAGGTTGCCCCAGCGCTCGGCGGTCTGCGCCGTCAGGTGATCCATAACGACATGAATCACCACAATATCCTCGTGGATGCGAACGAGCAGGACCGAATCACCGGCATTCTCGATTTCGGCGACATGGTGAACACTTATCTCGCCATCGATGTGGCCGTTGCCGCGTCCTATCTGGCGAGCGAAGAGGATCCGCTGGGCGCGATCGCGCGTCTCGTGGCGGCCTATCACGCGGTTCTTCCGCTCGAGCGCGAGGAAGTCGAACTGCTTCGCGATCTGACAGTGGCGCGCCTCGTGGCCTCGATCACGATCACGAACTGGCGTGCGGCGCGCTATCCTGAGAACGCTGCCTACATCCTGCGCAACAATGGACCCGCCCGCATGGCCATGGCCCGTTTCGCGACCCTTCCCACCCAGGACGTGACCCGGGCTTTGCTCAGCGCGTGCGATATGGAGTGAACGAATGAATATTGACACCGGCATGGTCAATGCCTTCCAAGAAGGCGCCACGGATCTCGACCCTGAAACGCGCGATATGATCGAACGGCGCAAGTCGCTGCTCGGTCCGGCATACCGCCTTTTCTACGACAAGCCGTTGCATCTCGTGCGCGGCGAAGGGGCCTGGCTCTTCGATCAGGAAGATAACGCCTATCTCGATGCCTATAACAACGTGACCTCGATCGGGCATTGCCACCCAAAGGTGGTCGAGGCGATCGCGATTCAGGCGGGCATCCTCGCGACCAACACCCGCTATATCCACGGCAGCATCCTCGATTATGCCGAACGGCTTCTGAACACGATGCCGGACGAGATCGGGCATATGATGTTCACCTGCACCGGGTCCGATGCCAACGACCTCGCCGTGCGCATCGCGCAGGCCTATACTAGGGGGCTCGGGATCGTCGTAACGGAGACGGCCTATCATGGCATCACCCAGTCGGTATCCGAGTTTTCTCCCTCGCTCGGCGCGAATGTCGATCTCGGTCCGCATGTGCGCACCGTGCCCGCGCCGGATGCCTATCGTCAGGGCGAGGACATGGCGGCGAATTTCGCCACCGCGGTCGAGGGCGCCTTCGCCGATCTGAAGCGGCACGGCATCAAGCCCGCGCTCTTCATCTGCGACGGCATCTTCGCCAGTGACGGGGTCTTCGACGGGCCGCGCGGTTTCCTCAAGGGGGCGGTCGACGCGGCACATGCGGCTGGTGCTGTCTACATCGCCGACGAAGTGCAGTCGGGCTTTGGGCGGACCGGAGACGCGCTCTGGGGGTTCCAGCGTCATGATGTGGTCCCCGACCTCGTCACCATGGGCAAACCGATGGGCAATGGCTATCCGGTCGCGGGCGTGGCCGTACGCCCGGCCCTTGTCGAGGAGTTCGGTCGCAAGGCACGGTATTTCAACACCTTCGGCGGCAACGCCGTTGCGATTGCTGCGGCTACAGCCGTGCTCGATGTGATCGAAGGCGAGGGGTTGATCGAAAACGCGCGCGAGATCGGTGCCTATCTCCAGGATGGGCTGCGAGCTCGAGCCGAGACACATGGCTGCATCGGTGACGTCCGCGGGGCGGGTCTTTTCCTCGGGGTCGAAATCGTGTCGGACAGCGCCGCGAAGACGCCGGACGCGTCCATGACCTCGGCTATCGTCAACGGCCTGCGTGAAGAGCGTGTGCTCATTTCGGCCTGCTCCAAGACGCATAACGTTCTCAAAATACGCCCGCCACTCGTCTTCACTCGCGAGAATGCCGACCAGTTCCTGGCTGCCTTCGATCGCGTTCTGGCGCGCACCACGTAACACGAGACCAACAGGAGGCCCGCTATGGCCATCAAGCAAATCGAAACTGCACTTCCCGGGCTCGTCTTTCACCGCCCGTCGCCCGATGTCGAGCCGTTCAAGGCGCCCGGCGATGCCGTGACTGTGGGAGATACTCTTGCGCTCGTGGAAGTGATGAAGTCCTACATTCCGATCGAGGCCGAGGTGGCGGGAACCTTCAAGGGTTACTCTGCGCCTGATGGCGAAAGCATCGAGCCGGGCGATGTGCTGTGCGAGATCGAGGTGTCCGAATGACGTCGCAGGGTCCCGGCATTAGGAAGCTTCTGATCGCGAACCGCGGCGAGATCGCCGTGCGCATCATCCGAGCAGCGCGAGATCTGGGTATTCGGACCGTACAAGTCGTGTCGGAAGCCGACCGTGAGATGCTGGCCGCCCGGCTGGCGGACGAAGTGATGGTGATCGGCCCGGCGCAGGCGGCGAAATCCTACCTCGACATCGACGCGGTCCTGAAAGCGGTGTCGGAGAGCGGTGCGGATGCGGTGCATCCCGGTTACGGCTTCCTCTCCGAGAGCGCCGAGTTCGCCCGCCGCGTAAGCGAGTTGGGCGTGACCTTCTGCGGCCCCGACGCGGCCACGATCGAGCGGATGGGTGACAAGGTAAACGCGCGCACGGCGGCCATCGAGGCAGGCGTGCCGGTGGTCCCGGGCAGCGACGGACGTGTCGCCGGTCTCGACACGGCGGTCGAGGTGGCTGAACGGATCGGCTACCCGGTGATGATCAAGGCTGCCGCTGGCGGTGGCGGGCGCGGTATCCGTATCGCCAATACCCGAGAAGAGCTGATCGCCGCACTCCCCACGGCGATGAACGAGGCACGGGCCGGGTTCGGCGATGACGGGATCTATATCGAGGCCTTCATTCGTAACGCGCGTCATATCGAAGTGCAGATTCTCGGCGACGGCATCCGTGCGGTCCATTTGTTCGAGCGGGAATGCTCTCTCCAACGCCGCCGCCAGAAGGTCTGGGAAGAAGCGCCCGCCGTGGCCCTTCCGGACTCGGTGCGCGCCGATCTTTGCGCCGCTGCGGTTCGGCTCGCCGAAGGTGTCTCTTATCGTGGAGCCGGGACGCTCGAATATCTCTACGACATGGATCGCAAGGCGTTCTATTTCATCGAGATGAACACGCGTATCCAAGTCGAGCATCCGATCACCGAGATGATCACCGGCGTCGATCTCCTGCGCGAGATGCTTCTGATCATGGGGGGCGAGCCGCTGTCGCTCAAGCAAGAGGATATCACCGCGCGGGGGCATGCCATCGAAGTTCGCATCAACGCCGAGAACCCTGACAAGAATTTCTTCCCCGCCCCCGGTGTTCTCGAAACGCTGAAGGTTCCGGGCGGGCCGGGCGTGCGTTTCGACACCGGCGTTCGGGAGGGCGACACGATTCCTCCTTATTACGATTCACTCCTTGGAAAGCTCATCGTCTGGGACCGCACGCGGGACGACGCTTTGGCGAAGCTGGCAGGCGCGCTCGGCGAACTTCAGATCGGTCCGAAACCGACCACAGCGAGTCTTCATGTCGCCTTGTTGATGGCGCCGGACATCATCTCCGGCTCGGTGTCGACGCTTTGGCTCGAAGACTGGCTGGCGATGCGGGCTGAAGACATTCGCAAATCCGCCTGAGACGACCGGGCGGATCGCGGTCCCCGAGGAAAGAGCCCTACGATCGCTCGCGGTGATCGGGGGCACTCTCTTGAGGGCTATTCGCCCGTGCATCCGGCCTTGCACGCGGCGACCTGAAAGCCATCGCCATAAGCCGTATCTTTGGCTTTGAAGATGAGGCGATAATCGGCGCCCCTGAGTATCAAGCCAACCAATCAGGCTGACTGGCAACCGGACGTAGCACAGCTACTCACAGGTGAATTCGATCCGGTA
>JAPFBS010000024.1:0-18155 GCA_035798175.1 Rhodobacteraceae bacterium KMM 6894
GAGATCTTCTACTCGCTCCGGGAGGCCCAGATCATAATCGAAAGATGGAGGAACCACTACAATACCAAACGACCACACAGTGCATTGGGCTACCGCCCTCCAGCGCCAGAGGCCATCGTACCGATGGACCAAAGGCCAATCATGCACTAACTTTCAAATTGGACCACTCAAGTGGGGCTGCTCAGTCATTCGTTCCAGTTACTTGTCCCAACAAGATCGTCGACTTAACGTGTCAATGCCCTCAGCGACGTCTTACGGCCGATGAGGCGACACTAGTTCCCACATATTTTTTAATCCAAGTTTGCACATTAGGGTCGCCCGATGCCCTGTCTTACCATAGAGGGGGTCACACCATACTTTTCCTTGTACCGCCTTGATAAGGTGCTTGAAGTTTGGAACCCGGATGCGAGCGCAATTTCAGTCACACACATATCAGTTTGAATCAACAAATCCCGAGCTTTAGCCAGCCTCAATTCCAAATAGTAAGCAGCGGGTGTACGCCCCAGAAACTGTCGGAACAATCGCTCAATTTGGCGGTTGGAAAGACCGGCAATTTTTGCCATCGAAGCGGAATCGAGCGGGTCTTCAATATTGGCTTCCATCACTGATAGTACTTTGGAAACCGTGGGGTTTTGGACCGACATACGATTAGGCAAGCTGGTGTCGAGCTTTTGATTCAGGGCCCGAACTGGAGTGTAACTTAGATAGTGAGCAACAGCGTCGGCCCAAGCCTCGTCATGGTCCTGTTCAATCAGTTTCATCATCAAATCAATGGCGACGATGCCGCCGGCCGTCGATCCGAATTTGCCATCAAAGCAATAGGGTGTTTTTGCAAACCCGACATTCAGAAACATCTCTTCGACCAGGTGCTTATACTTCCAGTGGATGGCTATGTCCCTGCCATCCATGACGCCGCTTTTGGCCAGAACAATTCCGCCAGTACATAGCCCTAGCACGATGCACCCACGCCGTCCGGCGGCCCGAACCGCATTCAGTACGGCGTTTTCCATGTGGTATTCGACATTCAGCCCGCTGACGACAACGAGTACATCAAAATCATCCTCTTCTGGGCCCTCATTAGACGACAAAATGTCGCCTAGTGTTGAACTGACAGGGTCATCCTTGGAACTGGAGATGACCCACGAGTAATAGTCATTTTTTGCCAATGTATTATAGCATTGCAGTGTTTCCAGAGACGATATCAGACTGAGCGCGGGATATCCCGGGATCAGCAAGAATTTCAGCTTCGTTCCGTCATTTCTGCG
Source organism: Rhodobacteraceae bacterium KMM 6894 (assembly GCA_035798175.1). Classification (GTDB taxonomy): domain Bacteria; phylum Pseudomonadota; class Alphaproteobacteria; order Rhodobacterales; family Rhodobacteraceae; genus Roseovarius. The sequence goes on from JAPFBS010000024.1 coordinate 1,266, forward strand.
CATGACATTCACCTCCTTTGGACACATCCGCCTTCCATCCGACCCTTTGGACCGTTGGCGCAATTTTGAGCCGTGTCACAAACGAGAAATAGTCATTCTCACCTCGAGTGAACCAGAAGTTACAAACCAAGCTCTATGAAACAGCCCCCGGAATTTCGCGCTCTCGACGCTCGACGAATTCTCGCAGCCCTTCAGCAATGCCAGGATCCAAGGTTGGTCGCTCGTCCTCATAGCGGTCCAATAAATTCTTGCACCACTCACGGCCACGCTGGGTGGCATCCTTGCAACCGGAGAATTTCCAAGTCTCATACCGCTCATTGTCCTGGATCTCGTCTAAGAACGGCATGTTTTCCCGAGTATAGTCCTCGTCAAAGAAATGCCCGCCGGGCCCAACCTTTTTAAGGCCCTCAAGCGCAACATCAATGTCGTCGAATTTCACACCTTGCAACATCGTATAGAAACTATGAAGTTGGCGTCCGTCCGTGGCTACCTTCGCAAGTGAAATACACAACGATCCTTCGATGGTGCCCCCGCAATGGGTCAACAGATTACAGCCGCCCAGGATCGCTGGATAGACCTTCAGGATGGAATCGTAACCCGCATAGAGATCATCGTTTTTCGACCCTGACTTGGCCCCGTTGGTCCGCCATGGAATGCCGTAGTATCGCGCCATTTGGCCAAAAACGTACATCATCAAAGCGACTTCAGGTGATCCGAACGTCGGCGAGCCCGATTTCATGTAAACACCCATCGGTGCCACGCCCATCAATGCGCGACAGCCCGGGCGAATGATCTGCGTGAACGCGACCGCGGCCAATGCTTCGGCAACGATCTGCGACACGCCAGCAAGCATATGCACCGGCGTCGACGCGCCATACAAAACGAAAGGAGAAATCAACATCGCCTGATTTGCTGCAGCATATATACGCATCGATTCAAGTTGCGATTGATCCCACACCAACGGTGAATTTCCGTTGAAGAATGCCGTCATGACGACGTTTTGGTCCACAAAATCCTCGCCAAACGCGATCTGCGCCATCTTGATGCTATCTTTCGCCTGATATTCCGTTTGGCCAGACCCCATGATCGGTTTGTCGGTTGTTAGAAAACTGGATTCAATCATATGCAAATGGCGATGCGGTACCGCAATGTCCATTGGTTCTTGGGTGTAGCCACCATTGTAATGGATTGCGGGATTAAGCTGATGCAGCTTCATCAAGGTGCGCATGTCTTCTGCCGTCGCCTGCCGACGGACACCCTCCAGATCAATGACATTCGGTGTCCCATAGGCCGGGCCGAACACCATGTTACGGCCACCCACTTTGACAGACCGCTCGGGATTTCTGGCATTATATGTAAATTCTTCCGGAACGGTTTTGATCAGGCTCCGGATCAATTCGCGGGGAATGCGGACGCGGTGGCCATCAACATCCGCCCCCGCTTCACGCCAGATTTCTGCGGATTTGTCATCCCGGAAATCGATCCCGATGGTTTCCAGTATTCCCAATGCTGTGTCGTCGATCCGATCCAAACCTTCAGAGTCGAGCACTTCATATGTCGGAATGTTACGCACGGCGTTTGGAAGATACACAATTGGGCCTTTTGTGCGTGCTTGGCGTTTCGCTGCTGCACCTCCAGACCTTGTACGTTGACGAGCGGGTTTTACTGAGACTTGGGGCATCGGCCACCTCCTGCACCGACTATTGGACCAATCCCTTTGTGCTACAATACTCGAAAATATTGCCCCGCAGGGTGACCTCATGTTTCGCATAGACACCCAATTTCTTTAAATACTTAGCAATATCTAAATTCTACGGCACCCCAGGGAGCGCATTTGGTTGCCCTAATTCTACGAACAACCAATCATAAAATTCGCGGACCGCATCCGAAACGGTTACACCATCTGGCCGGCATAGATAATAACCACGTTGCGGCAATGGCTCCATTGGAAGAGCTTTGACCAGTACACCGCTATCAAGAAATTGCTGCATCAGAGGCGGCCCAACAAGGCCAAGGCCTTGGCCATCCAGAACCGCCTGAACAAAGTTGACGTACGAATCGTAGGAACTCATTCGCGGCGTTTCCTGCATGTTGCAGCCCATGTCGCGAAAATAGCTGGGCCAAAACGACGACTGGTCGACCGCAGCCTCGTAATCAAGAAGCTTCACACGCGTCAAATCTTCGATACTTTCAAATGGGCCGTATTCTTTCATGAAACTCTGACTACAAGCCGGAAAAATCATTTGGCGTTGCAAAAGTTGACTGTGCACGCCGCTCCAGTTTCCCTCACCATAGCGGATGGCGATGTCTACGCCGGACTTCATCAAGTTGATCAAGTCGTAAGAGACTAACAGCCGAAAATCGACCGTAGGATCTATGCGCCTGTAACGGCCGATGTTTGGCATAAGCCAGTACGTCGATACGCCGGTAGACGTCGCAATTGTGATGAGACGGTCTGCCGATATGTTCTCGATGGATTCGATTTCTTCCACGATAGATTGGAAACTGTTCGAAACGACCCGTGACAGGCGTCTACCCGCCCTCGTGAGCTCAACACTACTTGAGCCACGAACGAACAAACCGACGCCCAGCACTTCTTCCAATTGACGCACCTGCCGCGAAACGGCCACGCGCGTCACGTTTAGTTCCCGGGCCGCTTCGGTAAAGCTCACGTTACGCGCCGCAGCCTCAAACGACAGCAGCGCTTTTACCGCTGGTAATTTTCGCGCGGAATAGCTCAAATGGGTCTCCAATCAGGTTGGCATCCACCCAGATCGCGAGGGTGCAAAATTAGCGTAACATCAAATTACCCTAAGGGTGAACCTTTTATATTAGCGCATAAGGCTGCTATCGTGCCACCTTTCTTCTAACAATTTTCGGGAAGGTCGGTCATTAATGACAATCGAAAACCCTGTACACTGCGAGAATCTTTGGAAAATTTTCGGTACTCGCGCATCTGAAGCACTTGTTGCTGCGAAGGCCGGAGAGGTCGACAAAGAGGAAGCACTCAAACGATTTGGGTGTGTGATTGGTGTGTCTGATGCCAGCTTCACCGTCGCCGAGGGTGAGGTTTTTTGCATTATGGGGCTGTCTGGCTCCGGAAAATCCACGATTATTCGGCATGTTAACCGCCTTATAGAGCCAACATCTGGCCAAATTCACGTCGAAGGCCGCGATGTAGTGGGGCTAACTCCGACCGAGTTGCGCGATCTGCGTGCACGTAAAATCGGCATGGTGTTTCAGCACATGGCCTTGTGGCCACATAAAGCCATTTGGGAGAACGTATCTTTTGGGCTCGAAGTCCAAAAGACTCCGAAAGCAACCCGGCGCGCCGCCGCTGAAAGCGCGCTAGACCGTGTAGGGCTTGCCGGGTGGAGTGAGCGTTACCCTGATGAATTGTCTGGTGGCATGCAACAACGCGTGGGTCTGGCCCGCGCAATGGCGGCTGATCCTGATATTTTGCTAATGGATGAACCGTTCAGTGCGCTTGATCCGCTGATCCGCAACGACCTTCAGGACGAGTTCCTAAAGTTGTCGCGCGAAATGAAAAAAACAACGATATTCATTACCCACGACCTTGATGAAGCGATGAAAATGGGAAACCGGATCGCGATCATGAAAGACGGACGGATCGAACAGACTGATACACCGGAAAACATTGTCATGCGTCCCGCGACCGATTACGTCACCCGCTTTGTCAGTTCCATTTCGACCCTAAAGTATATCTCGGCGAGCGAAATTATGGGCAAAGGGAGCGTCGCCGCTGACGCTCCGTCCTTTGGGCCATCTACTCCGCTCCCGGCGCTACTAAAGGCCTTTTCGGAAGGTGCCAAAGAGGTCGCAATCAAGGATGGCACCGCCACCCTAGGTCGTATCGGCAGTTCTGAGATCCTGAACACCCTCCAATCTGACTTGGCACGGGGATAACAGCACATGGATCCGCTCTTGAACCCATTTGACTATTTCACTGTGCCATTTGGCGATTGGTCCGAGGCCATCCTCGACTATGTCGTCAGCGTCGCGCGCGGGCCATTGTTGAGCGCCAAAGCGCCCGTGCAATCATTTTTGAACTTGTTTCAGCTGGGCCTAACCAGCCTGCCTCCGCTCTTTGGACTCATCATTATTGCAGCGCTTGGCTATGCGTTGACTGGATGGCGGCTTGCCCTTGTCGGGCTGGGATGTTTGGGATTCATTGGGCTTATCGGCGCATGGGAAGCCGCGATGATCACTTTGTCGATAGTTATGACGGCGGTGGTGTTTTGTATTGCAGTTGGTTTGCCATTGGGCATTTTGGCGTCTCGAAGCGATCGGTTCTTCAACATCCTTAGGCCGACCTTGGATTTCATGCAGACGATGCCGTCGTTTGTATATTTGATCCCTGTTGTCATGTTGTTCGGCATTGGGGATGCGCCGGGTGTCATTGTGACCTGTTTGTTTGCGATTACACCGCTGATCCGCTTGACTAATCTGGGGATCCGTGAAGTCCGCGAGGATTTAGTCGAAGCCGCTTACGCCTTTGGGGCGAGCGAAAGCCGCGTCCTGTTCGGAACCCTGCTGCCGCTGGCGCGCCCAACGATTTTGGCCGGTTTAAACCAAACCGTTTTGCTATCTCTTACGATGGCCGTTGTGGCTTCAATGATTTCTGTCGGGGGTCTTGGCAGGATGGTTCTTGAAGGTATCGGACGGCTTGATTTTGGCTCTGCGACAGTTGGCGGCTTGGGTATCGTGATGGCGGCGATCCTTGTGGATCGCTTCACCCAAGCGCTTGGTGCTAAAGGCGGCCGAAATGGCGGTGGGGGGGCATAATTATGGACTTCTCATCACTCCTTGATCCATTCGCGACAATACAAATCCCCCTTGCAGATTGGGCCAACGTATCGATGCGTTGGTTGACTTCCAACTTCCGCGAAGTTTTCCAAGCGATGAAAGTTCCGGTTAAGGTTCTGCTCGATTTGTTGGAGGACGGTCTGCGTGGTGCTCCGCAAACAGTGGTTATCGCCACACTTAGTCTTTTCGCGTGGCAGATCGTAAATCGCGCGACGGGACTTTTGACCCTGTTTGCCTTTGTCGCGATTGGCCTTATCGGCGCATGGGATCCTGCAATGACTAGTCTTGCGGTATTGGCAAGTGCTGTCTTGATCGCGACGCTGTTTGGTCTGCCATTGGGTATTCTGTCTGCACGGTCCAATATCACTTGGGCCATTGTTCGCCCCATCTTGGACTTTATGCAGACCGTTCCAAGTTTTACCTACCTTGTCCCTGTTATTCTTCTATTTGGCATCGGCAATGTACCCGGTGTGATCGTCACGGCCTTTTTCGCGATGCCACCGTTGGTGCGACTTACCAATCTAGCCCTGCGTACCGTCCGTGAAGATTTGGTTGAGGCTGCAGATGCGTTTGGGGCATCCCCAATGAAACGCCTTTTCTCAATAGAACTTCCACTAGCTCGGCCAACGATTATGGCCGGAATCAACCAGACGGTGATGCTGTCGCTGGCCATGAGCGTTATTGCATCAATGATCTCTGTCGCGGGGCTTGGACGATTGGTTCTGGTCGGCATTAGCCAGCTTGATATGGCCCGCGCGTCTGTAGGTGGCACCGGGATCGTGCTGCTGGCTATTGTTTTTGATCGGATCACGCAAGGGTTTGGCCTGACACGTCGCGATCGCGACGGTAAAGGCTTATGGGAACAAGGGCCCGTGGGCTATGCCCGAAAACTGCTCAACACCAAATAAAAAAACGATCCAACAACCGACGGAGGAAATACCTATGAAAAAATCAATGCTACGCACCTCGGTGTCCGCGTTCATGATCGCAGCTATTGCATCGCCGGCGTTCGCTGATGACGTCCAACCAATTGGTACAGGCCGTACAGACCACCAATTGCTCTATGAAGTGATCGAAGTTGGTCTTTCAGAACTGGGGTTGGAAAGCGAAGAAATGTTGACCGCAGCCTACCCCGCAATCCACCTAAGTATCGGGCAAGGCGACGCAGACTATACTGCCGTCCATTGGCGTCCTTTGCACGACGAATACTATGCCAACTCGGGCGGTGACGATGCATTCATGCGTGCAGGTCCAACATATACAGGCGCGATGCAAGGTTACTTCATCGACAAGAAAACGGCCGATGCCAACGGGATCACATCCCTAGAGCAGATGAGAACACCTGAGATCGCAGCCATTTTCGACACCGATGGTGATGGCCTGGCAAATCTGACTGGGTGCAACCCGGGTTGGGGCTGTGAAGCCGTTATCGAGCATCATCTGGATGCCTTCGAACTGCGTGACCACATCAATAATGACAAGGGCGAATATTTTGCGCTGATGGCGGACACGATTGAACGTTATGAAGCGGGCCAGCCGATATTCTACACCGCTTGGGCACCAAACTGGATTATGTCCGTTTTGAAGCCGGATGAGGACGTTGTATTCCTGAACGCGCCTTTCTCTTCTTTGCCGGGCAGTGAAGATGCCAACACAGAGTGGGCAGATGGTCGCAACCCCGGCTTTGGGGCGAACGACAATTACATCTTGGTGAACCGTGATTTTGCGGAAGAAAACCCTGCAGCATTCGCATTTCTGGACGGGCTGAGAATCCCGATCAGCGATCTTAATACCATGATGGATCGGGTGAATGCGGGTGAAGATTCACCAGAGGACATCACTAGGATCGCCATGGATTGGGTTGCGGATCATCAGGCAGAGTTTGATGCGTTGATCGCTACTGCCAAAGCGGCGAAGTAATCCATGAAGGTGGGCAACCATGGCGACGTATTTTCACTGGGACCAAGCATCTGATGAGGTCTGGAATTCAGCCTTCAAACGCGCAAAGGCAGGCAACGATATCCGTCGCGAAGGTGCTATCGGAGACCCGGATGAAATAGAGTTTGCGGTTGTCTGGGCCCCCCCCAAAGGTCGCTTGGCCCAGTTCCGCAATCTCAAGTACATTTTCTCAATCGGTGCAGGTGTCACGCATATTACCTTGGATGCCGACGCGCCGTTGCACGTGCCAATCGTGCGGTTGCAAGATGACATGTTGATGTTGGATATGTCGTGCCATGTAATCCATTGGGTCCTTCATTTTCATCGGTTCTATTACCGCTACAAACTTTATGAAGCGGACAAAAGATGGCTTCGTCATGCCTACTCCGAAAACCAGAACAAACGCATCGCAGTGTTGGGTCTGGGCCAAACCGGGCTAGATGCCTGCCGCCGACTGCGCGATCTCGGTTTTGATGTCACGGGTTGGAGTCGCAGCCCGAAAGACCTTGACGGCGTGACTTGCATGCATGGCGATGACACGTTTGACGAAGTGCTCAAACGCGCGGATATTTTGATCAACCTCTTGCCGCTGACGCCAGCGACTACTGATCTGATCAACGCCAAGACTATCGCAAAAATGCCGGATGGGGCATTCATCATTAACTGTAGTCGCGGTGGCACGATTACCGATACAGACCTGCTAGCCGCGCTGGACAGCGGCAAAATCGAAGCGGCCGCATTGGACGTGTTCCGCGAAGAACCCCTGCCCCCCGAAAATCCATATTGGGACCATCCGAAGGTCAGCATTACGCCGCACGCCGCTGCTCCGTCCAACGAATGGTCTGCTGCAGATTTCATTACCGGTCACATAAGGCGCGTCCTAGACGGCGGTGAACCTTGGCCAATTGTTGATTTGGAACGAGGATACTAAAAACATGACACGTTTAACGGTCATTCCACGACACTCTGACAGCAACGGCTGGTGGCAAACCTTACCGACTGCACCTGCGCCAAATATCTTGCGCGGCTCAAAGCGGGTGCGCACAGCAATCATTGGCGGCGGCATTTGCGGCGTTTCAACGGCCAACAGACTGGCGGACCTTTGCCCTGGCGATGACATGTGTTTGATCGAGGCGGAACGCATCGGTTTCGGCGCATCCGGACGCAATGCTGGCTTTATGTTGAACCTTCATTCGCACGGCGCGCCCAAAGACCTCAAAATCTTACGCCGCAATATGAAACTTTGGTCAGCTGGCCTATCCAGCCTTCGTCAAAAGATTGAAAGCTGGCAGATTCAGTGTGATTGGAGTGAAGCAGGGCGCTTCTATGGTGCAGCCGGACCAGACGGTGAAAAACATCTTAAGAATATAGCCAAGACGCTGAACGAACTGGACCAGACCTATAAGCTGGAAGATCGGGCCTCACTCAAGCAGCGCATCGGAACTGAATTCTATTCACATGGTTTGCACGCCGATGGGAATGCACTGGTGAACCCCGCAGCGTTGATGCGAGGATTGGCAAGACACCTACCCGCCAACCTCACCGTTTTCGAAAAAACCCCTGTCACCGAATTCAACCGGGATGGTGACGGTTATCGCATCACAACGCCAGAGGGCGAAGTGATTGCAGACAAAGTTGTTCTCGCTGCGGGCGTTTTTCTGCGCCAGTTCGGCATTGCGCCGTCGAATTTCGTACCAATGGCCACCTATGCCAGCTTGACCAAGCCGTTGGGTGAAGCAGAACTACAAGTTCTTGGTTCCGGCAAAGAATTCGGGCTGCTTGGCGGGTCAGAAATCGGCGCAACGATCCGCCTAACACGCGATAATCGCCTTTTTGTGCGGAATTATTTCGATTTCCGGCCAGGGTTTCCCGCCACTGGCAATCAAGTTGAAAAAATTGCGCAAATGCACCGCCTAGCGATGACCAAACGCTGGCCCAGCCTTGCGAATGTACCGTTTGAACACAGCTGGGGCGGCATCATGGCCTTTACCCGTAACAATGGCACTGTGTTCGGCAAATATGGTCCAAATCTATTTGCCATTTTAACCAATGATGTCTCTCCCATGACGCGGGGCGAAGCTGCCGGCTGTCTCTTGGCCGAGTATATCGAAGGCGTTGATAGCGACCTGCTTTCTCTCCAAATGTCGATCCCCGGTGCTTCTCGCCTTCCACCGCGACCATTTTTGGATTTGGGCATCAAACTGCACCGCGCCCGCCTAAATTTTGTCGCCGGGAAAGAGTTTTAGAGCCTCTAGGAATTACGCCACCACCCGCCCCTGTAACCTGATGAATTCAGACCGAGCAACCACATGCCAAAAACCAATTCACCTGCCCAACCTCATTTGTCTGCCGCTCTACAAACCGCCAATCGCATCCAAGGCATGGGCGTTTCGCGCATCCTGCAACTCGCACAATTGGCCCGCGAACTGCGCGAAGATGGCGTGCCTGTTGTCGATTTGTCAGCAGGTCAGCCTGACTTTGACACGCCACTCAACATTCGGGACGCCGCGAAAGTCGCCATTGATATGGGAGAGACGCGATATACCGCGCTGGATGGCACCGTCGCGTTGAAAGACGCGATCCGGCACAAATTTAGAACAGACAACGGGCTAGAATTTGAACGAGCCGAAGTAATGGCTGGCGCCGGTGCAAAGCAGTTGTTGTTTAACGCGTTCATGGCAACCCTGAACGACGGTGACGAGGTGATTTTGCCAACGCCTTGCTGGCTTTCCTACTTTGACATTGTCAAAGTCGCCGGAGGTGTACCCGTTTCAGTGTGCGGGTCACTCGAAACACGATACAAAATCAATCCCGATCAACTGCGCGCAGCCATAACGCCCAAAAGTCGCTGGATATTGCTCAACTCGCCCAGCAATCCGTCCGGTGCTGTCTACAGTGAGGATGAACTGGCGGCACTTTTGGAGGTTGTGGCAGAATTCCCAAATCTCTGGGTTATGGCGGATGATGTCTATGAACACATTCGGTTTGGAAATGCGCGATTTGCTACCCCTCTTGCAGTCCGCCCGGATCTCCGAGATCGCATCTTAACGGTGAATGCTGTCTCAAAAGCATTTGCTATGACAGGCTGGCGTTTGGGCTATGCGGCGGGGCCCGCGGCCTTGATCAAATCCATGTCGATCATTCAAAGCCAAAGTACGTCGAACCCCAGTTCGATCAGCCAAGCTGCTGCGGTTGAAGCCCTGACAGGGCCGAAAGACTTCCTCGCCACGGCACGCGACACATATACGCGTAGGCGTGAGATTTTGTTCAACGGGCTGAACAGGATCAAAGGCATAGAGGCCAAGCCCCCGGAGGGGTCATTCTTTGCCTTTGTGCGCGTGTCGGAATTGATCGGAAAATACACACCGGACGGTACGGGATTGATAAATGACGCCGCTCTCAGCACCTATTTGCTTGAGACAGCAAACGTGGTGACGGTGCCGGGGTCGGAATTTGGCCTGTCCGACCATCTGCGTCTGTCCTTCGCAGTGGCAGACGCAGAAATCAAAATCGCCTTAGATAACATGGCCACTGCCATCGGCACCTTGGTAGATAAAAAAGAAACAATCACATGAGAGCAACCATCCCGAAAATCAGAGCCGCGGACCACCTTGTGGATCAACTTACCGCGCAAGGTATTGATCAAGTCTTTGGCGTTCCGGGTGAAAGTTACCTGCCCGTTCTGGATGCACTGCACGGAAGAGAAGACAAAATCCGTTTTGTCACGTTCCGTCAGGAAGGCGGAGCCGCCATGGCTGCGGATGCTTATGGTAAACTGACTGGAAAGCCGGGCATCTGTATGGTCACACGCGGCCCTGGTGCCACCAATGCCAGTGCAGGAGTGCATATCGCCTTTCAGGATTCCACGCCGATGATCCTATTCATCGGTCAGGTGGCACGCAATATGACCGAGCGCGAGGCGTTTCAGGAAATCGATTACCGCCGGATGTTCGGTCAGATGGCAAAATGGGTCGCAGAGATCGATGATGCCTCTCGAATTCAGGAATTTGTGACACGCGCCTTCCGTGTTGCGGTTTCGGGACGACCAGGTCCGGTTGTCCTCTCCCTACCTGAAGACATGCTATATGATATGATAGAGGCACCGGCCGTCCCTGCCCGTGTTTCGGCTCCTCGATTCCAACCCGCCCCAAGTACAATGGCTGCGCTGAAGGACCAGATTGCCAAAGCGGAACGCCCGTTGATTATCGCCGGTGGCGGAGGCTGGACCAAGACCGGCATTGATGCATTGGCTAATTTTGCGAACCAACAAGGCCTGCCGGTTGCAGTGTCGCTCCGCAGCCAGGCGCTAATGAACAATGAACATCCAAATTACGTCGGCCATTTCAGCGTCGGCACCACCCCTTATCTTGCCGATGCACTGGCCAACACCGATCTTTTGATCGCTGTCGGCCCGCGATTGGGTGAGATGACGACTGCGGGGTACACTTTGATTCACACGCCCGTGCCAGATCAAGCGCTTGCGCATGTTTTCCCAGCTGGCGAAGAAATTGGCCGCGTCTATGAACCCGCCGTATCGCTGGTGTCAGACACCGAGAGCTTTTGCGTCGCGGCCGCCGCGTGGAAGCCAATTGCTCCTGCCAGATTTGCCGACAGGCTGACCACTTTGCGCGCATCATATGTGTCGTTCAACGATCCGGCTTCGGTAGAGGGAGATCCCTTGGCATCCTACTTTGGCCATATGGCAGAAGTGCTGCCGGAAGACGCAATTCTTTGTAACGGGGCGGGCAATTATTCCGGTTGGCTACATCGGTTTTATCGCTACCGAGCGCCGGGTGCGCAATTGGCACCCACATCAGGTTCCATGGGTTATGGCCTACCGGGTGCGATTGCAACTGCGGTTACGGTTCCGGATCGCGAGGTCTATGCCATCGCAGGGGACGGGTGTTTTCTGATGACCTGCCAGGAAGTAGCAACAGCGGTGCACCATAAACTGCGCCTGACAATGATTGTTATCGACAACAGCCGCTATGGCACGATCCGTGCGCATCAGGAACGAGAATTTCCGAACCGCATTTCGGGCACACTGCTGACAAACCCTGACTTTTGCGCTTTCACTCGATCGTTTGGCGCGCATGCCACCAAGGTCGGCGATTTAGATGAATTCAAATCCGCCCTCGCTGAAGCCCGTTCGCGAGGCGGGGTGAACCTAATCGAAGTACCTCTAGATCATTCCTATCTTGCACCCGGCAAGCAATTGAGCTGAGAAAATTGATGTGAGAAGCAACGCACTGAATTTTAAGTGCAAAGGCCGCCGTTAGGCCTTTGCACAATCCGCACATTCAATAGCGGCGCGACACTTTGGGACAGAACCGTGACGACACGGTCAGTCGATCACAACTCCTGGATTCAACAGGTCCTTGGGATTCAGAGCCCGACGCAACGCTCGCATAAGATCACGTTCAACGATCGATCGTTCGCGATCGGCCAACATTGGCTTCTTTGACCCCAAACCATGTTCGGCGGCAAAAGAACCGCCAAAATCAGCAACAAGATCATATACCATATTTGAAAGCGCATGGGCCTGAGGCATCTCTTCGTCAACCTGTGGGGGTGAGTAATTATAGTGTATATTGCCATCGCCCATATGCCCAAAGGCGCAGATCCTTAGGTCAGGACAGAGATCACGAGCCCGAGCATTGGCGACATCTAGAAACTCCGCAATGCGGCTGACCGGGATCGAAATGTCATGCTTGATCTGCGGGCCATCACGTTTCTGTCCCTCGGGCAATTCCTCTCGCAAACGCCAAAGTGCCGCGCGTTGTGCTTCGTTCTGTGCAATCGTGCCGTCGACCAGCAGCCCAGCTTCTTGCCCTTCAAGAAACGCACCCTCAAGATGACCTGCAAGGTTCTGTCCGGCGAGAGTGGAAGAAAGTTCGACCAGAAGATATGCGTCGGCAGGAGCCTCTAGAGGGAATGTCAATTCTGGAATATGTTTTAGCGCCATATCCATTACTGTACGGGTAGCAAATTCGACACCAGTGACAAGCTCTCCGAATTTTAGACGTAGTTCGGTGCTGAAATCCAGAGCCGCCTGAATGTTGTGAAACGCCAGAAACGCCGTCGACCGACTGCGAGGGGCGGATTGCAACCGCAACACGGCACGCGTGATGATGCCGAGACGCCCTTCCGATCCACAAAACAGTCGTCGCAGGTGAAACCCAGCATTGTCTTTGATCAGCAAACGAACCCCGTTCCAAATTTGGCCATCAGGCAATACAACCTCAAGACCAAGGATCTGATCCTGCATCATGCCGTAGCGAAAAGCCATATTGCCACCGGCGTTGGTTGCAATAAGCCCGCCACACTGCGCACTGCCTTCCGACCCTAAATGCATCGGGAACATAAGGCCCGTCCCCTCAAGCGCATTGTGTAGATCGCCTAGGACAACGCCCGCTTCTACTTCGACACAGAAATCGCCGGGGACAGGGGATGAAATGGCATTCATCCGCGATAGGGAAAGCACAATCACCCCATCGCGCAGCGGGATGTTGCCGAGCACCAAACCGGTGCGCCCCCCTTGGGGAACGATCACAATGTCTTCTGAGTGACAGAGCCTGACAACCGCCGCGACCTCTAGCGTGTTGTTGGGACGTGCAACGCCCAATGGTGTGGTCTGCCCGCGTCCGGCCCAGTCCGTACAAAATGGCACCATATCAGCGGGTTCTGTCAACCAACCCCTATCACCAAGCAATTTCGCCAAACTCGCCGATACGGCATCTTGCCGGGATGACATCATAGTGCAGCTTCGATCAGGGAGGGGCCAGGGCTGGCAAGGCTTAGCTGAAGTGCTGTGGCAAACTCTTCAGCCGTTTCACACCTTTGCGCAGGCACGCCATAGCCTTCGGCCAGTGAAACCCAATTCATGCGTGGTCCGTCCAGCTCAAGTAGAGGGTTTTTCGGCCCATCAATCGTCATGGCACCGACGCGAAACATCTCGCCCTTCAGGATTTCATAGCTGTGGTTTGCACAGATCACGGTGGTTACGTTCAAATTGTGCCGCGCCATGCTCCAAAGTGCTTGCAAAGTAAACGAGGCGCTACCATCGCCGCTGAGGCACAGTACAGGCCGCTCAGGACACCCAATCCCGGCACCAAGTGCCAGCGGCAAACCCGCACCGATAGAGCCGCCAACATTCACCAGATAATCATGCCGCGGACAATTTGCTGACTTGCCAAAGAAACTACGGGTCGATGTCACGCCCTCGTCCACAATGATCAAGCCGTCGATCACTGAGGCAGCAATCACATCTGTCAGAAGGTCAGGTGTCAATACTCCTGAATGGGTCGAAAATGCGGATGCTTCAGGCGTAACCCACATGGCCGCACCCACACGTCCCGCTAGTTCATGAAGCGCAAAGAGCACATCTTCGCGTGGCGTGGAAACGGAAAGAAGTTCTGCGTTTTCCGGTACAACGCGGCTCGGTTTGCCGGGATAAGCGAAAAAGGCCACCGGCTCATTTGTGCCGATCAGCAGTAGCTGCTCAAATGGAGCAAGTACCGACACGGCTGCATCAATAGGGAAAGGAATGCGGGTTGTTTCCGGCAGGCCGCACCCACGCTCAGTGCGTGCAGACGCGTAAGGGCTCAGTAACGTCGCACCGGTTCCTGCCGCAATCTGCCCAGCCAGCTTCAGCCCTTCGCCGTGGAGCGCATCTTGGCCAAGAATGATCCCGGTACGTTTCCCATTGCCAAGCCAGCTTGCTGCGGCGGCAATGGCCTCGTCCTGAGGAGCATCACGGGTAACCGTAACTTTTGGCAGGTCGGAACTGCGCGCGCTCCAGGCAACATCTGCTGGGACAATCAAAGATGCAATCTGACCTCCATGCGAGAAAGCCGCCGCAACTGCCTCAGCGGTATCCGCGCCAAGATCTTCTGGCGATGCTGTGGTTTTCACCCAATGCGAATAGGGACCGGCGGTTCCCTCAACATCTGAATTCAACGGTGCGTCATACTGTTTGTGAAAAGTTGTATGGTCACCCACGATATTGAGCATCGGCGAGCAAGCTTTTTTCGCGTTGTGCATATTGGCCAGCCCATTGGCGAGGCCCGGCCCAAGATGCAAAAGCGTAGCGGCTGGTTTCCCCACCATCCGAGCATAACCATCAGCTGCCCCGGTTGCACCGCCCTCAAAAAGGCACAGTACTTTGGTCACTTGTGGGTAATCCGCCATTGCGGCCGTCAGATGCATCTCGGAGGTGCCGGGATTGGCAAAGCAAGTGTCAATGCCTGCTTCCAATAGGCCCTCAAGCAATAGATGTGCACCAGTTTCTTTGGTCATGTCTTCAATATCCAGCTTCAAGGTCAACAGTGTGCGTTGGCGTTTCGCCGCGCTCCAACTTAAGAATGTCCGATGCGATTTGATGCGGGGCGCTGTCTTGGTTGGTTGGGCCAGCAGCATGCGGGGTTACATTGATTTTCGGGTGTCGCCAGAACAGGTCGCTGTCCGGCAATGGCTCAATTTCGAACACATCCAGCGTGGCACCATTTAACGCGTCAGCATCAAGTGCAGCAATCAAGGCTGCATTGTCCAAGACATCACCGCGGCCCATATTGATCAGCGATGCCCCTTTGGGCATCAGAGCCAATCGCGGTGCATCAAGCAGGCGTGTGGTTTCTGCAGTTGCCGGCAACATGTTGATAAGGATGTCCGAGCGGCGCAGTATCTCGTCCAACCCATCAGCGCCATGCAAACAAGTAACCGCTTCCAGCTCTTTGGGGCTCCTACTCCATCCTGCGGTATCGAATCCCATTTGGGCCGCACTTTTGGCAATATGTCCGCCAATCGCCCCAAGCCCCAGAACACCCACACGCCTTTCACCGGGCGTCAACACGCGTTCACGTTGCCAAATTTCTGCGGCTTGTCGCTGCTGATATAAATCGAACTGCCGATGGAAATGTAACATCCAATGGCAGGCATAGTGCCACATGTCCTGAACCGACGTCTCATCCACCAACCGAACAACCGGCACACCCGTAGGAAGATCGGGGTCACGCAAAACATGCGAGGCCCCTGCCCCGATAGAGAAAATACCCTTCAGGTTTGGATATTCCTTTAGCTCGCCAAGCGGGGGCATCCAGACCAAAGCATAGTCGATTTCTATTTTGTCGCTGACATTTGGGTAAACGTGAAACCGAACATCCCCGAGTATTTCAGACAACGCTTTGGCCCACCGGTCCGTAGCGCCGCCTTCCCAAATAAAAAGAATGTCTAAACTCATAAGTTACCGGCCAAAATTCCAGCTTTACTGCGGTTGACGGACCTTTGCAGATACTCTTGCTGAGAAAAATGGAAAGTCGGATTTTCATGCTCATTGCGATCCAACATTGTATCGGACCAATCGCGACCACATTCTCTCAGTGGCTTCGACCCCGTAGCCACCCAAAAATCGTACCTCACATTGTCTTGGACTTGATCAAGGCAGAGCATTTTTTCGCTAGCGTCACAATCATCAATGAAATGCCTCCCCAATCCAATTTCGGCCAAAGAGCGATCCATGATGCCCATGCTTTCTCTATTGAACCCTTCGATGTCGTCGGGCTCCAAAACATCATAGGCTGGAATGCTTCGCTCGAATTGTGGTGCATGGACAACCGGCCCATGTAACCTTGAACGCTGCCGCGATGACACTCCCTCAAGTTGTGGGGTTTTGGATTTTGTAGCCAATTTTTCTGTCAAGGGAGATCTCCTTACCCGGCAAACCTAGGTGAAAACCCAACCGACACAACGCCCGAAATTCTTTCGGTTCTGCGTAATTCTGGCTTACCCTCCACATCGCACCTAATCAATAATGATGGCATCACCGAACATGCTTTTGTGTTCATAGAAGATTAAGATAACTCTCTTTCAGGTATTGCCAAGTTGTTGGCAGCAGATTGTGATTTATTGGCAAAGGTTGGATCCTGCCACCATTTCCGCGGAGTAATTTGCCCAGAGTCTGAAGGTATCGGAGCGGGCGTGGCGGTATGAAGTTGCGTTCAGTTGATAGCGGCGGGGACGGAAGAGCAGGTTGATCTGGTCATGTGCGGTCATGTCTGACGTCAGCGCCTATGGGTCCAATTAGCGTTATTTGATAAGAGAGTGTTCTTGGCTCATCGTAGCCACTGA
>JAPFBS010000025.1:0-11179 GCA_035798175.1 Rhodobacteraceae bacterium KMM 6894
CACCGCTTCCGTCCGCTTTCACACGAACCTTCACGTTGTAATCGATCACGCGTTTGACAGGTACGAGCACCTTCATTGGCATGGTCTCCTCAGATTGACACGACAGCCGCGCGCGCGACTCTCAAAACAGGACTCAACCGCGTTGATATAGAAACCGACACGGTGAAAACAGTGCAAAATCGTCACGTTACATGGTGGTTGCGTCGCAACATGGGTGCGAGGCGTTTTCGATTGGGAAAAATCAACCTGAAAACAGGGGATCCAGCCCTCAGCGGTTCGCGCCCGGAACCCACAGAATGTCGCCTTTGCCGCCGTCGTTGGCCATGCGACCTGCGACGAAAAACCAGTCGCTGAGGCGGTTGAGGTACTTGATCGCTGCCGGGTTTACATGCTCGATCCCGGCCAATTCCACGGTCAGGCGCTCGGCACGGCGGCATACTGTGCGGCACAGGTGCATTTGGGCCGCCAAGTGCGTGCCACCGGGCAGGATGAAGCTGCGCAGGGGTTCCAGCACCTTGTTCATAACGTCGATCTCGCCTTCAAGGCGGTCGACCTGCGCGGGGACTATCCGCAGGGGCGTGTATTCCGCTTTGGCATCTTCGGCCATATCGGGGCGGCACAGGTCTGCGCCCAGATCGAACAGGTCGTTCTGGATACGCGCCAGCGCGGCGTCGGTTTCATCGGTTGCATGCATGCGGGCCAGCCCGACGGTTGCGTTGACCTCGTCCACGGTGCCATAGGCATTGACGCGCACCGCGTGTTTGGCCACGCGTTCGCCATTGCCAAGCGCGGTTTCGCCCGTGTCGCCGGTGCGTGTGTAGATCTTGTTCAAAACGACCATGTGTCAGGGTGCTCCGATTTGTTTGCGAATTGCGACGAATCCCACGATGACGATCACCGCGATAAATTGGGCAATGATCCGCCAGCGCATGAATTTGTTTGAGCGTTTTGCGTTGTCCACGCCGCCCTTGCCGAAGCTACTGATCCCCAGAATCAGGATCACTCCGACGATCCCGCAGGCCAGAAGGACGATTAAAAACAGAGGATCGTTTAGCATGGCACCTCGCACAGTTGCATCGCTTCCTATTTAGAACTGTTGTGGCGGAAAGCGAACCGTAAAACACCGGGCGGACCATCGTTCAGGCGCGCGATATCACCCAATCCAGCATACGGGTGGGCAGCAGGCGGCGCAGCGTGCCCATCAGATGGGTCGGCACTGTGACGTAATAACGCGCGCGGGGGCGAGGGGCCTCGATCGCGTGGATCAGCTTTTTGGTGACAGACACGGGGGGCAGTTCGAACGTGTCCGGCCCGGACGCGGTATAAAGCCGGGTTCGCAGCTTGTCGCGATAGTCTTCGGCGCGGGTGGAGGCCTCCCAGTCGATCCAGCGCTCGAAATGCGGGATCGAGTTTTCGCGGATCTTGGATGTGACCGGCCCCGGTTCGATCAGCGAGACATGGATGCCGGTGCCGCGCAACTCGATCCGCATCGTGTCGGTCAGGCCTTCAAGAGCGAATTTTGTGCTGTTATAGGCCCCGCGCCACGGCAACGTGACCAGCCCCAAAACGGACGAACATTGCACAATCCGTCCGTGCCCTTGGGCGCGCATCACCGGGATCACATGCCGGGTCAATTCGTGCCAGCCAAACAGGTTTGTTTCAAAGATCGCGCGCAATGCATCGGTCGGCAGGTCCTCGATCAGGCCGGGGCAGGCGTAGGCGCCGTTGTTGAACAGCGCGTCCAATTGCCCGCCTGTCGCCTCCAACACCTCGGCCAGACCGGACGCGATGCTGGCAGCGTCTGTGTAATCAATCAGCGGGCTGTCCAACCCTTCGGCCTGCAAACGGGCGCAATCCTCGGGCTTGCGGCAAGCGGCAAAAACGCGCCAACCGCGCGCTTTCAATCCGTGGGCGGCGTCATAGCCGATACC
Organism: Rhodobacteraceae bacterium KMM 6894; assembly: GCA_035798175.1. Taxonomy (GTDB): domain Bacteria; phylum Pseudomonadota; class Alphaproteobacteria; order Rhodobacterales; family Rhodobacteraceae; genus Roseovarius. Next base: position 1,932 of record JAPFBS010000025.1, read on the forward strand.
GGACGAACAGCCCGTAATCAGAATGGTTTTGGCTGTCATGCTGGCTCCGGCGCAGGTGATGATCTGTCTTGTCCGGTCAGCGTTACTGTCAATTGGACGCGGTGACCAGCCAATCCGCCATCCACCCGGTCTGACCTGTCTCCAGATCACGCAGCCGCACCCAGCCTGAAGTGTGATCCAGAACCTGAACCGGCGCGCCAAGAGACAGTTGATCGACCGTCTGATAATCGGTGCCGGGCCCGGCGCGCATATTCGCGCTGGAACGAACGACGCTGCGGATATCGGCGGGCTTTGCGGGCACGGCCTGATCCAGCGGTACGGCCCGCACGTCCTGCACCAAGGTATCGGCGCTGAATGACCCGACACCGGACAGGCCAAGCGATGCGTTTTGGATTGTACCAAAACCCTGCGCCGCACCCGCCAGGGTGACGTTGACACGGCTGAACTGATCACTGCTTAGACCAGCCAGCGAGATGTCGGCGCGCGCAACCCGTTCTTCGTCTGGCGTTTCCTCAAGGGCGGCGACGACGGCCTGTGTGATCGCCTGAGGGGCAGTGTCGGATTGTGCATCCGCCACGTTCACAGCATCGTCCACGGCGGGCGTTGTAGCCGTGGCGATTTGCACATCCTGTTGTTCAACAGGCTCGGGCACGGCAAAAAATGGTTTGTCGGCCCATGCCACCTGAAGGCTGTTGGACGATGGGGCATAATCCGCACCGCCGCTCAGCTGATAAAAGGCAAAGCCCAGAAACCCGAAACTGATTAAGATAAAACGCCACATTTCGCACATCCCCCAACGGCAACTCCGGAATGTAACGTCCGGCAACGCTTAGTGTTCCGGCCTGGCAGGGCCGTCAAATCTCGGATCATAATACACGATTCGCCCGCGCCCACATCGGGAAAACCCGAAAACTTTCCCCCAAAGTCCGCTTTACGCGCAATCGCGCCACGGGTATCAGACGGATTATGAGTGACATCGTGGACGATCCAGAGACGCCCCGCGGCGCGACCCCGGGAGAAGTGGCAGAACCGCTGCGCCGCGCCATTGGCGAGCGGTACTTGACCTATGCGTTGTCCACGATCATGCACCGTGCGCTGCCCGATGCGCGCGACGGGCTGAAACCGGTTCACCGCCGCATCCTGTATGCGATGCGAGAATTGCGGCTGAGTTCGACGGGTGGTTTCCGCAAATCCGCCAAGATCAGCGGCGATGTGATGGGCAACTATCACCCGCATGGCGACGCTGCGATTTATGATGCGATGGCGCGTCTGGCGCAGGATTTCGCGGTGCGTTATCCGCTGGTCGACGGGCAGGGCAACTTCGGCAATATCGACGGCGATAACCCTGCCGCCGCGCGCTATACCGAGGCCCGCATGACAGCCGCCGCCGAGGCGCTGCTGGACGGTCTGGCCGAGAATGCCGTTGATTTTCGCGACAATTACGACGGCACGCTGACCGAACCCGTTGTTTTGCCCGCGTCGTTTCCCAACCTTCTGGCCAATGGATCAAGCGGCATCGCGGTGGGCATGGCCACCAACATTCCGCCCCACAATATTAGTGAACTGATCGACGCCTGCCTGCATCTGATCAAGGTGCCCGATGCGCGCGACGACACATTGCTGAACTATGTGCCCGGCCCTGATTTCCCCACGGGGGGCGTCATTGTCGAGCCTGCCGAAAACATCGCCACCGCCTATCGCACCGGCCGGGGCAGTTTCCGCCTGCGTTGCACTTGGGAACAGGAGATGCTGGAGCGCGGTCAATGGCAGATCGTCATTACCGAGATCCCTTATCAGGTTCAGAAATCCAAGCTGATCGAAAAGATCGCCGAGGTGATCCAGACCAAAAAGATCCCGATTCTGGCCGATGTGCGTGATGAAAGCGCCGATGATATTCGGCTGGTTCTGGAACCGCGCAGCAAAAACGTCGATCCCGAGGTTCTGATGGGGATGATGTATCGCAATTCCGATCTGGAAGTGCGGTTCTCGCTGAACATGAACGTGCTGATCGACGGGGTCACGCCCAAGGTTTGCTCGATGAAGGAAGTGCTGCGCGCCTTCCTTGATTTCCGCCAAGAGGTGTTGATCCGACGCAGCACGCATCGGATGGAGAAGATCGACCACCGGCTGGAAGTGTTGGAAGGGCTGATCGTCGCCTTTCTGAACCTTGACCGGGTGATTGATATTATCCGCTATGATGACGAACCCAAGGCCGCGCTGATGCGCGAGGATTGGGGCCGCGATCATGTGCGCGCCATGTCCGAGGCCGATTATGTACCGCCCGCGCCATCCGATGTGGACGGGCTAAGCGATGTGCAGGCCGAAGCGATCCTGAACATGCGCCTGCGCAGCCTGCGCCGCCTTGAAGAAATGGAGCTGCTGCGCGAACAAGAGGCGCTGATGGCCGAGCGTGCCGGGCTGGAAGATTTGCTGGAAAACGAGGGCCTGCGCTGGGACGCGATCAGCGATCAGTTGAAAGAGGTCAAGAAGACCTTTGGCAAGGGCTACGAGCACGGTGCGCGCCGCACGAAATTCGCCGTCGCGGGCGAGGTCGAGGATGTCCCCCTGGAGGCGATGATCGACCGCGAGCCGATCACCGTGGTTTGCAGCCAAATGGGCTGGATCCGGGCCATGACCGGCCATATCGACCTGACCCGCGAGTTGAAATTCAAGGACGGCGATGCCCCGCGCTTCCTGTTCCACGCCGAAACCACGGACCGCCTGTTGGCGTATGGCGACAACGGCCGGTTTTACACGCTGTCCGCCGCCAGCCTGCCGGGCGGGCGCGGCATGGGGGAACCCCTACGCCTGATGGTTGATTTACCCAACGAGTCGCAATTGGTGGACCTGTTCATCCACCGCCCCGGCGCGAAACTGCTGGTGGCCTCGTCAGCCGGTGACGGTTTCGTCGTGCCCGAGGATGAGGTGCTGGCACAGACGCGCACCGGTAAACAGGTGCTGAATGTGCGTGGCGACACCCGCGCCAAGATCTGTCACCCGGTCACGGGTGATCATGTCGCGGTCGTGGGCGAAAACCGCAAAGTGTTGATTTTCCCACTGTCAGACCTGCCTGAAATGGGGAGAGGTAAGGGTGTTAGGTTGCAAAAGTACAAGGATGGCGGGCTATCGGATGCCACCACCTTTGCACTGGAAGATGGCCTGACCTGGCTGGACCCAGCAGGGCGCACCCGCACTCAGACCGATCTGGACGAATGGCTGGGGAAACGCGCAGGCTCGGGGCGTATGGCTCCGCGCGGGTTTCCGCGGGATAACAAATTCAACTGATTTATTCGAAGGTTGCCAGTTGATGTTGATGCGCTGACGATCCAGCCATGCAGCGGCGACCATCACCCGTGGCGGGTGCAAAAAATCAGCCGATTGCCCGCCGGATCGGCAATGGACATGTCATCCCAGCCCCATTCCTGATGTTGCACGCCCGGACGCGCGTTTTTGTAGCGTTTCGCGTTCAGCGTATCGCAAAAGGCATGCACGTCCGGCAGTTCGATCCGCAGGGCTGCGCCGGGGGTGGCATCGCCGTGATGCTCGGAAATATGCAATTCGCAGGCCCCCATCGTGACCCCCATGTAAAGGGGAGCGGCGGCGTCAAAGCGATGCTCGAACGTGATTTCGAACCCAAGAAAATCCAGATAGAAGGCACGCGCAGCCTGTTCATCAAAGCTGCGCAGGATCGGGATCGGGGCCCTCAGGGCTGGTGGGCGTGGCATGGCGATCCTTTGGGTTGTGCGCCGTTATATTGCAATCATGGCGACGTCGGGTCAATAAATGAGCGGCATGTGACGCGGCGCTTACCAACAACGGACTGGACAGAATTATGCAAATGCACGTCACCTATCACGGCACGCGCGGCGGCTTGTTCTGGCTGGCGGTGCGCATCACCGTGCTTACGGCGTTAACGGTGGGCATCTATCGGTTCTGGGCCAAGACGCGGCTGCGTCAATACATCTGGTCGGCTGTGGCCGCCGATGGCGACAGCTTTGAGTATACCGGTACGGGTCTGGAAAAGTTTCTGGGATTTCTGGCGGCCATTGTGATTTTGGCAGTGTATCTGGGCCTGTTCCAGATCCTTCTGTTTTTTGTGGGCCTGTCGGTGTTTGACGCGGCAGAAGCCTCGGGTCAGGTGTTTGTGTAGTTTGGCGCGCTGGCTTTGCCGATGATGGCCGTCGTGCCGTTGATCTTTTTCGCGCAATACCGCGTCTATCGCTATCGCATGGCGCGCACGCGCTGGCGCGGAATCCGCTTTGGGGCCGAGGCGGCGGCGGGCGGCTATGTCTGGCGGGCGATGGGGCACTGGGTGCTAACGCTGGCGACATTGGGCCTGTTGTTACCGCGTCAAACCTTCTGGCTGGAGAAATACAAGACGGACCGCAGTTGGTATGGCGATGCGCGCTTTGTGCAGGACGGTAGTTGGCGCAGCATGTACGGTGCGATGCGCCATGTGCTGACGGGTGTTGCGTTGGTTTTGGGCGGCATCGTGGCAGGCGCGCTGGGCTGGCCGTTTATTGCTGTGATTGCCTTGATGCTTGGGCCGGTGTGGTTCGCAGTGGGACTGATATCGTACCGCGTGCGGGCTTTTGCCTATCTGACTGCGCATAAGCGGCTGGGCGCCGGTATCCGGTTCGAGGCCGCTCCGCGCACGGGCTGGATCATTCGCCAGATCATCGTCGGTAGCCTTGTGATAAGCCTTTTGGCCGGGGGAATCATGGGTGTTCCGGCAGCTGTTATGGTCTTTTTGGTGGGGTTGGAGGTGGTGCCCATAGGGCTGATGATCCTGCCGGGGGCGGTGCTGTATATGGTGGGATTGGCGGTGCTGCGGTCCCTGTGGCTGGTTTGGATCGTGCAGCCCGTTCTGGGGCATGTAGTGACGACCATTCGCGTGACCAATGCCCAGGCCTTGGCCGAGATCCGCCAACGTGCAGGAGATACCGGTGCAGATGCCGAAGGGTTCGCGGATGCGCTGGATGTTGGGGGGGCGTTCTGATGACGGGCGATGCGATTGGGCCAGTGCAAGGGTGGTTTTTTGACGGGCAAGGCGCGGCGCGGCATGAGGTGTCGGTTACGCTGAACGCGGCGCGCGGGCAGCTTGAGATTTCTGGCCCGTCCCTGCCGGCGTCGCTGAACTGGCCCATGGCCGAACTGCGCGCGTTGCGTGATCGCGCGCGCAAGGGGCGCCTGACCCTGACCTTGCATGAGCATAGCGACTATGGCGCGCTGCATGACGAGGCGCGCCTGACCGTGGATGACCCGGCGCTGACCGGCGCTTTGAAACGCCTGTGCCCCGACCTGATGCGCCGCGACATGCGCCCCGGCGCGGGGCGTCGTCTGGTGCGGCGCGGGGCTTGGGCGGTGGCGGCGGTGGTGCTGATGCTGTTCGTCATCCTGCCCCGTATGGCCGACACACTGGCCAGCCTGATCCCGGTCGAGCGCGAGGTTGCCTTTGGCCGCGCCGTGGTCAGCCAGATGGAATCTGCGCTTGGTGCGGCGAATATGGGTGAACTGGATTGCACATCGCTCGAGGGGCTGCGCGCCTTGAACACGTTGTCGGCGCGGCTGTCGGACGGGGCGAGCCTGCACTATGCGCTGGAAATGCGGGTGCTGAACCACGAGATGATCAACGCCTTTGCCGCCCCCGGCGGGCAGGTGGTGATTATGCGTGGCCTGCTGGATACCGCCAGCGGGCCCGATGCGCTGGCCGCCGTGCTGGCCCATGAAATCGGCCATGTCGAGGCGCGCGATGCCACCCGTCACGCCCTGCGTGCGGCGGGCAGTGCCGGATTGCTGTCGATGGTGTTGGGCGATGTGACCGGCGGCACGGCGGCGGTCCTGCTGGGCGAGCGCGTGTTGCAGGCCAGCTATACCCGCGAGGCCGAGGCGCAGGCCGATCTGTTCGCGTTGGCGATGTTGAACCGGGCCAAGGTCAGCAGCGCGGGCATGGCCGATTTTTTCGATGGCCTGGCCCTGATCGAATCCGGGATGGCCACGCTGCCCGGATATTTTTCGACCCATCCCGACAGCGCGGGCCGCGCTGGGCGGGCGCGGGATAATGCGGCGGGGCAGGGCGGGACGCGCCCGGTGCTGAACAATGCACAATGGCAGGCATTGCGCGCTGTGTGCGACTAAAGCGGTGCGATCATCAGACCGGTTCGGCCATTAGCCACACACCGCCTTCGGGGCGCAGGGTCAGGATCATCACCGGGTCGGGATCGCGGCCTTGGACGGGGGTAAACCGGAACCGGTTCAGCAAGGTGGCAAGGATAATCACCGCTTCTTGCAACGCAAAACTGGCCCCGATGCAGATGCGCGGGCCGTCCCCGAAGGGCAGATAGGCGAACCGCTCGACCGCCTTGCGATCCGCGAACCGCTCGGGGCGAAAGGCGTCGGGATCCTCCCACAACTGGTGGTGACGGTGCAGCGCGTAGATTGGCAGGATCACTGTATCGCCCTTGCGCACTTTGCGCCCGCAGATCGTGTCCTCCTTTAACGCGGTGCGCGACACCATTGCGGCAGGCGGATAAAGTCGCAGCGCCTCATCCGCGATTTGGCGGATATAGGGCAGGTTGGCCACGTCCGCGCCAGTGGCCGCGCAATCCCCCAGAACGGCGCGCAGCTCGGTTCGGGCCTTGTCCTGAACGCGTGGATCAAAGGCACAGAGATACAGCGACCACGCCAGCGTCAGCGCGGTTGTTTCATGCCCCGCGACGATGAAGGTCAGTAGGTTATCGCGCAATTCGGCCGTGTTCATGCGGCGCTTGGTTTCGGGGTCTTCGCCGTCCAGCAACAGGTCCAGCAGGTCGGGCACGCCTTGTGGCCCACGGGCGCGGCGCGCCTCGACCGCGTCATCGGCCACCGCCTTCATCTGCTTTACGGCGGCCCCCGACATCATCCGACCGGGGCGCGGCACCCAATCGGGAAATCCCAGAATATCAAACAGCGAGATTTTGCCCGCCTCGGCGATATAGCCATCAATCGCGCCATGCACCGCGTCGGAATCAAACGTGCCGTCGCCAGAAAACGTGACATCCGCGATCACATCAAACGTGGTGCGCACCATATCCTCGGCCACGTCAACTGCGCGCGGGCCAGCGGTGGCGATGCGCGCGGCGCTGCGCTCGGCCGCTGCTGTCATTATCGGGGCCAGATTCATTACGTTGCGATGCGAAAACACCGGCGCGGCGGCGCGGCGCTGCCAGCGCCAATGCGCGCCCTCGGCAATGAATAGGCTGTCCCCGATGGCGGGTTTCAACAGGTTCTTGGTGACAACGGACTTGGGGTAATCGTCCAGCTTTTCCAGCAATATCTGCCGGATGCCCCCCGGATCCATCACCATATGCCACCGCTTGCCGGTCCGCCCGGAAATCATCGGCTGGCGCGTCGCGATATCGGGAATGATGCTGAGAACATTACGTCGCGCCGCCCCCAGACTGGCAAGGATACCCATCGGCTGCGTCACCAGCGGGACGCGCACGGGCAGGGCGGGGGCAATTGTGGACGGCACGGGGGCTATTGGGGTGTTCATACCCAATGATATAGGTCTGCTCGCCGTTTCTGGCAAATGCGGGCAGCGCGATCTGGCGCCTCTCTGCCCAATTGATTGCGCGCAGCGCAGTGGTACGTTATCGGAAAGGTGTGCTGTCGGGCGAATGCTGCCCCGCCGTGCCGCTCTGCCTGCCGCCTCTGTCAAAGGACACAAACGGATGATTCGACTGCTTGCCCTGTTCGCCGCGCTCAGCACGCTGATTGCCTGCACCAATCCCAACGATCTGGACCAGGCTGTTGTGCCGATGGGCAATTTCGAACTTGGCCACAACGTGGTCGTCGCCCCGAACCTGACCAAGGGCCCGGCGTCGCGCGATGCCAGCAAGGAAGAGTGGATCGCGTCGATGACATCCGCCATCGACGAACGGTTCCGCCGTTATGACGGTGGCAGCCTCTATCACATGGGCATCAGCATCGAGGGCTACGTTCTGGCCGTGCCCGGCGTTCCGATCGTGGCGTCGCCCAAATCCGCGCTGATCCTGAAGGTCACGCTGTGGGACGATGCTGCCGGAGAGAAACTGAACGACAAGCCTGAACAGGTGACAGTGATCGAATCCTTCTCGGGCGAGACGATGCTGGGCTCGGGTCTGACCCAGACAAAGGAGGTCCAGATGGAGAACCTTAGCCGCAACGCGGCCAAGCAAATCCAGAACTGGATGGTCCGCCAGAAGTTGAACGAGGACTGGTTCGGCGGGCGCGATGCGGACAGGGCGCTGGCGGCCAAGGCCAAGCTTGATGCCGCCTCCGATGCTGACACTGACACAGCAGACGCGGCGCTAGCGACGGACAGCTAGACCTGTTTGACAGCTTTAAATCGATATTCTGAAGTGGCTGCATCAGGTCCCCGCCTGTTTCGGGGCTGGGTGCCGGTTCCATTATGTCGCAAATCTGTGACGGAAACATGTAAATTCCAATACACAGCAAAACCTGGAGATATCTTTTGACATATTTTAACGCCATCTTGGCGCTTGGTGCCGCAGTGGCACTTTCAGCTTGTGTTCCCGCTCAGGAACGTCTGACGCAATCGGGCGCGCGACTTAATGTTGCCGAGGTGATCGTTGATACTTCGCAGGCAGACAAGGAATTCGGGTCCAGTTCCAAGTTGGACAAGGCGCGTGCCGCAAGAATCGCGGATCAAATCCTGACAGCCCGCTTAGAGCAGGCCGATGACGATGGCGGCAAGCCGGTCGTGGTCTATTTTACCGTTACCCAGTTATATTTGGCCCACGGTGCATTGGCGGTGATGGGATCAACGAACAGTAGCATAGGTGGCACGCTGAGTGTGCGTGACAAGGCCAGCGGGACACCTGTTGTTCAGGGCGCGGTATTGCGCGCATCGGGATCGTCCCGGTTGGGCGGATTGATCGGTGTCGCGCAAATTGAGGAGCAGGAACAGGAAATGGCGCTGGTCTCAACCGGGGTTGCCGAGAAAATAGCGCAATCCCTGTTTGGCGATGGCCCAGTGGCAAAGACGGCTCCGGTTGCCGCTGCGCCTGCGGAAACCGCGTCTGCGCCCAGTGAAACGATGGAAGAATACAATGCCCGCATGCAATGCGAAAAAGGCATTAAAATTTGCTTATGAAGTCACTAAGTATCAGGTAGTGAACGACTCAGAACAAAAGAGGAGCCCCGATCATGGGAAAAGAAAAGTTTGACCGCAGCAAGCCGCACGTCAACATCGGCACGATTGGCCA
>JAPFBS010000026.1:0-10070 GCA_035798175.1 Rhodobacteraceae bacterium KMM 6894
GGGGCAAGGTTGCACATGGGTCAATTCTCAAAAACAACTTCTGCAGTTGCCGGGTCAGTTCTCAGTGAAAATCAACAAAAATACGCAACACAAAGCCGCTTGTGAAGCAAAAAATCGGGAATTTACTCCACTTACTTCCTCACCTGCGCTTCTGTAGGGGGCATTGGCGGTCGAACATCTGGGAGTGTGTGGCTGGTGTCCTCTATGTTATCTGGCTTGTGAGCAAGGTTGTGCAACGGTTTGGCGTGTTTTCGTTCCACAAGAGTTGTTGTGGTCGATGGATGTAGTGCAAGTGAAAATACATGAAGTCTCAGGTTGAGACCGCCTTCGCTATGCGTAACCGACCGTTTTACCTGCTTCGCTTCAAGCATCGTTATAGGTTCCGATCAGATAACCCTCGACTGGCTGTTCATAAAAGGCACTGGGGGTGATACAGTAAGTTGTTACAGTGAGTTCTGATGTTATCCTGTCAAGTAGTTGAAATATATAGGAGAAGATGGTCATCAATCGCTCCCCCTAGGCTCCACCAAACCTTCCCAAGGTATTGAACGCGACTGAGAGCCTTTTTAAAGGGTGTTCGCGTGGGAAATAATGGTCCATTTTTATTGAGTGGCCTTACAGCGAAGGCTAAGGGCGGTCACTGTCCGGGTGGTTGGAATTCCAGCCGGGGGTTTTTAAACCTGAGTGTGGCTTGGGATCGGCCGCTTTGGCCTGCTCTTCTGATGCTCTCGCAGAAATAACTATCCGGCTTTCCATTTCACTTCGGCAAAAAAGACATAGCCGGATCCATAGACAGTCCGAATCATCTTGGGGGATTTTGGATCGTCGCCCAGTTTGCGTCTAAGCCGCGAAATGCGCGCATCTATGCTGCGGTCGAACGGGTCAAGGTCATCCGGGCTGGCGATGTCCAGTAGTTTGGACCGACTTAGAACGCGGCCGGAAGAGGACAGGAATGTCTCCAACAGGGCGGCCTCTGCGGCGCTCAGGTTCTCCGCGCTACCATCGGGGGCAGTCAAAATGCACGAGGCGAAATCGGCAGTCCAGCCGTCGAATTCGGCAGTCTTTGGGTCCTGCGTCTTTTGTTTTGTATTCTCAGCAGGGCTTCCGCGCCGCAGAACCGCACGAACACGCGCGCCCAATTCGCGCGGTTCGAAGGGTTTGACGATATAGTCGTCCGCCCCCAATTCCAGTCCGACAACCTTGTCCGTCAGATCGCCCCGACCCGTCACGATTATCGCCGGAATACCCAAACTTTTGAGTGTGTCCGACACGACGCTCAGGCCGTCGCCATCGGGCAAAGTCAGGTCGATCAGGCAAAGATCCGGCGGGTTGCCCTTTAACGCGCGTTGAAAATCACCGCATGATTGGAAATCTTGGGTCTTGAACCCAAGCGCTTCCAGTGCGCGGGTCATTATTCTGGCCATGTCCTTTTCGTCTTCCAAAATGTAGATACTTTGGCTCATTACATTTCGGTTCCCTCAGTCACACAGTCGATTCCCTGCACAGCCAACAATGCCTCGGCGAGGTCATGTTTGTCGAATGGTTTGGGCAGGAACGGGTAGGGAACCGTTTTGCCGAATTCCTTAAGCGACGTGCGTTGACCGCTCATCAGGACAATTCCAAGGTCCGGCCGTTCGTGGCTAAGGCGATCTGCAAGCGCCAGACCGTCCATGTCGCCGGGCATGGAAATGTCGCTGAGCATCAGGTCGATTTCGGGAATCGAGCGAAAGAGCTTTAGGGCAATCATCGCGTCTTCGGCCTCGATCAATGGATAGCCCAGCTCGATCAATTGGCGACGCACGACGGTTCGCACACCTTCGTCATCCTCGACCAGCAACACCAGCGGACGGTCCGGGGCACCCTGCACATCAGGCAGTTTGCGATCCGGATCGCTGTCGGTAAGCGATGGGTCGAAATCCGAGCTGGGCAGCAGGATCGAAAACGTCGTGCCGACGCCGGGCTCGCTGTTGACCGAGATGATCCCGTTGGATTCCCTGACAAAGCCAAAGACCATCGCCAGTCCCAGACCGGTCCCGCCCTTGTTGCCTTTTAGGGTAAAGAAAGGTTCAAACACACGCTCTTGTTCCTCGGAGGAAATGCCGATTCCGTCATCCGTGACGCTGATCTTTACGTAGGACCCCACCGGAAGCTTGTGAAGCTCGGCCTCGCCCGCTTTCAGGTCCTGCAATTCGGTCTTGATGCTTAGACAGCCTTGGGCGCCCATTGCATCTCGGGCGTTCATGAACAGGTTCAGCAGCGCCATTTCCAGTTTCGCCGGGTCCACTATGGCAGCCGTCGTATCAGTGCTGTCCATAAAGTTGACCGTGATGTCATGGGGCAAGGATGATCGCAGAAGTTCGATCATGTCCGTAACCAGCTTGCCCACATGCACCGCGCTGGGATCGACCGACTCGCTTTTGGCAAGGGACAGCAGGCGACGGGTAAGGTCGCCGCCACGGCGCGCGGCGGAGATTGCCGGATCCAGATAGTCTTCGCGCAACTCCTTGTCGCCGATACGTTCGCGCAGTGGGATAAGGTTGCCCAGAATGATCGCCAGCAGATTGTTGAAATCATGGGAAATACCACTGGACATGCGCCCCAACGCGTCCATTTTGTGCGATTGCAGCAAGGCCGCGTTTGCAATGTTCCGCTTGGTCACATCGAGCGACAGAATGTAAAAGCCGATCACGGTCCCATCCGACGGTCCTTCGGGACGCAGATAGGTGCGCACATCCTTGCGCTGGCCATTGGGCAGGGTGATTTCTATCTCGAAATCCACCACAGCGCCCCGGCGGGCCTGTTCGAAAAACCGAGACGAATTTTGCAGGGTCCGGGCGTGCAGGATGTCTTTACAGCGTTTGCCGATCATCTGCGAGGGGTCCAGATCATAGGCGCGCGCAAACCTTTTATTCACAAAAAGAAAGTGCATTTCGCTGTCGATATGGGCAATGCCTGCGGGCACTTCGTCTGCAATCATCTGAAGGCGGGCTTCGCTGAGATCCAGTTGGATCGTGCGGTTGGCAACGCTTTGCTCCAGCGACTTTTCGCGCGTCTTGTCCTGGGTTACGTCGGAATAGACGGTGACAAATCCGCCGGAGGGAAGGGGCGTGCCGGCAACGCGAAGAATCTTTCCGTTGCCCGCCTCGCGCTCAAACTCATGCGCAACAAAGGCGCGGGCCTGTTGCACACGCTTGTGGATCTGGGCTTCGATGTCTCCGGGCCCGTATTCCCCACGCTCGGCGTTATGCCTGATGAAGCTTTCAAAATGCGCGCCTTCAAAGGCGAGGTCGTGAGGAAAGTTCAGCAAGTCCAGAAACTGTTGGTTCCAACTGATCAATCTCAGGTCACCATCAAAAATCGTCACGCCCTGTCCCAGGTGATCCAGACTTTCACGGACAAGAATGTCGGCGGCTACCCTGTTGGATTCAGTACTCATAATCAAGGGTCCTCACTGGGAACGAGATTCTAGAGGCGTGCTGCTGCTTTAACCGTAGCGCTGATTTCGACTCCAAACCAGACGGCTGTACAATTGGATACATTTGACGGAAACTTCGACAACATCTATCAGTCATAGACTGGCTAACGTGAAGGTTCGGGAGGTACCAACATGCAGCATACCAGCATTTACGAATACGCATTGGACAGAACGCCGGCAAATTTTGTCGCGCTGTCGCCTCTGAGTTTTATCGAGCGGACCGCAAAGATTTATCCGGACTATCCGGCAGTTGTTTATGGTGACGTCCGGCGCGACTGGAAAGAAACCTACGAGCGTTGCTGCCGTCTGGCCGGCGCGCTGAAGGCGCGCGGGATCGAAAAGAACGACACGGTTTCCGTCATCGCCGCCAACATCCCGGAAATGTTCGAAGCGCATTTTGGCGTGCCAATGGCGGGGGCCGTTCTGAACGCGATCAACACGCGCCTGGATGCCGAGGCGATTGCCTTTATCCTGAACCACGCCGAAGCCAAGATCGTGTTGGTCGATGTCGAGTTTTCCGAGGTTGTCGGGCGTGCCATCGCCATGTCCGGCCGCCGGGACATGACAGTCGTCGATATCGAGGATGCCACCTTTGAAGGCGGCCAGCGCATCGGGTCGATCACCTACGACGAACTGCTGGCCGAAGGCGCGCCCGATTTTGCATGGGAATTGCCCGAAGATGAATGGGACGCGATCAGCCTGAATTATACGTCCGGCACCACGGGCAACCCCAAGGGCGTTGTGTATCACCACCGTGGCGCGATGCTGAACGCGTCGTCCAATATCATCACTTGGGGCATGCCACAGCACGCGCGGTATCTGTGGATCCTGCCGATGTTTCATTGCAACGGCTGGTGCTTTCCGTGGACGATCGCATCCAATGCCGGGGTGTGCCTGTGTCTGCGTGCGGTGCGCGCCGATGCGATCTATCAGGCCATCCGCGACGAAAAAGCGACGCATTTCTGCGGCGCGCCGATTGTTCTGAACATGCTGGCCAACGCCCCTGACGAGATGAAGGATTTCTCGCACCAGGTGAAGGCGATGACCGCAGGCGCGTCCCCGCCGGCCGCCGTGATCGAGAAAATGGAAGCGATGGGGATCGAAGTCACCCATGTTTACGGGCTGACCGAAACCTATGGCCCCTCCGTGGTCTGCGCCTGGAAGGAAAAGTGGAACGACCTGCCCGGCGATCAAAAGGCCAAGTTGAAGTCGCGCCAAGGCGTGAAGAACGTCGCGTTGGAAGGGTTGATGGTTGCAGACCCGGACACGTTAGAGCCTGTGCCGCACGACGGTGAAACGCTGGGCGAGATTTTCATGCGTGGCAATAACGTGATGCGCGGCTATCTCAAGAACCCCAGCCAGACGGAAAAGTCATTCAACGGTGGCTGGTTTGCCTCGGGTGATTTGGGCGTCATGCACCCCGACGGGTTTGTCGAACTCAAGGACCGTTCCAAAGATATCATCATTTCGGGCGGCGAGAATATCTCGTCGGTTGAGGTTGAGGATGTGCTGTACAAGCACCCCTCCATTCTGGAGGCCGCAGTTGTTGCGCGGCCCGATGATAAATGGGGGGAAACCCCTTGCGCCTTCGTGACAGTCAGGCCCGGCGAGAAAGTCGATGAAGCAGCAGTGATCGCCTACTGCCGTCAGAACATGGCGACATTCAAAGCACCGAAGACCGTTGTTTTTGGGGAGATCCCCAAGACCTCAACCGGCAAGATCCAGAAGTACCTTCTGCGGGATCGCGCTCGGGCGCTCTGAACCAGACCCTCCCTGAACAGGGCGGAGTGCCTATTTTACCTGCACTCTGCCCGACTTTTTCAGAAAGAGAAGATCATGAGTAACACCGATCCAATTATTCTTGAGACGACGAACCTGACGAAAGAATTCAAAGGGTTTACGGCGGTTGATGACGTCAATTTAAAGGTCAAACGTCATGATATTCATGCGCTGATCGGCCCGAATGGCGCAGGCAAGACCACGTTTTTCAACCTGCTGACCAAGTTTCTTATTCCGACACGCGGCACAATCAAAGTGAACGGCAAGGACATCACGGCGCTCAAATCCGCCGAAATCGCGCGGATGGGCATTGTCCGTTCGTTCCAGATTTCTGCGGTTTTTCCCCATATGACCGCCCGCGAAAACGTCCGCGTTGCCTTGCAGCGCAAGCTGGGGACATCCTTTCATTTCTGGAAATCGCTGTCGTCCCTGAACGCGCTGAATGCGCGCGCCGAGGAACTGCTGCACATGGTCGGGCTGGAACGGTTTGCAGATGCGATCGTGGGCGACATGCCCTATGGCCGCAAACGCGCGCTTGAGATTGCGACGACGTTGGCATTGGAACCGGAACTGATGCTGCTGGACGAACCCACGCAGGGCATGGGGCGCGAAGATGTCGAGCGCATCACCGAGCTGATCCGCAAAGTGTCCAAGGGCCGCACGATCCTGATGGTCGAGCATAACCTTGGCGTTGTCTCGACCTTGTGTGACCGCATCACCGTTCTGCGCGCCGGTGCCCTTCTGACCGAAGGCAACTATGACGAAGTGTCGTCTGATCCGCGCGTGAAGGAAGCCTACATGGGGAAAGCGGCATGAACACACCCGTCCATAATACCGAAATTGGCGGCCGCCACGCGTCGGAAAACATCGAGGATCTGCGCATCACCGATCTGCATGCGTTCTATGGCGAAGGCCACGCACTGCATGGCATTGACCTGACGGTAAATCAGGGTGAGTTGGTCACGCTTTTGGGGCGCAACGGATCCGGGCGGACCACGACGTTGCGCTCGATCGTTGGGCTGATTGGTCGCCGGACAGGCTCGATCATTCTGAAGGGCGAAGAAGTCATCAATATGCAATCGCACAAGATTGCACGGCTTGGCGTCGGCTATTGCCCGGAAGAGCGCGGCATTTTTTCCAGCCTGAATGTTGAAGAAAACCTGATGTTGCCCCCCGAGGTCGGGATGGGCGGCATGTCGGTCGAAGAACTGTATGACATGTTCCCCAACCTTGCGGAGCGCCGCAAAAGCATGGGCACTCGTCTGTCCGGGGGGGAACAGCAAATGCTGGCCATGGCGCGTATCCTGCGCACCGGTGCAAAGGTGTTGCTGCTGGATGAGATCACCGAAGGGTTGGCTCCGGTGATTGTTGAGAAGCTGGCAGAAATTCTGATCGAATTGAAAAAGCGCGGCTATACTGTCGTGCTGGTCGAGCAGAACTTCCATTTTGCCGCACCTTTGGCCGACCGGCATTTCATTATGGATCACGGGCATGTTGTCGAGACTGTTCGGTCCGACGAAATCGACACTAAAAAAGACGTTTTTGATCAATATCTTAGCGTCTGAACTATCACCATGAGGAGGAACTCTATGAACATTCTTAAGAAACTCGCGTTTGGCGTATCGGCCAGCGCAATGATGGCATCGGGAGCTGCCGCTGAAATCAGCGACGGCAAGGTCAAGATTGGCCTGCTGACAGACATGTCCAGCACCTATTCCGATCTGGCCGGCCCCGGCTCGATCGTGGCGGCTGAAATGGCCATCGAAGATTTCGGCGGCACAGTTGCTGGCGCGCCGATCGAACTGATCTCGGCAGATCACCAGAACAAAGCTGACATCGCGGCCAACAAAGCCCGCGAATGGGGCGACAACGAACAGGTTGACGTGTTCTCCGAACTGGTCACAACCTCGGTTGCCATGGCTGTTTTTGAGATCGCCAAGCAGCAGAACAAGATTGCCTTGGTGTCCGGTGCCGCATCTTCGCCTTTGACCGGCGATGCCTGCATCCCGTCCGGCATTCACTGGACTTATAACACCCGTGCGCTTGCGGTTGGTACAGGTTCTGCCGTGGTTCGTGAAGGCGGCGACAGCTGGTATTTCCTGACAGCGGATTACGCGTTTGGTGAAAGCCTGCAGCGCGATGTTTCGGCTGTTGTCGAGGCCGAAGGCGGCACGGTTGTCGGGTCGATCAAACACCCGTTCCCATCGTCGGACTTTTCGTCCTTTGTCCTTCAGGCCCAAGCATCCGGTGCCAAGGTTATCGGTCTGGCCAATGCCGGTGCTGACACTGTGAACGCGATCAAGGCAGCGAATGAGTTTGGCCTGGTCGCTGGTGGCCAGACAATTGCGGCCCTGCTGGCCTTCATCACGGACATCCACGCACTGGGACTGGAAACAGCGCAAGGGATTCAGTTGACCACCGGTTTCTACTGGGATCTGAACGACGAAACACGCGCCTGGTCCGAGCGTTACAACGAGCGTACGGGCAACATGCCGACAATGGTTCAGGCCGGCGTCTATTCCTCGATCTCGCACTACCTGAAAGCGGTCGAGGCAACAGGTTCGGATGACACGGACACAGTGATTGCGCAAATGCGTGCAACGCCGGTCAATGACTTCTTTGCCACAAATGGCGAAGTCCGCTCGGACGGTCGTATGGTTCACGACATGTATCTGGCACGCGTAAAGTCCCCATCCGAAAGCACCGGCCCGTGGGACTACTATGACATCGTCCGCACGATCCCCGGCGAAGAGGCTTATGGTCCACTTTCGGAAAGCACCTGCCCGACGAAGTAAGACCCCTTTCCGCTCGGACCAAAAGGTCCGGGCGGATCCCTTCTATTTTTAAAGATAGGACGCCGCGAGATGCTTACCGACCTTCTTGGATTTCCGCCACAAGTGTTGTTCGGACAACTGCTTCTGGGCCTGATCAACGGCGCATTTTACGCCGTTCTGTCGCTCGGTCTGGCGGTGATCTTTGGACTATTGAACATCGTCAACATGGCCCACGGCGCATTGTATATGCTGGGCGCGTTTTCGACATACTTCCTGTCGAAGTACCTTGGCGTTGGCTATTGGGGCGCTCTTTTGCTGGCACCGGTGATCGTCGGGGCCTTGGGGATCGTCATAGAACGGTTCCTGTTAAGGCGATTGTCTGGCGTGGATCACCTGTATGGCCTGCTGCTGACATTCGGTCTGGCGCTGGTCATTGAGGGTCTTTTCATCAAGATGTTTGGCGCATCCGGTATTCCTTATCCGACACCCCCCCTCCTGAGCGGCGGTATCAACCTTGGCTTCATGTTCCTGCCCTATTACCGCGCTTGGGTCGTTGTTGCCTCGCTGATCGTCTGCGTCGCCACATGGGTCCTGTTTGAACGGACCAAAATCGGCTCGTACCTGCGCGCCGGAACCGAGAACCCGAAACTGTTGCAATCCTTTGGCGTGAACGTGCCCCTGCTGACCACACTGGCCTACGGCTATGGTGTGGCGCTGGCCGCCTTCGCAGGTGTTTTGGCGGCACCGATTACGCAGGTCAGCCCGCTGATGGGCTCTAACCTGATCATTGTGGTTTTTGCGGTCGTCGTCATCGGTGGCATGGGATCAATCATTGGGGCCGTTGTCACGGGGCTGTCGATGGGCATCGTCGAAGGCCTGACCAAAGTGTTCTGGCCCGAGGCCTCGGCGACCGTGATCTTCCTTGTAATGGCCATCGTGCTGGTTTTGCGTCCCGCAGGCCTGTTCGGCAAAACTGCGTGAGGTGCATGAGATGAACACGAAAATTGGATACGCGATCGCTCTGGCCTTTTTGCTGGCGGCACCATTCATGGTCTACCCTGTTTTCATGATGAAGCTGCTATGCTTTGCCCTGTTTGCCTGCGCGTTCAACCTGATCCTGGGCTATGGTGGCTTGCTTAGTTTCGGTCACGCTGCATTCTTTGGTGGCGCAAGCTATATCACCGGCCACGCGATCAAGGTTTGGGGCCTTCCAACCGAACTGGGCCTGTTGGTCGGCGCGGGATCGGCGGCAATTCTGGGATACTTCATCGGCATGTTGGCGATCCGACGGCAGGGGATCTATTTTGCGATGATCACGCTGGCCTTGGCGCAGATGGTGTACTTTTTCTTCATCAGTGCCGATTTCACCGGCGGTGAAAACGGTCTGCAAGGTGTGCCGCGCGGCTATGCCTTGGGGTTCATTGATCTGCAAAATGATCTGAACATGTATTACTTCGTGCTGACGGTGTTTGTGATTGGTTTCCTGATTATTGCGCGGGCCGTGAATTCGCCCTTTGGGCAGATCCTTGGCGCGATCCGCGATAACGAAGACCGGGCGACATCGCTGGGCTATGACGTGGCGCGCTACAAGCATCTGGCCTTTGTGCTGTCCGCCTGCCTTGCAGGTCTGGCCGGAGCCACCAAAACGGTTGTGTTCCAGTTGGCATCGCTGACGGATGTGCATTGGCACACCTCAGGCGAGGTGGTGTTGATGACCCTCCTTGGCGGGCTTGGGACCATTGCGGGTCCTGCCGTCGGGGCAGGCGTGATCGTCACCTTGCAGAACTATCTTGCCTCCGGCCCGCTTGGGGCCTGGGTGCCAGTGGTGTTGGGATCGATCTTTGTGATCTGTGTCCTAGCGTTCCGCCGCGGCATCGTCGGCGAACTGCAGGCCTTTTTGAAGAGATCATTCTGATAACGCGGCGCGCCTGACCGCGCGCCGCCACCGAGATAGTGGAGATGTGAAATGAAGGTGCTCGTACCTGTCAAACGCGTGATCGATTACAACGTGAAGGTTCGTGTGAAAGCGGACGGAAGCGGTG
>JAPFBS010000027.1:0-8469 GCA_035798175.1 Rhodobacteraceae bacterium KMM 6894
CTCAGTGGTTACGATGAGCCAAGAACACTATCTTATCAAATAACGCTAATTGGACCCATAGGCGCTGACGTCAGACACGCCTCGCCCGGGCGGAACGACAGCGGCACAAAGGTGCCGCGGCCTGTCGTCTGCTGATCCCGTTGCCGATCAGCCCGCCACTCACGCGCAAAAGCCGCGACCCGGCCGTAGGACCCTTCAAATCCGAGAACCGTCAGATCGGCATACAATTGCTTTAGCGTGCGCCGCTGCTTGCGCAACTTGCCGGCTTCCGTCTTCAGCCAACCGGCCAGCTTCTCGGCGAACGGATCGAGCTTGCTCTGCCGCTTTGGTGTCGTGAGCTGCGGCTCGATCGTGCGCGCATTCAGATAGCTTGTAATCGTATCGCGCGACAAACCAGTGCGTCGCGCGATCTCGTGGGTCGATAGCTTGCTCTCGCAAAGCCATACGTCGGATGATGTTCAAAAGTCGGATGTGTATCACTCCAATGTCCCCCGTTGCGCATCGCGCTGGGGGAAGGGTCACATGGCTCAAATCTCAGTGGAAACTATCCGCTTACCCGGCTCACTTCTGCGTGGAAATCTACAGTGACAGCACTGACTCTGCCATTCGTGGGATGAGAACGGCGCAATTACCTTCGAAATCTGCTACAAATTCGCCTTCGGGACCACTGACAAGAGCAATGGCTATTCGCGATCGGTCCGGCAGAGCCGTGACGGAGGTGATCAAACCGACCGGATTTTTCCCGCGCCAGACTGGCTCACCTCCCATGAGCGGCAGGGCACAGGAGACGGCGATCAGCCGCTGGTGCGGTGCGGGCGCACCGTTTGCGGCCAGCGGAACCGTCGGAGTGATCTCCCGCCCGGCAGATGGTATCATGCGGGCAATCCGATCAATCTCGGCAATGGACCAGCCAGAAATACCGCCACCCACCGCTTCAACCGCGCTGGCGATCTTGCGCCACCCGGCCCGGGCGGTATCTGCTGGCAGTGTCACAAGCAATGCCCCGCTATCGGGCAGTCGCGACACGATGCCGTCGGCACCATCCATATCTATGGGCGTCCCTTTGCCAAGGGCAATCGGCGTGGTGATCCATTTCGCTAATGCTTCTGCCGCTCGCGGCCCAAAGAGTAGCAGCTGTGCAAGGCCTGCTTCTGCCAGCCTGCCCGTCGGGCCCCAATCCGGAAGCCCGGCAAATAGCGTGGTGTCGAGCGCGGCTCGCTCGGCCTCTGTCACGATCAGCGCCGCCGAACCTCCCAGACCGATAATATGCGCACGGCCAAGCCCCCGTCCTTCCTTATCGCTGGCCTCGACGACAACGCAGTCACCTAGATCAATGTCAGCGACATTGGGCGACCAAGCGGCGTATCGCAAGGCGAAGTCTTGCAGGTTCACAATGCGCCGTCCGAGCGCTGTCGCATCGACCAGTGCGACGGATTCTTCGCGCCAGCGGCAAACCCGGGTCAAAACGTCGGCTGAGCTTTCCCCTTGTTGGACAACATGGGATGCCCGTTCCCAGCCCATCACGCTTCGGAACTCAGCTCCCGCCGCAGAAAGTTCGTTGTGAAACGGGGACAGCCTGAGGTCGCGCCCAGTTTCGAAGTCCTTGGCGACTCGTCCACGGCCATAGACATAGCTCGGCGCTTCGGCGATGCGCTCTGAAAGCCAGCCAGGTGACGAGTGAAACCCCGCAAAACGACCGGGGTCAAAGGGGCTGACGTCCACCTTTGAAGCGCCGTGAACGATGATTTCCGCCAAAGCGCGCGCCGCGCCTGCTGAATCAGTCACCCCTGCTGAGTTCATACCTGCCGCAACATAAAGACCCGGAACCTCACGCTGTGGGCCCAGCAGATATCGGCCGTCGGTCGTAAAGCTTTCGGGACCATTCAACAGCATCTTGACCTCTGCATCCGCCAACGACGGAATACGGTGCAGTGCCGCGATCATGTAGGGCTCAAATTGATCCCAATCCTCGGGCAAGAGATCGAAAGAGAAACGTTCCGGCAACGCTGAAAGTGGCAGTGGTTTGACACGCCTTTCAAAGCAACCGAGTAATAATCCACCCACTTCGTCGCGACCATAAATGAGCGCGTCGGCGTCACGGAATGCAGGCATGTTCGTGCAAATGCCGGCAAAGGGTTTGGTTAAGATGTAAAAATGTTCTGTCGCGTGGATTGGCAACCCCAACCCGCAAAGTGCGGAGATCGTGGGTGACCATAATCCTGCAGCATTGATAACGGTTCGCGTCGCGATCCGGCCACTTTCCGTAACGACGGCCGTTACGCCCATTGCATCGCGATCAATTGCGATGACAGGTGCCCCCTCGATGATGCGTGCGCCCCGATGGCGCGCGCCGATGGCATACGCATTTAGCAAATCGGTTGCATTTACGCGTCCTGCATCTGGCGTCCAGAGGCCCCCGAGGACGTCCGAAACATTCAGAAGGGGCAGACGGTCTGAGATTTCATCTGGGCCGATCATCTCAGCCGCGATCCCATTAGCCCTTCCACAGGCACTCACATGGCGTAACGATGCGAGCCTGTCGGTATTGGTCGCAATCTGGACGCGCCCGGTTTCGGTCCAGCCAACTTTCTGGCCGGTTTCTTCCTCAAGACGGGCGAACATTTCCTGACTGTAATGATAGGTTTCGATACCTGCACGCGTGGAAACTTCGTGGAAGGAGATGTTGGCCGCAGAATGCCACGTTGTCCCGCAGCCAAGCCTGTCACGTTCGACCAACACAACCGAGCCGGCCCCGATTTCGGCCAAGTGCCAAGCTAGCGCGCATCCAACAATGCCGCCGCCGATCACGACAACATCGGCACTTGGAGGTAGCTGTTGGGTTTCCATCATAGTAATTCTTTCATGTTTAAGTTCCGTCTTGGCCCGACCGCATGATCACCCCTCAGCTGCAACAATGCCAATCTCTTGATTGGCGTGTTCCTGCCTGGCACGGCAGATGTCGTCGCTATCCCGTCGAATCTGCTGTCCACGCAACTGCCGGAATGGATCAAATAGTCAGAAACCTTCATTGCTTCAGCGCCATCTTGTTCAAGGGCCGGTTCTTTTTGCGGTAGGTCCGAGCAGATGTCCTCCTACACTTCAGATACCTCCCCCATTTCATAAAAAGCTTCATCGCCACCACAATGCTTTCTGCCCGAGCGGTCGTTCCACGCGGCTTTAAGGCCGACAACCCTCAGGACAGCAGGCGCTGCGGTGTTTGGCGTAGGTGGAGCAGAATGAGCCAGTTTCGTAATATTTTATAACATTCCACTTACTCCTATTGGATCTGATCAGATTGGGCGGTATTTTAGCTTGCAATGCAAGGATTCATTCTTCAGTGTGTTATGAAACAGCTATAATTCATACACTGGTTCTGATCAAATGACTAAAAATATGACCATTCCTACTAGAAACTCGGACTTGGAGGGGGCGCTGGCCGCCGCCCGCGAGCGGTTCGTTGGCTCGAATCCCAAGAGCTTGCAGCGGCACCTGGATGCGGCGGCTTCGATGCCGGGTGGCAATACCCGGGCCGTCATGTACTACCCGCCTTTTCCGTTGACCTTTACCAAGGGCGAAGGTTGCCGGGTGCATACCTTAGACGGTCAAATCCTGATCGACATGGTGTCGGAATACTCCGCCGGAATTTATGGGCACTCCAATCCGACCATCACCGCAGCATTGAAAGCCGCTATCGACAATGGTCTCTCCTTGGGGGGGCCAAACACGGTCGAGGCTCAATATGCTGCAGCCTTGGTCGACCGCTTTCCAGCGTATGAGCGTGTGCGGTTCTGCAACTCGGGTACCGAGGCCAACATCATGGCGTTGTCGATGGCACGGGCCATTACCGGGCGAGCGAATATCATTGCAATGACCGCCGGATATCACGGTGGGGTACTGAGTTATGGGAGCGGCGGATCCGTGTTGAACCTGCCGTTCCCGATGGCATTCGCGACCTATAACGACATCGACGGCACGCGCGAAATGATCCGCGCTGCCGGTTTGGATCTGGCGGCCGTGATCCTTGAGCCGATGCTTGGGGGCGGTGGCTGCATCCCGGCCGACCCTGCCTTTCTCGAAATGATACGGGAAGAAACTCAAAAAATCGACGCGCTGATGATCTTTGACGAAGTGATGACCTCGCGGCTGGATTATCACGGCCTGCACGGGGTAGGTGGGATAACGCCTGACCTTGTAACCATGGGCAAATATCTGGGCGGTGGGGCCAGTTTCGGGTGTTTTGGGGGCCGAGCCGACCTGATGGATCGGTTCGATCCGTCTAAGCCAGGCGCATTCTCCCATAGCGGCACATTTAACAACAATATCCTGTCGATGGCGGGCGGCATGGCTGGTTTGACAGGGGTTCTGACTCAAAAGGCATGCGAGACACTGAATGATCGCGGTGATGCATTGCGCAAACAGATGCAGGACGCACTGGCGCGCCACCGCGTTGTGGGCACCGTAAGCGGGCGTGGATCGCTCATGGCGTTGCATTTCGTGCCGGGGCCGATAACGACACCTACGATGTTGGGCGCGGGCGAATACAATCATTTAGCACTGTTTCATGTCGAGATGCTGCTGCGCGGATTCTACGTCGCACCACGCGGCATGATCGCGCTGTCCTTGCCGTTTGAAGATGCAGAAATGACCGAATTTCTCGCCGCGTTTAACGACTTTCTCGCGGAAAACCATCAGTACTTGCCGGCGCTGTGACCGTGCATAATTCCCAACTCTCAATGACCGCACAGGAACTTGTTCATGCGTCGGTACGCAAGATGCTGATGGACGGCGATCTTGTGTGCGGTCAAAGATTGATCGTACGAGATCTGGCCGAGCGTTTCGGGACCTCCACCATGCCTGTGCGCGAGGCATTGCGTCGTCTGGTGGCCGAAAACGCTTTGGAGGATTCACCAAACCGAGGCGTAATAGTGCCGGAAATCACGCTTGAGGCGGTGACAGATCTCATACGTATCCGTTGTGTGATCGAAGGACAGGCTGCGGAATGGGCAGCTGCGACCATTACCGGTCTGGAACTGGCTGAGTGCATGAGCACAAATGATGCAATGGAGGTGCAGATAAAAAACCGAGCGCTTGAAGCCTATCTGCATCTGAACCGCGATTTCCACTTCGCCATCTACCGTGCTGCGCGCTCCACCGCATTGATGCAGGTGATTGATCGCCTCTGGCTACGTGCTGGCCCATGGCTAACGATCAAGCGGCAGGGCGACGAGGAGCCGTTTTTTGGCGTAGCATATCATCACGATTTACTGACAGCGCTTCATGCAGGCGACGGCGTACGGGCCCGCCAGGCCCTTGTCTCCGACATCACCGAGGCGGGAAACAACATCTTGCGCTGGATCGTTGCGAAGGACGCAAGTTCGCCCACCGGACCGAAAAATGGAGGGGCATGATGGCGGACATGAACAATCCAATTCGTCATGATAATTGCTGCAATTCTTTAAGTGAACCAGAATTCGCTGCGAATTTTCCGGGTATCGATGGTCGGCCCGGCGCATTTTTTGGCGCTGCCGAAGACGCTGGACTTCAGCTTTCGTTGTACCTGTTGGTTTCGCTTCCAACTCACGCTTTCATGTCTCTGGAGAATACATAAATGGACACGAACCGAAAAATCATATTGACAAGTGCTGTAACGGGGGCTGCGCCGTTCAATCCCAAACACCCGTCGATGCCCATTACCCCAGCGCAGATCGCTGACGCCGCCCATGAGGCCGCGGCGGCGGGCGCAAGTATCGTGCATCTCCATGTGCGCGATCCCGAAACCGGCAAAGGCTGTCGCAATCCCGCGTTGTTTCAGGAGGTTGTGGAGCGTATTCGCGCGACCGGCGTTGATATCGTCCTGAATATTACCTGTGGTGCAGGGGCGGTCTTTATCCCCGATCCAAAGGATGAATCTAGGGCCTTGCCCGAAAGCGATGTCGCCTGTCTTGCCGACCGCGTCGCTCATATTGAGCAACTCTTGCCCGAAATCGCGACAATTGATGTCACGACGGGAAACCAGATCGAAGGTGACCTCGAGTATGTCTACCTCAATACGACACGCACGCTACGTGGCCTTGCAAAACGCTTTCAGGAAATCGGGGTCAAACCTGAGCTTGAGGTGTTTTCCGCCGGCGATATCGAATTTTCCAAGCAACTTATATCCGAAGGCCTGATCGATGGTCCGCCCCTGATCCAAATGGTCACCGGCGTCAAATGGGGGGCGCCAACGGATACCGCGACGGTCCTGTATCAGCGCAGCCTTTTGCCCGACGATGCCATATGGGCTGCATTCGGTCTGGGCCGAAATCAGATGCGGATGTTGGCGCAAGCCGCGCTGTTGGGCGGGAACGTTCGTGTGGGGCTGGAAGACAACCTCTATCTGTCGCGTGGCGTGTTCGCGACCAATGGCCAGCTTGTCGAGAGGGGGCGAACAATTCTCGAACACATGGGTTTCGAGATCGCGACCCCCTCTGAAACCCGAAAAATATTGAAACTCAAGTCACCAGCATGAGTGCGGCCCTTCTTGCGAAATTGTAGGTTTCTGGGGGCGGCATTCATCGCTTGCTAACGAACGAACTAAAAACAGGAGGTGATCATGGCGAGAAAAGGAGATCAGCTTGAACGTGAACCGATGGTTCAAAAGTTACCGCCAATGATCACGGATGGGATGGCAGGCACAACCCTGTCGAAAGCGCGTCCTTTAGAAGCAGCGATGCTAAGGGCGGGATTTGATCAGGAAAGGTCGGCGGCCCCGAACGACCGCCGCTCCGGATTGATGGAGATATCCCGGAAAGCCGCACCAGTCACAGATTCCATGGTAGAGTACGCCAAGATGTCAGCCTGGAAGCCGATCTTGGACAAGCCGTTGCAGATAGTCCAAGGCAGGCGAAATGGCACTGCCGTTGAAGTCGTAGTCGGAGTGGTGACAGACCGCCGTATCGCCATTGCCAAAGCAGATGCAGGCGCCCGGCACGATCTGCCAGAAGAATGCGAAATTCTCGGCTCCCATGTCCGGACTTACCGTCCTGTTCACCGGGTCGACACCGTATGTCGCCCGCGGCTCCGTATTAAGTCAGTTCGGGATCAAAGGGTCGATGTCGTGGTCCGGACTGGCGGCATGGGCGGCGCGGCCCATCGCCATGATGTCAAACACATCCGACGCGACGGCAAAGACGCCGGGGATATTGCAAACGACCGCACGGGCAGGCCGGGCGTGGTTTGCATGTCGTAAACCTCATCGCGAGGGAACCGCGTGAACAATCCGCCGTCAATCACCACCTTGGCAGCGCCGCCATTTTCTCGGCGGGCTGAAAGATCAAAACAACTTTACCACTAAAATCACCAACAGGAGACTCAATGATGAACACTCTTACAAAAATCCTGCGCCGTTCCTTTCTAGCGGGTAGCGTTGCCGCGGCTGGCTTGGCAACCCTGCCGTTGCCCGCAAGCGCAGATGAATTGGCCGAGATCAAGGAGCGCGGCGTACTGCGCATCGCCATGACCGGACAATATCCCCCGTTCAATTTCGTCAATGAACAGAACCAAGTCGTTGGCTTCGACCCCGCCATCGGCACCGAGATAGCCAGGCGCATGGGGTTGGAGACAGAGATCGTCACCACCGCCTGGGACGGGATCATTGGAGGGCTTCTGGCCAACAAGTACGATGCGGTGGTCGGTTCCATGTCGATCACCGAGGAACGCGACAAGATCATCGACTTCGTCGGCCCCTATTACACCGACAAGCGTACGATCTGGACCAAGGCCGGATCGGGTGTGACTAGCGTCGAACAACTGGACGAGGTGAAGGTCGGCGTTACGCTGGGCGAGACGCATGAGGAATGGGCTCGCGCGCAGGGCTATGACATCAACACCTACAAGGGTCTTCCCGAAATGCTGCTCGAACTGACCCACGGGCGTGTCGATGCCATCGTGAGCGAATCCATCGCGGTGACGCTGGCGATGAAGGCGGGGCAGTACGACCTTGCGGTGATCGAGGACCCGACCGCCGTACCGATCGGCGCGGGCATCGCGATCCGCGAGGGTAACCCCGAGCTTGCCACCGCGATGCAGGAGGCGCTGGATTCCATGATGGACGACGGCACCTACCTGCAGATCGCCAAGGAATGGGTCGGCGGCGACATTCGCTGAGCCGAAAGGTGGGCCCCGCCCTGAGCGGGCCGCCCCACCTTCAGGAGCGCGCATGGCAACCACCTATAGCCATCTGACCAGGGAATTGGACACCAAGCCGACAAGGATCGCGTGGTGATCTAGGCGGGACTGTTGCGCTAATTTGAAGAGGGCGCTGCATAGCAGGGGCTGTGGTGTAGCAGGCCGCGATACCGAAAATTTCGTGGACGAGGCCGATCTCGCCCTAAAAGCCCAGTTTTCAGCTCTTTTCTGGCCAGCGATAGGATTCGTTTCAACACCTATTCTCTGAAAGGACTGCTAATGCCCCTGACCATGAACCGCGAC
>JAPFBS010000028.1:0-6978 GCA_035798175.1 Rhodobacteraceae bacterium KMM 6894
TATCTTCGGGCTTGGGTCTCTTAATTGCCATCTCTGGTCCTCCGCTTTCCTAACTATAGGGGCGGACCACTTCAAAGCGGGAGGCTCAGTCGCGTAATCCTAGGGTCTCAACTGTCGGCCGCTTGGACAAACACACGTCCGGCCTCTTATTGCTAACGGATGACGGTGATCTGTTGCACCATGTCACCAGCCCTAAGCGCCGCGTTGAAAAAACCTATCGGGTCAAGCTGGCCCGCCCGTTGAGCGGTACCGAAGGCGACCTGTTTGCCTCGGGGCACTTGATGCTGGAGAACGAAGACAATCCACTAGCTCCCGCTGAATTGGAAGTGATTTCAACAACCAAAGCTCTGCTGACTATTACCGAGGGCCGATACCATCAGGTCCGCCGCATGTTTGCCGCCACTGGAAACCACGTTGAGGAATTGCACCGCGAGCGCGTTGGGGGTCTAAAACTCCCTGATGGCTTGGCGGTGGGTGAATGGAGGCATCTCAGCAAGAAAGATATTTTGTCTATTCTTCGATAACTCAAGTCGATCAGGCACGATTTCAAAAAGGTTACTATATGCGCAGTGCTGACTTTGATGCTCCGCGCTGAAACAATGACCTAGCCAGATTTAGTTGAAAGGCCACTTTTGCCTGCCTGACACGTAACCTTTATAGCCGCAGCGAACGGCCGCACTCCGCCGCTGCTGTAAGGCGTACTGAACGGCCCGTTGCTGCCTTTTGCCGGTCAGTCCGACGCTGCAGTGCAGCTATCGCATTGCTGCCATTCGTGCGCAGCGCAGCATATTATCGTCTCAAACGTCGGTCTGCGGACAAAGTGAGCTTTTGCTAAATGGGCGCGAATGTCTGCTGTTGCCGAACACACCATTAGATCTCACCTTTGATACCCTGCACGTGCCAATTAGCTGAACTTTCTCTAGTGGCAGAAACGCGTGGAGAAAGGCGTTGCCGCTCGCAAGTGAAGGTTACGAACTATTGCTCAGATGGGGCGTGACCGGCATCCTCACTTTTCCCAATGAGGCACCCAATCTGCGTCGAGACGGAGTGAGACACCTGCTGCATCTTCCTCTAGTTTCACAACGTGAAGCTCGCCTTTGTCACCACCATATCTCTTTCGGGCCTCTTCGAATTGGGCGCAAACGAGCCGCGTAGCTGGCGCGGCAGTTCCCGCATCATCGCAAGCTTCAACGATCAACCCGAGGTCTTTCTGGCACAAGTCTAAGGTAAAGGACGGGTCATAATGCCCGGCAAATACAGATGGCGCATCGTGGTGCATACACCAACTTTCGCTAGCACCGATCTTTAGCGCGCCCCAAGCTCGCGAGAGATCAACACCGGACTTCACAGCCATCACCAGAGCCTCGCCCATAGCCGTAGCGTGAATGGCCCACATCTGATTGCTCGCCAATTTGGTGATCGAACCGCATCCGTTTGCGCCCATGTAATGAAGCGGGCCCATTAGCTCCATCACCGGGCGGATACGCTCGACAGTTTTTTCATCGCCACCGGCAAATTGCGGCATGTTGCCGGTGCGTGCGCCATCCACTGCACCCGATACCGGCGCATCGATCGCCTGGGCGCCAAGCGCGGCAATGTCATTTGCAAGCTCCCTAGCCAGCGCGGGTTTATTGGTTGTCATGTCGACCCAGACTTGCCCCGGACCCATGGCCGATTGCAGTCCATTCTCGCCCCGCACGACCTGTTCGATTTGCTTAGGGCCGAATACCATGGTGAATATGATTTCGGCGCCTTGTGCGGCAATGGCAGGGGTATCCGCCCATGTCGCGCCCATCTTGAGATGCTGTTTCCCCCGCGTGCGATCAAGGTCGCAGACCGCCACCTGGTGACCTCCGCGGATCAAGTTCAATGCTGCGGCACCACCCATGGTCCCTAGTCCGATAAAGCCAATACGCACTGGTTTTTCCCCAATTCAAATTTGATACATTGTCATTCTTGGTTTCTAAGCGTCCAAGATCTGCGCGGTAGTTTGGACAGTCGCAAATTCACCGTGAAGATTTGGAAGCGTGACCGAGTGGATTTGATCGGCGCTATGCTCTTGGCCATCCGGACCTGTCGCGCCATAAGCCCATACCGCATCGGATACATACATGGTGTCAAACCCCAAATTTCCAGCAGCTCGCGCCGTCGATTCAGCACAGTGGTTAGCAGTCGCACCGCAGATGATCAAACGCTCGAGACCTGCAGTGCGCAACTCCATCTCAAGTGATGTGCCTGTAAATGCGCTGGCGACGTGTTTGATGACGATATCCTCTCCATCAAGCGGCGCTGCGAATGGCTGAACCTCTGCACCGGGGGCATCGGCGTGAAACGGATCATCCGGATTAAGCCCGTGATGGTGAATATGCACAATCCTTTCGCCGCACGAACGGAAGTAAGCCAGAAGTTGAACTATATTCTCAGAAGCCGCAGGGCACGACCGAGGCGCGCCTGCGGCATCGCCATGTAAAAATGCCATTTGCACATCAATCATTAAAAGTGCAGCCTCTCATTGAGGCTCACCCGTTCAAGGCGTTGATCTGAGAACCAGCGCGGTCCGCTAGTATCTTTTCGACACGCTTGCCGTAAACGCGAATATTGAATTCATCGGGGATAATGCGATTGAGCTGTTCATCATAGGTCATGATCGCTGTAATCCTGGGGCGCGCTCCGACGACCTCGGTCACACCGTGCAGAGAATATCCACCGCGAAACAACGTGAATGTGCCCGCACCACGATCAAACTTTTTCATGTGCGACATATCTCCGGCGAGTAACCGATCTACAGCTTCCCGATCTTCTGTGTCATCCGTCCGCGAATTTGGAAGGAATGCGAAATCACCACCGCTTTCAGCTGCCTGCAACAGCAACGTGACCGTGCATTCGGTCATGTCGTAATGCCAAGCATGCCAGCTACCCGGATGCAAAGCTACGACATTCAAGGCTTGGAATTCATCGCCACAACGGTAAAGCACAGCTTTCCTTTGGACGCGCCGCACAAATTCCGTCAGCAAATTTGATGTATAGAGCTGTTGTACAAGAGTGTCGGCTGGCACCTGATCATCCGCGAGCTGTGTCGCCACATGCATAAATTCGCGTCGACGTGGGTGATTAGCTGGAAGCGAGGGATCGACTGCACCCTGATAGATGTTTCGCTTGATCGTTAGCACCTCGGCGTTGGGCAGCAAATCACTGGATTCTGCTGCCAAGGCCGCGAGCGCTTCGGGGCGGATAAACCCATCTAGATTGCACCAGCCTTGCTCGTCCATCTGGGTCTGGCATTCCTTGAGGAACGCCGCTCCATCGCCTGAATCGAGGTCCGCGATCGGATAACGCGCCAGATCGACAAGGTTCAACGCCATGTCAGAACTTGCGCCCAAGTTGCTAGTCGTCATTTTTCTCTCCCATGATGGTATTGCATGCTCGTGTAGTTGCCAAACCAAGTGCCGTATTACGCAAGCATCGCAGTTGTCTTTGATGAGCGAAAATGAAACTATTAGCGCTCATGCACATAAAAAATTTATGGATAATGGTGAAGCATAATCTCAATCTGAACTGGCTGCGCACGTTTGAAGCCGCCTCACGCCACTTAAGCTTTACCGCTGCAAGCCATGAGCTTGGGCTGACCCAGACTGCTGTCAGTCAACACATCAAAGCGCTGGAAACCAAGCTGGGGCAGAAGCTGTTTATCCGCCGCGCCAAGAGCCTGAGGCTGACGGACATCGGCGAGGCTTATGTACTTCTGGTGCGCGATGCCCTCGAACACATTGAATATTCGACAAATGGTTTGTTCGGGCCAGACATGAAAAGAACTATTGTAGTACGTGCATCAATGGCCTTTGTCATCTGGCTGTCACCAAGATTGTCCGCCTTTCAGGTGCAACACCCCGGCGTCGGGATCAAACTTGTCACCTCTCTATGGCAAAGCGATCACGAGCAGGATCCCGTGGACATCGACATCCTGCTGGCACCTCAAGATTACTCCGACACGCGCCTGCTGAAGCTTTCATCAGAATTTATTGTCCCGGTTTGCGGCATCGAGACGGCTGCAACGATCAAATCACCTGTCGATTTGACTAAAGTTTCTGCTATCCACGTGCTTGGGTTTGATGATCACTGGGCCCGCTATCTTGCTGCATATGGCCTAAACCATGACGCTGAATCCCCGCGGCTTATCGTGGATACGTCCGTTGCGGCGTGCGAGCTGGCTGCCGCCGAAAACGGATGCGCAATAATGATTGAACGTTTCGCGCAGCAAGCCATGCATACTGGCCGCCCGATCAGAGTTGTCGGAGAACCCGTCTCAATTGGACAGTCGCACTACGTCTCCAAAAGAAGCGCTCGCCCAGACGAAAAACGAGCTGCAGATGCCTTTCGTGGTTGGTTGCAAGCATGCTTTTGAAGACTTGGAATTTAGTGTGATATTAGTTGGCGAGGCACAACGAAGAACCCGCAAGAACTCATACTCCGATTTCTTGTTAAGCAGGCATTCTCCGACTTGCAAAATCTCTTCCAGTTTGGGCGCGGAGCGGACCGCTGAATGCAGCACACGACTTCGCTTCGGCAGGCCAGGATGGTCGGCTTCCACGTCATGCAACTGCGACACTCGCGCCTGCAGCGAATGTCTGCTCCCCGCCGATGCTGTTGAAAAAGTCTTTGTTGCAGTGCGGCAAGCTCTTTGATTCACTCGATTCTGAGGGAATTGGAGGATTTCGTCATGATGGGCACCCAAACGGCACCGGCACAGCTGTTCTATGACTTCGATCTGGAGCGTCATGTTCCTTCCGGTCATATGCTTCGCGAGATCGACAGGTTTCTCGACGTGGACGGGATGCGGGAGGCCCTTCGCCCCTTCTACAGCCACCTCGGGCGTCCGTCGATTGATCCGGAGCTGATCATCCGCATGTTGGTCATCGGTTACGTCATGGGCATCCAATCGGAACGTCGTCTCTGCGACGAGGTCCATCTGAACCTCGCCTATCGGTGGTTCTGTCGGCTGGGCCTGGAGGGGAAGGTCCCGGATCACTCGACGTTCTCGCGGTATCGCCATGGCAAGTTTCGCGACAGCAATCTGCTGCGACAGGTGTTCGAAGCCACGGTCGAGCGGTGCCTGAGGGAGGACCTGGTGTGTTGAATGTCACTGAGAACTGACCCGGTAGCCCCATAAATTCTCACTGAGAATTGACCCATGTGAACACATTGCCCTGACGATTTTGGTCAGGGAGACATGGAGTGATCGACATGGGATTTTTGAGTGTCATACGACGCTGGGCATTGCGTGACAAAATGCCAATTCGTGAGATTGCACGGCGCACTGGACTGTCTCGCAACACCATCAAGAAGTATCTTCGCGAAGATGCGGTAGAGCCAAGGTTCAAGACGCCATCGCGGCCAAGCAAGTTGGATCCTTATGCGGATCGGCTGTCTGCGTGGCTTTTGGTGCAGACGCGTAAGTCGCGTAAAGAGCGCCGGACCGTGAAGCTGATGCATGAGGACTTGGTCAAGCTTGGATACGATGGATCTTATGAGCGTGTGGCGGCTTTTGCCCGCGCGTGGCGCGCTGATCGGCATCGGGTGGAACAAACGACGGGGCGCGGGACGTTTGTGCCGTTGGTGTTCCAGCCCGGTGAAGCGTTCCAGTTCGATTGGAGCGAAGACTGGGCCACGATTGGTGGCGAGCGCGTCAAACTGCAAGTTGCACATACCAAACTCTCTCACAGCCGGGCTTTCATTGTCCGAGCCTATCCTCTTCAAACCCATGAGATGTTGTTCGATGCCCACTGGCACGCCTTCCGCGTGTTTGGCGGTGTTCCGGGGCGAGGTATCTATGACAATATGAAGACGGCCGTCGATCGTGTTGGTCGCGGGAAACAGCGCGACATCAATGAGCGCTTCAAGGCGATGGCCAGCCATTACGTCTTTGAGCCTGAGTTCTGCAATCCAGCGGCCGGCTGGGAGAAGGGACAGGTCGAGAAGAACGTTCGTGATGCCCGGAACCGGTTGTGGCAGGTCATGCCTGTCTTCAAGGATTTGGGAGAGCTGAACCAGTGGCTTGAGGATCGCTGCATCGTGCTTTGGTCAGAAACGGCGCATCGAGAATTGGCGGGTTCAGTCGCCGATGCTTGGGAGGCCGAGAAGCCTATGCTGATGATCCTGCCGCCAGCCTTTGATGGGTTTGTTGAACACAGCAAGCGTGTATCCCCAACATGCTTGATCACTTTCGAGCGCAACCGTTACAGCGTGCCTGCCAGCTTTGCGAACCGCCCTGTAAGCCTTCGTGTCTACCCAGAACGACTTGTGATCGTCGCGGAGGGGCAAACCGTCTGCACGCATGATCGGATCATTGATCGATCCCACCGCAAGCCAGGCAGGGTCATTTATGATTGGCGCCACTATCTGGCAGTCATCCAGCGCAAACCAGGGGCATTGCGCAACGGAGCACCGTTTACTGAGATGCCTGACACCTTCCGACGGCTGCAGGATCACATGCTTCGTAAGGATGGGGGAGATCGCGAGATGGTCGACATCTTGTCCTTGGTTTTACACCATGACGAAAGCGCCGTTCTGCGAGCCGTTGAACTGGCTTTGGAAGCCGGGGTGCCGACGAAGACGCATATCCTGAACCTCCTGCACAGGCTGATTGATCCAAAGCAGACAAATCACCCAGAGATCGATCCACCAGATGCCTTGGCTTTGGAAACCGCGCCGAAGGCAAACGTAGATCGCTATGACGACCTCAGACAGGTAGGAGGCAAGCGCAATGCGTCATGATCCTGCAGGGGCTTCCATTATCATCATGCTGCGCAGTCTCAAGCTGCATGGCATGGCACATGCGGTCGATGATCTGGTCGCTTGTCTGACGTCAGCGCCTATGGGTCCAATTAGCGTTATTTGATAAGATAGTGTTCTTGGCTCATCGTAGCCACTGAGGAGTGGATGATGAGGAAGACAACTGGAACACGCAAAAGTCCTGGCGAG
>JAPFBS010000029.1:0-6727 GCA_035798175.1 Rhodobacteraceae bacterium KMM 6894
TACCGGATCGAATTCACCTGTGAGTAGCTGTGCTACGTCCGGTTGCCAGTCAGCCTGATTGGTTGGCTTGATACTCATCCACCACAGCGAGAACAGACTGACACTCACGACTATGATTGCCACGCTTGCGAGGAGCCCATTTCGAAACGCAACAAGCAGGGCAAGAAATAGCGTGATGAGCCACAGCGTGATCCAGAGCGGCGCCGGTGATGCCTGAAAGTTCAGCGCCATCGAGATCACAATCCCGAGAATGCCGGCAATGGTTGTGAGAACAACAAAGCCTGAGTACCAGACCACTCCGCGTCGCATTTCTGGCACCGTCGTCTCCTGCTTTTGCCGACATTCCCTAAGTGGAACAACCGCAGACGGCTGAGGCCTAGCGTCAGCGTCGGGCAGCTGATGACCCTTGCCGCGCGCCTCAACCCGCCACTTGTACAGTGTCGCCTCCGATATCCCATCTTCCTGTAACAGCTGCCGAATGGCCATGGTGTTCGGCGGTAACATTCGCTTCGCCGCAGCAGCGAGCCATCCAATCCGTGAGATTAAAAGCCGACATTCAGAGCACCTCGAACGCGGGCTTGGCGCTGCACCGCCGCAAGTCGGCTCTGAGCCCAGAGTTACCGATGCTGCGCGACGGTCGAAGGTCGGCTTTTGTAACGTAAGATACCGATTGGGATTGGCTCTGCAATTTTCAGTCCCGATCCGGCAGTCGCATTGGGCTGTGCAGGCTACACTACCACTGAAAGGGCTCTAGCCGTCTGCCGCTGTCGCATTGATTGCAAGTACCCATGAGACTGCCTGAGCGAAATCGGTCGCAAAGTCAGGCTGCTCTACAATGAATGACTGATAAAGGACCAAACCGTCGCCCGAATACAGATTATTCAAAAACGAATTCTCGGTTGCTAAACTGAATTGAGGGAACTCCTGAAGAAAGGCGACTGCACGCTCTTGCTCCGCAGCAATATCAGCAAGATTTCCGATATCGCCAGAAGCTTCAATAACACTGTCAAAAAACATTTGGGCCTGTTGAGTGTTGACCGAAAAGGGTAGGAAAGCGATAGCTCGCTGACCGGGTGGTCCATACCCGATGTTGATGGTGTCCGACGTAACTCGCGAACCGCTAACTGATAGCCCAGCACTGGCGTCAAAGTATTGTGCGATCCTCGATAAGAATGGCACAGCATTCAGAAAAGCAACTAATCGGTCAGCTGAAATTTCACCCTCAGCGTCGCCAGACAAAGACAGGCCGAATTCAAACTGTATATCGCCATCAACAAAAAAAGCGTTTCCAACCAGCACGTTATTTGATGGTACATAACCCGATCCGAATGCGTTGCGGAAGACACCGCAAAGGGGGTCTTCCGTATTGATGATGCTGTCTATGCGGTTTCGCTCTAAGCGCACGGAGTCCGCTTCAATCGCAAAACCTGTTGCGTTAATAGCTGAACTGACATCGGCGGACATGGTTCCGTTGACGGTGAAACCAAAATTGGTCGCAACTCGTGCGTCGATGTTGCCCGAGAGTGATTTCATACCGGTGATTAGAGAATATCCAGGTGGACTTCTGTCATAGCGGGCCGCCCACTGACCGGGCATGCAAGCTTCTAGGCTGTCTTCGAGTTCAAGAGTCTGAAATCTGAGCAGGTCACCGGCTCTGATTTGTGGTGCATTAGGTAAAACGGTCGCTTTAAAATTGTCCGTGAAGAAATTGATTTCGAATTCATGCTTGGCGTCTTGAGCGAATGTCGAAATAGGTGAGCAAAGCAGCAAAAACAAGCAAAAGACAGATGTACGCTTCATGAGAAACCTCAATTCTAATGCAGCAGATAGGCATTTGTTCCGTCGAAAATTCGTAGGCCCGCATGGCTTTCCGGCCTGTAGTGGAGTTGCAGGATGCAACTTAAAGACTGCAATACGCGGAAGTAAATTGCAAGATTTTCTGATCCATTTGGGAAGTTTGCGATAATCAGAGCGCCGACATTGGCGCAACCGCAGCGAAATGGTGCTTCGTCCCGCACTGCCGACCTTCATCGTCCGCAAATGCTGCGCGATGGACGAGTGGCCGGTCTGGTGAAGCTGCTCCGCGGCGTCCGGCCAGGGACGGAACGGAAGGTCTGGGCCGGTCGCTACTCTTACCCGAACGGCGGACAGCCGACCTTCGCTGCATTCTGCATTAAGGTCCGTTAGGTGCGTGTAGGCTCAATTGACGCGCTTACGCCGGCTGAGCATGTAAGATACCTGTTCTTTTAAATCGCTGTACGCATATGGCTTCATTAAAAGGGAGGTTGGCGGATTATCTAAGCGGATGTCGTCAGGTAGTTCTGTTGGGAACCCTGTTATGATTAGTATCGGCATCGACCTGACTTTGTGCTCTTCACTCTCGCGCAACCAAGTAATTATCTTGTCTCCATGCAAATCGGGCAATTGCAGGTCAATTACACAAAAATCATAGCCTAGACCCGAGTTGGCAAAGTTTCCCAGAAAACCACTGGCGTCGCCTGCGCTTTCCACAAAGCCTCCCATCTTCTCAAGTTGCTTGGTGAGGATGGCTCTGAATTCCGAGTTGTCATCGACCACGAGAGCCCTGAAAGGGCTATTCTGATTATCTGAATTAACAATTTGCATTTTCTCATCGCAATCATATTTTCCAACCAAGCCATAACACATAGGCATGGTTGTTACTAAAAGACGTCTACACTGACCTTGATGGCTTCATAGATAGGGTGCGTCAACATCGACGGCGTAGAAATTCATACATAAGTGAGCCACTCCCCTATCTCTGGACAGGATCTGGCGTAGATCAAGCTACTCTTTGCACCTGCTGGTCGGGCAGAGTTTCATCTTTCTTCAGCTAATAAAGCACGGCTGCTGGTCTGTCACCAAGAGCCGAGTGCGGGGGCTGCCGGTTGTCGAAGGTCATCCATTTTCGCGAAGGTCTCCTGGCCCTTCAGGGCTTCCTGCGCGACCTCCGCCTTGGAGGCAGGCGCGTGCTGCCAGCGTTTCGACAGCTCTGCTCTCTTCCCCGTTGAAGTTCAGCAGATTGCAAATGATAGCTTTTGTCTGTGTCCGAATGTCGGAGGGGAGCTCGGCCCGCACAGCACCCACAAAGTCAGGCACGTCTCGATCGCCTCGTTACTAAAACTCTGTTGCCGTCCACGTCTTTCACGCGGCGGTCGCCCCCTGGTCATCTAAGGGTCAGATAAGATTGACAGTGACCCGCGCAGCTTCAAACTGTCACGGTAAGACGGCCCAACCAGGTTGGATCCTACAAACCTATGATGTCCCGTTTTATCAAGGCTCTGGCCATTTGACGCCTTTGGCCAAATCCGTCAAGGTCGTACAATCGCCACCAAAGGCCAATGCATGCACCTCGCCATTTTTCAAAACATTGCGTACTTTTTTTTGTTGGGCTTTGTCACATATTCGGGTTTTTCGACTCCGATATCTCCCAAGAGTTCGTATCATCGCAGCATATTTATCGGCACCGCACTCGGAATCTTCGGTTACCTATTTATTTCGCATCCAAGCATCCTAAATGACACTGATTTTCCGTTAGATGTGGATTTTAGTGCGGGACCACTGATTTTGGCAGGTTACCTTGCTGGACCAATCGCCGCCAGTATTGCAAGCCTGATTGGATTATCCTCTCAGCTCTGGGGCGGAGGGCCATCGCCGACTCTCGCGGGCTTGACGTCAGCATCGCTACCGTTCTTGGGAGTCCTGGTCGGTTATCTACGACCTTATCGACAGTGGTTGGACATAAACGTACGGGTGATTTTGGCCTCGATTCTTGGCTTTGTTGCGATTCAACTGTTATTCCTCACTTTATCCGGCGGGGTGTTTGATCGCTCGGAAACTGAATGGTCCATGGCAAATGTTCTTGCATTGCTTGGCGCGGGTGTGGTGTCGATCATAGCGACTTCTTTTGCCATTAAGCATTCAAAGTATTGGGCTGAAAAAGCGGCAAGAACGGCCACTGTTACCTCAAGATTCGAGCTGGCAACGAAATCGGCCGGATTAGGCGTTTTCGTTATTATTGCGGATGCCAAGACACTGTATTTCGACGCCGGAACGATGGCTATCTTTGATCTGGAACGCGACAGTGGAGATATTACAATAGAGGAATGGCTTTCACGGGTTCATCCTGACGATCTTGAGGCAACAAAGACAGCTTTTGCTGCTTTGTGGGCAGATACCTCGTCCTCGCCGGAACACGCATACCGGATCGTGCGGCCCGATGGAACGATCGCATTTGTTCGGGCCAATTGGTTCGTTGGCCGTGCGAATGATGGAAAAGTTCAAAAAATCATCGGAGTCCTTGCTGATATAACTGACATTCAAGAGGCCGTGCATAAATACTCTATTGCTGAAGCGCGTATTGCTGGAATCGCGAACAACCTTCCTGGCGCGCTTATGAGCTTTGATTTTATGGGGGACGGCGAATTCAATGTGACTTACATTTCCCATCAATGCGAGGATATTTGGGGGTACACCGCGCAAGAGATGATCGAAGATTGCGGAATTTTAGTACGTGCCCATGATCCTGCTGATCTTGCTGACATGTTTGGCGCGATGACGGATGCCGCCGAAAACCTGGATGGGTTTACGCGCCGTTTTAAAATTACGGATCGGGACGGAATGGTAAAGTGGTTGGAAGGACGCGTAACTGCCCCCCATAGATCGGATAATGTTGTTTCTATGGACGGTATGTTTCTTGACATTACACATCAAGTCGAGGCCCAATTCCGGCTAACGGAGCAAACCAGATTGGCGCATCGCGCGCAGAAAAACGAAAGCATTGGCCAGCTAACGGGCGGCGTCGCGCATGACTTCAACAATCTTCTAGCGGTCGTTCTCGGCAATATGGAGCTGCTTCGTGATGAGCTTTCCGATGAAGAGCATATCAAACTGATCGACAATGGGATTTCTGCAATTTACCGCGGGGCCAACCTTACCCGCAATATGCTGGCTTTCGCCCGTAAGGCGCAATTGGCGCCCAAAGCTGTCGATCTTAACAGGGTCGTGCGTGATACAAAAAACTGGACGGCGCGCACGCTTCCCGCGACCATTTCAGTTGAAGTGTCTCTGTTGGCAGGGCTTTGGCGGGTCAAGGCAGACCCTAGTTCAACCGAGAGTGCATTGTTGAATCTGATTTTGAATGCACGTGACGCAATGGACAGCGTAGGTAAGCTAACCATCGAGACTGCTAATGTACGCATTGATGATGAATATATCGACGCCCGAGATGAAACACTGAAACCGGGCCGGTACGTAATGTTAGCTGTCTCGGATACAGGTCATGGCATTCCGGCCGACCAACTCGCTAGCATTTTTGAGCCCTTCTTTTCTACCAAGGCAACGGGAACCGGGTCGGGGCTTGGGCTTTCTATGATCGAAGGTTTCATGCGCCAATCAGGTGGCACGGTGCAGGTTTATTCCGAGGTTGGCGTTGGTACTACATTCAAGCTTTATTTCCCAGCGTTTCTGAGTGATGACAGAAGCGACGAAAGGCCGATGATCCGGTCGCTAGAAACGTCTACAGCGGGCGGAAAAATACTTGTCGCTGAAGATGAGCCGGAAGTTTTACGAGTGATCGTCGCGAACCTGAAGAAAGCGGGATATTCTGTCACTCAGGCCAGATCAGGCGACGAAGCGAAAGAAATCTTCGATGCTAACCCAGACTTTGACCTTTTATTAACCGATATCGTCATGCCTGGAAAACTTCAGGGAACAACTCTTGCGCGTATTTTGCGCGAAGAATACAAGGACTTACCTGTCGTCTTCATGTCTGGGTATGCCAGCGAAGCTACTGTTCATGGTAATGGTTTGCGTCCTGAGGATATTCGCCTGATGAAGCCG
This sequence comes from Rhodobacteraceae bacterium KMM 6894, assembly GCA_035798175.1. Lineage (GTDB taxonomy): Bacteria > Pseudomonadota > Alphaproteobacteria > Rhodobacterales > Rhodobacteraceae > Roseovarius. Next base: position 5,860 of record JAPFBS010000029.1, read on the forward strand.
GTTGGACGGGCAGCATTATTCGCTGCCATTGAAAAATTACTAGCTTCATGCCCCCCCGAGTAGAGCTATTATGTATAACCGGACGTTCGATCCATTGTGATCAAATGGCGCTATGGGCCGTAAGCAACTTCCTCATTGCTACCCAAACCGGCAAAAACGGTGACATGCCGCTAGCCCTCGAACCAACTTGCAACTAGGTGATCATACAAGATAGGAAACTGTTACCAGTCGGCCAACTCTTGAATGCTGGTCCGACTCCAAATCAGAGAGGTGGTGTCTACCACATGCAGGTCAGTGTTCGCGACAACAATGTCGATCAGGCCCTCCGGGTACTTAAGAAAAAACTGCAAAAGGAAGGCGTTTTCCGCGAAATGAAGCTCAAGCAGCATTTCGAGAAACCGTCCGAGAAAAACGCGCGGCAGAAAGCTGAAGCGATCCGCCGTGCTCGCAAGCTGGCACGCAAGAAATTAGAGCGCGAAGCTGGATGAAATTCCATCCTTACTGCTGAGAGAACCGAACTTCCGGTGCCTGATCGCAGCGGATGGGTTTGTCGTAGGAGTTTTGCTTTCAGTTGGACAGCGTGAGACACGGAAGTCATTTGAACGCTAATGAGCCGGGAGATGCGGCACCAAGTACCAATGTCAGCAATACGCAAGCTGTGGCGCGGCGTTGGGAACGTCAAGCCCGTGGCCGCTAATGGCCGTTGAAGTCGATCAGACGGGCGGGGCACTCAGGATGCATGCCGCACTGCCCCAAGTCGGCTCTGAGCCCAGACTGACCAATGCTGCACAGTGTCCGTCGGCAGGGTTTTTGGGTCCAAAGGCAGCGTAAACTAAGAGAGTCTTCGGCTCATCTGGTTGGTTTGATT
>JAPFBS010000030.1:0-5460 GCA_035798175.1 Rhodobacteraceae bacterium KMM 6894
GGGGCAAGGTTGCACATGGGTCAATTCTCAAAAACAACTTCTGCAGTTGCCGGGTCAGTTCTCAGTGAAAATCAACATTTCGTCCTCAATAGGCTACGAATGGCGGATTTGGTCCTTTCCCGTGGGCTTCTTGCCTCACCGGCATGTATCTCCGCATCAAGCATCTGGATAACAGTGTCCATTGTCGAACTTTCCAGCGTGAGAGAGTCGTCTGCTGCAGCTTCGATCGTGGCAACCAGTTGGTCGAGGTCTTGTAGCATGCATCCATCCGTAACAGGGTCGATGCTCTGGATCTTGGCCAGGTCGCTTTCAACCGAAGAAGTTTCTACAAGATTCTCGACGGATAGGTCAGGATCGAGTGTGATGTTCGGTCGCTCAGGCGGACTTGGCTTCTTTTTCGATCGGCGAATTCTGCGTGCCAAGCTGCCATAAATGTCGGGGTTTCGGTAAGCCATAATCTCGAGAGAGAGAGCCAGGCTTTCTTTCTTGCTCCGAGGCGTATCGGTCTTGGAAAGCCCTTAGGGTAGGCGTTGGTCCGGCTCCAAATATTCACAGTGTCGACAGACAATCCCAGAATTGCCGCAACTTGGATCGGTAGCAGAAGCGGTTCTTTCAGTTCCTTATGAAGGCGCTCGGGCTGGTCTTGATCAAGGCGGAGGCATGCCCATAACCCTCTCCAGGCAACAGACTGCATACCGCCCAAGCCCCAAGAGTTTAACAAGGCGCGACGTTTGTCTTTCTTCACCCTCAGGAACGTTTCAACCTCAACCAAGGTGGCTCTGTCAAAGCCTGTCTTACCGCGTGCATTCAACATGTGAAGAACCTCGGTTCGTTTTGTGTTGGGCGGAAATGACGATCGAACAGCGCAATGGATCCGCGACGTGCCTTTCTTGCCGCCTAGGCGCCAAGAGGAAGCCATCGCAGCAGCAAACCGTCAGCCGCCTATTGCGAAGCCGCTTTTGCTGTAGGGGAAATTGCCCAGATCTTGCCCAAAATGAGTGCCACTCAGTGCCATTTGAGCACGCTTTTGCGCGTAGAGAGGTTTTTTCAGAAAAGGGCAGAATCGCCTTGTAACCCCCATGTTTCCTTGGCTATACGCGTCAGTGGAGACGTGGCCGAGTGGTCGAAGGCGCTCCCCTGCTAAGGGAGTAGGCCCGGAAGGGTCTCGAGGGTTCGAATCCCTTCGTCTCCGCCACAATCACCTTTAAGTATTTGTTGCTAATGAATAATTTGAGGGTGGATTGTTGCTTTGCATGTTTTGATGCATGTCGTGGATTTGGCTGGAAACGGTGCCCTGTCGGCGCGATCCGATCCCGCACTCGTGTAGCCGACCTTGACCCACCTCGCAGCATCCTGCACGCTAAGTTCCAACCAGACATGAGCTGCGTTGCCGCATCAAAGCATGTGATCGTCGCTCACGGCCCTAACCGGACCTTGGTGCATCTCGCGGAGAACGGCGGTTTCGAGCCCACACCTACCACTTTCTGCACGCCAACGAATGACGGCTTTTCCAAGCATATCTCTCGAAACCCGTTGGTTTGACGAGGTTTTGAGAATGCGATTGCAAGAAAGGGTTTTGGGATACATTGCCGACCCGCTATTTGTGACGCGGTTTGCGAACTGCTCCGCCACTCACAAACGAACGAATTTAAGGGTATAGGTAAAGCGGGTCACATTGGGCGCACACGAAGTGCCGGCATTCTTGAAAACACCAAAAAAATGGGCCTTCACTAATGATCATTAGTGCGAAACCTACGGTAGACGAGCGAGGCCTTTGGGAGACATTGACTCTCAGCCGCATGCAGCCTCTTCCGACATTCCGTTGCCGCGGGAACCAGCGATGCCAACTCACATAATTGGGCTTGTGACCCCAAGGCTTAGCGACATAGTATCCTAGTAAAGGGTGGCAAGCACCATCCCGTCCTGCAGGGCGAGAAGTACAAAAGGGGCACATCCAAGTGAGCGCTATTCCAGAAAACGTCGTCGTAGACTTTATCGACGGCACGTTACGAAAAAAAACACCAGAAGAGTACGTTCGGCAAAATGTCGAGAGAAGTCTTGTACAAGAATATAAATACAGCAAAGAAAATATTTCCGTTGAGCAATCGATAAAGGTGGGCTCTTCAAGGAAATCAGTAGATCTAGCAATTTACAAAGACGAAGCAGAGAAAAGCCAAGAGAACATTCGAATTATTGTAGAATGCAAAAAAGAAGGAACCTCTCCCAAAGACAAAAAGGAAGGTGTTGATCAACTACGATCCTACATGGCGGCATGCCCAAATTGCGATTTCGGCCTCTGGACCAACGGATCAAACGAACGAATTTGTTTGATGCGCTCCGAAAAAAATGGCACCGTTGTTTTGACGGAAGTTATTGATTTCCCTCAGAAAGGCCAATCTACCAGCGAAGCCGAGCGCCCGAAGCGCGACCAACTGAGACCCGCCGCCAGTGATAACCTTCTCTTTGCTTTTCGTCGGTGCCATAACTACATATCTGGAAACCAAGGGCTCCAAAAACCTGAAGCGTTTTGGGAGCTGTTAAAGGTGATTTTTTGCAAAATCGAAGATGAAAGATCTACGAAAGAAATTGAGTTTTATGTCCTAAACACCGAGAAAAGCTCTTCCGATGGCCAATTGAGGTGTTTGAAGAGAATAGAAAAGCTCTTTTCAGATGTGAAGAAGAAATTTCCGTTAATTTTCAAAGCCGCGGAGGACCTTGAGCTAAGCAAAGAAGTACTAGCGTACGTTGTTTCGCAGGTACAAAGATACTCTCTTTTGGATTCGCCGGTCGACGTTAAGGGTGTGGCGTATGAAGAAATCGTTGGTTCGAATCTAAGAGGTGATCGAGGAGAGTTTTTTACTCCTCGCAATGCCTGCCGAATGGCCGTCGAAATGCTTAATCCGGGACCAAATGATAGAATCATTGATCCATCTTGTGGGACAGGTGGTTTCCTAGTTACGGCAATGAACTTAGCTCTAGAAAAACTGGAAACACAAAAGCAAAATACTTGGAAGAACCCAAGCGCACCATCTCAAACTGAACTCCTCGAGTATTATCGAGCAAGGGAGGAGCTGCTCCGAAATAATATCGTAGGTCTTGATCTTAACCCCAACCTTGTGCGCGCAGCCAAAATGAACATGGTAATGAACAATGACGGCGCTGGAGGACTAGCTCAAGCTGACAGCTTAAGAGATCCCATTACTTGGTCCGACGAAGCAAGAAGTGTGGCCAGCCTCGGTTCGTTCGACTTAGTTTTCACAAACCCGCCATTTGGAACAAACATAAAAATCGACCTCCCGGATGTTCTATCTCAATTCGAACTCGCCTGCACTTGGGATTGGGACGAGGCACTAGGGAAATGGAGTAAGCGTATCAACAGGCACGGCGAACCAAAACGTCAATCCAGTCAACCACCAGAAATCCTATTCATCGAACGCTGTGTCCAGCTACTTAAACCCGGCACAGGCAGAATGGCGATGGTTATTCCAAATGGAATTCTCAACAATCCCCCGCTTGGCTACGTGCGTCAGTGGCTGATGGATAACTGCCAAATACTGGCCGTTATTGATATGCAAAGAGACTTGTTTCAGCCTAGAAATGACACGCAAACTAGTATGGTCTTGGTGCGCCGCTTGACGGACGACGAGAAGTCAAAATCAAGAGATTATCCAGTATTCTTTACTGTCACCGACAAAATAGGTCACGATAAACGTGGAAATCCTATCTTTTTGCGAGACCAAGACGGCAACGATGTAATCGAAGAACACGAGCTCGACGTTACCGTCATCGTTGATGGGGAAGAGCAACTTACCACGATTAGAGAAAGCGTGAGAGTTGTTGATGACCAATTACCTTTGGTGCCATCACTCTTCCATGAGTGGAGAGAAGAAAATGGTGTCTGAAACCGACTCTCAAGCTGTTTTGCAAACACTCCCTATTTCGCCTGAAACCTCATCGATTAGGCTGTCAAACCTCGTCGGCCCCGCCTTCGTTCTGGATGCTAAGGCCTACCAAAAAGAATTCGCCGAAGCGCTGAATCGTGTCGAAGACTGGCAAGATGAAGTAGTCGCCCTGAGCACTTTGGCTGACGTGTTTGTCCCAAATCGTATCAAATTGGTTACCACATCTGAAAGCAACCACGGCGCTACATATCTGAAAGCACACGATATATTCAACGTGAGGCCAAGTTCATCTCGTCATTTAGTGAAGAGCCGAACTCAAGCTTACGAAACCTTACTTCTTAAAAAGGGTATGATCCTAACTCCCTCTTCTGGACGAAATCTTGGGCCGCTGGCTTTCGTTGGCCATGCTTTGGCCGGATTTGGCATGACGGACATAATGAGGATTGTCCCACATTGCCCAGACAAGGGCTATCTTCTCTATGCTTTTCTTATGACCAAAACGGGTCAAGCTTTGATAAGACGCGGCAGATCGGGAACAAACATTGACCACCTTTCGCCAGCAGACGTCAAAAAGATTCCGATCCTTGTCCCGGATAGCGGCACAACGCAATCGATTATTAGAAGCACTAAAAAAGCTGAAGAGTTGTTGGACTCTGCTCGACAAGCCTTAACAGACGCTGACAGAAAATTATCCAGCATATTGAAAATAAAAAACTATTTACCTGATGAAGGTGTTCAGCGCGTGGCTGGTTTACGTCGTTATACTCGCAACTCGGCGTCCCTTTCCTTGAGGCTCGACGCTGCATTCTATGATCCTGCAAACATAAATGCCGGACTTGAACTTGCTAAGGCAGGCGGAAGAAAGCTCGGAGAGCTAGCAAACTTGAAAATGATGGGACGCTACAAAAGATACTATGTGGACGGTGAAAACGGGACACCAATTGTTTCAGGCCGCCAGCTATTCCAACTCAGACCTGTGTCATTGAAGCACATCAGCGACCGCTCATTTTCAGATCCGGAAACCTTTCGACTAAAGAAAGGTTGGACGGTCTTTACGTGTGATGGGAGGAGCGAAGAGGCACTGGGGCACCCTGCCTTGGTATCATCACATTGGAACGATTGGATGGCCAGCAATCATGTTATGAGAGCGATCCCAAAGGATAATACACCTCCGGGATTTCTATATTTGGCATTGAGAAACCCGCTAGTGCAACTCCAGTTGAAGTCCAGAGCTACTGGTAGCGTTGTAGATGCACTCGATCCAAAAACTATTGCGGATGTAGTCCTTCCGACATTGGATCAGGCTGTTATGAAAGAGCTAGGAGAACAGGTAGAGCGTGCTTATGAGAATATTGGGGAGTCCCAAAAGTTATTAGCAGAGACTGTCAAAAAGTTTCAGCGAACAATCGACAGATAAGAATGAGCCCTTCGAAACATGACCTTACGGGACTATTATGACAACACTACAGCATCTGGCTTCACTGTCCGTCGGCAGGGTTTTTGGGTCCAAAGGCAGCGTAAACTAAGAGAGTCTTCGGCTCATCTGGTTGGTTTGATT
>JAPFBS010000031.1:0-5383 GCA_035798175.1 Rhodobacteraceae bacterium KMM 6894
CGGTGGCCCCCCTACGGTATCCGAACCGGGCCAGACACAGCCAGAACCCGAGCCAACCCCGGAACCCGAGCCAACTCCGGATCCGGCACCAACGCCCGAGCCTACACCAGACCCCGCACCCCAAGCACCTTCGGCTGATGGAAACGCAATCCTAGACATGGCTGGCCCTCACAAGTTTTCGCGTTCTTCCGACGTGATCGAGATTGCCCACGAGTCCAGCCTCGCACTGGATGCCGCCACAATCAGCCTAACCTTCAATGCTGATACTGTTTCAGGCCGGCAGGGGCTCTTCGCCAAGGATGCAAACGGGTACAGTGGTGGCGGGAATCACATCGTCAGCTCTATTGAAAACGGTGACTTGATTGTTCGCTTTCAAGACGGAAGTGCGGATGAAGTTGTCACTATCAGCAATATCAAAGCCAAAACCGATTACGATCTCCAGGTGTCCTTTGGCGATGGCAATGTTTCTGTCTGGCTTGACGATCAACAGGTGCACTCTTCCGAGTTTTCAACCAGCTGGGCCACCAACGTAGAATACCTGCAATTCGGGGCACGCGGTTGGTCCACTAAAACCGGCAAAGCCGGATTCGCGGATCTGTTTGACGGAACGATTTCCGACATTTCCATCTATGAAGGTAACCAGAACGCGGACCAGTCACAGCCGGAACAGCAGCCAGAGCATGACGGGAATGTTGTATTGGAAATCGATAAATCGGAGTTATTCAATGGGAGGAACCAAGACATCATCAATCTTGAACACGATGATGAATTTGCCCTTGAGCAAGGCACGATCGCTTTTACCTTCAATGCCGACCACCTGAAAGGAAAGCAGGGTCTTCTTTCCAAGGATGCCTATCAATACCAAGATGGCGGAAACCATATTTCGGCAATGCTGAACAAGGACAAGCTGATATTCAGGTTTCAGGATGACGATAGCGACGCGGAATTCGTCGTTAACGAAATCCGGGCGGGCCATGACTATGACGTCCAATCCTGGTTTGACGACTCCGAAGTTGGTCTTGCTGTAAATGGAGAGCTGGTTGGCCAACAAAAATTCGGCATTGATCTAAGCCAAAACGAGCAAAACCTGCAAATTGGTGGTCTTGGATGGTCGAGCAAGGAAGACAGCAGCACGGTCAGCAATGCTTTCGACGGCACGATATCTGATGTTCAAATTATTGATCAATCAATCCCCGTCGAGAATTTTGACTTGTTCGGCTGATGCCTGACGATCATTCAAAATTCACTATCTGCGGTGGGCCTCCTGCCGCAGACAGTGCGCCGGGCAAAATTGCACGATTGGGGCTCGGTATAATGCCGCCCCAGTCGTCAATCGCCCGATATGCAAAGCATATCGCGCCCGCGTTTCCCAATCTCATCCAATCAGAAACCGCTATCAATCCTCAAGTAGACTTCCGTGTGCACCATGACGCCTATGGATTCAAATATTACACAACACATTGAAACAAGAAAATAAATCAGGCATTACGACCTTGAGCCGAAACCACCATAGCCACTGATATCAAGGTGATTGGCCAAAACAAACAGGCAATAAAGCTCATCCCGGAAGTCAAAACACTGACATGTCCATTTTTGAGTTGCTCATCAAAGGATATAAGAAGTGCAAAAAGAGTGATGAGCAAGTAAACAGCAGTAAAGAAGCCAAAAGTAAACATTGTTCACTCCTTCCATACAAAAGTTCAAAAGATTAGTTTTCATCGCTAATATGATAACAATACCGAGATTCCGATTTCTGTCGAGTCTTTTGAGATTTCGAGGGCGTTCAGGCCAAATCTGGCCGATCTCGATCAAGGGTATTTCGGACCGGAAACCTCAATGAACGACGGGCCTTTAACGTCAACCCAGACTGCTGATAATCGTCCGCTGCACCACGCGCCTGTGTCCAACGTAATTTTCTGCCGCTGAACACCCGCTTTCGGGACGATGTTGTGCCCATGTGCAACCCACACACCATCACCACGCATATCGGCTTCGCGACCCTGCGCACCCCACAACAGACGTTTTTCGGCCTGCTTGTCGATATCATGTGCCGGGTCGGCCCCGGCATGAGAAACGGCCAAGCGGTCTTCGCGCCAGATAAGCGGCAGCGCGGCCAGCCAATCCACAAGCTCATCCGTCATGGCGCTGCGCAAATCCTTGGCAAGCCCTATCATTGATTCGCTATCCTGCCTGCGCACCCAGGGAGACAGACCAAAACTGGTCATCGTCTCACTGCCACCTGCCGCAATCCATCGCGGGCCATGCCGGGCGGGGCTGTACAGTAAATCCAACAGCATACGTTCGTGGTTGCCCATCAGACAAATCACACGTTCGGGCGCCGCACGTTGAAGGGCATGAACACGGGCCAGAACGCCCGCACTGTCAGGCCCCCGATCAATCATGTCACCGACCAGGATGATCCGCGCAAGCCTGCTTTCGGGCCTCTCCGCAACCTCTGCCAGCAGCCGATCCAGCAGGTCCAGCCGTCCGTGCACATCGCCAATCACGCAAACAGGCCGATCAAGGCAAGGCGGGACGGCCTGCAGTTGTGCCAAGCGCGGAGACCGCTTGGCAAGGAATATGGCGCGCAACCAGGACATGAAACCTCCGACGTCAGCGATATAGCGGTAAGGCGTGCATTAAACCTATTTCCGGTCTGCCCTGCTTTACAAGCGCGCAGAACGTCAAAGGCCGAAATCGGCGGCTCTCGTGGAACACGTCACTGCCGATCTCGCAATCGCGGCGGCATCAACAATGCGGCCACCGCACCCGTCAAAAACCCACCAGCGTGAGCCTGCCAGGCCATTGGGCTGCTGCCCAGTAGTTTCTGACCGCCCACTTCTCCAAGGGCCAACAGAACTGTCGCCATAGATACGCGAAAAAACTGCACCCCCGCCTCCTCTGGTCTGGGGCGCGATGATCTGAACAAACCGGAATCAACCGCGTAAACACCCAAAAGCCCAAACACAGCGCCTGACGCCCCCACCATGACACCACCCTGAGTATAGAGGACAAGATAGGCTTGGGCGCCCCCGACCAAACAAACCAGATAGAACATCAGGAACGTTGCCGGCGTGCGGTAGAACAGGATCAGCTTCCCCATCCAAACCAAACCCAACATATTGGCGATCAGATGGGAAAGGCCGGTGTGCAGGAACCCATAGGTCAAAAACATGCTAAGCGATTGCCCGGAAAAATGATGGTCTTGTCGCGCGTGCATATCAGGTTGAAACGCCCCAAGATCATAGGCCCGGCCACGCATGTGGGGCATGCCCCCCAGCAGGCCCCTATCGCCAAGCTGCAGAACAAGTTCCGTCAGGATGTTTATCACCAACAAAAGCAGCAGAACATGCGGCACGCCGAGGGTTGTATTTTTTGCATTGCACGCAGGGGATTTCATCCTGCTCTTGTGCCAAAATTGCGCCCCCCGTTGCAAGGGGACGTCAGACAGGGATCATTCGGGGGTATAGCGGGTCAGCTTGGGCAACACATCAGACATGAAGCCATGCAGGCGCGCGTCAGCGTCCGCCTCGGTTTCGTTCTGGTTGATCGGTGTGACAAACCTGACCATCGCGCCATCCGTGCGCCCTGTCGTCAAGCTGTCATAAACCACGCTGATCTTGGCCAGATAATCGTTGGTCATACGGGTGCCGCGCTGCTCGAACCAGTAATAAACCAACTGCCGCGACAACCCTTTCTCAATGACGGCCCGGTTGACGTTGAAATCTCCGTAAACGGTCCCGGGGAACGACACCGGCGTAGGTTCAATGGAATAAACCTCCCAACCGCCCACCGGCAGGCAAACCTCCGGTGAGTGGATCCCGGATCCTTCGGTTTGTTTGTCGTAATAGGCCGCAAAGAAATTGACATAGGCGTCCTGATCGCCCGGTCGTGAATAGATCGCGTTGATATAGTCAGTGGCCCCCAGTACTCTTGCCACGTCAGGCTCAAGCGGAATCGTGTAGGAATTCCAGTCCGACACGTTCCGCGGAAACAATGCGAACTGATCTCGCTGGGGTATTACCCGTTCAGGGGCGGGCAACAGGACAAAGGTGGCCGTGATAACGGCCGATATCAACGTGGCACTGATAACCCCCCGCGAAGTTGCAATAGCCGCAAAGCGGGATGCCTCACGCCCCAAACCATCAGTGTCCAGATCAATGGTATCGCGCAAATTCAACGGGCTGGGCGTCAACCGTTGTAACACGACAGCCATCAGAAACAGGATCGCGATACAGGCACCAAAGATGACCCACCCTTCGAAGAAGTGCAAAAATCCTTCCGCCTGACCGATACCATAACTGTTCACCAACACACCTATAGCGCCGATCCGGAAAGAATTCATGAAGATGGTCAAGGGCGCCGCGGCCAGAAACATCACCACCTTGTGCCAGAATGGCCCCCGATAAAGGATCGCGAAAAGATAGGAAAACGACATGATCGGGAACAGATACCGCAGACCCGAGCATGCTTCGGCAACCTGAAGTTTATAAACTCCAAGGTCGATCACATTCCCTTCAAGAAAAACAGGAACGCCCGCCAGTTGAATAAACCAAACACCCAGTTCCGACGAAATCAGCTGCAAAATTATGGTCAGCTTCCAATAGATGAATTGCGGCAAGGGCAGCATGAAAATCAAATGCAGGACCGGAAGCTGGTGACGCCTGCCCTGTTCCCAACCAAAGCCGACCAACACCAGACCCCCCACCCAGATAATCAGCGCATAGGTGACGACGTCCGGAATTTGCACCAGATTGCCAAGGATACCAAAGCCGAGAGCAAACACGATAACGACGATCCCGGGAACGCGATTGACGCGCATGGGCACCTGCATTGGCGGCGCATTTCGAAGCTCTCGCAGGAATAGATACAGCGAAATAATCGGGATCAATGGCCCGTGACTATATTCGGGCGTAATCCATGCCGCCCCCAGCGACATCAATCCCAGCCAGAAAATCGGCAACGCCGTGGCGATCAGGGCAATGAACCACATCACTCCAATGGGGTTAACATTCCGCATTTCAAGCGAGGAAACATCACGTTGCATGCCGATATCTGTCATCTGTCGATCACGTCCCTATGTAGATAAAAACGGATGCTACTATAAATTGGCCCCTAAAAACCGTTTCATGGAGGTGTCGAAACCGCCCGTCAATTTCTATGTTGTTAAGACTGAATCTGTCGATGCCTAAATCATGGTCGGTTTGGGGGTTCAATTAAAGAAATTTCTGCGGGGCTCTGTGAAAAATCGCATATATTTCTACCCTTGATTGTGCAGGATGCGAAGAACTATATGCCGCAAATTTCCGATTAACCTCCAAACGAACGAATCATCTCCCGTAAAAACCGGCCGTGTCTTTCCTCAATTTATAGCGTTCCACCA
>JAPFBS010000032.1:0-4295 GCA_035798175.1 Rhodobacteraceae bacterium KMM 6894
TCCCACTGCTCATGACAATCTTTTCGCCGCCGGTGGCCTGTGACAATGCTGCCGATAGTTCTGTCTCGTTCGAAACGGCCTGTTGCGCGGAAACGCAATTTGGAAGCATAAATAAGACATTAAAAACAGTCACATATGGAAGATGTCGGCGCTGGTTCATTTTCTCTGATGTCCAAATCGCGTTGTCGGAAGCTGGCCGGTGTTCGATCGCCGATACCGTGCAGCGGGCCGCGCCTCCTTTTTGATCGCATCCCGCTTGCCGGCTGGCTGCGCATCAAGCAGCCACACACCGCTTCCCAGCATGAAGTTAAACAACACATAGGTCGCATTCCAATAATGCACCGTCCAGCCCGCCAGAAAAAACGACGCGAGACAAAACAAAATACCCAACCGGCAGGCGGCCTGAAACTCATCAAGACCTTTGCGAAAGATCAAAGGTATAACCACCGCGAAAAAACTCAGAAAGGAAAAGAATACTGCAGGAAAACCATGGCGCACACCTGCAACGATCCAATACATATCGATGCTTGAACTCATCCCGAACGGTCGCTCCCAATCATTGAACCCAATTCCAAAAATGGGATGATTCAGGATAGAGGCCGTGCCGTAATTCCAGATATGAAGACGCAAGTAGGCGCTGTGTGAATTGAACGAAAAATAGGAAATAAAAATCTGCGCCGGGGGCCGGTCAGCTACGATTTCAAGAAAAATCCATGCCCCGACCACAAGCCCCCCAAGAATTTTCCAACGTGCTTTGACCGAGTTCAGGACCGAAAGCCAGAAGATCAGAAAAACCTGTACAATCATGCCCGTCATGGGGCCGGCAGACAGACACAAGGCCGCCGAGAGCAGGACCAAAACAGTTGTTCCGACGCGATGAAAAGCGGACTTTCCATAGCCAAGAACCATAAAGGTCAGGGCGATCACACTGCCGCAAAACACACCATAAAGGATCGGATGTTCCAATGTCGCCTGAACCCGGGCAAGGCCCATCCGCGGGTCTTTCATGACCCGGTGGTAGGAATTCCAAAGGCTGTCCATGGTGGTCAAAAGAATATTCTTGCCTGTCACCGCCTCAATGATGGCAAACGGCAAAAAGAACAAAACAATCAGGCAGAGCACCTTGACCATCGACCGGAATTCATCGGCAGTTCGGATATACACACGTGCAACAAGATAAGCGCCAAACGTCTCGATAAACTTGATTCCGCCCGCCTGGATGGTCGTCGTGCCATGGATCACAACAAAACTGACCGCGGCCCAGATGCAAAGCAAAAGCATCGCAATATCTGCCGTTCTAATCCGCCCAGAACGGCCGCTGAGCCATCCAAAAACGGCCGGTAAAGTCACAATTATCAGAACTATTCGATAAACTGATAACCGCAGCGGGCCGATATTGATGATGAATGGCAGGACCAGGGAGACAAGTAAAAGCGGCACAATCCAAGTTGCCCCATGCGCCTTTGGAAAAGGAAACGCAGAGGTCTGGATTTCGGTCAATTCGCCAGCAACCCCATTTTCCCGGCTAGACATTAACCGCAAATCCTGTGATCATTTGAGGGAATTGAAAAGAATTTTCCAAGCTGACGTCTTTCGTTTCCAGAATTTCATATGTCGCAGTTTGGCCACGGTAAATGGCTATATTACTGACATAATTGACCGAAACTTGATAGGAGATTTTTCATGGCCCCCGCAGTCTCGGTGGTACTCCCTACGTTTAATAGAGCACACTGTTTGCCCGGCGCCATGACAAGCGTGCTGGATCAGTCTTTCAAAGATCTGGAACTTCTTATCGTTGATGACGCCTCGACCGAAGATATCAAAGCCGTCGTTACAGAAATCAATGACCCGCGCATTCGCTACCTTCGGCTTGAGCGCAACAGCGGAGCAGCTGCCGCCCGCAATGTCGGTTTAGCCAAGGCCCTGGGGAACTATATCGCATTTCAGGACAGTGATGACATCTGGCTGCCCGGAAAGCTTGCCAAGCAATTGGAATTGCTCAAGGCCCAACCGCCCGAAGTTGGCGTGGTGACGGGGCTGAAAATTATCTATGGGCGAGACACCGCAAGGGTCCATGGACCTGGCCGAGTCGATTGTGCGCCGGACCCAAATCGGCCGTTCACATTGCAAGAAGATCAACTGAAACGCAGTTTGGTCGAAAACCGGATCAGTCTGCAAAATGCATTGTTTCGACGTGATTGTATGCCCGATATTGCCTGGTTTGATCCGCGCGCCAAGGCAAATAATGACTGGGAATTCGTTGTGCGCCTGTCGCAACACAAACTTATTCTCGAAGTGGTCGAACCTGTCGTTCTTGCGATGCTTTCTCCGGACAGTATTTCGGCGAAACCACGCAAAAGAGCGACCGGATTCTTGCGGATCCTCCAAAAGAACAAACACGTGTATGCACGCTATCCAAACGAATACGGCTGGTTTTTGTATTCAACCGGTATGGCGCTCTATCGGTGCGGAAGAAAACGCGCGGGACGTCAGCTGATCTTGAAAAGTATGCGCTTGCGCCCCCAAAATGCCCTGCGCCTTGCGCGTGGCGGGCTGCGCCGCTTAATCCGCTGAAAGCGATCAATTGACCGGGTGTGAGGGCGCGAACAGAGGGGGTCGAAAATTGGGTCGTCCTGCATTCGCTGGGCGGGGATGGTCTGGCGGCGTTGATCATCAAAGGGCTTGAGCCGGGCACTGGGTTGGCCAGCGGCCAAGCAAAAGACAAACAAAAAGAGTTCCTGTCAAAGATCATTGACCGGTTGAACGAGATTTTCGCGGGCGACGGCCTGACTGAGGACGACATGCAGAACTATGCCAGAACCATCAAGGACAAGGTGGCGGAAAACCAAAGGGGGGTTACACCAATCGCCGACAACACCCGTGAACAAGCACTTTTAGGTGACTTTCCGGGGGCCGTTGAGGAAGCAATTCTGAACAGTAACGAAGCTCAACAAAAGCAGATGATCAAGCTTCTGTCGATGTCCGAAAAGCTCAGCGAGTTCCAAAATGCTATCTTAGATATGTTTCAAACGATGCCGCCAGGTAGCGCCAAAAGACCACAACTCGCACCGAGTAGTCGATCATACGGCGGCCTGTACAATTGAGGTGCCCCTATCGGCAGAGCTACCTGTTCGCACAATGCCTCGCAAACGCCACGAACGTCCGGAACCCATGAGATGTTTTAGGTGGGCAAGCGCGCGGTTCGTGCTGATGGGTGAACTGCTACTCCAATTGCCCGTCTCCGAACGAAGTACGGAAGATCGCAACTCTCGAAACCAAGACAATAGTCAATTGCCTCAATTATTGCTGACTTACCTGTGCCTGAACGCCCGGTGAGAATCGTAACGTCATCTTGACGTAGGTCGATTGTCCGGCGGCTTTCGCCTACCCCGTAAAAAGCAATTTGCACAATGTTCCAACGGCTCACGGGGTCACCTCCAATGTTGAAAAAATTAACGCAGGGCTGCCGACCTTCGACATCCATCCTCCCAAACGTTCAGCCCGAGCAACCGCATTTTTCGGCCCGCTAGAGAGTTTGCCCTTTGCGTTTTCTGGAGGTTTTTTGGCTATGCCAATTTCCAAAGTTCCATCGGTCTTGATGCTAAGCAACTGGCTGTGGAGTGCTGCCTGAAGTCCCGCAGAGGTCACATCCTTAGAATGGGTCAAATCTCTTTGTAGACCAACCCGACTTTCTGGAAAGCGGTTTAGCCAAGCCAAAAATCCAGTCGCTGCATTTGTTGAAGCAAAGCCCACTTCAAGCCTCTCAAACAGAGCCATCGGCACTGCTAGGGTCAGGACTCATAACCAGAATATGACGGTTACTGCGAGAGCGATAGCGGAGAGGAAGACGGGTGGTGACCTGTCGTAGCGGGTTGCGACGCGACGCCAATCTTTGATTCTGCCGAACATCCTTTCGATCCGTTTCGGCGTTTGTATCGGCGCTTGTCGTACTTGACGGTCTTCTTGCGTGATTTACGACTTGCGATGCAGGGCATTGTCCCCTTGTCTATAAGGGCATCGCGGAACCAATCAGCATCGTACCCTCTGTCGGCGAGGAGCCATTCAGCCTCGGGCAGACCATTCATCAAGGCGGCTGCGCCAGTACAATCACTGACTTGTCCTGCAGTGATGAAAAGACGGATCGGTCGTCCGTTGGTGTCTGTGATCGCGTGCAGTTTGGTATTCATGCCGCCCTTGGTCAGCCCGATCAGGCGTCCTCGCCCCCCTTTTTTAACCGTAGACTGGACGCCGTACGGTGTGCTTTGAGGTATGTGGCATCAATGGATATGGTCTTG
>JAPFBS010000033.1:0-2775 GCA_035798175.1 Rhodobacteraceae bacterium KMM 6894
CTTGCGTCACTCAGCAGCGACGTTTTGTGTTGTGTGTGGTTCGACTTTGACGGCTGAGAATTTGAATTCGGGGATTTTGCCGTATGGGTCGATTGCGGGGTTTGTGAGGATGTTGGCGGCGGCCTCGACGTAGGCGAAGGGCAGGAAGACCATGTCGGGGGCGACGGCGCGGTCGGCGCGGGCCATGATGGTGATGCTGCCGCGTTTGGTGGTCAGGCGCACGTGCCCGCCCGGTTCCACGCCCAGTTTGCGCAAGGTGGAAGGGTGGAGCGAGCAGTTTGCCTCGGGTTCGACCGCGTCCAGTACCGTCGAACGGCGCGTCATTGACCCGGTGTGCCAATGTTCCAACTGCCGACCTGTGGTCAGGATCATCGGATAGTCGGCATCGGGCACATCGTCAGGCGCAATCACACTGGCAGGGGTGAATCGCGCGCGCCCCTCGGGGCGGGGAAAGCCGTCGCCAAACACGATCGCCTGCCCCGGATCGGTTGGGGTCAGCGACGGATAGGTTACCGCGCCTTCATTTTCCAGCCGCTCCCAAGAGATGTTGTCCAGCGACTTCATGTTCAACTTCATCTCGGCGAACACGTCCGCCGGGCCGTCATAGTTCCAATTCAGGCCCAGCCGGTTGGCCAGATCCACTGTAATCGCCCAATCTTCGCGCGCGTCACCAATCGGGGGCAGCGCCGGGCGGGCCATCTGCACCTGTCGGTTGGTGTTCGTCACCGTGCCCGATTTTTCGGCCAAGGCCGAGGCGGGCAGAATCACATCGGCATAATTCGCGGTCTCCGTCAAAAAGATGTCCTGCACCACAAGGTGGTCCAGTTTCGCCAGCGCATCCCGCGCATGTTCGACGTCCGGGTCTGACATCGCGGGGTTCTCGCCCAAGATATACATCGCCTTTATTGACCCTTCGTGAACGGCGTCCATTATTTCCGTCACGGTCAGACCCTTTTCCGCGCTAAAATCGCCGGAGTTCCACACATCGGTGAACGCGCTGCGCACGCCGTCATTGGTAACTGTCTGATAATCCGGCAAAAACATCGGCATCAGGCCCGCATCCGACGCGCCCTGCACATTGTTCTGACCGCGCAGCGGATGCAGCCCGGTGCCCGGACGCCCCACCTGCCCGCACATCAGCGCGAGAGAGATCAAGCAGCGCGAATTATCCGTGCCGTGGATGTGCTGAGAGATGCCCATCCCCCAGAAAATCATGGCAGATTTGGCCCCGGCAAAGGTGCGCGCAACCTCGCGCAGCGTCTCGGCCGGGATGCCGCAGATGCCCTCCATCTTCTCGGGAGTGAAATCGGCCAGATGGGCCTTTTCCGCCTCCCAATTCTCGGTGTAGGCGTCGATATATTGCTGGTCGTAAAGCTTTTCTTCAACAATCGTGTGCATGATCGCGTTCAACATGCTGACATCCGCGCCGGGGCGGAATTGCAGCATGTGACTCGCAAAACGGCGCATGCCCACGCCGCGCGGATCCATCACGATCAGTTTGCCACCGCGCTTGGTGAACTGTTTGAAATACGTGGCCGCTACGGGATGGTTCTCCACCGGGTTCGCGCCGATGATGATGGCCACATCGGCGTTCTCGATCTCGTTGAACGTCGCGGTGACGCCGCCTGATCCGACGTTCTCGATCAGGGCAAAAACAGAGGACGCATGGCACAGCCGCGTGCAGTGGTCGACGTTATTGTGGCCAAAGCCCTGGCGGATCAGTTTCTGGAACAGATACGCCTCTTCGTTGGTGCATTTGGCGCTGCCGAACCCGGCCACTTCGCGGCCGCGCCCCTTCAGGCCCTTGGCGGCGAAATCCATCGCCTCGTCCCAGGACGCCTCGCGGAAATGGGTCAGGACATTGCCGGGGTCGACGTTCAGCCCCTTGGCGGGCGCATCATCGCGCCGGATCAGCGGCTTGGTCAGGCGGTGATCGTGGTGAATATAGTCAAAGCCAAAGCGACCTTTGACGCACAGCCGCCCCTCGTTCGCGGGCCCATTGATGCCCTCGACAGACTTAATACGGCCATCCTTGACCTTCAGGCTGATCTGGCAACCGACGCCGCAGAACGGGCAGACGCTTTTGGTCTCGGAATCGTAATCCGCGCTGTCGCCGATCTGATTCTCGTCCGTCACAGAGGCCGGCATCAGCGCGCCTGTCGGGCAGGCCTGCACGCATTCACCACAGGCCACGCAGGTCGATTCGCCCATCGGGTCCGCGAAATCGAAGGTCGGGTAACTGTCATGCCCGCGCCCGGCCATGCCGATCACGTCATTCACCTGCACCTCGCGACAAGCGCGCACGCACAGGCCACACTGGATGCACGCGTCAAGGTTAACGCTCATTGCGACGTGGCTGTCATCCAACAGCGGAATACGCCCCTCTTCCAGCTTGGGAAAGCGGCTGGTGGTCACGCCATTGGCGGCGGCCATGTCCCACAGGTGGCTGGATTTGTCATGCGCAACCTCGGGCGTGGGCTGATCCGCGACCAACATCTCCATCACCATCTTGCGCGCGGCCTTGGCGCGGTCGCTGGCCGTATGCACCACCATGCCGTCCGCAGCCTCGCGAATACACGACGCCACCAACGTCCGCTCGCCCTCAACCTCGACCATGCAGGCACGGCAGTTCCCGTCAGGGCGATACCCCGGCGCCGGCTTGTGACACAAATGCGGAATAACCAAGCCACGACCGTGCGCAACCTCCCACAACGTCAACCCCTTCGCTGCCTCAACAACCGCGCCGTCAAGCGTGATCTGGATCGTGTCGGTCAT
>JAPFBS010000034.1:0-2577 GCA_035798175.1 Rhodobacteraceae bacterium KMM 6894
TGTTGATTTTCACTGAGAACTGACCCGGCAACTGCAGAAGTTGTTTTTGAGAATTGACCCATGTGCAACCTTGCCCCTGCTTGTTTCAGCTGGGGGTTATTGGAGTGTTAGACATGGGATTTTTGAGGGTTATTAGGAAATGGGCGCTGCGAGACAAGATGCCCATTCGCGAGATTGCGCGGCGAACCGGCGTGTCTCGCAACACGATCAAGAAGTATCTGCGGGCCGGGATCGTCGAGCCCGAGTTCCAAAAACCAGACCGGCCGAGCAAGCTGGATCCGTATGCTGAGAAGCTGACAACCTGGTTGCTGTCTGAGCAGCGCAAATCACGCAAGGAGCGGCGGACTGCCAAGCAGATGCATGCCGATCTGGCGCAGCTTGGCTTTGATGGCTCATATGAGCGGGTCGCGGCCTTTGTGCGGAACTGGAAGGGTGAACGGCAACGCGCGTATCACACGACTGACCGCGGGGTCTTCGTTCCGCTGGTGTTCCAGCCTGGTGAGGCGTTTCAATTCGATTGGAGCGAGGACTGGGCCTATGTTGGCGGCGAGCGCATCAAGCTTCAGGTCGCCCATATCAAGCTGTCGCACAGCCGCGCCTTCTTGGTGCGGGCCTATCTGCTACAAACGCATGTCCCTCTCGTGACATTTCCTGCGGAAATGCACTGCCGGTCAATGGATGCTGTTCGATGCCCACTGGCATGGCTTCCGGGTGTTTGAGGGTGTTCCGGGGCGCGGCATCTACGACAATATGAAGACAGCCGTCGACCGGGTTGGTGTCGGAAAGAAGCGCGATGTAAACGCGCGGTTCCTGGCGATGATCAGCCATTATGTCTTTGATCCTGAGTTCTGCAATCCAGCGGCAGGGTGGGAGAAAGGTCAGGTTGAGAAGAATGTGAGCGATGCGCGCCACCGGCTTTGGCAACTCATGCCCGCCTTTCCTAACCTCAATGCGCTGAATGAGTGGTTGGAGGAGCGCTGCAAGCTCCTGTGGGCCGAGACTGCGCATGGCACCCTACCTGGCAGCATTGCCGATGTCTGGGAGGCCGAAAAGCCCGCGCTGATGCCACTGCCCACAATGCTTGACGGCTTTGTTGAGCAGAGCAAGCGGGTGTCGCCCACCCGCTGCCCGGCAGGCGATGCCTGCATCGCCGAGAGGGGGCCTGATCACGTTCGATCGCAATCGTTACTCAGTGCCCGCCAGCTTCGCAAATCGACCCGTCAGCCTACACATCTACCCCGAACGGCTGGTCATCGTCGCCGAAGGGCATGTGGTCTGCACGCATGAACGCATCATTGAACGATCGCACCGTCAACCAGGGCGCGTCATTTATGACTGGCGCCATTATCTGGCAGTGGTTCAGCGCAAGCCCGGAGCGCTGCGCAACGAGGCGCCTTTTGTCGAAATGCCCGAACCTTTCCGCAAATTGCAGGCGCAGATACTGCGCAAGCCCGGCGGGGATCGAGAAATGGTCGATATCCTGTCCTTGGTGCTGCACCACGATGAACAAGCTGTGCTTTGCGCTGTGGAATTGGCACTGGAGGCAGGCGTTCCGACCAAGACACATGTGCTGAACCTGTTGCACGGACTGGTGGATGGCACACCGATAGACCAGCCCGATGTAACCCCGCCCGCAGCCCTTTCTTTGAGCAAGGAACCCGTGGCCAATGTAGCGCGGTATGATGGGCTGCGCACCACGGGAGGAACACGTCATGCGTCATGATCCCGATGGTGCTGCCATCGTCATCATGTTGCGTAGCCTGAAAATGCCAGGCATGGCGCAGGCTGTGCAGGACCTGCATGAGCAAGGATCGCCCGCTTTCGACGCAGCGATCCCCATGTTGTCGCAACTGCTCAAGGCCGAAATGGCTGAACGTGAGGTGCGTTCCGTCGCCTATCACATGAAGGCAGCACGCTTCCCGGCATACAAGGAACTCTCTGGCTTCGACTTTGCCGCCAGCGAAATCCGTGAAGCCTTGGTCCGCCAGTTGCATCGTTGCGAGTTCATGGATGGGACCGAAAACGTGGTGCTGATCGGAGGCCCAGGAACTGGGAAATCGCATATCGCCACCGCTCTTGGCATCCAAGCGATCGAACATCACCGTAAACGCGTCCGCTTCTTCTCGACGGTTGAGTTGGTCAATGCGCTGGAGCAGGAAAAGACCAAAGGCAAGGCGGGGAAGATCGCTGAGGCGCTGGTGAAAACCGACTTGGTTATCCTGGATGAGCTGGGATATCTGCCGTTCAGCGCTTCGGGAGGCGCGTTGTTGTTCCACCTTCTCAGTAAACTCTACGAGCGCACCAGTGTAGTCATCACTACGAACTTGAGCTTCAGCGAATGGGCCAGCGTGTTCGGCGATGCGAAAATGACCACCGCGCTACTCGACCGCCTTACCCACCGCTGCCACATCCTGGAGACCGGCAATGACAGCTATCGGTTCAAGGCCAGCTCCGAGACAGCGAAAAAGAAACGAAAGGAGACAGCAGTATTGACGCCATCATGACGCAAAGAACATAACAGCTGGGTGGGTCAAGTCTCGGTGATAATGCCGGGTCAGTTCTCAGTGACAATCAACA
>JAPFBS010000035.1:0-1693 GCA_035798175.1 Rhodobacteraceae bacterium KMM 6894
AGGAGCGTCTGATGGGTTCGGAGCAGGGCAGCGGAGTTTGGAAGTCTGGTCGCGGTAAGGGCCGTGTGACGCCGAAGGGTCGCCAGTTGGAGGACGGGCCTTGGGGTGAGGTGCGCGCGCTGTTGGATGGCCGCGAGGTCCGGCGTGATCTGCTGATCGAGTATTTGCACCTTATTCAAGACAAATTCGGCCATCTTTCTGCGGCCCATCTGCGCGCCCTGGCCGAGGAAATGCGCATTTCGATGGCCGAGATTTACGAAGTCGCAACCTTTTACGCGCATTTTGACGTGGTGAAAGAGGGCGAGGTGCCGCCGCCTGCCCTGACGATCCGGGTGTGCGATTCGCTTAGTTGTGAACTGGCGGGCGCGCAGGCGTTGAAGGCCGCGTTGGAGGATGGGCTGGACGCCTCCGAGGTGCGCGTGTTGCGCGCGCCCTGCATGGGACGGTGCGACATGGCCCCGGTGCTGGAACTGGGCCACCACCATATCGATCACGCCACACCGGAAAAAGTGACGGCGGCGATCAAGGCGGGGCACACGCATGCGCATGTGCCCAACTATCAAGAGTTTGAGGCGTATCGCGCCGAGGGCGGCTATACTGAACTGACGCGCCTGCGCGCCGAGGGTGATTTTGAAGCCACCCAGCAAACCTTGCTGGATGCAGGCCTGCGCGGTCTGGGCGGTGCCGGCTTTCCGTCGGGGCGCAAATGGGGTTTTGTGCGCGCGGCCCCCGGTCCGCGCTATCTGGCCGTGAATGGCGACGAAGGCGAGCCGGGCACATTCAAGGACCGCCACTATCTGGAGCGGGTGCCGCATCTGTTCCTTGAGGGTATGCTGATCGCCGCTTGGGCGGTCGAGGCGGACAAATGCTTTATCTACATGCGCGACGAATATCCCGCCGTGCTGGACATCCTCGCGCGCGAAATCACCGCGCTTGAGACTGCTGGCATTGTAAAGCCCGGCTATATCGACCTGCGCCGCGGCGCGGGCGCGTATATCTGCGGCGAAGAAAGCGCGATGATCGAGAGCATCGAGGGCAAGCGTGGCTTGCCCCGCCACCGCCCGCCCTTTGTGGCGCAGGTGGGGATTTTCGGCCGCCCCACGCTGGTGAATAACGTGGAAACCCTGCTTTGGGTCGCGCGAATCCTGCGCGAAGGCGGGCAGATCCTGTCGGATGTGGACCACAACGGGCGCAAGGGGCTGCGCAGCTATTCGGTCTCGGGCCGGGTGGCAAAGCCGGGCGTGCACCTGCTGCCTGCCGGGTCCACTATCACCGATGTGATCAAAGCGGCCGGTGGCATGGCCGAGGGCCACACTTTCAAGGCGTACCAGCCGGGCGGCCCATCCTCGGGCCTGCTGCCCGCGTCGATGGCCGACATTCCGTTGGATTTCGACACGCTGCAACCGCATGGCACGTTCATCGGCTCGGCGGCGGTGGTCGTGTTGTCGCACCACGACAGCGCCAAACAGGCGGCGCTGAACATGCTGCGCTTCTTCGAGGACGAAAGCTGTGGCCAATGCACCCCTTGCCGGGTGGGCTGTGAAAAGGCGGTCAAGCTGATGGAGGCCGACCGCTGGGACGCGCCGCTCCTGGAAGAACTCTGCACCGTCTTGGCCGACGCCTCCATCTGCGGCCTCGGACAGGCCGCCCCAAACCCCATCAGATCAACACTCAAGCATTTCCCGGAGGAACT
>JAPFBS010000036.1:0-1571 GCA_035798175.1 Rhodobacteraceae bacterium KMM 6894
AATGAAGGTGCTCGTACCTGTCAAACGCGTGATCGATTACAACGTGAAGGTTCGTGTGAAAGCGGACGGAAGCGGTGTCGATCTTGCCAACGTCAAAATGTCGATGAACCCGTTCGATGAGATCGCTGTCGAACAGGCGATCCGCCTGAAAGAGGCCGGCAAGGCGGACGAAGTCATCGCCGTTTCGATCGGCGTCAAGCAGGCGCAGGAAACGCTGCGCACCGCGCTGGCCATGGGGGCGGATCGCGCCATTCTGGTCATTGCCGCTGATGATGTGCACACCGATATCGAGCCGTTGGCCGTCGCAAAAATCCTGGCCGCCATCGTCAAGGAAGAGGCCCCCGGCCTGGTTCTGGCGGGCAAGCAGGCGATCGACAACGACATGAACGCCACCGGTCAGATGCTTTCGGCGCTGCTGGGCTGGTCGCAGGGTACGTTCGCTTCGGGTCTGGACATCGACGGCGATCACGCCGTGGTCACCCGCGAAGTTGACGGCGGCATGCAGACGATCAAGGTCACCATGCCCTCGATCATCACTGTCGATCTGCGCCTGAACGAGCCGCGCTATGCGTCGCTGCCCAACATCATGAAGGCCAAGAAAAAGCCGTTGGACGAAAAAACCGCCGCCGATTATGGCGTCGACGTCACGCCGCGCCTGACGATCACCACCACGACCGAGCCTGAAACCCGCAAGGCGGGCGAAATTGTCGGCTCGGTGGACGAGCTGATTGCGAAACTCAAAGAAGTGGGGGCTGTATAATGGCTGTTCTTCTCCTGGCCGAAGTGACCGATGGTGAACTGGCGCTGGACGCCACTGCCAAGGCCGTGACCGCGGCGGCGAAACTGGGCGATGTGACCGCGCTGTGCTGTGGGGCAAATGCCGCCGCAGCGGGCGAGGCCGCGTCGAAAATCAAAGGCGTGTCCAAGGTTCTGGTCGCCGAGGATCCCTCGCTGGGCCATCGCTTGGCAGAACCCACCGCCGCGCTGCTTGTGTCGCTGGCCGGCGATTACGAACACATCGTCGCCCCCGCCACCACCGACGCCAAAAACGTCCTGCCCCGCGTCGCCGCGCTGCTGGATGTCATGGTGATCTCGGATGTGTCCGCCGTCGTATCGTCCGACACGTTCGAGCGCCCGATCTACGCGGGCAACGCGATCCAGACCGTCACATCGACCGATGGCAAGAAGGTCGTCAGCTTTCGCACGTCGACATTCGACGCCGCAGAAGAAGGCGGATCGGCCCCGGTCGAGACCATCACGGCTGCCGCGAACCCCGGCCTGTCCGAGTGGGTCGAAGACAAGGTCGCGGCCTCGGATCGCCCCGAACTGACCTCGGCGGGCATCGTTGTGTCCGGCGGTCGCGGTGTCGGCAGCAAGGACGACTTTGCGATGATCGAAAAGCTGGCGGATGCCCTGGGCGCTGCCGTTGGCGCCAGCCGCGCAGCCGTCGATTCGGGCTATGCACCGAACGACTGGCAGGTCGGTCAGACCGGCAAGGTCGTCGCGCCCGCACTGTATGTCGCGGTGGGCATCTCGGGGGCGATTCAGCACCTCGCGGGCATGAAGGACTC
>JAPFBS010000037.1:0-1545 GCA_035798175.1 Rhodobacteraceae bacterium KMM 6894
ATCAAACCAACCAGATGAGCCGAAGACTCTCTTAGTTTACGCTGCCTTTGGACCCAAAAACCCTGCCGACGGACAGTCAGCAAGAAAATAGAAAATGTTATCTACTTATTTGAGGATTTCCCGAAACCATTATCGAAATCTCTCTTATACCATTCTCGAAACTTCTCAATTTTTGTAAAAGAACGCTTGGGCGCTTTGTATGCTTTGCCGCGCCGCAGAGCGTTGCGAAACGTCTCAATGTCAAGTTCGTGCCGCGCCGCAACTTCGGCCATCGCTTGTTCACCCTTCTCTGTCTCATTGCGATAGTCGTAGATCGCGCTGTAAACAGGATCAAACAAATAGGCGAACGGCCCACCGGTTGTCTTTTTCGGTGCGCCCCTGCCTCTGCCGTTAGGCCCAGCCAACCGGCCTTCAAGTAACAGTGCTAAATCGTGCCGGTGCCAGTCGGTCAACGGTTCATCACTGCGCAAGAGTGCAGCAAGGTCGGACGGGTCACCCATTGCTGCATTCCATACTTCAATCGGTTCACTGATTTTTGATATATCAATCATTTTCAACCTGTTCCCGGCGTTCCGGTGACATAATGTAGTCGGAAATTCGCTGCATCGCGTCTCGCAAATCGTCGGTTGTTATCTGGATATATCCCGCTGTTGACCCCCCGTCCCGTTCGCCCCGTTCGTCGCTGCTTATCTGATTGATCAATTTTTTCAGTTTGAATGTGCTAATATCTAACCGACTTGCGATGGTGCTAAAAGTTCGGCGTAGGTCATGCGCAGTAACTCTGACATTGCTTGCAGCTTCGATTTTTTCATAAGCCGTTCTAAGATCGGACGGGACGTTATCGTTCCTGTCGCTGAAAACATAGGTTGTCCCGCTTATCTCTTTACGGTGTTCCAACAGGGTAGGGATTTGCTTTGATAGCGGTAATTCATGTTCCATTCGGTTCTTTGTGTTGCGGAACAAAACTGTCTTTTTCTTGAAATCCACATCGCGCCATTCAAGCGCCGGATAGCCTACCTTTACATTTCCTAGCACTTCGGAGAACCGCGCCCCAGTCAGCAACATGAAAACTAATGCATCGCGTTTTTGATTATCAAGACTAATCCCGCCAAGACTGTTATGAACCGCGTCCAACCATGCAGATATTTGCTCGTCCGGTATGTGTCCCGTTGCCCGTTTTTCTTCGGCCCATAGCTTTCGATTGCGGCGGCTAAGACGGTCTACTGGGTTGCGTTTGATTATCGGATCATCTTCATCGTCATGGTTGGCCATGACTTCATAGATAGCAGCGCGAAGATAGCGGAACGCCAAGTTTGGTTGTGGGCGTTACGAGTTCTATATCAACTTCATCGGTCTCGCTCTGAGCAGCCCCACTTGAGTGGTCCAATTTGAAAGTTAGTGCATGATTGGCCTTTGGTCCATCGGTGCGATGGCCTCTGGCGCTGGAGGGCGGTAGCCCAATGCACTATGTGGTCGTTTGGTATTGTAGTGGTTCCTCCATCTTTCGATTATGATCTGGGCCTCCCGGAGCGAGTAGAAGATCTC
>JAPFBS010000038.1:0-1521 GCA_035798175.1 Rhodobacteraceae bacterium KMM 6894
TCCATCCGGTCGCCTTCCACAGCGCCGGGGCAGATCGCATTGACGCGCACGCCGACCGGACCCAGCTCCATCGCCAGCGTTTTGGTCAGGCCGATCAGTCCCCATTTCGCCGCCGCATAGGGCGAGCGTAACGGGTGGCCCCATTGGCCAGATGTGGAGGAGGTGATGACGATCAACCCCGACTTTTGCGCGCGCATCAGCCGCGCGGCCCAGCGGCATGTCAAAAAGGCCCCATGCAGGTTGACGCCGATGCAATCCTGCCAAGCACCGTATTCCAGATCCTCAATCCGCCCGGCCGGGCCGCCCGTCCCCGCATTCGCGCAGACCACGTCGACACCGCCCCAGCGGGATTCGACATCGTCCAGAAACGCGCCCATCTGCGCCTCGTCGCGCACGTCCGCGACATGGGCGATACAGCCGGGAAGCTGTGCGGCGGCAGCCGCGACAGCATCGGAATTAGCGTCGCAAAACGCCACCTGATCCCCGCGCGCCGCAAACCGGCGGGCGAGGCCAAGGCCGATGCCCGACGCGCCGCCCGTTATGAGGACACGTTGGCTCATTTCGGCGCGCGTTTGGTCAAGCGCAGCTTTTCGCGCACTTCGGCCGGGGTCAGGATGCGCGCGCCCATGCGGGTCACGATTTCAGCCGCGCGGCTGACAAGCTGGTGGTTTTCGGCCAGAACACCCTTGTCCAGCATCAGGTTGTCCTCAAGCCCGACACGCACATGACCGCCCGCCAGCACACTGGCGGCGACATAGGCCATCTGATCGCGACCCAATGAGAATGCGGACCAGTTCCAGTCATCGGGCACGTTGTTGACCATCGCCATGAAGGTGTTCAGGTCGTTCGGCGCGCCCCATGGCACGCCCATGCACAATTGCACCAGCGCGTCGGCCTCTAACACGCCATCCTTGACCAGTTGTTTGGCATACCACAGGTGGCCGGTATCGAACGCCTCGATCTCGGGCTTGACGCCCAGAGCGGTCATCATGCCACCCATAGCGGTCAGCATGCCGGGGGTGTTGGTCATCACATAATCGGCCTCGGCAAAGTTCATCGTGCCGCAATCAAGCGTGCAGATTTCGGGCAGACATTCCGCGATATGGGCCATACGCTCGGTCGCGCCGACCATGTCGGTTCCCGCCTCGTTCAGGGGCAGAGGCGATTCGGCCCCGCCAAAGATGATGTCGCCCCCCATTCCGGCGGTCAGGTTCAGCACGACATCCGTGTCAGAGGCGCGGATGCGGTCCGTGACCTCTCGATACAGCTTTAGATCGCGGGACGGCTTGCCCGTTTCGGGGTCGCGCACGTGGCAATGCACCACCGCCGCACCCGCCTTGGCCGCTGCAATCGCGCTGTCGGCGATTTGTTCGGGGCTGCGCGGCACATGCGGGCTGCGATCCTGCGTGCCGCCCGATCCAGTGACGGCGCAGGTGATGAAAACGTCGCGGTTCATGGTCAGGGGCATTAGCAGTCCTTTCAGAGAATAGGTGTTGAAACGAATCCTATCGCTGGCCAGAA
>JAPFBS010000039.1:0-1302 GCA_035798175.1 Rhodobacteraceae bacterium KMM 6894
CGCGGCGCGCCCGTGGGGCATTCGGTGCCCGTGCGCGAGGTTCGTTTGAGCGCCGGTGCGGGGTTTGTCGTGGTGGTCTGCGGTGAGATCATGACGATGCCAGGCCTGCCGCGCGTACCGTCTGCCGAGAACATCCGGCTGAACGACGCGGGCGAGATCGAAGGACTGTTCTGATCAAGGGCGGGGCGCGGCGGGCATCGAGCCCGCCGGGCCCCGGTCGCCGCCCTTTGGGGCGGCTTCTGTGCGAGATATCGGCGTGAGGTGTTTCATGGCGGGGTTTATGCCATGAGGTATTTAAGGAAAGATGAACGTCGGAAGACGGCGTTTTATTTGGACGCGTTAGCCTTGTGTTAATGTGGCGGGCGTATGAATGGGAGTGCGGAATGACGGCAAAGGTGATTGACGGCAAGGCGTTTGCGGCGGTGGTGCGTGGCAGAGTGGCGGAGCATGTGGCGCGCTTGAAGACGGAGCATGGGTTGGTACCCGGTCTGGCGGTTGTGCTGGTCGGAGAGGATCCGGCGAGCCAGGTGTATGTGCGCTCAAAAGGCAAGTTGACGGTCGAGGTTGGCATGAAGAGTGTCGAACATCGGCTGGAGGCGGACACGTCGGAGGCGGATCTGCTGGCGTTGATTGCGGAATTGAACGCGGATGAAAGTATTCACGGCATCCTGGTTCAGTTGCCGTTGCCGAAGGGATTGAACGAGGATCTGGTGATCAACGCAATTGATCCGGCCAAGGATGTGGACGGGTTCCATATCTCGAACGTGGGCCTGTTGGGAACGGGTCAGAAGAGCATGGTGCCCTGCACGCCGCTGGGGTGTTTGATGATGTTGCGGGACTATCACGGGTCGTTGTCGGGGATGGATGCGGTTGTGATCGGGCGCAGCAACATCGTGGGCAAGCCGATGGCGCAGCTTTTGCTGGGGGACAGTTGTACGGTGACGATTGCGCATTCGCGCACGAAGGATCTGGCGGGTGTGGTGCGGCGCGCGGATATTGTGGTGGCAGCCGTGGGCCGTCCCGAGATGGTGCCGGGCGACTGGATCAAGCCGGGGGCGACGGTGATCGACGTGGGCATCAACCGGATCGAGCGGGACGGCAAGACCAAGCTGGTCGGTGACGTAGACTATGCCAGCTGCGCGGCTGTGGCCGGGGCTATTACGCCGGTGCCGGGTGGCGTGGGGCCAATGACCATCGCCTGCCTGCTGGCAAACACACTGACCGCGTGCTGCCGCGCGAATGGGCTGGACGAGCCCGAGGGCCTGACGGCCTGAAAGGGCGTGCCGGTCTAAAGCGCAAGAT
>JAPFBS010000040.1:0-1243 GCA_035798175.1 Rhodobacteraceae bacterium KMM 6894
CTGGCAACGTAAGGTGCGCTTAAGCGCACCCTACGCCTTGATCACACGATCACTCGATGATCTTGGAGACCACGCCCGCACCAACCGTGCGGCCGCCTTCGCGGATGGCGAAACGCAGGCCGTCTTCCATGGCGATCGGGGCGATCAGCTCGACACCGAAGCTCAGGTTGTCGCCGGGCATCACCATTTCAGTGCCCTCGGGCAGCATCACGGTGCCAGTCACGTCCGTCGTACGGAAGTAGAACTGCGGGCGGTAGTTGGCGAAGAACGGCGTGTGACGGCCACCCTCGTCCTTGGTCAGAATATAGGCTTCTGCCTCGAACTTGGTGTGCGGGTTCACCGACTTGGGCTTGCACAGCACCTGGCCGCGCTCGACGCCTTCACGGTCGATGCCGCGCAGCAGAACGCCAACGTTGTCGCCTGCCTCACCACGATCCAGCAGTTTGCGGAACATTTCCACGCCCGTGCAGGTCGTTTTCTTGGTGTCGCGGATGCCCACGATTTCCAGTTCGTCGCCAACGTTCACAACGCCACGCTCGATACGACCGGTCACAACCGTACCACGACCCGAGATCGAGAACACGTCCTCGACCGGCATCAGGAAAGGCTGATCCACGGCGCGTGCAGGCGTCGGGATGTATTCGTCAACAGCGGCCAACAGCGCGCGGATCGAGTTCTCACCGATCTCGGGATCGCGGCCTTCCATGGCTGCCAGCGCCGAACCGCGGATGATCGGGATATCGTCGCCGGGGTAGTCGTACTTGCTCAGCAACTCGCGGATTTCCATTTCCACCAGTTCCAGCAGTTCTTCGTCGTCAACCTGGTCAACTTTGTTCATGTAGACGACCATGTAGGGGATGCCCACCTGGCGACCCAGCAGGATGTGCTCGCGCGTTTGGGGCATCGGGCCGTCAGCCGCGTTCACGACCAAGATCGCGCCGTCCATCTGGGCGGCACCGGTGATCATGTTCTTGACGTAGTCGGCGTGGCCGGGGCAGTCAACGTGCGCGTAGTGACGGTTCTCGGTCTCATACTCGACGTGTGCGGTCGAGATGGTGATGCCGCGGGCCTTCTCTTCGGGCGCGCCGTCGATCTGGTCGTAGGCTTTGAAATCGCCGAAGTATTTCGTGATCGCCGCTGTCAGCGTCGTCTTACCGTGGTCAACGTGGCCAATCGTGCCGATGTTGACGTGCGGCTTGCTGCGGTCAAACTTTTCTTTTCCCATGATCGGGGCTCCTCTTTT
>JAPFBS010000041.1:0-1178 GCA_035798175.1 Rhodobacteraceae bacterium KMM 6894
TGTGGTCGTTTGGTATTGTAGTGGTTCCTCCATCTTTCGATTATGATCTGGGCCTCCCGGAGCGAGTAGAAGATCTCACCGTTCAGCAATTCATCCCGCATTCTCCCGTTGAAGCTTTCGCAGTATCCGTTCTCTCATGCACTGCCCGGCAGGGCATCGCATGGCGATGTCCCGAGAGGGGCGATCCTGGCTCGATGTATGCGGTCTTTGCTCCAACCGCCTTGATCCAATCTCTGACGGCCTCGGCGATGAACTCTGGGCCGTTGTCAGACCTGATGTAGGCAGGCACGCCGCGCAGAATGAATAGGTCTGTCAAAGCGTCGATGACTTCAGTCGAGTTCAGCTTTCGTTTCACCCGGATCGCCAAGCATTCACGGCTGTGTTCATCCAGAATGTTGAGTGTCCTGAACGCTTTCCCATCATCGGTTCGATGATGCACAAAGTCGTAGGACCAGACGTGATTGCGATACTCAGGGCGCAGCCGGATGCACGACCCGTCATTCAGCCAGAGCCGCCCCTTCTTTGGTTGTTTCATGGGCACTTTAAGCCCCTCACGCCGCCACAGACGTTCCACACGCTTGTCATTCACTTGCCAGCCTGCATCTCTCAACAGGGCAGCAACGCGGCGATAACCATATCGGCCGTACTGGCGCGTCAACTCGATCATGTCCTCGACCAAGCGTTCTTCGTCAGCGCGTCCATGTGGTAATCGGCGTTGTGTGGATCGGTGCTGGCCCAGAACGCGGCAAACCCGTCGTTCAGAAACCTTGAACTGACGACGAACATGGTCAATGCAGGCCCGCCTACGCGAGGGGCTCAGAAGTTTCCCGATGCGGCTTCCTTCAGGATCAACTTATCCAATGTCAGGTCAGAAACCGCACGACGCAGACGCTCGCTCTCTTTCTGCAGCCGTTTCAGTTCTTTGAGTTGTTCCGTGCCCATTCCGCACTCGACCATTGTTCTCGAACCAATGGCGAACAAGGTCTCGTTTCTTCTTCCAGCGATAATGGGTTTGTTCAGTCACACTGATCTGTCTGATCGCATCAATCCGGGGCATACCTTGTCCCATCAGAACTTCAACCTGCCGTAACTTCACGACAATATCTTCGGGCTTGGGTCTCTTAATTGCCATCTCTGGTCCTCCGCTTTCCTAACTATAGGGGCGGACCACTTCAAAG
>JAPFBS010000042.1:0-1011 GCA_035798175.1 Rhodobacteraceae bacterium KMM 6894
GTCGCCACCAGAACCACGCAATCAGGCGCGATCCCGGCCTTGCGGCACTTGATGTTCATGAACTTTTCCGCGCCCAGATCGGCGCCAAATCCCGCCTCGGTCACCACATAATCGGCAATCTTCAGCGCCGTCGTCGTTGCCGTCACCGAGTTGCAGCCATGCGCGATGTTGGCAAACGGCCCACCATGCACAAAGGCCGGATTGTTTTCCAGCGTCTGCACCAAATTGGGCTGCATCGCGTCCTTCAACAGAACGGTCATCGCGCCTTCAGCCTTGATATCACGCGCAAAAACCGGGCTACGGTCACGGCGATACGCCACGATCATGTCGCCCAAACGCTTTTCCAGATCCTCAAGGTTCAGCGCCAGACACAGGATCGCCATGACCTCGGAGGCCACCGTGATGTCGAACCCACCCTCGCGCGGAAAGCCGTTGGCGACCCCACCAAGGCTGACATTGATCTGACGCAACGCGCGGTCGTTCATGTCCACGACACGCCGCCAAACCACACGCCGCGTGTCAATATCCAGCGAATTACCCCAGTAAATGTGGTTGTCGATCATCGCGCTCAGCAGGCTGTGCGCCGATGTGATCGCGTGAAAATCGCCGGTGAAATGCAGGTTCATGTCCTCCATCGGCACAACCTGCGCATAGCCACCCCCTGCGGCCCCGCCCTTCATCCCAAAGTTCGGCCCCAAGGACGCCTCGCGGATACACACCATCGCCTTCTTGCCGATCGCGTTCAGACCATCGCCCAAACCAACCGTCGTCGTCGTCTTGCCCTCGCCCGCAGGCGTCGGGTTGATCGCCGTCACAAGGATCAACTTGCCGCTCTTGTTGCCCTGAACGCTATCAATATACGCCTGAGATACCTTCGCCTTGTCATGCCCATACGGCAACAAATGCTCCGTCGGTATCCCCAACGCTGACCCAATCTCCTGAATCGGCTTCTTATGCGCTGCCCGCGCTATCTCAATATCGCTCTTATATGACATCAGACGTCCTCCCTTG
>JAPFBS010000043.1:0-878 GCA_035798175.1 Rhodobacteraceae bacterium KMM 6894
CAGAGAGGAGGCATGGCCGCCACTCGATTTACGCAACAGAGTCCCGGCGTTGGCAAAAAAATCATGCGGCATAAGTATTGGTCACTAATTTCCGGTTGGCGTTCTCATTCAGAGTGGCGGAATTCCGGCGCGAAGCGCCGCCGAATAAGCGACCCCGTCTTGCATGTAGGGAATATTCGTCGGAATCAGGCTCATGGCTTCAATCTCTTCAAGACTGAATTTCATGTCGAGTACATCGTGGTCGTAAAGATATTCAGGCAGGAAACCGGTCAGAAGAATCCGGTAATCCAACTTCAGGCCCGGATCGAGACGGTCAACGAGTTTCCAGATCATTGTGGTGCAGTTAGCGAGAATTGTACGGTAAAAGCGTGGCGTCTGTTCGAGGTCATTGGCCAGATTAACATACTCGACAAACAGCCCCCGCATGGTGTTCTCCCTCAGGGCGAGCCGGTAGAGATGTACAATATTGCCTTCCTGAACGCTTGTGCGCAGACGAACCACATCGCGCTCGTCCGCAGCGGTTTCGATCAACCCGTATACCTTGAAGAAGCCCGCCACGGAGGAAAAGCTTTGCCCGGCCGTCGGCCTGATGCCGATGGAGAAAGTAATTTGTTCCCCGTCCTCGAAGCCGAATGAAATCATAGTGTGAGCAATGGCCGGATTACCCCAGGTCGTCAGTATCAGGTCAGCGGTCTTGATCTGGTCGAGATCATAGCTGCGGGTTTCCCAGCGTTCGCTGTAATCATTGACGGTGTGCCAATCAAAGTTGCGCACGTTGTTCAAGGTGACGAGCGAGGGCCGTACCGGATCGAATTCACCTGTGAGTAGCTGTGCTACGTCCGGTTGCCAGTCAGCCTGATTGGTTGGCTTGATACTCA
>JAPFBS010000044.1:0-669 GCA_035798175.1 Rhodobacteraceae bacterium KMM 6894
ACCGCGCCCAGATAAATGCCCTGCATATTGGCGATGTTCGACGGCATGCTGACGTTGCCGCGAATCACGATATCGCTGGAATTGCCATTCGGCTGAAACTGGATGAAATCGATGTGATCTCCGGCCTGCGGGTGAAAGTTTCTGGAGCCCAGGTTGCCTTCGATCAGGGCGCCCTTGATGCTGCTGAACTTGAAATTGTCGCTGCCGATATCCTCAAGACTGTTGCCGCGCACGGTCACATCCTCGACCGCGTTAAAGACAGCGCCCACTTTGACATCATGGACAAAGTTGCCCTCAAAAGTGACGTCCGAACTTTTGTTACTATAAAGCCCGTAGTGGCCTGAAAAATCTCCGTCGACCTTGCCGTTCACCTCTGAATTCAGGAATTCGATATGGCTGCTGCCGTTGGTCACCGATACGACTTTCGAGGCAGTGCCGCCATTGTCGGGGTTGTCGACATGGACATTATCGACGCGCAGATAATTGGTGTTGCTGATCTTGACACTGGTAAAAACCGCACCGCGCGGCTCTGCGGACACAAGCGTGACGTGGCTTGAATAGGATTTATTCGACACGTTCAACGCGCCATAGTTCCCACTGCTCATGACAATCTTTTCGCCGCCGGTGGCCTGTGACAATGCTGCCGATAGTTCTGTCTCGTTCGAAACG
>JAPFBS010000045.1:0-646 GCA_035798175.1 Rhodobacteraceae bacterium KMM 6894
GCGCGCCACCGACAGCGCCGGCGCCACCGTCGATCAGGTGGTCACCATCACCGTCACCGGCACCAATGACACGCCCGAGATCAGCGGCACCGCCACCGGCGCCGTCACCGAGGACACGACCCTGACCACCACCGGTCAGCTGGCCGTCGCGGATGTCGACACCACCGACACACATACCTGGTCCGTCCCCACCCCCGCCGGCAGCTATGGCAGCCTGGCCATCGGGACAGACGGGCTGTGGACCTACACGCTGGACAACACCAACAGCGCCGTGCAGGCCCTGGCCAAGGGCGAGACCCTGAGTGACACGATCACCGTTCTGGTTGACGACGGCAATGGCGGCACCGACACCCAGGTCGTCACCGTCACCATCACCGGCAGCAATGATCTGCCCTCGCTCTCGGGCGTCGCCATCGGCGCCGTGACCGAGGATACCGGCCTGACCGACACCGGCACGCTGAGCGTCGCCGATCTGGACGCCACCGACACCCATACATGGACCGTTCCGGCCCCGATCGGCGCCTACGGCAGCCTCAGCACCGACCAATCCGGTACCTGGACCTATGCGCTGGACAACACCAACGCCGCCGTGCAGGCCCTGGCCAAAGACGAGACCCTGACCGACACGATCACCGTGCGCGCCACC
>JAPFBS010000046.1:0-562 GCA_035798175.1 Rhodobacteraceae bacterium KMM 6894
CCACAGAAATCCATCATTTCCTGAGTTTCTTTGATACCTCCTATCAAGGAACCGGCAATACGCTTACGGCCCATTACCAAGCTTCCCCCATGTAATGGATCCAAAGGTTCTATGGCTCCGACCAATACCATGGTGGCATCCCTTTTCAAAAGATTCACATAAGGGTTCATATCGTGTCCTACAGGAATAGTGTTCAATAGGAAATCAAAGGATCCCGCATGCTTTTTCATCTGATCTTGATCCTTAGAAATTAGAACTTCGTCCGCTCCCAATTTCTTGGCGTCACCACTTTTGGAAGGAGATGTTGTGATCATAACTACATGGGCTCCCATGGCATGGGCAAATTTGATTCCCATATGTCCTAGTCCACCTAGTCCTATCACCCCTACTTTATCCCCTTTTTTTACTTTCCAGTGTTTCAAAGGAGAATAGGTGGTAATACCTGCACATAACAATGGTGCTGCTGCCCTTGGGTCTAAATTTTCTGGAACACTCAAAACGAATTCCTTATCAACAACCACTTGTTCGGAGTATCCTCCAAAGGTATGTCCCCCTAGATGCT
>JAPFBS010000047.1:0-541 GCA_035798175.1 Rhodobacteraceae bacterium KMM 6894
CACCTACCTCAAGATCATCGGGTGGGGCTGGTTCTATCTCAGCACAATCCTCGATGATTACAGCCGCTACATCATCTCGTGGAAGCTTTGCACGAACATGCGGGCTGAGGATGTCACCGACACGTTGGACTTGGCTTTGGCGGCGTCGGGATGTGCCCAAGTTCACGTCGTCCACAAGCCACGACTGCTGAGCGACAACGGATCCAGCTACGTCTCGAGCGACCTTGCTGACTGGTTGAAAGACAAAGGTATGAAGCACTCACGCGGTGCGCCGTATCATCCCCAAACCCAAGGCAAGATCGAACGATGGCATCAAACCCTGAAAAACCGCATCTTGCTCGAAAACTACTTCCTGCCCGGTGATCTCGAAGCGCAGATCGAAGCCTTCGTCGATCACTACAACCACCAGCGCTACCATGAGAGCTTGAACAACGTCACGCCGTCCGATGTTTACTTCGGACGTGACAAAGCCATTCTAAAACAAAGGGAAAGGATCAAACGAAAGACACTCGAAGCACGGCGCTTGCATCACAGACAACGC
>JAPFBS010000048.1:0-539 GCA_035798175.1 Rhodobacteraceae bacterium KMM 6894
GGCAGCGCGGGGAGTGATTGTCAGCCGAGAAGCGATCCGACTGTGGGTCAATCGCTTTGGTCAACACTTTGCAAATTGCATCCGCCGGGATCGACCGCGGCCGAACGACAAGTGGCACCTGGACGAAGTCGTGATCACGATCCGTGGCAAGAAACACTGGCTGTGGCGTGCGATCGACGCAAATGGAGATGTTCTTGATATTCTTGTACAAACGCGTCGTAGTGCCAAGGCTGCGAAGCGGTTTCAGAAGACTGGTTACCAAGTTTGGCGAGCCTAGGGTCGTCATCACCGATAAATTACGCAGCTATATAAGTCCGATCAAAACACTGGCCCCGAACGCTGACCATCGTGCGCACAGGGGATTGAGCAACGCGATCGAAGTGTCGCACCGGCCGACACGTAAACGAGAGAAGATCTTCGGCACATTCAAATCCCACCGGCAGGCTCAGAGATTTTTGACCGCACTGTCCGTCGGCAGGGTTTTTGGGTCCAAAGGCAGCGTAAACTAAGAGAGTCTTCGGCTCATCTGGTTGGTTTGA
>JAPFBS010000049.1:0-538 GCA_035798175.1 Rhodobacteraceae bacterium KMM 6894
GGTCAGATCCTGTGCGAGCATGCGCGAGTGATCCAGCGCAGCCATCACCTCCCACCGCAGACAATCTACGATTGGCGCCATTACCTGGCCGTCCTCCAGCGCAAGCCGGGTGCATTGCGTAACGGAGCGCCCTTTGCCGAATTCTCTCCGGCCTTCAAACAGCTGCAAGACATCATGTTGCGCCGTCTTGGCGGCGATCGGGAAATGGTCGATATCCTGGCGCTGGTCCTGCATCACGACGAACAGGCTGTGCTGGTCGCCGTGGAAATGGCCCTGGCCGAGGGGGCGCGACCAAGACTCATGTGCTGAACCTTCTGCACCGTCTGATCGACGGAAAGACGATCGGTGGACCGGACATCGATACGCCACAGGCACTGATCCTTCAGCGCGAACCAGAAGCCAATGTCGAACGCTATGATGGCCTGCGGGCCCGGACCGTCGGAGGCCGCCATGCGTCATGATCCCGCCAGCGGTGCCATCATCATCATGCTGCGCAGTTTGAAGATGCACGGCATGGCACAGGCCGTCACCGACCTCA
>JAPFBS010000050.1:0-512 GCA_035798175.1 Rhodobacteraceae bacterium KMM 6894
AGATACCCTGCATCTGAGAAGTTAGAGATCATCCGCCTGGTTGAAGAAAGCCACCTGTCGGCGCGTCTAACGCTGGCCAAATTGGGCATCCCCCGCACCACGTTCTATCGTTGGTACGATCGGTACCTGCAGCGTGGTGAGGCTGGACTGCAGGACCAATCTCCCAAGCCAAAGCATGTCTGGAACCGCATTCCTGACGAAGTGCGGCGCAAGGTCGTCAAGCTGGCGCTGAAAGAGACGGAGTTGTCGCCACGAGAACTGGCCGTGACGTTCACAGATACAGAAAACTACTTTGTATCAGAGGCTTCGACGTATCGGATCTTGAAAGCGCACGATCTGATCACCAGTCCCGCCTTCATTGTGATTAAGGCGGCCAACGAGTTCAAAGACAAGACGACGGCCATCAATCAGCTTTGGCAGACCGACTTCACCTACCTGTCTGACGTCAGCGCCTATGGGTCCAATTAGCGTTATTTGATAAGAGAGTGTTCTTGGCTCATCGTAGCCACTGA
>JAPFBS010000051.1:0-455 GCA_035798175.1 Rhodobacteraceae bacterium KMM 6894
TTTTCGATAAACGCCTTGATGGTGTCAATCGCGCCCATGGATTCGGCCAGTGTGCCGGATTTGGGCAGCAGGTCTTTCAGTGTCATACCGCGACCGGCCTCGGGGTTTGCGAAGTAGTCGCCATAATAAAACGGCTTGTTCGGATCGGTGTTTTGCAAAATCAGGTCCGCGCCAAGCCCGGCCTCGCCCGCGTAGGACATCTGAATGTTGCCATAGCTTTCGGTCGCGCCCATCACCTTGGTGCCGCTGTGAACCTCGCCGGCGTAGTCGATCAGCGTGTTGTTGCGCACAACCACGTTTGAGCCGCTGTGGATCGAAATACCGCGAATCATGCCGGTGGAAATGACGTTATCTTCGATCAGAACATTGGTGTAATACACCGCGCCCAGATAAATGCCCTGCATATTGGCGATGTTCGACGGCATGCTGACGTTGCCGCGAATCACGATATCGCT
>JAPFBS010000052.1:0-444 GCA_035798175.1 Rhodobacteraceae bacterium KMM 6894
GCCAGCGTTAGACGCGCCGACAGGTGGCTTTCTTCAACCAGGCGGATGATCTCTAACTTCTCAGATGCAGGGTATCTCATTCGGGGTCGCCCCCACCGTCGAACATGCTTTTTTTGAGCAAGCGCAATTCGAGCGTTTGCTCCGCCACGACCTCTTTCAGATCACGGGCTTCACGACGCAGTCCCTTCACCTCGTCCGTGTTTGCCGCACGCGCTGTATCGCCCGCCAGACGCCGTTTGCCTGCTTCCATGAAGTCCTTCGACCATTTGTAGTAAATGCCTTGAGAGATGCCTTCACGACGGCACAGCTCAGCAATGCTGTCTTCGCCCCGCAGACCGTCCAAGACGATGCGGATCTTCTCTTCTGATGAATAATGTTTGCGCGTGGCCCGTTTGATATCTTTGACGATCTTCTCGCCAGGACTTTTGCGTGTTCCAGTTGTCT
>JAPFBS010000053.1:0-444 GCA_035798175.1 Rhodobacteraceae bacterium KMM 6894
GCCATAGGTGGTTATTTCTGAAGTTGGGCGTTTTTTTGCCTTAACTCTTCCAATTTCTTTTCTAAAGTTACAATAATATCATCTGCCTTATAGCTCATGCTGGAAATGGTTTTTTCCAACGTCTGTTCAAAGTCGACTTTTTTGGCGTCTGCTGTTTTCGTTAATTCTTCTGTTAGTTGTGAGATGCGATCGGTGACTTCATGTTTTGTTTCCATCGCTTTTTTCTTTATTTTCTTTCTTGTCTATTCGCCTTTGTCCGGGGCGTATAGTATTCCTACACCAACTCCGATGGCAGCTCCTGTTAATAGGGCTAAAAATGCACTTCCTGTATTGTCTGACATATACTTATATTTAATGGTTAATATTCTACTTGAGTAAAAGGTACAATCAATATGTTACACTCCCTGTTAAGGTACGGTTAAATCGAAATGTATCATTAGCGTG
>JAPFBS010000054.1:0-420 GCA_035798175.1 Rhodobacteraceae bacterium KMM 6894
TATCCAAAACGAAAAAAAATCTTCATGCAACATGGCCTAAAATCCATTGTTTAGCATATTTACTGTCATTCAAAAGTTTTCGTACATTTAATACGGCACGAATCCAAGCTCGATTAGATTAACATCAAATCTCAACAACGGATTCTTAGCCTAACCGTTGTGCGTCATTTAAAACAGTCCAAAGCAAAAATTTATTATTTGAGAATATATAACCAATTTAAATAAATGAACAAATTATGGACATCATTAAAGATGCTACAAATAATAATAGGACGGTATTTATTACTACCACTATATTTTTACTAATAGCAATCATCTGCCTAATAATAAACTACTCAATTGACAACTCAATAAACTGGTCGCTCTATCCGATTGGTGGATTAATTGTGATATGGGCAACTTTGATTCCAATGCTAATTT
>JAPFBS010000055.1:0-413 GCA_035798175.1 Rhodobacteraceae bacterium KMM 6894
CGGATCTTGCTGTCGGCCAGAACCTCATCCGCGCGATAGATCCGCTTGGCGATTGTCTGGATCTTGTCAAACAGCGACATCTCGTCAGGATAGATCGGCGAGAACTGCGCCTTGCCACTGTCGGCCACCTCAGCCACGCGACGTGCCAGCGCCTCGGAGCCCTTGGAACCGAACTCCCAATGCTGCGACAGGATCGCCTCGCTGCCCTGCGCCTTTGCATAGGCTTTAACCGCATCAACCTCGGCATCGGTGTCCGTAACAAAGTGGTTAATCGCCACGACCACCGGCACGCCAAAGCTTTTCAGGTTCTCAATGTGACGGCCAAGGTTGGCACAACCCGCCTTGACCGCGTCCACATTCTCCTCCCCCAGATCGCCCTTGGCCACGCCGCCATTCATCTTCATCGCGCGCAC
>JAPFBS010000056.1:0-413 GCA_035798175.1 Rhodobacteraceae bacterium KMM 6894
CATTAAGCCTTTTCTTTATATTTTGATTTATTTTTATAAATCTTCTATTGTACCCTATTTCAATATTTGCCCCCTTTCTATAGAGGTTTGCCAAATCCGTAATGTCTTTTAACGTTACGCAGGGTGGCTTTTCTATAAATATTAAACTTTTTGGATTTTGATGGTATATTTCTTCGGCAATTCGGGTGTGATCCGAATGATAGGTTGCAATAATGGCCATTGGTTTTGAGACTTTACTCAAAACATGATAGCTGTCTTGAGGTACAATGCCATTATAACTATAACCATATTTTTTTTTATAAAAAGATGAAATAATTGAAACGTAATCAACGCAAAATATTTTTTTAAGTTTTTTTATGTTAGGTGCAATATATACTCTAGAATAATCTCCAAGTCCATAAATAAATACCCCT
>JAPFBS010000057.1:0-410 GCA_035798175.1 Rhodobacteraceae bacterium KMM 6894
GATAATCATCAACAGATTGAGATATTGATAGGTACAAAATATTAATTAGGTTCAACAGGATTGTTACTTGAACAAAACGGAATACCAATACCAAACGCCTATCCGAAGTCGGAAGATCGCTAGATATAAGTCGTTTTTTTGCCTTGTATAACTGTTTTATTTTATGCATCAAGCCCAAAACAGGCACCTTGAATCTATTATTTGAATTATTGTCGCTATTAAAGCCGTTTAAGTTAATGAAAATCAATCAATTTCTGATGAATGACATGCAAAGTAGATCTTTGTTAGAACAAGGTGAAGTTGCCCTTTTTAGCCAACTAACAATTAAATTAAAACATGATCTTTGATGCCGATACTCTGAATAATCATAAGCTACTCTGTACAAAAGCGGTCATGAAATAAATCGAGTT
>JAPFBS010000058.1:0-398 GCA_035798175.1 Rhodobacteraceae bacterium KMM 6894
TTTGTTGTCTCTTACTTTATCAAATTCTAATGGAACTATTACTTTTCCGGATTTGTCAATAAAACCATATTTATTGTTTTTGCGTGCTTTAGCTAAACCGCACTTATAAAAATGACTTTCAGTTTCATATTCAAATGGTATTATAACTTTTCCTTTTCTGTCAATGAATCCGTATTTCCCATTTAATTTTGCTGGTGCAAGCCCATTTGAGAACACACTCAAATCTTCATATTTAAAAGGTATCAAAGTATCTTGAACAATATTTATGTAACCCCTTTTTCCGTTGTTTTCCCCAAGTATCATTCCTTCCTCGTCAATTGGATTGAGAAATTTATACTTGTTAAGAGGTATAATCGTATCTCCATCTTGGTTTACAAATCCCCAAGTCTTATTGCCAC
>JAPFBS010000059.1:0-396 GCA_035798175.1 Rhodobacteraceae bacterium KMM 6894
CAAGACTTTATTTTTTATATCTGTTTGTAATAATTTCATTAATTTTTTTTAAAATTAGATTGTAATTTTCGTACCAACATTTTTGCCTTTCATTATATCCAAAATAACATTCTTTCTCTTTCCGTTGGCAATATAAGTTGGGATATTTTTATTGGCAGTCATTTTGGCAATGTTTAATTTAGAACCCATTCCACCTCGTCCTTCAGCTTCTCCTTTTTTGATGGTTTTGATGTACTTTTCAACGTTTTGTCCAACTTTTACATTTTCTATAACCTCTGTGTCATCATCATCCGGATGTCCCGTATAAAGTCCGTCTGTGTCTGTCAATATGATCAGTTTGTCTGCTTTGGTCAATTCCGCGACCAAGCTGGCCAGTTCATCATTGTCTGAAAACAT
>JAPFBS010000060.1:0-392 GCA_035798175.1 Rhodobacteraceae bacterium KMM 6894
TGATAAAAAAACTTGCTCCCGGTAAATAATATGCCACGGCACCACAAATGATGAGCCATAAAATGATAGGGGCCACCAGTAGATTGGAAACACTGACGTGTTGGAATTTATGATAGGCCCAAAAACAAATGGCAATGCTCAAAAAGACAAAGGCTGCAATATAGAAATAACCATTGTAGGTAAATCCATGGAGCATATCCAAGTATTGGGGGTATAACCATTTCAAAAGTGTCCAACTATAAAAACCGATTACCCCATTGATGAGGAGGGAAATGCCCATTGGCAGGAACCCTTTGTAAATTTCCTTCAAATGCAGGCGTTGATTTTTAAAACCATATAATATTAGGCAAACAAACAAGAGAAGGGCAAGAACAAACATGGGCCAGATCCAT
>JAPFBS010000061.1:0-390 GCA_035798175.1 Rhodobacteraceae bacterium KMM 6894
AACGGCGCTTCCCTTAATTTTGTCGTATCTGGATTTTATATTTTTTTCCTGGTCATTCTTAGGCTCATCCGGATAGCTGGGAACGGCATAATCTTGTGATTGAAGTTCTGCGATCACCTCTTTAAGCTGTGGTATGGAAGCAGAGATGTTTGGTAATTTAATGATGTTGGCTTCCGGTGTTTTAGCCAAGGCACCCAATTCTGCCAAATCGTCCGAAATTCTTTGATCGGGATTTAAAAAATCCGGGAAAGTGGCTATTATTCTGCCGGACAATGAAATATCCTTGGTTTCAATGGTTATTCCAGAAGTTTTAGTGAATGCTTTAACAATGGGTAGAAATGATTCAGTAGCCAGCGCAGGGGCCTCATCCGTTTTAGTGTATATTATTTT
>JAPFBS010000062.1:0-389 GCA_035798175.1 Rhodobacteraceae bacterium KMM 6894
CATGAAAAAGCACTTGAAAGGCAACAAAGTTCACAAGTATTATTGTTGGTAGAAATAGATAGTGAAGAAACAAAAGGGATTATTCCTGGAAAGTTCTTTGAATATATAAAAGCGGAACGGCCTATTTTGGGCGTTGGTCCGCAAGGCTGGGAAGTGGCCCAGATGATTTCAGAAACCAATACCGGTAGTGCTTATACCTACAAGGATAGTGTAGGAATAAAAAATCAGCTGTTGAAATGGTTCAGGGCGTATCAAAAAGAAGAACTTAATGTAAAAAGCAGGCATATAGAGAAATACAGTAGGCGGGAACTTACCGGCAAATTAGCAAAGGTGATCACATGGGAATAATATTAAAGCAATCATTAAAAACCACCCTTGTAACCTATCTT
>JAPFBS010000063.1:0-383 GCA_035798175.1 Rhodobacteraceae bacterium KMM 6894
AACCGAAACGGAACAGAAGAAAAGGATTGCCCTCTTATTCAATAGTAATCATGTGCAACAGGAACAGCAAATGGCTTTGAATAAATTAACAAACAACCAAATATCCAACGGGGCATGGGCCTGGTTCCATGGTGGTCCCGCCAATAGGTTTATCACCCAACATATATTGGCCGGGATTGGGCATTTAAAGAACCTGAATGTCGAAATTGCAGATGGGAAAATGCAATTACTGCAAGAAAAAGCCCTGGCCTATCTGGAGGAAGAGTTCGTGTCCGAGTACGATGAGATGAAGAAATACACGGAAAATATCAATAATGATCATCTAAGTCCTATTCAGATCCATTACCTATATGTCAATAGCTTTTTTATGGACCGATCCGTTT
>JAPFBS010000064.1:0-377 GCA_035798175.1 Rhodobacteraceae bacterium KMM 6894
GGATATAAGGATAATATGTTGGTGGCTTATACACGTATTTTTAAAAGTGGAGATTATTTTGAAGAAGCCAGTATAGGCAGGGTAGTGGTAAAAGATACAGAGCGAAAATTTGGATACGGTGCTGATATTATGAAAGCTTCGATTGCAGCTATTGAAAACCATTTTAAAGAGAACAGTATTCATCTTTCTGCGCAGTGCTATCTTATAAAATTTTACAACTCATTAGGATTTAAGGAAGTAGGAAAAGAATATTTAGAGGATGGAATTCCTCATATTGGAATGCTAAAACATAAATAAAGGAGGCCTAGGCCCCCTATATAATTCTTTTTATAGTGCTGTTTTTTTATACCTTCATCAAATGCTCTACGTCCATATTT
>JAPFBS010000065.1:0-377 GCA_035798175.1 Rhodobacteraceae bacterium KMM 6894
AGTAATACTTTTGGAGGTCTTGTCCTTTCTTTTATGGATATGATTCGAATCAACGATTACATAGAAACCGATGAAACCGCAGGTTTTGTAACTGAAATCAGTCTTCGAAATATGGTCATTAGAAAGCCTGACAATAACTATGTGGTCATCCCCAATTCCAAATTCATCGATGGCTCGTTCACGAACTATTCGTTAACTCCAAGATCTAAAATATCGGTTTCCTGCGGGGTAGGATATGAGAGTAGTCTTCAAAAGGTAGAGGATATAGTGGTAAAACTAATTTCGGAAAATTTCAAACAACAAGATGATGAGGCCGTGGAATTTTATTTCACCGAATTTGGCGACTCTTCCATTAATTTCTTTACCCGCTTTTCAGT
>JAPFBS010000066.1:0-375 GCA_035798175.1 Rhodobacteraceae bacterium KMM 6894
CTGGACGCCGTACGGTGTGCTTTGAGGTATGTGGCATCAATGGATATGGTCTTGTTATCGGGTGCCTGCTCGGCCAGCCCCATCATGATCCGGGCAAATACACCCATATCGCTCCAACGCTTCCGCGATTATATAACGTCTTCGGCCGCCCATACTCCGCAGGCGCATCACACCACCGTAACCCATTGCGGTTGATGTGTCTGACGTCAGCGCCTATGGGTCCAATTAGCGTTATTTGATAAGAGAGTGTTCTTGGCTCATCGTAACCACTGAGGAGTGGAAGATGAGACAGACAACTGGTGTCCGTCGGCAGGGTTTTTGGGTCCAAAGGCAGCGTAAACTAAGAGAGTCTTCGGCTCATCTGGTTGGTTTGAT
>JAPFBS010000067.1:0-374 GCA_035798175.1 Rhodobacteraceae bacterium KMM 6894
CGCCAATCGTAGATTGTCTGCGGTGGGAGGTGATGGCTGCGCTGGATCACTCGCGCATGCTCGCACAGGATCTGACCCTCGGCGGCCACCACCAGCTTGTCCGGATAAACGCGGAGACTGACGGGGCGGTTCGCAAATGACGCCGGAACGCTGTAGCGGTTGCGCTCGAAGCTGATCAGGCAGGTCGGTGACACCCTCTTGCTATGCTCGACAAAGCCATCGAAGGCGGGGGGCACCGCCAGCGACGCCGGGCTGGCGGTCGATCTCCGACATGAGGCCTCCATCGCGACGACGCGGTCCATCCGGTCGCCTTCCACAGCGCCGGGGCAGATCGCATTGACGCGCACGCCGACCGGACCCAGCTCCATCGCCAG
>JAPFBS010000068.1:0-374 GCA_035798175.1 Rhodobacteraceae bacterium KMM 6894
TTCGTCGATGAAATTTTTGGAGGATTGCACCCCAACAGAAAACCAAAAGCCTCCACCTTCGAAAACAAATATAAATATGGCGAAATGCTTGTGGAGAAGAATATTACCCTCTACTCTACTTGTGAACACCATTTATTGCCAATTGTTGGAAGGGCCCATGTTGCCTATATCTCCAATGGTTCCGTTGTTGGATTATCCAAAATGAACAGGATTGTGGATTATTTTGCCAAAAGACCACAGGTTCAGGAAAGATTGAATATTCAAATTGTACGAGAATTACAAAAAGTTTTGGGTACCGAGGATGTTGCCTGTGTAATAGATGCCAAGCATCTTTGCGTTAATTCCAGAGGAATTCGTGATATAGAGAGTAGCAC
>JAPFBS010000069.1:0-369 GCA_035798175.1 Rhodobacteraceae bacterium KMM 6894
TCTTGATCAGAGTATTGAATTGGCAAAATTGATACAAGAGAATTTCACCAACAAATTAAAGCGAGTAGATAGAAAGGTAAAGCAGGCAGGTTTTATAGTGCTACATCAGACCTTTATGCCGAGTGTTTTGGTGGAAACTGGATTT
Source organism: Rhodobacteraceae bacterium KMM 6894 (assembly GCA_035798175.1). Classification (GTDB taxonomy): domain Bacteria; phylum Pseudomonadota; class Alphaproteobacteria; order Rhodobacterales; family Rhodobacteraceae; genus Roseovarius. The sequence continues at coordinate 146 of JAPFBS010000069.1, forward strand.
TTGACCAACAAAACAGAGGGCGCATATCTAAATTCAGATAAAGGACAGACCGAAATGGGAAGTGCCATTGCCTCTGCCATCTTAAATTATAAGAATACCCTCAACGGCAATACGGCAATGGAATACGTGCAAAAGAAAGCCCCAAGTGTAGCGGTGGATTCCAAAGAAGAGATAATTCAACCTAAAGAAACTCCAAAAAAAGAATTGCCCAAGCAAGAAGTTGT
>JAPFBS010000070.1:0-365 GCA_035798175.1 Rhodobacteraceae bacterium KMM 6894
TTAAGTCTTAAAGCTGTGTAGATGTCGGAAGAAATAGAGAGAAAACTCAGCAAAATACCTGTTATTAATCGCCTGGTCCAGCTTTTGAAAATATTAAAGGTTCCGGCATTTGAGGGTCTTTCCTTTTATGACCTTATAGAGATGTACTTTCTTGGCATTATCCGGGGTGCTGTGTCTACTAGGGCGAGTTCCATATCGTTTAGCCTGTTTATGGCCCTATTCCCCTTGCTTATTTTTCTCGTGACCCTAGTGCCTTTTATCATTCCCCTTGTAAGCGTTGGTGAAAACGATTTTGACATGCAATTGCTAGTGTTTCTGGAGTCGTTTCTCCCAACGGCAACTGGTGACTATTTTAGTGAAATCTA
>JAPFBS010000071.1:0-361 GCA_035798175.1 Rhodobacteraceae bacterium KMM 6894
GACGCCGCCATCATTTTCATGAAAATCATATGCCAAATAATCTGGCTTAAATGTTTCTTTATTGATCCAATACAAATACGTGTCCTCAAAATCATCTCCTCCTCCTGCTTGTTCAAAGGTCACTTTTATTTTATAGTACTCCTTTTCCTTTAGGGTTACCTCCCCCAACAATGTTTTATTAACGGCAGGATCATTTAACCCGTAGGGTAATTTAACAAAATAATGTACGGAGTTCACGGAATTGTCATACTTGTTGGCTGTGGAATCGGGAAGTACCTCCAAGGTACCATCAATAAAACGTTCAAATTTTGCCTTGGACTTTACATCTTCCACCTTCTTTCCATCCAAATAAAAAATACGT
>JAPFBS010000072.1:0-360 GCA_035798175.1 Rhodobacteraceae bacterium KMM 6894
TAATAATTGCACAACAGTTCTATCTCTTTCATGATTTTAATTTTTCGAGAATCTGAGATACCTAGGTGGTCCAGAAAAAACTTGTCGTGGAGCAAGTGTTGACAAAGCACCACATCCCTACTTAATAAAAATTGTTTTTCACGTGCACTGAGTAGTGTAGATACGTTGATGGGATACAATCCCAATCTGTCTATGCGGTCTTTTAGCCCGTTATCCTTCGGATAGTCCCAACTCAATAAATACAGCCCGGCACATTCTCCATATAGGATGGCATCTTCCGTAAAGCGTGTATTGGTAGTTACCCATCCAACATCGAATACCAAGTCGGAATTCTCCTTTGTGTCCCAATGTTTTTTTACG
>JAPFBS010000073.1:0-359 GCA_035798175.1 Rhodobacteraceae bacterium KMM 6894
GACCATTTAAAACTGGAGTTTCAGGTTAAAGGTATCGATGTGGTAATAGGTAGTAGTATGGGTGGTTTTGTAGGGTATCATTTGTCCATAGCTTTTCAAAGTCCAGCCTTATTGTTTAACCCTGCCTTATTTTACCGCACAGTATTTCAAAATGTTCCAGATTATAACAACCCTCATCACTCTTACAATAAAATAGTATTGGGTGCTCAAGACGAAGTGGTTTACCCTAAAAATACCTTGGTATTCATTGCTGATAGAATAAAAGTTAATACGGATTATCAAATTAGTTTACGACAAGATTTGGCACATCGCATTCCATTGGACATATTTGAGGAAGAGATAAAATCATTCTTCAATAG
>JAPFBS010000074.1:0-357 GCA_035798175.1 Rhodobacteraceae bacterium KMM 6894
TATATACCAGAAGCCTTAAGAGAGGAGATGTAAGAAGAATATTTGAAAATCTCGTGTACCATGGTGCAACAGAACAAATATTGATTGATGCCCACCCCCATATAGGCACCAACAAACTACCCCAGATTGTAGAAAACATAAGAGAGACCATCCTTAAATTCGGAGGGGAGATTCATTTTGAAAGCAGGGTTGTGGATTTTATCATCAAAAACAACAGCCTAAAAGCCCTTATTTTACAAAATGGTACCGAGATGAATGTAAATTCGGTGATTTTGGCCACAGGACACTCAGCGAGGGATATTTATTATTTATTACACAAAAAGGAGGTTGCCTTACAGGCCAAGTCCTTTGCCATGG
>JAPFBS010000075.1:0-356 GCA_035798175.1 Rhodobacteraceae bacterium KMM 6894
GTACATAGTCTTCTCGTGATGGAAATATCTTCTTTTTATTCGGTGTCAAACATTGCGTTTCCCCAAAGAAAAGAAATAAAGCAATGCAAATTACATTTTATTGTCACAAAATGAGACAATAATGCTAAAATCTATAAGTCGTTCAATATGAACACTATACATGTCTATGATCACAACTCAGATAGAGCTATCCATGATCACGATCGGTAGGGAACATTCCTTCTTCCAATAAGCCTTCCATATAACTTCCCAACAAAGCCGAGTATTTGTGCAATTCATTGTACATCTGCTTATCGTTGGGCAATTTTGCCTTTTTAATAGATTCTTCGAACAGATCCCTAAATTCTGCCAAGGTC
>JAPFBS010000076.1:0-356 GCA_035798175.1 Rhodobacteraceae bacterium KMM 6894
TGATAGGCGAAATAAATGGTTTTGATGGTTTCATGGCTCTTACTTTCAATCCCATTCCAAACCCTTTTTGCCAAGTCAATTTTGGTATCTATAGATTCTATGTCCGAAAAAAGTTCCTTTTGTTTGCCATTGTCTTTTTGGATGTCCATAACATCCCACTTTTCATCAAAGGCTTTAAAAATGGTTGTGAGAAAACCATTGAAACTCCCGTCGTAGATTAAAATTTTAGCATTCTCCATTTGAATTGAATTTAGATTCGATGAATATTACTTGGTTATTGACATTGCCTTTATTATTCTAAATTGCATAGGGTGTTGAAACATTTAATTCCCGGTGTTCCTTTGTCGTACATTTTG
>JAPFBS010000077.1:0-355 GCA_035798175.1 Rhodobacteraceae bacterium KMM 6894
TTTGTCTGTGTAATAGTCTTAAAGGCATGTTCCAAGTCAGCCTTTAAATCCTCCAGATTTTCCAGTCCAACCGATAATCGGATAAGATCTGTAGTAACCCCTGTAGCCTCTTGGGCTGCAGCATCCAATTGCTGGTGCGTGGTACTTGCCGGATGGATGATCAATGATTTTGTATCACCAATATTGGCCAATAAGGAGAATATTTTGGTTTCATCTGCAATTTTTTTGGCAGACTCAAACCCTCCTTTAATTCCAAAGGTAACAACACTACTTTGACCTTTGGGAAGGTATTTCTTGGCCAGTTGGTTATATTTACTACTTTCCAGACCAGGATAATTTACCCAAACAACCTCCA
>JAPFBS010000078.1:0-353 GCA_035798175.1 Rhodobacteraceae bacterium KMM 6894
TTTCACCTGGATTATTTATCGTACAGACAATCTTATTATTGGGATTGATTTTTCTGATGGTAAAATTTGCATGGAAGCCTATTCTTAATTCCTTAAATGAAAGAGAAGTAGGAATTTCAGATGCACTTGCCGCTGCCGAAGCTGCAAAAAAGGAAATGCAAAACGTTACTGCAGATAGCGAACGACTTTTGAAAGAAGCGCGCATAGAACGCGAGTCTATGATCAAGGAAGCACGTGAAATGAAGGAGAAGATGGTTGCAGACGCGAAGGAATTGGCCCAAGCTGAAGGGGACAAAATGATCAAGCAAGCACAAGCTGCCATCGAAAGTGAAAAGAAAGCGGCCGTGGCCGAT
>JAPFBS010000079.1:0-353 GCA_035798175.1 Rhodobacteraceae bacterium KMM 6894
TTAAATTATCATGGAACAAAGTTCTTACTTTTTAACTTTGAACGATCCAGATTGACTGTCAAAAGTAATGGTGTCCGAAGGGAATAGATTTTCGAAACTTTTGTTGGTAATGAGTTCACAAGGTTCCCCAAAGCTGCTTAGTTCCTTTTCCATAATCAACATCTTGTCACACAATTGAATGGCAATTTCAATTTCATGGGTGGTAAAAAGGATGGTTTTTTTGGTCTCATGCGCAATTTGTCGCAATAATTTTAAGATATGGACTTTGTGGTAAAGGTCTAAATGGGAGGTGGGTTCATCCAAGAGCATTATGCCTGTGTCTTGTGCCAAGGCCCTAGCTATCATCACTTTTT
>JAPFBS010000080.1:0-353 GCA_035798175.1 Rhodobacteraceae bacterium KMM 6894
TTTACACGCCCCTTTAACGGCCATTTTCCTTATTGCAGAAGTTACCGGGGGGTATGAACTGTTTATTCCTCTAATGATAACCTCAGCCCTTTCCTATTCGATCACCAAATATGTCCATCCGCATTCCGTTTACAATATGGAACTGGGTAGAAAAGGAGAATTGATCACCCATAATAAGGATCATGCGGTTTTGACCCTTATGGATATGAATAAAGTAATTGAGGATAATTTTATTACCCTTTATCCAGAAATGACCTTGGGGGAAATAGTACATAAGGCTGTTGTTAAATCGAGTCGCAACATCTTTCCCGTCATTAACAAAACAGACAACACCCTATTGGGAATTATTCTTT
>JAPFBS010000081.1:0-352 GCA_035798175.1 Rhodobacteraceae bacterium KMM 6894
ATACGATCCAAAGATTGGAACAAAACCCAATCCCCAAAATCCAATATATTCCAAAACTGCTCATCCTCTACAAAAGGTTCCTTTAGTTGGTCACTTAATGAAGTATATTGAAGATTACCAAATTGATCCTTCTCCCAATATCCAAAATCCATGTAGGACCCGGTATAAATCAAGGCCCCTATAACCTTTACTGACCGTATAATAGTACCATTGGGAGATTCATGCAATTTCCATTTTTCCCCGTTATATTCTATCAAACCTGCATTATTGGCCGCATAGATATATTTATTTGAAGCTTGGGAAACCATCCAATTCTGATTACCTCCTTGGTAATCCCCAGGGGAAAAATTTT
>JAPFBS010000082.1:0-351 GCA_035798175.1 Rhodobacteraceae bacterium KMM 6894
CTCCCAACATCTTAATGTAGCCATAGGATATCAAACAGACTAATGAGCTTCCCCAAGGTGCTCCAGATATAGCCGTAATGGCTTTTTCTCCTCCTGTTGTTATCAATGGGTTTCCGGGTAAAAATGGAACCAATTGTTCTGCAACACAAATAGGTCCAACTCCTGGTCCACCACCACCATGTGGGATAGCAAATGTTTTATGGAGGTTTAAGTGGCATACATCTGCGCCAATGGCAGCTGGGTTGGTAAGTCCAACTTGGGCGTTCATATTGGCGCCGTCCATATAGACCTGTCCACCATTGTCATGGATTAGTTTTGTGATATATTTAATGGAAGATTCAAATACCCCAT
>JAPFBS010000083.1:0-351 GCA_035798175.1 Rhodobacteraceae bacterium KMM 6894
CGCATATAAGGACCATCCCCTCTTTTACAGAAATAATCGTTCTCCATTCCCTCCTGGTACACCCAGTAATCCTTGTCCACTTTAATTCCTGGATCTATTATTGCTACGGTTTTAAAGCCTTGATCGCTCAATTCCTTTACCATTGCCTTAGGATCAGGGAAATAACTTTTGTTCCAAGTAAAACAACGAAAACCCTCCATATAATCGATGTCCAAATAAATGGCATCACAAGGAATTTTCAGATCTCTAAATTTGGTTGCGATCTCTTTTACCCTACTTTCTGGAAAATAGCTCCATTTGGACTGATGAAACCCCAAGACCCAAAGCGGTGGCAATTCTGGTTTCCCCGTG
>JAPFBS010000084.1:0-349 GCA_035798175.1 Rhodobacteraceae bacterium KMM 6894
AATCCATTGTTTTCATATCCAATACCATATAACCCTGACTTAGTGATAGGGTCTCCCAAAACCTTAAATCCTAAAAGTGTTCCAGAACCCAATAATTCCCGGAAGAAACCGACAATAACAAGTATTAATCCATAACCGGCAGAGTTTCCAATACCATCCAAGAATGATCTCCATGGTCCGTTCCCTAAGGCAAATGCCTCAAAACGACCCATAATGATACAGTTGGTAATGATTAATCCAACAAAAACCGAAAGTGTTTTGCTCAGTTCATACGCAAAGGCCTTAAGCACCTGATCCACGATGATCACCAAGGCAGCTACGACAACCAATTGAACAATAATCCTGATTT
>JAPFBS010000085.1:0-349 GCA_035798175.1 Rhodobacteraceae bacterium KMM 6894
TTGAATTACATTATCAAATTTTGATTTAATCCCTTCATATTTATCCTGTTTTTTCATCTTTTTGTAAATCTTCATTAGTCCCCAATATGCCATAGAACTATTTGGATGTTTGTCAAGTATTTTTCCGTAACAAGATTCAGCTTTTTCATAATCACCTTTTTTAGTGTATGCATTTGCTAAACTTAACAAGGTCGGTCTTGGGTAATATGGAGGTTCTGAATAACCTAAATCTTCTTCCATTTCAACAGCTTTTTTTAGGACTTCTATTCCTTTATCATATTTTTTCTCGGCAATTAAAATATTTCCTTTTAGTTCTATGGAAGTGACTAGTAGTGTTTTCAATCGGAAT
>JAPFBS010000086.1:0-349 GCA_035798175.1 Rhodobacteraceae bacterium KMM 6894
TTTAGGCTAATTCCTAATAGTCCAATAAACAATAACAGTACTATTTTTTTCATCATTTTTAGTTTTGGGTAAATTTCAAATGTAAATGTTTTCACATCAACCTCCAAAATTCTTTTGTTATGTAATAACGTTACTTATTTTTGTTTCGTATTTCCAACTTATATTATGAGCAATGGATTTATTGAGGTTAACATTACTTGTTGACATAAATTGAACAATACCTGAATAAGGAAGACAAAAACTATACCAAACAATGGAGATCCCCTCAAAATACGAGCCCCAAAAGGCTGAAAACCGCTGGTATGACTACTGGATGGAGCATAAATATTTCCACTCCGTACCTGATGAA
>JAPFBS010000087.1:0-349 GCA_035798175.1 Rhodobacteraceae bacterium KMM 6894
CACAGATAATATCATAGAAACGGTTACCGCATTAAAAAATAGAGGAGTCGAATTTTTGACAGTGCCCGCCTCCTATTACGAGGACGTACTTGACCGTGTGGGTGAAATAGACGAGGATTTGGAGCCTTTATCAAAACTGGGCATCTTAATCGATAGGGATGAGGAAGGGTATTTACTACAAATATTTACCAAACCAATTTTAGATCGTCCAACAATGTTTATTGAGATCATTCAGCGTAAGGGAGCAAAATCTTTTGGGAAAGGTAATTTCAAGGCTCTATTTGAGGCCATAGAAAGAGAGCAAGAGTCAAGGGGGACCCTCTAAAAAGAGGTGTTTTTCTTAATGATT
>JAPFBS010000088.1:0-348 GCA_035798175.1 Rhodobacteraceae bacterium KMM 6894
TGTAACCGGAGATTTGAAAAAGTTTTCACCTGACGCAAAAGTAATCCATATCGATATAGATCCTGCATCTATCTCTAAAAATAGACACGCGCATAATCCTATCGTAGGTGACGTTAAAGAAGTCTTGCAGTCGATGCTAGCTGAAATTAAGGAGCAAAACATTGTTCCTGATAAATCTGCATACGATGAATGGTGGAAAGAGATTAAAGCCTGGCAAGCGCTTGATTGTCTTAGTTACGAGCAGGGTGATGAAATTATCAAAGCTCAGTATGTCGTTGATATGCTATGTAAAGTAACTAACGGCGATGCTTTTGTTGCTTCTGACGTTGGTCAGCATCAAATGTTTGC
>JAPFBS010000089.1:0-345 GCA_035798175.1 Rhodobacteraceae bacterium KMM 6894
TTTATTGATGAAGTAGAAAATGGAACTATCGTATTGAATATTGACAAAGTTTTTCAACTTGATGAAGTTTCGGCAGCTCATCAATATATGGAAGACAATAACGCAAAAGGAAAAATAGTAGTAAAGATATAAAAGAAGTTTTGCAAAACGACCTATAAATGTGGGTTAGGTTCCGTACTGCTGTGTAAGGCCAATTCAGGGGTGATATTAGCATATATATCCTTTACGATTTTATGCAGGTCCGGGATCACTTTTTTTGCTAATCTGGAATTACTGTTTAAAAGAACACAGATACCAAGATCTGCTTCAGGATAGACCGCAATTTCATTTCTATAATTGTTAACA
>JAPFBS010000090.1:0-344 GCA_035798175.1 Rhodobacteraceae bacterium KMM 6894
GCCCCCGGAGGCTTTGAACATTCGGGTCTATTTGCATTGGTCGATAAAAAAGGTTTTATCAGATCACGGGTCGATGAATTCGGGAATCCTATTATTTATTATAGGGGGACCATTACAGAATCTGAGGGTCAGAACGATCAGGGAGAAAAGGAACAGATTGCTATTTTAAAAGAAGATATTAAGAAATTATTGGAAGAGTAGGATGGATGCTATTGCGTTAAAGGAAAAAAAATTCAATAAACTGATTACCTTGGTTTCCGTAGTGATCCCAGTTATAGTCGCCATATTATTTGGGGTGAAATTACCAAATGTGGAACCACTTTCTTTTCTGCCTCCTATTTATG
>JAPFBS010000091.1:0-343 GCA_035798175.1 Rhodobacteraceae bacterium KMM 6894
AATTGTAACCGCTATGGAATACATGATCAACCACTCCGAAATAAAACATGGGAAAATTAGAGTAGGATTTACACCCGATGAGGAAATTGGTCGAGGTGCACATAAATTTGATGTTGCCAAATTTGGAGCTGATTGGGCCTATACCATGGATGGCAGCCAAATTGGCGAATTGGAATACGAGAATTTCAACGCGGCCGAAGCAAAAATAGCTATTCATGGAAAAAGTGTTCATCCAGGATATGCCAAAGGTAAAATGGTAAACGCCATTTTGATAGCACAAGAATTTCTGAGCCTGTTACCAGTAGAAGAAGTACCCCATAAAACTTCGGGAAGGGAAGGTTTC
>JAPFBS010000092.1:0-343 GCA_035798175.1 Rhodobacteraceae bacterium KMM 6894
ATAGCTGCCCCTCCCATTGTCCCTGGTTGCCACGCTTCCAAAATAGCATCCACTGTTTTGGCTTCATATTCCAAGGTGAGGGGCCTACCGTTCATCAATACTAAAATAATTGGTTTCCCCGTTTTTTTAATTTCGGCAATCAATTCTTTTTGAACTCCTGGCAGATCTATATTTGTCCTACTGGCAGCCTCCCCACTCATGTGTTCGCTTTCCCCAAGCACCATTACTACAACATCGGATTGACTGGCAGCTTCAAGAGCTGCTTGGAATCCTTCTTTAGAATCAGAATCTATCTCACATCCCTTGGCATACTGGATATTGTCCAAAATGCCCATATTTTCCA
>JAPFBS010000093.1:0-343 GCA_035798175.1 Rhodobacteraceae bacterium KMM 6894
AGTGCGTTGAGGCCTGCCCGGTGAGCATTCCGTTGGTAGCCGTCGCCCGGGTCAACCGGGAGCGTTGGCGTGCCGGATTCCGGGGAGCAGGCAGTAAGGACAACTGAGCGTTTGGTCGCGTAGTGAAGGGCTGGTACCCGGAGGTTCCGGGGACCAGCCCTCGGCATGCAGTTGCGGGCGCAGTCGAAGTCCAGGCCAATGTTGAGAATCGGGGCGAAGTGGGTGATGGTGCCGACACGGCGGTCCTTCCTCGGTGACGACGTCGATGATGTGGAGAGAAGGTTAAAGAAAACAAGTTCACGAGCTCAGCAGGTTCGCGCGGCGGTACGGCGAACCTGCAGAC
>JAPFBS010000094.1:0-342 GCA_035798175.1 Rhodobacteraceae bacterium KMM 6894
TAATGGAATTCCATAAAGAAACTATTTAACAGCGATCATGGAAATTTCTACGTTTACGAATTTAGGTAGATTGGAAACTTCCACAGTTTCACGGGCTGGAGCTGTTTCTGCATTGAAATAAGCACCATAAACCTCGTTGATAGCAGCAAATTGGTGCATGTCTTTCACAAATATGGAAGATTTCACAACATTTTCAAAGGTCATTCCTGCTTCGGTAAGAATGGCCTTTAAATTTTCCATGGATTGCATGGTTTCCTTTTTAATATCTCCTTCTATCAGTTCTCCGGTAGTTGGATCCATAGGAATTTGCCCCGAGATGTAAAGCGTATTACCAGTTAAGAT
>JAPFBS010000095.1:0-341 GCA_035798175.1 Rhodobacteraceae bacterium KMM 6894
CCACCGGGTGCGTATAGGACAGTTCAAAACAAAACTGGATGCTGAGCGTAATCTTATAGATGTTCGGAAGAAATATCCCAGTGCAATGCTAATACAGCCTGAGAAAAAACAGTCTTAGAATTTTACTATTAAAACAAAAAAAACCTGTATTCCGACAGGTTTTTTTTGTTTTAATATTGATGATAGAAGCTTATTTAAGCTTTTTCTTTACTGCTACTTCTTGGAAAGCTTCCACGATATCATTTTCTCGGATATCATTGTAGTTCTTGACCTGAAGACCACAATCGTATCCTTTGGCAACTTCCTTAACATCGTCCTTGAATCGTTTCAAAGAGGACAAT
>JAPFBS010000096.1:0-337 GCA_035798175.1 Rhodobacteraceae bacterium KMM 6894
AGCATACAAAGTATCAATATGTCAAGATTCGAATTAAAATTGCCGCAGATGGGCGAAAGTGTTGCAGAGGCAACGCTAACCTCATGGTTAAAGGAAGTTGGTGACACCATTGAAATGGATGAAGCCGTTTTTGAGATTGCTACTGATAAAGTAGATTCCGAAGTTCCTAGTGAAGTGGATGGTGTTTTGGTGGAGAAATTGTTTAGTGTAGATGATGTAATCAACGTAGGAGACACCGTGGCCATCATAGAAATAGCTGGGGATGGTCCTGATGATGGGGATGCGACCGTTAAAAGCGCTAAGAAAGAAGTGCCACAAGAAGTGGTAGCGGAACTGG
>JAPFBS010000097.1:0-337 GCA_035798175.1 Rhodobacteraceae bacterium KMM 6894
CATTGGCAGCTGGAGCATTAATGGTACAATCCAAGAAGGAAGGTATTTTAATTTTTTCCTCCGCTACCGAAGGTGTTTTGGTTTTATCATCTGTACCCTCTGCAATCTCGGCCACCATAAAATCATTCAAGGCAAATGTGTTGGATTTAAGATTAAAATTCCCTTCTACCTTCTCATCATTGAACATAAAGCCCAAAAGGTTATTTATGGTTCCCGTAACATCAAAATCTGTTCGCCCGGTAGTTCCTTTTAATTCATTTAAGGTTACAGTTTTAGGATTAAAGGTCACGGCCGTGTTTTCCAATTTGACCGGGTTGGGAATTTCAGCCGATTTATA
>JAPFBS010000098.1:0-334 GCA_035798175.1 Rhodobacteraceae bacterium KMM 6894
TCTAGTTTTTCTGATAAACCTTTGTCTCAACTTTTTGGGTGTCTTTGTTGTAATATTCTACAACAAAATCTCCATTGGCATTGAAATGACCAATACCAGAATGTGTTTCTCCATCTACAATATAATATGCTTCGTTACTGGAAACCCACGAATTACCTATTTCCATAGATTTATCTTTTTCCGGATGATAATGCATCCCAAAACCCCTTTCATTAGGAGAGAAGGCATAATTACCTCCATCGGAAATAAAATAAGTTTCTTTGGTAAACAAATTATAACCGGTATCATCATCATTATCAACATAAACTTCTTTTTCTACTTTTGTAGTCGATTT
>JAPFBS010000099.1:0-333 GCA_035798175.1 Rhodobacteraceae bacterium KMM 6894
TCGTATCTCGCCATAAAGGATGGTTTTAAAACCCCACTGATTTTGGGAAGTAGATCGTACTTTAAACCCTTGACCATTTCATCCCGGATTAAGGATTTTGATCAGTTGCCTTACGATGAATGTCAAGACTTTTCACCAAAATTGCAGGAATTAAAAGCACATTCTTTACTTAAAGAAACAGTTTTGGAGGTTTTTGAAGGACCGGAATACAACTTGTTGACGGACCAACAAAAGCAGGCTTTATTTGGTAGTGATTTTACGGTAGCCAAAGAAAATAACCGAATGGCATATCAGCTCAATGAGATCATTGAAGGGCATACTATTTCCATGCTG
>JAPFBS010000100.1:0-333 GCA_035798175.1 Rhodobacteraceae bacterium KMM 6894
TTTAAATCGGCAATATTTCTTTTGTTTGTTGGTCTCAATGTTCAATGGGGTCAAATACCTGATTTCCCCATCTTTCTTACCTTTTGCTTGTTGTTCTATAGATGACATAACGTTATGCTTTTGTTTTTAACTTTGTTCTTCTTCTTTCTGCCCAAGAGATTGCATGCTTATCTAACTTAACAGTTAAAAAACGCATAATACGCTCATCTCTTCTGAATTCCAATTCATAGCTGGCAATTGCCTCACCTGGCGCAGCGAATTCGAACAAATGGTAAAAACCACTCTTCTTGTGTTGTATTGGATAGGCTAATTTCTTAAGCCCCCAATTTTCTT
>JAPFBS010000101.1:0-333 GCA_035798175.1 Rhodobacteraceae bacterium KMM 6894
ACAAAAACCAGTTTTCCATCGGTGTTTTCCGTCATCAAGATCATACCTTCACTATCCACACCTCTTAAGGCCCTTGGGGCCAAATTGACCAATACGGTCACCTTTTTTCCAATGATTTCTTCCGGAGTAAAGCTTTCAGCTATTCCTGAAACAATGGTGCGGACATCTAAACCGGTATCCACTTTCAATACCAGTAATTTTTTGGCTTTGGGCATTTTTTCTGCCTCAACGATAGTTCCAACGCGCATGTCCAATTTTGAAAAATCGTCAAAGTTGATGGTGTCTTTTTGTGGTGTTACCTCCTTGTTCATTTGTTCGTTGGCCTTTTTTGTT
>JAPFBS010000102.1:0-332 GCA_035798175.1 Rhodobacteraceae bacterium KMM 6894
CCTTTATTCCTGAAAGGTTCTCCAAATCCCTGATACTAAAAGTCTTTTTTACGTTGTTCATCATTTGGTTAAAATGGTTAAACAAAGTTACAAGAAAATCTCAAGCAACTATAAAATACAGCGTTAAATTTTAATAAAATAATTTGATGCCAATGGATAAAGGGAAAGTTAGTATGATTATTATTAATAAAATTAATATCTTAATTAATTCTTAACTAGTTTCAATAAAAAGCAACGAATGTCTAAAAATTCCAAGCATACTCGTAAACAATTTATTAAAACCCTTGGAACGAGTGCTTTTGCAATTGCTGGTGTTCCATCTATACTCACGG
>JAPFBS010000103.1:0-330 GCA_035798175.1 Rhodobacteraceae bacterium KMM 6894
TTCCCCAACTACTGAGATTTTAGGATATTTCATTGCTGATGAAGGCGAGTATATTCAAGCTAGTTCCTATGTGAAAATTGCTCTAGGCACCGATACTGTCGCAGGTACTAAAAATACACCACCTTATAATTATAATCTTGGACAGAATTATACTTACGCAACGGCTACTCAGTCAGCGGAAGACGGCGGAAACGGAAGCTGGGCTGTTCTCTACGGTAGTTCGCCAGTATCCACACAATTAGGACTTGCAGTTGAAGAGGAAACAGTCACAGGAGATAAATCAAGAACTCATACAAATGAACAAGTAGCCTACTGGGCAATGGAACCTAT
>JAPFBS010000104.1:0-329 GCA_035798175.1 Rhodobacteraceae bacterium KMM 6894
AATTTCAGAACCTGGAGGAAATTGGGTCAAACTCCGGATGCGTATTTGGGGTTTGAACAATTCCCTATATGAAGATTTATTTAGGATTTTATCTTGCAATACGGCTTCCATAAAAAGTGCATAGTCATTTGGAGTAGTTTCTAAAGTACTTGCCGATCTGGGCTCATTGTCCATGTCTTTTTGATACAATTCACCTTTTGTGTTGTGTCCAAAAGCAAAATCCTCTCCATATTCTTCTTGCCATTTATAGCTGGTGTTGTCCATGTTCAGGGGTTGGAAGATTATCTCCTGTGCCAATTGCTCTAAATTTTTACCGGTCAGTTTTTCTA
>JAPFBS010000105.1:0-328 GCA_035798175.1 Rhodobacteraceae bacterium KMM 6894
TTTGAAAAGCAATTTCAAAATGTGGCCATGAACAGTATGTTTGCATGGGCTCAAAGTACAAGCATGCCTTACAAAGGATATAAAACGGGAAGACAACTTCAGCTTACATTAGGGGATGTCACGGTATTGAAAAATAGGATTCCCGAGATACAGTACATAGCCCCGAGAAATGTAAAAGGCATTTTCGGAAGTGAACCGGCTCAGATCATACGTGGTTCTAAATCTGGTAATTACGCTGTTTATGGGGATTATCCAGTTTCCACTAAAATTGCCACCAAGAAAATTTATGATGGGGGCAGATTCATCAATGATGAGGATATAGATCAGG
>JAPFBS010000106.1:0-328 GCA_035798175.1 Rhodobacteraceae bacterium KMM 6894
GCAGTGAAATTAGGGCAGAGGCCACACCGCCATTGCTGTAGGCAAAAGCATCCGTATCTGTTCCTGTATACCTGGATGAAGCCATACGCTGGAATGGTATTTTTTGGGCTTCGGCAGTTTCCATGATACGTTCGCGCAACTTGTTCTGTACTGCAGGCGCATAAGTAATAACAGGTCCGGCACCAATTGCCGTATGTCCTTGTTTTTTCTTTTCTATCATTGGTGTTGTGGTGTCATGACAGACATCGGTAACAATGGCAATATTTGGCTTAATGGTATGGGTGATCATTTCCGCCCCACGCAAACCGATTTCTTCCTGGACCGAGTT
>JAPFBS010000107.1:0-325 GCA_035798175.1 Rhodobacteraceae bacterium KMM 6894
TGAGCGAAAGTATTTTTATCAAAATCCAAATCTTTAACTAAGGCAATTACATATTCATCACCACCCAATCGGCATACGATTGAAGACTCAGTAGAAAGCGCCTTTAGACGTTGGCTCAATGTAATTAACAGTAGATCTCCGGTGCTATGATCAAACAAATCATTGATTGATTTGAAATTATCAAGATCAACAAAATACATTACAATCTGTTGCTTATTGTAGTCAATCGAACCTTGTAACTTCGTAAAAAGACGACTAGCAGCTTGGCGATTAACGAGACCTGTTAGTGGATCTGAATCCGCAATTTTTTGAATACGAGAACGAG
>JAPFBS010000108.1:0-325 GCA_035798175.1 Rhodobacteraceae bacterium KMM 6894
CTTGAAGTCAGTATTATCCAAGGATTTTAATTGTACTATATCCACAGAGCCTGCCATACTGGCGGAGGCATTTGAGGACAATTCTATATAACTTGATTCTCCCACTGTATAAATTCTAGCATCCGCCCTATCCTTCATGTTTACGTTTAGGGAATCTGCCGCAAAGTTGAAATCTCCTGAACTTTTCTCGTTCATTTGTAAACGCACCAATGCTGCGCTTGCATTGAGTTCCATTCTAGAATTTCCCAATATTTCAATATCCAACACATCAGAAACCACAGATTCTTTGGATACCATCTTTCCATCTTGCTGAACCAGTTTTATC
>JAPFBS010000109.1:0-324 GCA_035798175.1 Rhodobacteraceae bacterium KMM 6894
TTTATCGCTAAAAAAGTATTTTCCAATAAAGAGGTGTTGAATGAATTAAACGCCATAGTACATCCTGCCGTTAAGAAACACTTCGAGTCATGGGTCAAAAAACAGGATTATCCCTACATTATACAAGAAGCTGCCATTATTTTTGAGAAGGGTATGCAGGATAGATACGACGCCGTTGTTTTGGTAACTGCCCCTGGGGATACAAGACTTAAACGGGTCATGGAACGCGATAAATCTGAGAAACAACAAGTATTGTCCAGAATGGATAACCAATGGAATGAAGCTGATAAGATGGCGCTAGCCACTTATGTTATCAATAATATA
>JAPFBS010000110.1:0-324 GCA_035798175.1 Rhodobacteraceae bacterium KMM 6894
ATGCGAATTGCCCCCTTTTAAAGGAGTAATGCCTCCCTTTATAAGTCATCTCCTCTACAATGGGCTTATTTTGCATAGGGGATACAGATAAATGATACTTCTTATAAGTGCTATTTACTGTTTCCATTTTATAGACCTTCTTCATAATTTCACTTATTCTGGATGAGGACACCCGAATATTATGATTAGATAACTTTTCTACTAGATCACTTACCGAGTATTTCAATTCATCCGTATCGAACTTATCAAATTCGTCCAGAAGAATCTGTTCCAGTTCCTTGTTCACATAAGTCCTGTTACCCTTCATCAATATATCCAGTGCCT
>JAPFBS010000111.1:0-323 GCA_035798175.1 Rhodobacteraceae bacterium KMM 6894
CGAGTTGTTTTTAATATTCTTAACGACATCTTTTGCAAAAGTTTCTTCCCCATTGGATTTCAGCAATTGCACGTCTTTAAGCTGATGCACAGTATTCAGGGCATCTAAAATTCCCTTTTTCCGCTTATCGAGGTAAATGGCATCAGAAAAGGAATCCACTACCAAAACTTTATCGGAAATGGCTAACTTAATGTTCTTAATGGAATTATAGGCTTCCTTATAAAAGTCGATACTTACTCTATGGGCATTCAATTCCTCTGGCACCTTATTGGTGAGCACCAGCTCCAGGCCAGAGTCGATGACCTTTTTAATATGGTCGTATT
>JAPFBS010000112.1:0-322 GCA_035798175.1 Rhodobacteraceae bacterium KMM 6894
TTCCTGACAACGTAGAGGCACAATCTACAGCAGGTTATATTCCACCTAGTGGTTTGGATAATAACGGCAATGGCTTGGATGATAATTATGAACAAAACGGATTGTTCGGCCTATTCCCTGTGGATACTGATGGTGACAGTTTGCCGGATTATCTGGATGAAGATAGTGATAATGATAATGTACCGGACATAGTGGAAGGTCATGATTATGACTTTGATGGTATTGCTGACGTCTTTTTACTCGGCTCCGATAAGGACAATGACGGTCTCGATGATGGTTTTGAGGGAACTACAGTTATAGATATTGATGTTAACGACAAGTT
>JAPFBS010000113.1:0-321 GCA_035798175.1 Rhodobacteraceae bacterium KMM 6894
ATGGCGGTAGTTTGATCTATAACTATTGCCGACATCCCCATTGACTGATAGTTTATTTTTAATGCACCACTTGTATTAATTTCATTACAGAAGTCCTTTGCAGCAGTATCTAATCCAAATTTCACTAATGATTCAGGCATCATGTTATGCGCTACCCGACGCATTTCTTTTATGGAACTATCTAACATATCCATACTTCGCTCAAATGACATTTGGTTATCGGGGGTCATAATGAGGTTCTGTTTTATAGTTTGAAAAGAATACTTAATTCCTGAGAGCATCCCGCCCAATCCATCATGCAAATCTTTTGCCAATCGGATT
>JAPFBS010000114.1:0-320 GCA_035798175.1 Rhodobacteraceae bacterium KMM 6894
TTGCCTTTGGGATTGGGGTGGCCTTTATCTATATCTTTTTCGACAAGGTTTTTGGAACCTTGGCCGAACAATCAGGATTTTCTCCAATGTTAGCCGTTGTTTTGCCTAATGTAGCCTTCGGAATTATTGCATTTTATCTATTGCAGAATGCTAAACGATAAGCTCAAAAACTACTTTCACCTTCATTTTATTGTATTTATTTGGGGGTTTACCGCTGTGCTCGGGAAACTGATAACCGTAGATGCCTTGCCATTGGTTTGGTACCGAATGTTCATGGCTTCGGGATTAATTTTTCTCTATATCGCTTATAAGAAATTTTC
>JAPFBS010000115.1:0-320 GCA_035798175.1 Rhodobacteraceae bacterium KMM 6894
TTGGCATCTGCCGTTGAAAAAGGATCTGCACTTAACCTTTCACAGTTTTCTGTTGACGCGGTAAAAGAGAGAAATAGCGGTAAATTAGTTTCTACACAAAGAGCTAGAGGAACAGATAAATTTAAAATTTGTTTCACTATAGCGAACAACGTAATTGCTCAGGCAGGAGATAGGGAATTCTTCATAGAGGTGTTGGATCCACAAGGTAACGTATTGGGAGAAAGTTTTTCAAAAACTATTGATAGCGGTGCTTCCGTGACCTATAGCAAAGAAACCAACTTCTACTATGAGAATAAGTCATTGGATGTTTGTGATTATAT
>JAPFBS010000116.1:0-319 GCA_035798175.1 Rhodobacteraceae bacterium KMM 6894
GTGATTATGGGGATCAAAATCAAATAAATCTATCAATCCCACAGCTTTATCAGAAGTATTGCAGATACATAAACGCAATTGTTTTGCCTCATAAATATCCTTATGGGCATTATCCAAATAAAGCTGTAAAAGGTGTCTGGAATAGGGAACCGTGGTTCCACTAATTTCCCATAACTCAGTATTATTTTCAAGCTCATACAGGAAATCAAGATCTTCTGACTCCAAAGCCCTTAAATAGCAATTTTCACCCTTTAAGCTCAACATATGATCTCGCCTTTAAAAACTTGTCTTGCCGGTCCCACCAGATGAATATTGTGAT
>JAPFBS010000117.1:0-316 GCA_035798175.1 Rhodobacteraceae bacterium KMM 6894
TTATCCTTATTGCCTATGGAAGATTGGATATTGAGGATGCTAAAAAATTTAATCCTGCCCTGGTATTCCCCAATGAGGAAACTAATTTGTTGACCTAATTTTGAAAACCTCCCTAAAGAATAAATTGAAGACACTACTCCCAATAGCCTTGGGAGTTTTTTTAGTATGGTATTCCTATAATAGCACATCTCCCAAAGACAGGGAACAGATCTTATTCTATATCAAAGAGGCCGATCTCTTTTGGGTAGGGATTTCCGTGATCATAGGTATATTTAGCCATATTTCTAGAGCAATCCGCTGGAATTATCTTTTGCAG
>JAPFBS010000118.1:0-314 GCA_035798175.1 Rhodobacteraceae bacterium KMM 6894
TCTATATAGGGTAAAGTGTCCAACAAATTCTCTGCTATCTTCTTCTCCCCTCAATTTGAGTATGTACCAATAATCGCCGGTCGGTAGCTCGGCTTCTCTGTAGAAACCATCCCATCCCTTATCATTTAATCTCATTCTGTACACCTCTCTACCATAACGGTCAAATATTATGGTTAGTATGTTAGGCCATGATTCTTCATTCCTAGGTTTCCAGAAGTCGTTTTGTCCGTCTCCATCTGGGGTAAAGAAGTTCGGGATCTCTATATCTATAAATTCTATATATATCTGTTGGATAGCCTCACAGCCATTTTCAT
>JAPFBS010000119.1:0-312 GCA_035798175.1 Rhodobacteraceae bacterium KMM 6894
GCAATCTTATTTTGTTGCTCGGTAAATATTTCCGACTTGGTAAGTCCCATTTATTTCTATTTGTTCATTGCAATATTACAATTAAATAAATGTCCAAAAGCAACATTCCATATTAACATATTGTAAACAAAGTAATGGGTCGTTATATTAGAATTTTATTCGTTGAATCCGCACTGCATTCAATATAGCCAACAAGGCCACACCTACATCGGCAATTACGGCCTGCCACATCGTTGCCATGCCCATGGCACCTAAAATCAATACCAAGATCTTTATCCCCAAAGCCAAAGTGATATTTTGCCAAATAATATT
>JAPFBS010000120.1:0-312 GCA_035798175.1 Rhodobacteraceae bacterium KMM 6894
CGGTCACATACTGATTTCCAGGACCAAAAATCTTATAGACCTTGGGAATGGATTCAGTACCAAATGTCATCCCCGCAATTGCTTGGATGCCACCTACCTTAAAAATTTGCGTTACGCCACATAAACTAGCCGTATATAATATTGCAGGGTTAATTTTCCCTTCCTTATTTGGAGGGGTGCATAGGACCACTTCCTTACAACCAGCAATAGTAGCGGGTACTGCCAGCATTAAAATAGTTGAAAACAAGGGAGCCGTTCCGCCTGGAATATACAAACCTACCTTTTGAATAGGTCTTTTCTCCTGCCAACACT
>JAPFBS010000121.1:0-310 GCA_035798175.1 Rhodobacteraceae bacterium KMM 6894
TTTCAAAAAATGAGTTGAAAATTTCTAAAAAACAAAGACTAAAAGGTTATTTTGGAAAATTTTTGGGGCTAGTTGGGGTGTTGGTATTCTATTTGGGGGTACTTCTGCTGATAGTGCGCTATGCGATTTCTTGATATCGATGAGGGCGCTATTGAAAATCCTTATTTTTTCTTTTATTCGAAGTAACCACCTGGTTAATTGTATCAGTAAGTAAAGATATTTGTAGACACAAAAAAAGGAGCAGCTTATTTTTTATAAGCCTGCTCCCTGTCTATGTTTATTAATCGATATTTTCCTTATCCATCCAATA
>JAPFBS010000122.1:0-310 GCA_035798175.1 Rhodobacteraceae bacterium KMM 6894
GGACCGACCTCTGGTGCACCAGTTGTTCCGCCAGGAGCATTGCTGGGTAGCTAAGTCGGGATGGGATAAGCGCTGAAAGCATATAAGCGCGAAACCCGCCACAAGATGGGATTTCTTTAAAGGGCCGTGGGAGATGACCACGTTGATAGGCCATAGGTGTAAGGGCAGCAATGTCGTAGCCGAGTGGTACTAATTGCCCGTAGACTTGCGCAACCGCGCCCCGTGAATTGTATTACCGTGGCGTCCCTTAATTGGGACGCACCCTGTCCCTTTATGTTAACGATATTCGTTGCGATTTCTATCGCAACAG
>JAPFBS010000123.1:0-304 GCA_035798175.1 Rhodobacteraceae bacterium KMM 6894
TCAGTGGCTACGATGAGCCAAGAACACTCTCTTATCAAATAACGCTAATTGGACCCATAGGCGCTGACGTCAGACAGATAAGGACGCGACCATCGGCGTCGTCCGGCTCTGCTGTCATTCGAGGGGCAGAGATGCTGCGTGATGCACGAATGGCGGCAATGGCGGACCGCATTGCAGCATTTAGAAGTGGTGGCCAAGGTCCGCAACGGGCGGTTCTCGTCCTCAGCCAGAGAGGAGGCATGGCCGCCACTCGATTTACGCAACAGAGTCCCGGCGTTGGCAAAAAAATCATGCGGCATAAGTA
>JAPFBS010000124.1:0-297 GCA_035798175.1 Rhodobacteraceae bacterium KMM 6894
TAATCAAACCAACCAGATGAGCCGAAGACTCTCTTAGTTTACGCTGCCTTTGGACCCAAAAACCCTGCCGACGGACATTGCCAAGTTGTTGGCTGGGTTTGGTAAATGTATGTTGGCCCCATGAATATTCCATTTGATTTGCCACGCCTGAAGGGCTTTCGTTATCCTCGTGAGATTATTGCTTACGCTGTTTGGGCGTACCATCGGTTGGCTCTGAGCACGGCTGATGTTGAAGACCTGTTGGCAGCGCGGGGAGTGATTGTCAGCCGAGAAGCGATCCGACTGTGGGTCAATCGC
>JAPFBS010000125.1:0-283 GCA_035798175.1 Rhodobacteraceae bacterium KMM 6894
TGAGGAAAGGGTTACATGGCTCAAATCTCAGTGGAAATTATCCGTGTATCCGGCTCACTTCTGCGTGAAAATCTACAGACCACGTCTTCCGAGACGAATAAAAAGGCGCAGATCATGATGTCTTTGGGAACTCGTTTTCCACGAAGAATGATAGACTTGGGCATTTCAGTTGAATCAATCGACTCAACGCGCTCATAACGTTTTATGACTGTCTGACGTCAGCGCCTATGGGTCCAAATAGCGTTATTTGATAAGAGAGTGTTCTTGGCTCATCGTAGCCACT
>JAPFBS010000126.1:0-248 GCA_035798175.1 Rhodobacteraceae bacterium KMM 6894
ACCACCACGACAAACCCCGCACCGGCGCTCAAACGAACCTCGCGCACGGGCACCGAATGCCCCACGGGCGCGCCGCGCCGCGACGGGTCCGTCGAGAAGCTGTACTGCGTTTTCGCCATACAAACCGGCAGGTTACCGTACCCCTGCTCTTCCCACAGCTTCAGCTGATCCCGGATCTTGCTGTCGGCCAGAACCTCATCCGCGCGATAGATCCGCTTGGCGATTGTCTGGATCTTGTCAAACAGCGA
>JAPFBS010000127.1:0-232 GCA_035798175.1 Rhodobacteraceae bacterium KMM 6894
TGATCGTGTCGGTCAGGGTCTCGTCTTTGGCCAGGGCCTGCACGGCGGCGTTGGTGTTGTCCAACGCATAGCTCCAGGTACCGGATTGGTCGGTGCTGAGGCTGCCATAGGCGCCATGGCTGCCCTCGACGGTCCATGTATGGGTGTCGGTGGCGTCCAGATCGGCGACGCTCAGCGTGTCGGTGACGGTCAGGGTCGTGTCCTCGGTGACCGTACCGATGGCGACGCCCGA
>JAPFBS010000128.1:0-230 GCA_035798175.1 Rhodobacteraceae bacterium KMM 6894
GTGTAGGTCCACAGCCCGTCGGTATCGATGGCCAGGCTGCCATAGCTGCCGGCGGGGGTGGGGACGGACCAGGTGTGCGTGTCTGTGGTGTCGACATCCGCGACGGCCAGTTGGCCGGTGGTGGTCAGGGTTGTGTCCTCGGTGACGGCGCCGGTGGCGGTGCCGCTGATCGCGGGCGTGTCATTGGTGCCGGTGACGGTGATGGTGACCACCTGATCGACGGTGGCGCC
>JAPFBS010000129.1:0-225 GCA_035798175.1 Rhodobacteraceae bacterium KMM 6894
CCATCACCGGCAGCAATGATCTGCCCACCCTCTCGGGCGTCGCCATCGGTACGGTCACCGAGGACACGACCCTGACCACCACCGGTCAGCTGGCCGTCGCGGATGTCGACACCACCGACACACATACATGGACCGTCGAGGGCAGCCACGGCGCCTACGGCAGCCTCAGCACCGACCAATCCGGCGTCTGGAGCTATGCGTTGGACAACACCAACGCCGCCGTGC
>JAPFBS010000130.1:0-211 GCA_035798175.1 Rhodobacteraceae bacterium KMM 6894
GACCTGCGTGTCGGTGCCGCCATTGCCGTCGTCAACCAGAACCGAGAACGTGTCGGTGGCTGTTTGCCCCTGCGCCAGGGCCTGCACAGCGGTGGCCGTGTTGTCCAGCGTGTAGGTCCACAGCCCGTCGGTCCCGATGGCCAGGCTGCCATAGCTGCCGGCGGGGGTGGGGACGGACCAGGTGTGGGTGTCGGTGGTGTCGACATCCGCA
>JAPFBS010000131.1:0-209 GCA_035798175.1 Rhodobacteraceae bacterium KMM 6894
ACCGACAGCGCCGGCGCCACCGTCGATCAGGTGGTCACCATCACCGTCACCGGCACCAATGACACGCCCGAGATCAGTGGCACCGCCACCGGCGCCGTCACCGAGGACACCACCCTGACCACCACCGGCCAGCTGGCCGTTGCGGATGTCGACACCACCGACACCCACACCTGGTCCGTCCCCACCCCCGCCGGCAGCTATGGCAGCCT